>JAFGGJ010000032.1 GCA_016930595.1 Planctomycetota bacterium
CCCGTTTTACCGTAGTTTCCGGAGCAAACTTAACCGGTTAACCGCTTGACTGTTGACCGGTTAACCGTTAACCGGTCAACCGCCTCCCCGCGCACATCGCAGCAAAACGCGATCCCGCCCCTTCCCCGCGCTACGGAACCGCGATGTCGATGGCGGGGGGGAGGTCGACTTTAATGGGGAGGATGTCCTGGAGGGCGGTTTTGGGGGAAACGGTGGGAATATCGGGCGGCCGAAGGCTTTTGGGGGACGCCGGCGGGAAAGACGGGCGTTCCATGGCGAATGGAGGCAGGGCGGGCTGGGGCGGCTGGGGGAAGGCAATGGAAGGGCGTTCCGGAGGGGAGAGTGTGAGCGGGGCCATGTCCGGGGCGGGTATTTCCGGGAGCGGAAGGTCCGCCGCGAGCTTGCCGCCGAGGACGGTGGAGGCTTTCGACGGCGCCGGCGAAGCGGGCGAGGGGGTTTCGACGGAGGGCCGGGCGTTGAGTTCGGGAGGAGAGAGTTCCCACTGCGGGAGGCGCGGTGCGGCGGTATCGGCCTGGATGGACTTCGGTGCGACGGCGAGCGGGACGGTGAGACCGCGTATGGAAGCGGCGGAAGCAGGGATGTCGATATCGCGCAGAAGGAAGCGGCTGGTGAAGAAGTGGGCGGATGCGGCGGCGGCGCAAGCGGCGACAAAGGAGAGGAAGAGAATGACGGGATAGCGGAAACGCATGTCATTCGTCCTTCTTGACGGGTTGCGCAAGAGCCTTGTCTATTTCCCTGACGAGGGCGGTTTTGCCGAGCCGTGCGGCGGCGGTGCGCGATTCCTTGAGTGCGTCCGAGACGACGGCGGCGGAGCGGGAATCTTCGGGGCGGACCACCATGCCGACGTAGAGGAGATCGCTGAGGGCATCGTCGGGCTTGCCGAGCCTGATGAGGGTTCTGCCGCGCAGGAGGAGAGCCCTGGAGCGGTAGTAGCCTGTAAGCGCGGGCAGTGCGTTTTCGACGAGCGTGAAGGCGTTGCCGGGCCGGTCAGCCTGGAGTTCGGCTTCCGCCTTGAAGAACCTTGCAAGTGCGGCGTCCGCGGAATTGACTTCATCCTGAGGGCGGGAAGCGAGGAAGACGTCCATGTCAGAGGCGAGCTGGTCCCAGCGGCCTGTGGCGGAGTTGACCTGTGCGGAGGCGAGCATGGCGGATTTGCCGGCGGTCCCCGGGGCTTTGAGCGCCGGCTGGAGGCTCTGTGCAAGGCCCGCGGCCTTATCGGGAGGAAGCCTGAGAGCGAGCCAGACGGCCGATTCCGGGGGGAGGGGGAAGCCGAGGCTCTGTGCGGCTGCGATGCGGTTTTCGGCCGCGTGCAGGTCTCCCGCTTCAGCGAGAGCGAGGCCGGCCTGGTAGAGGAGCCTGGCCTTGACGGCGTTATCGGGGGCGAGTTCCGCGGCCTTGAGGAGGACGGAAGAGGCCTGCTGTTTGTCGCCTGACTGGTAATAGCCCCAGGCGAGGAGTTCTTCGGCGGGGAGGAGGCTGCGGGAAGGGCTGGAGGAGATATAGGCCTGAGCGAGCTGGACTATTTTGGCCGGCGGGGATTCTTTGGCCGCCAGAGCGAGGAGTGCTTCGCGCAGTGGAAGGACGCAGGGGTTGCCGGGATAGGCGGCGGCAAAGGCGGCGACACGGCTTTCGGAGTTATCGAGGTCGCCGGACTCGAGGGAATGTATGACGAGGAGAGCTTCGGCCCAGGCGGCGACGGGGGGTGTTGGAGAGGCCTTGAGGAGTTTTTCGAGGACGGGACGGAGCTTATCGGCGGGTGCGCCTTCGCCGTTAAGGAGGAGGGCTTCGAGGAAAGGCTGGATGGAAGGGGGGCCTGCGGCGATGGGTTTTTCGAGAAAGGACCTGAGAGCGTTCCAGTCGGGAAGTGCGGCGGCGGAAACGGCGCCCAGAAGCCTGAGGTCGGCGGAGGTGGAGGGAGGGGTCTTGGGATCCTTGAGAGCGGCGGAGCAGATCTGCACGGTGGTTCTGGCATCGCCGGAGCGATAGGAAGACCACGCCCGGAGCCATGAGGCGAGCGGATCGCCGGCGGGGAGCTGAGAAGCGGTTTTATCGAGTGCATCGGAGTCGCCGGAGAGGAGAGTCGAGACGCAGACGGCGGGTGCGATGACGGCGGAAACGGATTTTGCGGGAGCGTCTTCGGACTGACCTGCGAAGCGTGCGGCGGAGGCGAGTTTTTCGCGTGCGCCCCTGTAGTCTTCGGCGGCGAGAAGAGCGAGGCCGTAGCCGGCGGCCCAGACGGCTTTTTCGTTATCTGACTGGAGGACGGAAGGGTTGACGGCGGCATAGTACTTGATGGCGTCGGGGGTTTTGCCGGAGCGCCTGGCGAGTTCGGCGAGGCGCAGGAGGGCGGCGGGGCGTGTCTTATCGAATTCGGAAGCCTTCTGGTAGGAGGCGAGAGCGGCGGCAGTGTCGCCGGCGTCGAGAGCGATGTCGCCTTTCACGAGGTAGGCGCTGGCGCCTGCGAAGCCGGAACCTTCGGCCTGCTGGACGATGCGTGAGGCTTCTTCGCTGCGGCCGGCGGCGACAAGGACTTTGGCGAGGAGGAAGGTCCGCAGGGCTTCGGCTTCAGGCGGAAGGCCCTTGAGTGAGGCGAGTGTGGAAGCCTGACCTTCGAGTTTATCGTTGATGATTTCGAGTTCCGCGGTGCGGAGTCTTGAGAGGGTGGCCTGAGGGCTCCTGGGGTAGTCCTTGTGGACGCGCTGGTAGGTTTCATAGGCTTTTTCGGTTTTGCCCGTACGGCGGAGGGATTCGGCGGCGAGCAGGAGTGCTCTTGGAGCAAGGCCGTCCTGCGGATGGGAGTCGACGAAGGCGAGGAAACTCGCAGCGGCGTCGTCATAGAGTCCCCTCGTGTAGAGGGTGGCGCCGACGGCATAAGTCGTTTCTTCGGCGGCGGAAGCGAGAACGCATGCGAGGAGCAGAGAGAAGCCCAAGGACGGCAGTGCCGCAGTTCTGAAACGCACCATAACAGAGCTACCTTTCCCGCGAGCGGCCAATATAGGAGGTCTGTAATGATTATACAGCCGCGCCGAGGTATGGCACGGGCGGATTTTGCGCTTGAAGTTATCGGTGGCCGCCGGACAATAAAGCGCGCGACACAGGCGAAGTGCAAGGAGCAGGAGGATACCGTGGAACCTTACGTGGTGCAGGGGTCGAATCTGATCGTGAGGGAGCAGAACCTGACGCGTGAGGACGTGCGTTTCGACAAGGCGTGCCGGCAGCTTCTGGAAGGTCCCGGGGAAGCATTCACGATGGACCTATCCGGGGTGAAAGTGATAACGAGCACGTTCATAGGGATAATAGCGGTGACGTACCTGGATGCGCTACAGAACGGAAAGAAGATCACGGTGAAGGCGCCGACCAGGGTTCTTGACGTATTCCGGCTGGCGGGGTTCGAGGGCAAGATCGAGATGGTGGAAGTGCCGTTCAAGTCCGGGGCCTGATATTCGCCGGAAGGGTTTCCTGAAATCTGCAGGAGGCTGATATTCACAGGCGTGTTGCGATGCGGCGGGCGGTGCCGGGTTTTTATCTGTTCGGGGTCGAGAAGAGAGCGGTTCAGCGTATTCTGAAGGGAAACGGAGATGGGCAAAGCGAGAAGCAGGACATGCAGGCGGCAGGTGACGTTCATAGGAGCGAGTTATCTTTTCGTACACCAGGCCGTGAGAGACATGCTGCTGAACGGGGGTCTTGATGACACGGACATAGTCCTGTACGACATCGACGCCGCGCCGATGAAGCTGGAGAAAGACGTAATATCCAGGATGATAAGGCAGGCGGGCGCCGGGATGACGGTGCGGACGGCGAAGAGCCGCGCGGAGGCGCTGAAGGGAGCGGATTACGTGGTCGTGTCCGTGCTGGCGGGCGGCCTGGACATGGCGGAAAAGGACGACAGGATATGCCGGAAGCACGGCATAAGGCACACGGTGGGCGACACCATCGGGCCGATGTGCACGGCGCGCATGCTGAGGCAGGCGCCGCTGCTCCTGGACATAGCGCGCGACATGGAGAAGCTGTGCCCCGGGGCGCCGCTGCTGAGTCCCACCAACCCGATGGCGGGGCTGACGGGGGCGGTGAGCCGGTATTCGGGGGTGAAGTGCATAGGGATATGCCACGGGACGCACTATGCGATGAGCATAATAGCGAAGAGCTACGGGGCGGGGATAGCCGACGTGCAGGTGAACGTGGTGGGAGTGAACCACCTGGGATTCATAGACAGGGTATGGGTGAAGGGTGAGGAGAAGGAGGTGGGGAAAGTAATCAAGAAGATATGGAAAGAAGCGCTGAAGGGTTACGACGACCCGGCCGGGCACGTGGACAAGGCGGAGGCGGCGATACGGTATGCGGAGATGGTGGGTTTTCTGCCGAACAACGGAGACCATCACTTCATCGAATTTTTCCCGTGGTTCCTGGCGCCGCACACGTTCGACGGGAAGGGGAGGAACCGGTACGGGTATAACGGCCTGCTGCTGGACGTGCCGGCGAGGCGGAAGCGCAAGAAGACGATGAGGAAGCTGATAAGCGAGTGGGCGTACGGGAAAGAGGACATTCCCGACATGGACAAGTACGGGGGCGAGCACATACAGGACATCATACTGGGGCTCGAGGGCAGGGCCGTGGCGATGACGCTGAACCAGCTGCACCTGAACGTGCCGAACGAGGGGGCGGTTCCGAACCTGCCGCGGGAAGCGGTACTGGAGGTAAACGTGCGTCTCGGCAAGGGCGGTGCGAAGCCGGTCAAGAACCCGCCGCTGGACACCTACCGGTGGGGCGTGCTGGCGCCGCTGGTGGCCGTGAACGAGCTGGCGACGAAGGCCGCCGTGGAGAGGGACAGGATGGCGTTCAGGCAGGCGCTGCTGCTGGACCCGCTGCTGCATCGTTTCGATTCAGCGGCGAAGCTCGAGGAAGAGCTGTGGGAGGCGAACAGGCCGTATTTCAAGGCGCAGAAATAGAGCGTTATGCGGGGCGGTCGAAGGTTCGAGTTTGTCTTGAAGCGGAGTTGGATGTATAATCATACATTGAGCCAAGGTGGCATCAGGCAACTACTGGAGGCACTTTGAAAGGAGTCTGGGCATGAGGACGTGGAAGATACTGCCGGTGCTGGTGCTGGCAAGCATTGTGTTTCCCGTGCGTGCGTCGGCGCGGTCGAGGGTGGACGTGGACGAGGTTATCAAGGAGCAGTGGGTAGCGTATTTCGACTTTCCCAAGAGGGGCCTGAAGAGGGCGAGCAAGATTCTGGTCGAGACGATGATGCCCGGGATCGTGGCGGATTACACGAAGCAGGAAGACTACTGGTACTACGTGAAGTACTCGGACTACAGAGGACCCAAGCAGCGGCTGGCGGTGACGGAATTCGAGAACAAGGTGCCGCAGCAGTTTCATTCGATGGTGCCGCTGGCGGACCTGGAATCGCAGCTTGTGACGGCGGTTTTTGCGACGAACCGGTACGTGCTGGTGGAACGGAAGGAGATAGCGAAGGTCATCCAGGAGCAGGATTTCGGGGCTTCGGGGAGGGTAGCGAAGCCGTCGGCGGCCCAGATCGGGCAGGTGCTGGGAGCGCAGTTCCTGGTGGAAGCGGCGATAACGCAGTACATTCCGAACGCGGCGAATTTCGCCGCCGGGGGGGGCGGTATCGGGAGCAAGGCGGCCGGAGGGCTGGCGTTCAACCGGAAGCGTGCAGAGCTGACGATGAACATGAGGATAATCGATGCCACGACGAGCGAGATCATAGCGAGCGTGCAGAAAACCGGCTGGCAGGCGAGCTGGGGCCTGGGCACGGGCGCCGTCGGGGGAGGAGCGAGCGGCGTGGCGGGGGCGGGTTCGACGGGCGGGCGTGCGCTGAACATCGGCAGGGCGGCGGAATCCTGCATGGCGAAGATGGTGTACGAAGTCGTCGGGGCGCTGAAGGAGAAGGCGTGGCAAGGCAGCATAATGCTGGTGAAAGGCACGCAGGTGTACGTGAACGCCGGCGAGACGATGGGAATGCAGCGAGGGATGGTGCTGCGTGCCATGTCCAAGGGTGAAGAGCTGGTGGATCCGGAGACGGGCCTGGTGCTCGGTTCAGAAACGACCGAGATCGGGACCATAACGATCACGGACGTGAAAGAGAAGTGGTCGATAGCGTCGGTGACGTCCGGCTGCCAGGGGCTCAAGAAGGGCGACATGGTCGAGTTCGTACGGTAGTTCGCAGAGCGAGACAAGGGGATACAGATGAGAATACTACTGAGTGCAGTGGCCGTACTTGCATGTGCGGGGATTCTGTGCCCGGCGGCATGCGGGCAGGAGGATCTCGGGCCGACGCCTGAGCGGCCGAAGCCGCCCGAACAGAGCGCCGTAGTAGCGCCGACGGAGGCGGACATTCTTGCGGAAGAGGCCGGCGAAAAGGCCGGAGCCGCTGAAAAAGCGGCGGATGCGGGGAAGGCAAGGCCGGCGGTGCGGCCGGGAGTGCCGAGGGTTGCGGTGCTGCCTTTTATTAATGCCACCGGAAGCGCAGGTGCGCCGGAGGCCGCCGCGCGATCAGCCGCGCCGGTGCTGGTGAACCTGCTGGTGAATTCGGGGCGTGCGGACGTCGTGGAACGGAGGCGTCTGGAAGAGGTCATCGCCGAAGTGAACTTCGGCCAGAGCGGCCTCGTAGAGCCCGGAACGGCCGTGAAGATGGGCAAGCTCCTGGGGGTCACGCACATAGTCACGGGGACGATCCAGCGTGCGGACAGGAAACGCGAGGTGATCAAGGCGTACGGGATCGAGTCCACGAAGGACACGTACAACGTTACCATGCTGGTAAGGGCGGTAGACGGGGCTTCGGGGAGGATAGTCTACTCGGAGAAGGCGTCGCAGGAGCAGGTCGAGATAATAACGCAGTACACGACGAAGAGCGAAACGGACATCATGACGCCGCTGGCCGAAGATGTGCTGCAGAGCGTCGTGGGAGCGCTGATCGACAGGATTGCTCCGCAGAAGAAAGACGTGGAAAAGCACGGCTTCAGGATAAGCAGCGTGCCGAACGGGGCCGACGTGGAGATAGACGGGTTATTTGAGGGGAACTGTCCGCTCGAGACGGATCTCGAGATCGGCGTTCACACGGTAAAGGTGTCGCTGCCCGGTTTTGAGGAATGGGAGAAGAAAGTGCGTATAAGCGGCAAGACGAAGCCGATGGTTGCGCGACTGCGAGAGAAGACCACGTCGGATACGAACGTGAGCGTCAACGTAAGACCGTAACTTCGTAACAAGTGCCGGATGAGACGGGGCCGTGCCCGAGGCACGGCCCCGTTTTTTGTAACATTGGGCATTACAGGGGGTTATGGCTGTGCTTGACTGGGCGGAGGCAACCCCTAAAATTACCCTGTGCAGAGCCGGCCAGGGGAGAGAATGCCGAAAGCCAGGGAATCGTGTGGGCTTGCTGGAGTTTACGGTCCAGAAGATGCGGCGTACCGCGTGTACCTGGCGTTGTATTCGCTGCAGCATCGCGGCCAGGAGGGAGCCGGGATAGTATCAAGCGACGGAGTCCGGCTGCATGGTCACAGGCACCTGGGTCTTGTAGGGGAGGTGTTCGGGGGCTATGACTTTTCCGCGCTGCCTGGGCGGCAGGCGCTGGGGCACGTCCGGTATTCGACAACGGGCTCGACTTCGAACGTGAACACACAGCCCCTGCTCATGGAATACCGGAACGGGGAGATCGCGGTAGCGCACAACGGCAATATCGTAAATGCCAGGGCGCTACGAGAAGAATACGAATCCTACGGGTCGATATTCCAGACGACTTCCGACAGCGAGATCATAGTGCACCTGATTGCGAGGCCGGCGCACGCGTACCGCCGGGACGCGCTTGCGCACTGCCTGAGGCACCTGCAGGGAGCGTTTTCGCTGATAATCATGACAAGCGAGGCGCTGATGGGGGCGAGGGACCCGTGGGGTTTCAGACCTCTTGCGCTGGGCAAGGTGAGCGAGGGATACGTTCTGGCGAGCGAGACATGCGCTTTCGACCAGTTACAGGCTGAATTCATCCGGGAGGTGGAGCCCGGGGAGCTGGTGACCATAGATGACAAGGGCATCCGCAGCGAAATATACATGTCGCCGGCGGAAGTGGGTGGAACGGCGCACTGCGTGTTCGAGCACATATATTTTGCGAGGCCGGACAGCGTGGTTTTCGGGGAAAACGTTCACACGGTCAGGAAGCGTCTCGGGAGGAAGCTTGCCGAGGCGCATCCGGTGGACGGCGACACGGTGGTATCGGTGCCGGAAGGAGGAACGAGCGCGGCCATAGGGTACAGCGAGGCGAGCGGGCTGCCGTACGACAGAGGGTTCGTGGCGAACCTCTACGTGGGCAGGACGTTCATAAGGCCCGCGCAGCGCGACAGGGAGAATTCCGCGGACATCAAGATAAACGTTGTGAAAGACGTTGTTGACGGCAAGAGGGTGGTTGTGGTGGACGACAGCATCGTGCGGGGAACGACGTTGAGGAACCGGCTTGCGCGCCTGAGACGATGCGGAGCCCGTGAAATACATCTGCGAATAACCTGCCCGCCGCACCGGCACCCGTGTTACTACGGGATCGATTTTCCGACGTCCGACGAACTGATAGCCCACGGCAGGGAGGAGGAGGAGATCGGCCGGATGCTGGGAGTGGATTCGATAGCGTATCTAAGCGTCGAAGAGATGCTGGAAGTCATGAGCAAGGACAGGGACGGGTACTGCACGGCATGTTTTTCGGGCGAATACCCGGTTATTCCGGAGGGCAGGATGGACAAGTTTGTTTTTGAGCAGCCGAGGTACGGCAAAACGGGAGGGAATGAAGATGCCTGAGGGGCATTCCCGGGACAAGCTGACGTACAGGGACGCCGGCGTAGACATAGACGCGGCGGACAAGGCGCTGGACAGGATAGGCAAGCTTGCCCAGAAGACATACGGTCCGCACGTACTGTCGGGGCTTGGGGGTTTCGGGGGGCTGTTCAGCCTGGACGGGTCGATCGGCCTGCTGGGCAAACACTACGACGACCCGGTGCTGGTGGCGTGCACGGACGGAGTGGGCACGAAGCTGAAAGTAGCCTTTGCGACGAACAGGCACGGCACAGTGGGGATAGACCTGGTTGCGATGAACGTCAACGACCTGCTGGCGATGGGTGCGGACCCGCTTTTTTTCCTGGATTACTTTGCGACTGGGAAGCTGGAACCGGAAGTGATAGTGGAGGTGATAGAAGGGATAGTGGAAGGGTGCCGGCAGTCCGGGATGGCGCTGCTGGGGGGCGAGACGGCCGAGATGCCGGACATGTACGCTCCCGGGGAGTACGATCTTGCGGGTTTCTGCGTTGGCGTGATGGAAAGGCGGAAGTCTTTTGAGCGGGACAAGATAGAGCCCGGGGATCTGCTGGTGGGGATAGCGTCCAGCGGGCTTCATTCGAACGGGTTCAGCCTGGCGAGGAAAGCGCTGCTTGAAGCCGGCGGCCGTTCCCTTGACGAACCCGTGCCCGAGCTCGGGTGTAACCTGGGAGAGGCGATGCTCCGGCCCACCCGCATATACGCCAAGGCCGTGACGGCGGTGTTGAAGAGGTACACGGTGAAGGAGGTGGTGAAGGGGATTGCGCACATTACCGGAGGAGGGCTTATAGACAACCTGCCGCGCGTGTTGCCTTCCCGGGTGGACGCGGTGGTGGAGAAGGCCGCGCTGAACCCGGATCCGATTTTCGGGATGATCCAGGGCTCGGGGGGCATCGACGAGGAAGAGATGTACCACGTGTTCAACATGGGGATAGGGATGGTTATGGTGTGTTCGAGCTACTATGCGAAAGCGATAGCGAGGACACTCAACACGAAGAAGGTTGGAGAAAAGGCCTCGATAATCGGCAAAATCGAAGAGGGCACCGGCCAGGTCAGGCTGGTTTAATCCGGGTAGCGAGTACAGTTGCCTGTTGAAGAGAGGAGCCACGGAGATGGCGGTAAAAGCAGCGTTGTTGAGCGTAAGCGACAAGACCGGTATCGTTGACCTGGCCAAGGGGCTGGCCAAGATGGGAGTGACGCTTTATTCGACGGGGGGTACGGCGCGTGCGATACGCGAGGCCGGACTGGACGTTGTGGACGTAAGCGATATCACGGGATTTCCCGAGTGTCTGGACGGCCGAGTAAAGACACTGCATCCGAAGGTACACGGGGCGCTGCTTTACATGAGAGACAACGAGGAGCACCGCCGCCAGAAAGAGGAGCTGGACATACCGGATATCGACATGGTGGTCGTGAACCTGTATCCGTTCAGGGAGACGATAGCCAAGCCGGACTGCACGCTGGAAGACGCGATAGAGAACATAGACATCGGCGGGCCGACGATGCTGAGGTCTGCCGCGAAGAACTGGCCGTTCGTGACGGTCGTAGTGGACCCTGGAGACTACAGGAAGGTGCTGGATGAAATGCGGCAGAACGGCGGGGACACGGTGAAGGAGACGCGGTTTCTGCTGGCGACGAAGGTATTTGCGCACACATGCAGTTACGATACGGCGATAGCGAACTATCTCGAGGGAAGACAGGGCGACGGGAAGATGCCGTCTACGCTGAGGATCGAAGCGAGCAAGGCGCTTTCGCTCAGGTACGGCGAGAATCCCCACCAGCAGGCGGCTTTCTATGCGTTGCCCGGGGCCAAGGAGCCCGGGGCCACGACGGCCAGGCAGTTGTCGGGCAAGGAGCTGTCGTTCAACAACATCATCGACCTGCATGCGGCGATAGAGATAGTGAAGGAGATCGAAAGGCCGACGTGCGCGGTGATAAAGCACACGAATCCGTGCGGGGCGGCGGTCGCCGAGGTATTGTCCGCCGCGTTTGAGAACGCGTATGCGGGGGACCCGGTGAGCGCTTTCGGGAGCATTGTGGCTTTCAACAGGGAGGTGGACGAAGACACGGCCGAGAAGATGACGGAGGGGGAGAAATTCGTCGAGGCGGTTATTGCGCCGGCGTTTTCCGGGAAAGCGTTTTCGATACTCACCACGAAGCCGAAATGGGGCAAGAACGTGAGGCTGATGGAGACCGGTCCATTAGGTGTTCGCGACGGTTCCGAAGTCGACATGAAGAGGGTAACGGGAGGCATCCTGGTGCAGGAACGGGACCTTGGGTTTCCGGAATTCGACCAGCTCAAAGTGGTGACGGAGGCGAAACCGTCGGAGAAGCAGATGGAAGACCTGAAGTTCGCGTGGGTCATATGCAAGCACGTAAAGTCGAACACGATCCTGCTGGCCAAGGACGGGATGGTCGTTGGAGTAGGGGCGGGGCAGATGAGCAGGGTGGATTCGTCGATCATAGCGGCAAGGAAGGCCGGAGAGCGGTCCATGGGAGCGGTGCTTGCATCGGACGCGTTCTTCCCGTTCCCGGATGCGGTGGAGGCGGCGGCGGAGGCCGGAGTGGCCGCGATGATCCAGCCTGGGGGAGCCAAGCGGGACGAGGACGTAATAGCGGCCTGCAACAAGCTGGGCATCCCGATGGTCTTTACGGGACGCCGGCATTTCAAGCACTGATATGGAGAGTTCCGCCATGAAAAGGGACATCGTAAGGGAAGCGCTGGCTTTCCGGGCGGTTGCGCCGGTGCCGCACTACTTTTCGTTTACGATCGGCGCCCGGAAGAAACTGGAGGATTATTACGGGGACGATTTTCCGGGATGCCTGAACAACTACATGTCGGAAGCGGCGGTGGAGCCGCCGGGGGCGTGGAGAGAGATTGAGAAGGACGTCTGGGCGGACGAATGGGGGGTGGAGTGGGACAGGTCGGTAGATAAGGACATCGGAGTGCCCCGGAACCAGATTTTTCCGGAAGCGGACATGAAGTACTGGAACCCGCCGCCGATAGACGGGGGGCGGTACGGCTCGATTCCGAAGGCCGTTGCCGGAGGCGAAGGCACGTTCATAATGGCGGGGATAGGCTTCAGCCTATACGAGCGGGCCTGGACGCTGAGGGGGTTGCAGGCGCTCCTGATGGACTTTGTCATGAACCCCGGGTTCGTGCACGATCTGCTGGATGCCATAGCCGACTGGAACGTGCAGGTGGTCAGGAAAGTGCTGCAGGTGCCGGGCATAGACGCCGTGCACTTCGGGGACGACTGGGGGACGCAGCGCGGTCTCGTGATGGGGCCGGAGCTGTGGAAGGAGTTCATCGGGCCGAGAGTGAAGCGGATGTATGGAACGGTAAAGGAGGGAGGGAAGTTCTGTTCACAGCATTCGTGCGGGATGGTGCAGGAACTGTTCCCGGACCTTGTGGAATACGGTCTCAACATGTTCAACCCTTTTCAGCCCGAGGTGATGGACGTTCACGAAATGCACGCGAAGTATTTCGGCAAGCTGGCGTTTTGGGGAGGGGTAAGCGTTCAGGAGACGCTTCCGCACGGTACTCCCGACGACGTCCGCAGGGAGGTGCTGGACAGGATCGAAATGGGGAAACGCGGGGGCTATATTCTTACGCCATCGCACGCCGTGCCGGGCGATGCGCCGGTGGAAAACCTTGTGGCAATGATCGAGACAGTCCGGGAGTGCGAAGCATGAAGATCCTGGTGGTAGGGTCAGGCGGGAGGGAGCACGCTCTATGCTGGAGGCTGATGCGTTCGGCGTCGGTCGACAGGGTGTTCTGTGCGCCGGGCAATGCAGGTACCGGGGCGATGGCGGACAACGTCGACGTGGCCGCCGCCGACCTCGACGGGCTGGCGCGGTTTGCATTGAGGGAGCGCATAGACCTGACGGTAGTGGGGCCCGAGGTTCCGCTGGCCGCCGGGATCAAGGAGCGTTTCAGCCATGATAACCTTGTTCTGTTCGGGCCGTCCAAGCGGGCGGCGGAGCTGGAGGGCAGCAAGGTATTTGCAAAACAGCTTATGCGGCGTTTCGGTATTCCGACGGCGGAGTTCAGGACTTTCGAAGACTACAACCGTGCGGCAAGGTACGTGGCGGACGCCGGGGTGCCGCTGGTCATAAAGGCGGACGGGCTCGCCGCCGGCAAGGGGGTCATAGTAACGTCTACGGCCGAGGAGGCGCTCGATGCCGTGGGGAAGGTCATGAAAGGGGCTTTCGGCAGTGCGGGAGCGCACGTTGTGATCGAAGAACGGCTGGAAGGTGAGGAGGCCAGCATAATTGCGATAACCGACGGGAAGACGATACTGAGTCTGCCGTCCAGCCAGGATCACAAGGCGGCATACGATAACGACGAGGGGCCTAATACCGGCGGTATGGGGGCGTACAGCCCGGCGCCGGTTGTCACCGAGAAGGTCATGGACAAGGTGATAGGCGACGTGCTTGTGCAGACGGTGCACGCCATGGAGCACGTGGGCAGGCCGTACGTGGGTGTGATCTATGCGGGCATAATGGTGACGTCGCACGGCATAAGGGTCCTTGAATTCAACTGCCGTTTCGGGGATCCGGAGACTCAGCCCCTGATGCTGCGTGTCGAGGGTGATTTTGCCGGTGCGCTGATGCTGGCGGCGACCGGCAAGCTGGAGGAGGCGGAGCTGGATGTGAACGACAAGTCGGTTGTTGCGGTCGTGATGGCGAGCGAAGGGTACCCCGGCAAGTACGAGAAGGGGAAGGTGATAAGCGGTATAGACGAGGCGGAAGCGGTTCCCGGGGTGACGGTTTTCCATGCCGGGACCAAGCGCAACAGGGAAAACGCAGTCGTGACCGACGGCGGGCGGGTGCTGGCCGTAGCGGCGGAAGGGAAAGATATCAGGGAAGCACAGAGCAGGGCGTACGAGGGTGTGGACAAGATACATTACGACGGCGCATGGTGCAGGCGGGATATAGCGGCCAAGGCGTTGAAGCGGGATAGTTGACTTGGATATCGGCAACAGTAATAATATGTAGAGAGAGATATATATACAACGGGAGGTATTCTTGAAGATTGCTGTCGGCAGCGACCACGCCGGGTTCGAACTGAAGAAGGCGCTTGTGGAGTATCTCGGAAGCACGTGCCATCATGTCGAAGACATGGGGACCGGTTCGGGCGAATCGGTGGACTATCCCGATTTTGCAGCAGTTGTGGGGAAGGCCGTGGCGGGAGGTTCGGCCGACAGGGGTGTGCTGGTTTGCGGTACGGGCATCGGCATGGCGATAAGCGCCAACAAGATACGGGGGGTGCGTGCGGCCAACTGCACGGATGAATACAGCGCCGAAATGAGCAGGCGGCACAACGATGCGAATATACTCACACTCGGTTCCAGGGTAGTCACACCGGAAATAGGCGTGCGGATTCTGAAGGTGTGGCTGGGAACGGAGTTTGAAGGCGGCCGCCACGCAAAGCGGGTGCGGAAGATAACGGGACTCGAGAATCAGAATCGGCACCCGGATGGATAAGCTCATCGGCACGGTCATAGGCGGGTGCGAGGTGGTCGAGGAGATCGGCCAGGGTGGCATGGGTGTCGTATACAAGGCGAAGCAGATAAGCCTAGACCGCGAGGTCGCCATCAAGGTGCTGGCCCATCACCTGGCGGTAGACCAGAGTTTCGTAAGGCGTTTCCAGCACGAGGCCCGTGCCGTCGCCAAGGTCAATCATCCCAATATACTGACGGTGTTCGACGTCGGCGAAGAACACGGCGTCTATTTCATGGTGATGGAGTTCATCAGCGGGCGGTCGATGTCGGAAATTCTGACCGGGCAGGAGCTGGTACCGCCCAAGGAGGCCAGCGACATCATCCGCCAGGCGGCCCTGGGACTGGAGCGTGCCCAGGCAAGCGGGATCATCCACCGCGACATCAAGCCCGACAACATCATGGTAACCGAACAGGGCATTGTGAAGGTCAGCGATTTCGGACTCGCCAAGGAAGTTGAAAACAGCATGACCGTCACGGATGCCGTCATGGGCACTCCGGCATACATGAGTCCCGAGCAGTGCGACGGCAAGAAACTTGACGGGCGTACGGACATATATTCTCTCGGGGGCACGTTCTACCGGATGGTTACCGGGCGCCTGCCGTTTGAGGCCGAGACAGCCATGAGCATGATGTACAGGCACAAGCACGAGCCGCTGGTGCCGCCGCACGAAGTCGCCCCGGCGGTACCCCAGTCGCTCAGCAGGGTAGTCGTCAAGATGATGGCCAAGCAGCGGGAAGAGCGCTACCAGACCATGGGCGAGGTGATAGCGGCGCTCGACAGGGCGTGGGAAGAGACCGGGGACCAGTCATCCGCGTCGGTACACGAGACCACGAGCCTGGAGGCGACGATAAAGTTCGATGCTTCCGGCGAGCCGTCGGCCGGTCCGTTCAGCGGGCCAGCCATATCCGAAGAGGGTATTACGCAGGATCCCGAGAGGGCAAGGCAGTTGGCGGCGGAAGCGGAAGCGGCCCTGGTGCGGGGCGACATGCTTTCTGCCGTCCGCCTGCTCCAGCAGGCGATCCGTCTCGACACCCAGAACGAGACGCTGAAGCAGAGACTGACCGGGCTGGTGACTCCGGAAGTGCGCAAGCTGGTTGACGCCGGCAAGAAGATGCTGGTGAACGGCCAGTATTCCGAGTCGGCCCGGGCTTTCCGTAATGCGGTGGATCTCGATCCTGCGGATGAAGAAGCGCGCAGAATGCTGGGGGTGGCCGAGGCCAAGCTGCTGGAGAAGCGCAATGCGATAAACGAGATCCGGCAGTTGATAAAGGAAATGAAGTTTGAAGAAGTGGTGCAATGCTGGGAGAAGCTGTCGCCGGAGCTGCGCGAAGCGAACCTCGCCAAGCAGGTGGACCGGATAAAGACGATCACCATACCCGCGAAGCAGCTTGTTTCGCAAGCGGATGAAGCCAACACCGAAGGCAAGATGGAAGAGGCAGCCGAGCTTTACCAGAAGGTTCTGGAAATCGATCCGAACAACCAGCGCGCGAAAGAAGGTCTGAAAGAAATACAGAGGAAGCGCACGCGTACGGAGGTGCTGCTCAAGGAGGGGTACGAGCATTTTCTGGCCAGGGATTTCGAGAAGGCCATCGACGTATGGCAGAACATACTCCGCATAATACCCGGCGAGGAACAGGTCAAGAAACGCCTGCGGGAAGCCTACCATGAATACATATCCGACTTGAAGGGCAAGGAGGGCGGTCTCGCAAAGACGATCCGGCTGCGCAAGCAGTATCTGGAATTCGAGCCTGGCAACAAGGAAATGCGGGCGGCGCTCGAAGCCGACCAGGCGCGGTTGGACGAGGTCAACAATCTCGGCGAACATGCCAGCAAGGCTTTCAGCAGGCGCGGGTACGCCAAGGCCGCGAAGTACTGGGAAAAGATGCTGGATCTCGATCCGCAGAACCGGAAGATAACGGCGAGTCTGAAAGTTGCCAGGCAGAAGCTGGGCAAGCGAAGGTTGCGGAATGTTCTGACGTTGCTGCTTCTTGCCGTCATGCTGGCTGCGGCCAGCCTCTACTACGTTGAAAAAGACATGATGAGCAGGGCCAAGCTGGAGATGGACAAGGGCAACCTGGAGGAGGCTCTCAGGGTTCTCGACAATCCCCGTTTCGGCCTTCCCGTACTGATATTCACCAAGCAGCGGATACAGATGAAGACCGAACTGCGGATGGCACACGACAAGCAGGAAGCGACGAAGTTATTTTCCCAGGGCGACATGATGGCTGCCGCGGAAAAGCTGGAGAATTACCTGAAGGCGGCGGGCGAGCTGGACAGGGCTGAGCAGAAGCGGACAGAAAGGACGCTTCACGCATGGAAGGCCATGTATTACAGGAGCGAAGCCGAGGAGGCATCCAGGGGAGGAAGGCTGAAGGAGGCAGCGGGTCTTTTTGCACAGGTTGCCGACGAGGCTTCCCTGGCGGGCAAGAAGGACGATGCCGAAGCGGCCGGCAAGTTGAGCAAAGTTCTGGGGCTGCTGGCTGTTCTGGATGATCCTGCGACCAGCGACGAGATCGAACGAGTCGGGCTTCTGAAGGAAGCCGTCGGCATACTGCCGGACCACGAACGCGTGGCAAGGCTCATGAAAGAGGGAGGATATGATTTTGCGCTGGCGGCCAGGAATCTTGAGAAAGCGGGCGCCCTGGTAGACGGCAGGAAATTCGCCGAAGCGCTGCCCTTGCTGAAGGACGCTTTGCGTCTGGACCCTTCGCTTGTTGTCGCGACGCTGACGGCGGCTTTCTGCGAGGACAACGTATACTGCATGAAGAGGAAAATGGTCATGATTCCGCCGCAGGGGATGCAGCGGTTTTCGGCCAATCCGCACTGGAGAATGTATGATCGGCAAAGGTCTTTCTGCATAGACCTGTACGAGTATCCCAATGAACCGGGGGTCATCCCCACGACGGGCGTGACTTTCATCGAGGCGCAGGGCATGTGCAGGGAAGCCGGCAAGAGGCTCTGCAGGGCGGATGAATGGGAACAGGCCTGTCTTACTTCCGCCAGGCATCGTTATTTCTACGGGAATGCATATGTCAAGGGCCGCTGCAATTATGCAGATAACGGCGACAAGGAGGCTTCGGGAACTCGCAGCGGTTGCGTCAACTCGTTGGGGATACACGACATGACCGGCAATGTCGCCGAGTGGACGATCAACAGCGCCGCCCCGGATTCCATGGCATGGCAGTTCGTGAGCGGGGGGCATTGGGGAGCCGACATGAGCGGGGCCATGTGCGGGTCCAGGATAACGTTTTCGCCGGCACTGTCCAACGCGACGGTGGGTTTCCGCTGTTGCTCAGATCTGCCGGTGCAATAGACGGGATTCCGTTTTCATGGGGTTTGTGCGGCCAGCCGGTTGTAGAGTTCCAGGTGATTTTCCACGAATACCGCGTGGTTGAATTCCCGTACGACGCGCCGCCGGCCGTTCCGGCCCATGTCCTGCCGCAGTTCCGCGTCGTCCGCCAGTAGACGGACGGCTTCAGCAGTCGCCGACGCGTTTTCGACCGGCACAAGGATGCCGCTGATGCCGTCATCGATTACTTCAGACATGCCCGGTATGTGCGGCGCTATTACCGGGAGGCCGCATGCCATTGCTTCCAGAGCGACGTAGGGCAAACCTTCGTACAGACTGGTGAGAACCATGATGTCCACGCCAGAGTAATAGCGTTCTGCATGCGGCACGTAACCCATGAACGTGAAGCGGCCGGCGGGCAGACCGAGCTGCGCGACCTTGTCGGTCAGTTCCGCCCTCATCGGCCCGTCGCCGAAGAGCACGAAGCGAAAACCGGGTTTGCCGAGCAGGGCCGCCGCTTCGGCAAAGACCCGGCAGGCCTTCTGCGGCGCCAGGCGGGCCACCTGCGCGATGACGGTGTCGGCGGGGCCCACATTCATGAATTTCCTTGCGTCTGCGGGAGGAATGGTTTCCGGCGCCAGTACGCCGTTGTGTATCACTTCTACAGGAGTCCTGTTCATGACGACGTGGGCGGCCCTGATGGAAGCCTGCTGGGCGCGAGTCAACGCAACCATAGCGTGGGTCAGTCTTCCCAGGAACGTTTCCATGCAGCGATACACGATGCTCCGTGTTCCGTCAGCCCACTCGTAGGGCAGCGTATGGGGAGTATGGACAACCCTGGCGTACGCAAGGCGCGAGGCCGCCATCCTGCCGAGCGCGCCGGCCTTTGCGGCGTGCGTGTGGACGATATGCGGCCTGAAGCGTTTCAGCAGGCGCGTAATTTCCCCAAGCGCCCTGAGGTCGGTCCACGGCGATATTTCCCGGACCATGTCGACGACGTGCACAACACAACCGCTCTTCCGGAAATAATCAATGTCGTCGCCGAAGTCCGGGTCCCGGCCGGCATTCACGATGATACATACTTCGTGTCCGGCCGACCTGGCTGCCGATACGAGATGGAGCATGTGCTTACGCGTGCCCCCCGCGGTTGCTTCGAGGATATATGCTGTCCGCAGTTTTGCGGTCAAGAAGAAGACCTCCCGGCCAGCCTGGCCCTCGCCCACCTGTATACCAGAGGCACCTCTTCCATATGCAGGATCAGGCTTATGGCGATGAGCGACACCAGGCCGACGAATGCGCCCGCGGCGACTTCTCCGCCCATCAGGGCCATGAGCTTCATGCCTTTCGTGAGATCGGCCCCTCCGTCCTGTATCCCTAAAGCCGCTTCATAGCCGCGCTTGGTGGCGTAAATTGCCGCTGCAACGCCGAGGGTGACCAAGATCAATTTCAGCAGGTAGACGAATGATGCACGGCCGGCGAAGACGGGGATATCCCTGCGCAGGATCAGGGCCAGTGTTATTGTTTTGGCTGCCCTGGCAAAGGCGAAACCACCGGCCACTATCACCAAAGCGGTTATCCCGGTGTGCTTCAGGCTCACTATGCCGATGTAGCTGACAAGCATGGATACGAACGACCATATCAGGCCGACGACCACCGGCGCTATGGTGCGGCGGCTGCTGAAGAAAGCCTGCATGAGTATCATCTCGCCCGCCCAGAAGGCGAGCCCAAGGATGTAGGCTGCGTTTGCGGTGCCGGCCATTACAGCACCTTCGTACGTCGCGTTGCCGTGCTGGTAGATGATTCTGGCGACAGGTATGCTTATTATCATTACCCCGGCGCTCATGGGCAGCAGGAGGAACAGTATGACCCGCAACGACTTGGTAACCGTTTCCCCAAGGATCTTTTTGTCATTGCGGTCGATCATCTCGCAGAAGAAGGGGAACATCGCTATGCTTACGGCATACGGCGCCAGAAAACCGAGCGTGTTGTAGATTTTCTTACCGAAATCGTTCGCCGCTATTATGCCTTTTTCCAGGTCGGAGAGAACCCAGTAGTTATTGAAACTATCCCGCACCTTGGCGAATATGATTCCTATAAGGAGCGGTGCGACCAGAAGCAGGAACCTTTTGAAGGCAGGGTCTTTCCAGGCGATTGCAGGTCTGAACAGGCGGATTTTCCGGCCCAATCCGACAACGTGCGTGGCCAGTTTGCCCCATGAGCCTGCCAGGACCCCAATGGCCAGGAAGACGAGGCCTGTTTTGCCGGGGTCTCCCCCCAGCTTGTGAACAAGCAACGGTACGGCGACGCCGAGAAGAATGAAAATTTTCAACGTGCCGTCGCCGAACGCCGCCAGAAAGAATTTCTTGTACCCGTTGAGAACCATGTACGTCGTGCTTGCTATGGACAGACCGAGGAGTCCCGGGGCCATTATTCTGAGCATTCTGGATGCCGTGGAAATCTTTGCGGCGGCTTCAGGGCCGCCCTGGTCGGACCACTTGGTTATGAGTTCCACAAACCATCCCGGGAACAGGATGACGGCCGCTATGACAAGGATCAGCAATATGGTCTGCAGACTTATTATGGTTGATGCGAACTTCCATGCGCCCTTTTCGTCATCCTTATCCTTTCCTTCCATGAACAGGGGAAGGAAAGCCGGTCCGAGTGCTTCTTCGCCGACCAGGAATATTGCCATGATGATTCCGGTGAACGTAGTGGAAAAGACGTCCATTTCAACGGATTTGACGCCGTAAACGGAGCCGAGCACGCTGGCTTGCACGAGGCCGAGGATCTTCAACAGTCCGTGGGCCAGCATCACGATGCCGCTGGCCTTGACGATGCGGCTCCCGGTTTTCTTGTGCTGTTCTTCCAGGAGTGGCTCGTTCACGGCTGTTTGGTCTCCTTTTGTATTTCTGCGGAACTCTTCCTGAGATAAATGGCGGTTATTCCGGACGGCGAAGTCCTGAAAGAACCGTCGCCCAGCTTATCCAGAGTCGTCAGTATCGCTTCGGCACCGGGTGCGACGGGTTCCCGGAGCAGCCTGACGCCAGCTTCGGAAGGACCTGTCTCCATGAGGGTAACACAGCCATAACCTATAATGGTCACAGCGTTTGTAGCGTTCCTGGATACAGCGGCCATGTTCTGGCGGAATTTCTTTTCGGGCACGATTTCATCTTTTCCGGTATCCGGGATGGTTCCTTTGTCGAAGGCCAGCTTTCGGACATAAAGCGTTTTTCTGTAAGCATTTGCCGTGGCAACAACTGTACCGGAATGTGTGGTGAAGCGACGGTCTTCGATTGCGGTGGAAACGCATGTCCCCAGAAGTGACGGCACGCCATAGAGTCGTATGCCCAGTGCCCGTGCGGACATTGACGCGTAGGCAATGCCGACTCTTATTCCCGTGTACGAGCCGGGGCCTGTTCCCACGGCTATGGCGTCAAGACGGCTGATTTCAAGACCGCTGTCGTGGAGCAGAGAATGAATCCTTTTGGGGAGTTGTTCGGTCAGGCATTCCTGGACATCGAAAGCCACGGAGCTGACAGCTGTCGCTTTTCTGACGGCGATTGAGGCCGTTTCACCCGAAGTATCGAGAGCCAGTATTGGCATTGCCGGTTTACTTTAGCGTGCCATGTCTCCAGGTCAAGGGGCGCCCTCGGGTAGGTTTGACAAGGGCCGTGGTTTCGGTATCATGTGCATGTTATCCGTTGCGGCGGATTCGTGGGGGCGCGAGGATTTTCTGGAGGCTTACTATGGCAAAGGTCAGGGCCAATTCCAGCATTACTTTTGATGACGTTCTGCTTGCACCCGCTTACTCGGATGTCCTGCCTTCTGAAGTGGACACTTCAACGTACCTGACTCCCTCGGTGTCTCTGAATGTTCCGCTTGTGTCCGCTGCGATGGACACTGTTACCGAAAGCCGGCTGGCGATAGCTATTGCCCAGGAGGGCGGCATAGGGATTATGCACAAGAATATGCCGCCGGCGGAGCAGTCGCTGGAAGTGACCAAGGTCAAGCGCAGCGAAGCGGGCGTCATTACGGACCCGGTGACCCTTACCCCGGAACACACCATCGGCGAAGCCCGTCGTGCAATGCGCGAACAGCATATTTCGGGCATTCCAATCACCAGCGGGTCCAAGGTGGCGGGCATATTGACCCGCCGGGATCTAAAGTTCGAAGAAGATGATTCCACCACCATATCTTCGGTGATGACGTCCGAGGGGCTGATTACCGCTCCCCCCGGGGTATCCCTTGAAGATGCCGAGAAGATTCTGAACCAGCACAAGGTGGAAAAGCTGCTGCTGGTCAACAGTGCCGGCGAGCTTGCCGGCCTGATAACAATGAAGGACATAGACAAGAACCGGCGGTATCCCTTTGCCGCCAAAGACAAGCGCGGCAGGCTGAGAGTAGGGGCGGCGGTGGGGGTGGATGACGACGAGCGGGTGGCGGGGCTGATCGATGCCGGCGTCGACGTCATAGTCGTTGACACCGCGCACGGGCATTCCAGTCGTGTTCTCGACGCGGTGAAGCGCTACAAGAAAGTAACGGGGGAAGTGGATATCATTGCCGGCAATATTGCCACTGCCGAAGGCGCACGGGATCTCATCAGGGCCGGTGCCAGCGCTGTGAAGGTCGGTATCGGGCCCGGAAGCATCTGTACGACAAGGGTCGTTGCGGGAGTAGGGGTGCCGCAGATCACGGCGATAATGGCCGTGGCCGAAGTCACTGCAGACGCCGGCGTCATGCTTGTGGCCGACGGGGGCATCAAGTTCAGCGGGGATATAGTCAAGGCCATCGCCGCCGGAGCTGATACCGTCATGCTGGGGAACCTGCTGGCCGGTACCGAGGAATCTCCCGGCGAGGTGATTCTGTACCAGGGAAGGTCTTTCAAGGGGTATCGCGGCATGGGGAGCCTGGGCGCCATGGTGGAGGGCGGCAGTGCCGACCGCTATGCGCAGGCCGGCCAGCCCAAGAGAAAGTTGGTGCCCGAAGGCATAGAAGGCAGGATACCTTACAAGGGCCCTCTTGCCGACACGGTGTATCAGCTTGTCGGCGGGCTGCGCGCCGGCATGGGGTACCTGGGGGCGTCTACCCTTGCCGAGCTCAGGGCAAAAGCGGAATTCATACCCATCTCGCATGCTTCCCTCATCGAAAGCCATCCTCACGACGTGGAAATTACCAGGGAAGCGCCCAACTACCGTCTGGACAGAGGCGCGGATGCCTGACCATCAGGTTGTCCTCGTACTTGATTTCGGTTCTCAATACACACAGCTTATCGCACGCCGTATCCGCGAGGAAAGCGTTTACTGCCGGATAGTGTCATGCGGGATTACCGCGGAGGAAGTCCGCAGCAGCAAGGCGGCGGCGGTCATATTGAGCGGCGGGCCGGCCAGCGTATATGACGAAGGGGCGCCGCGCGTGGACGCCGGGATTTTCACACTGGGCATCCCGGTGCTGGGGATATGCTACGGCCTTCAGCTCGCCGTCCAGCAGTTCGGTGGACGCATTGAACGCTCCGACCGCAGAGAGTACGGCCATACGATGCTGAATGTCAGTGACGCTGCGGATCTCTTCAAGTCGGTTCCTGCGCACACCCGCGTGTGGATGAGCCATGGGGATCGTGTCGCCGGACTGCCTGAAGGTTTCGACGTTCTTGCTGAAAGCGAGGCAACGAGGTACGCCGCCGTGCGTGGGCTGGGCGGCAGGTTTTATGGAGTTCAGTTTCACCCGGAGGTCGTTCACACCGATGCCGGCAGGACGATCTTCCACAACTTCCTCTATAACGTTGCCGGGTTGAACGGCGACTGGAAGATCGGCAGTTTCATTGACGAACAGGTGGAGGCCATAAGGAAACAGACGGGCGCGGATGCGGTGATATGCGGTCTTTCGGGAGGGGTAGACAGTTCCGTCGCGGCCATGCTTATCGACCGCGCCGTGGGCGACCGGCTTACCTGTATATTTGTGGACAACGGCCTGCTGCGGCTTGACGAGGCCGAGGAGGTCGTTTCGATGTTCAAGGACCACCTTGGGCTGAAACTCATTCACGTGAATGCCCGTTCCCGTTTCATTCAGGCCCTTGCCGGCGTCGACGACCCCGAGCAGAAGAGAAAGATCATAGGGAGGGAGTTCATCAGGGTTTTCGAGGATGCCGCCAAAGGCGTTCCGAACGCACGCTTTCTTGCGCAGGGGACACTCTACCCGGACGTCATCGAATCCGTTTCCGCTCACGGCGGTCCGTCGGATGCCATCAAGAGTCATCATAACGTCGGAGGCCTCCCGGAGGATATGGGGTTCGAACTTGTTGAGCCTTTCAGGTGGTTGTTCAAGGACGAGGTCAGGGAAGTCGGCAAAGCCCTTGGCTTGCCGCCCGAAATACTCCAGAGACACCCTTTCCCCGGGCCCGGCCTTGCCGTGCGCATCCTGGGCGTCGTTACCGAAGAACGCCTGCACGTTCTCAGGCAGGCCGATGCGATCATCATAGAGGAGATCCGCGCCGCCGGGCTGTACGACAGGATCTGGCAGGCGTTCGGCGTCCTCCTGCCGGTGCAGAGCGTCGGCGTCATGGGCGACGGGCGTACGTATGAAAACGCCCTTGTCGTCCGCGCGGTTTCCAGTACGGACGGCATGACGGCCGACTGGGCGCATCTGCCCTACGCGGTGCTGAACAGGATTGCAGGGCGCATCATAAGCGAAGTCGGCGGGATCAACAGGGTCGTATACGATATCTCCAGCAAGCCGCCCAGCACCATCGAATGGGAATAGCCTTTCTTTGCTTGTGGAATACGACGGGTAGTGGCATAATGTTTTCGAAAGGGTATGGGCCATGGGCGAAGAACTAGAAGCCGTCATTTTCCGGGTG
Organism: Planctomycetota bacterium; assembly: GCA_016930595.1. GTDB lineage: Bacteria > Planctomycetota > SZUA-567 > JAFGGJ01 > JAFGGJ01 > JAFGGJ01. Next base: position 24,480 of record JAFGGJ010000032.1, read on the forward strand.
TTTGATATCCCGCCGATGCCTGCTGTTGCCTTAAGGATTATTGACACGGCTGACAACAAGGAAGCGAGTGCCGCGGACCTGGCCGAACTCATCAATGCGGATCCTGGCCTGGTGACCAAGACCCTCCGGATCGCCAATTCTTCGCTGTTCTCGACCGCCAACGAGATAGAAAGTCTGCATCAGGCGGTTGTAACGCTTGGCTTCAAGACCGTCAAGAACCTGGCCATAGCTGCCAGCACCAGGATACTGAGCCGGACTCCGGGCAAGGTCGAGGAGGATCTGTGGCGGCATTGCGTGGGCACGGCGGTAGCCGCAAGCTGCGTCGCCCTCAAGAGCAGGCGGATATCGGCGGACGAGGCTTTTACGGCCGGGCTGCTGCATGACGTCGGCAAATTCATTCTGCATACGCACGATCCGGAACGGTATGAGCAGGTGCTGCAATTGCGCAGGGAAAGCGGCATGTCCAGCGTGGCTGCCGAGTTTGAGATGTTCGGGTTCGACCACACCGCCATAGGAGCGGCAGTGTTGCGCAGGTGGAGCCTGCCTGAAGATCTGGCGGGCGCCGTCAGGTTTCATGAGAACATCAGTATATTGCGCGCCGCCAAGCCCCAGGTGTTGAATCTCACCGCGGCAACGAACCTGGGCAACAGGATTGCATATACTCTGAAACTGGGCGTTGACGTTCCTTATGCCGATACGGGCGATACCCAGCAGGCCGCCGTCAGTATTCTGGCGCTGCAGCCGGAAGACGTTCTGGACGTGATAGACGATACCAAGTCCATGTACGAAGAAGAGATCAAAATATTCTCTTAGCTTACGGCTATCCTTACGGTCACGCCCTGCTGTCGCCCGCCCCTGTCGGCCCGGATGACGGGCCGCAGCGCCGGGACGTTAGGGGAAGGCATTCCGCTGTTGCGCCGCAGGTATATCCCGGGCATGAACATATGCATGTGTCCTGTCACGTGTTATAACCGGACGCGTATGGTGAATGCTAGCCTTCGGACTGGCCGTCGTTCAGGAGGGGACTCAGGTTGTCCCCGAGCGCCCGGTACAGCCTGAGCGCGTGTCTGGGGCTGAGTATGACTCTTGACACGAGTCTCGGCCGCGGCAGGCCTTTCCCCGCGTAGAGGAAGTCCAGGGTTACTTCTTCAAGGTTCCCCTGCGGGCCGCTTGATAACACCAGCGCCACGTTGCTGTACTTGCCGGCCGCCAGGTGTTCCGGAATATCGTAGTCGTCCGGCGATATGTGCCTGCGCTCGACGTGTTTTTTGTCCATTTCTATTTCCTCTTGCGTGAATCGGCCAGTTTCTTGATGCGGAGGGCTACTTCCCTGCCGAGTTTGTCCGTATCTTCGTCAAAACTCATCCGGACCATCAGTGTGTCCACTGCCTGCGAGAGCATTATGTTGAGTCCCCTGTCCTGGCTCTGCCGGAAATCCGTGCGCAGCGCCAGTACTGGTATTCCGGCCCTGTGTGCGTACCCGATCTCAAACGCCGTTCCACTGTCCGCATCGGGGCCGTCCACTATTGCACATACGACGTCGGAGCGATCGATGGCCTGTAGACAATCGGCGAATATCTTCGACCAGTGCCGCTTGTCGTTGTACTTGCCGCCGATCTTGAAATCCTGCGGCAGCAGGACACGCGCGTTCCCGAGAGTTTCTTCTATCCGTTTGGCGAGGCATCTGTTCCAGTTGCGCTCCGTCACGCTGAACACCGGTGCGGCCATGTATACGGTCAGACCCTCGTCGCTCATTCCTGCTCTCCCGTGGCAGTTATTGCTCCAGGTCCAGAAAACTCTCCAGTTTCCTTGCCCGGATGGGGTGCCGCAGTTTTCTCAGGGCCTTGGATTCTATCTGGCGCACCCTTTCCCGGGTGACCCGGAAACGCTTTCCAACGTCTTCCAGCGTATGCGACTGGCCGTCAACAAGGCCGTAGCGCAGCCGCAGTATTTCCCTTTCCCGCTCAGTCAGGCTGGCCAGTACGGTTTCCATTTTTTCCCGCAGGTTGTCCCGGTTGAACCCTATGTCCGGGAACGCCGCAGACGCGTCCTCTATGAACTCCCCGAAAAGCGAATCGTCGGAATCGCCGATCGGCCGGTCCAGGCTTATTGGATTCCGGCTTATCTGCATCACTCTGCGGGTTTCCGCCACGGACATGTCTGCTTCCATGGCGAGTTCTTCTATCGTGGGGGGACGGCCGAGGTCCTGGCTTATCTGCTTTGCCGTTTTCTTGAGCTTGGATATCGTTTCTATCATGTGGACGGGTATGCGGATGGTGCGTGCCTGTTCCGCTATGGCCCGTGTGATAGCCTGCCTTATCCACCACGTGGCATAGGTGCTGAATTTGTAACCTCGCTTGTACTCGTACTTCTCCACGGCCTTCATCAGGCCGGTATTGCCTTCCTGGATCAGATCCAGGAACGACAGCCCGCGGTGGCGGTATTTCTTGGCGATGGACACCACCAGGCGCAGGTTCCCCGCCGAAAGGTCTTTCTTGCCGTGCTCATAGACACGGTAGAGGCGTTCAATGTTGTTCACGCGCCGGAGGAACTGGTCTATCGATTCCCGGGTCACTTCTTCAAGGCGGCGGAGACGTTTTTGCGCCCTGGCCTTATGGGTTTTGTTCGGCGTGGCAGACGCCGCCTTCAATGCCCGCGCGCGATGTGCAAGCTGTCTCATCTTGTTGATGGTAGGCACCAGGCGCCGCAGCCTTATGCCCATGTTTTCCACCATTTTGGCGCCGTGGTAGCGCTGGTTGGTAAGGCGGGTGTTTATCCGGCCGCGCCTGGCTGCTGACAGCTTCTTATCCTTGGACGTTTTCAGGACTTCGGTGTTGTCTTTCAGTATGCGTTCGAGCCCCTTCAGATGGTTCTGCAGGTTGCTTATCAGTTCGGTCCTGTCCGGTGCCTCGGATCCCGTCGTCTGCACCAGCCTGTCGAGGGCTGCTCCCGAATGCATCGCCTGTCTGTACATCTTGATGACTTCGCGCATCGTGAAATCGCTCATGAGTATCCAGCGCCGCATGCGTTTGTGACTGACTTCGATTGTTCTTGCCAGGCGGATTTCTTCGCTTCTTGACAGCAATGGGACCTGGCCCATCTGGCTCAGGTACGTTCTTATCGGGTCGTCTATGTCCGGTTCCTTGATAAACAGGGCGGCCGCAGAAGCAGCAGTGTCTTCGGCTTCCTTGCTGGCCTGGGAATCGCCTTCATCTTCCAAGTCCTTTTCGTCGATGAGGTCTATTCCTTCAGCTTCCAGGTGGGTGAGGACCTTGTCGAGTTCGGCGGCACCGTTTATCGTGATGGGGAGGATCGAATTCAGGCGCTGGTACGTAACCAGTCCGGAATCCTGGCTTTCCTTCAGAACGGCTTCGATTGTCAGCTCAAGGGCCGCTTTACCCATGTTTTCCTCCTTGTATCAGCCTTTACCCGATTCCCGGCCGTCATGCACTCCCGCCGCGGGGGCTTCGGGTTTGTATTGAAGCTGCTGCATTGCAGTATTGACTTCGTCCAATTCGCGACTCAACTTTTGTTTCTCGGAGCCCAGTTCGGGGGTTTTGTCCGTGCGGGCAGCCAGCGCGGCGCGGCGTTCTTCGAGAAGAGCTTTCCTGTATCCGAGAGCGGCAGATTCCAATTCGACAGGACCGCGCTGCCGGATGCCTGACCTGGACGCGATCTCGGCGATGACGTCCGTGAGCAGGTCCACGGTTTCTCCGGCGCCGATCAGTTGATCGATTATCTCCCGTCCTGGAGGGAATCCGTTCTGGGACGTATCGGAGATGGCGCGCATCAGCCGCAGTACCTCTGGATGGGCAGTTCCTTCGAGGCTATCGGCGACGCGGTTGACCGACGACGGGTAGGCCGCCGCCTTGGCCAGCAGTACCACGGCGGCCGTTTCCGCTTTTGTGCCCGGCGTACGCTGTTCTGAAGCTATGGTGTCCACGGCTGGCCGAAGTGTTTTAGGGGGCGTTGTGGCGCCGATGTCCCTGGCTTGTATGCCGAACCTCCCAGCTATGGCGCCGATAAGCGTGGAGTACACTCCGCCATCGACAGCATCTTCGGCAACTTCCGCCGCTTTTCTGGCCCACTTGATTCGAGTTACCGGGCCCTGGTCCGTACCAGCATCCGCGGCTATCATGTCCAGCCAGGCTGCGACGCCGTCGCGTGCGTTTTGCAGGGCCGCCTTGAATTCTCCGATGCGTCCTCCTGCCACCAGCGATGCGGGATCCTCGCCGGCGGGCAGAACCACCGTTCTTGCGTCGATTCCCAGCGGCAGCATTATTTCCAGCGCCCTCCTGCAGGCCTTCTGTCCGGCTGCATCGCCGTCGAATACCAAGATGACCCGTTCGGCCAGACGCCCAAGTATTACGGCGCCTTCACGTGTCAGGGACGTCCCCAGCGTAGCCACCGCGTTATCCACTTCCGCCTGGTGGGACATGATGACGTCGGTGTAGCCTTCGCATACAATGACCGTACCGCTTGAACTTATGGCCCGCCTGGCGCGATCGAGACCGAACAACGTGGTTCCCTTGCGGAATATGGGCGTTTCCGGCGAATTCAGGTATTTAGGCTCGTCTTCGTCCGCCAGGGCCCGTGCACCGAAGCCGACCACTTTCCCCTCCGAATTCCTGATGGGAAACATCAGCCTGTTGCGGAAATAGTCGTAGACGCTGCCGTCGTCACGCAACCTGGCGAGACCGGCACTCGCCAGCCACTTATCGCCGATTTTCTTTGCATTCATGTATTTTCTGAGTGTTTCCCAGGCGTTCGGGGCATAACCGAGCCCGAAAGCCTCAATGGCCCGGTCATCCAGCCCCCGGCCCTTGGCATAGCTGACGACTTCCCTGCCATCGGGCGTATCGAGTTGGCCTGCATAGAATTTCTGTGCTTCCTGCATCATTGCGTAGAGCGTCTTGCGTGCGTCGACGAGGCGTCTTGCGTTTTCCACTTCCTGGGACGTCCTGTTTCTCCGTATATCTATTCCGGCCTGCGACGCGCATGCGGCGAGGGCTTCGGGAAACGAGATTCCTTCCATTTCCTGCATCAGTGTGAAGACATCGCCCTTTTTGCCGCACCCGAAGCAGTAGTAGTACTGGCCCTGGACGTTTATGTGAAAAGAGGGTGTTTTTTCCCTGTGGAACGGGCAGAGTGCGACATAATCCTTGCCGCTTTTTTTCAGCCGGACGTATCTGGAAGCCACGTCAACAATATCAGTAGCTTCCTTTACCTGTTTCTTAACTGTGTCGTCAGCCAAAGACATGGCTCCTGTCCCAGCCCACCTGGACGAGACGTAACAACCGGTAAGCCCTTTACGTCACACGATACGACACCGCTGTTCCATTGCACGTGTGATAACGCATAACATCTTATGCTTCAAGACATTATTGCCCGCCTGTGGTGTTTCATACTCTTACATACACATACAACACAAACAGGGTCTTGTCAAAAATATGGTGCTATTTTTTTCTCCCCAGCTTTTTCTGCCGGCCAGCGGATTGCCGCTCCGGTGTCATACAGGGCCCATCCGGCATTGCAGTGCCATGGAATCCGAGGCAGTTTACATATCCGATAAACAGTGTCAAGTGGTTTTGGGGACAGGACTTATTCGCTCTTGCACACGCAGGGGCATTTACCGCAGTAGGGGCAGCCGCGTGCAAAACGCCCCACGGATTCTTCGACGTCCAGGCCGGCCACGTTTGCGACGCTCAGAAGCCACGCCAGCACATCTCCCGTTTCGTGGTTGATCGCATCCTTGTCGCCATGGCGAATCGCTTCGGCCAGTTCTCCGACTTCTTCCACAAACCACAGGAAAGACTTTTCCAACCCCCTTGATCTGTCTCTTTCCCCGAACGTAAGGTCGATTTTCAACTGCAGTTCGCTGATTGTCATATCTGCGGCGCCTCTCCCACATAAGGTATTTCACCGGTAACCAGTGTCCGGATTCCGACAAGCAAAAATATCACTCCGAATGCCGCCATGGCGACGCCTGAAAGCCCTTCGACGTACCTGTAGGCTTTTGTTCCTGCGAAGCGTATCCCTTTGTGCACCAAGACGGCGGCAGCGGTGAGTACCACCAGGTCGCTGAGCAGATGCGATACCATTACCACGCCGAACCCGGCCAGTCCGCCCGTACCATAACCCGCAAGCAGCAGGGATGATCCCACCACCAGCCACCACACGGACCAGTACGGGTTTACCGCGCTTATGACGGCGCCTGCGGCGATGTCGGATCTGTGCAAGGGGGCTTCTCCTTTTACGGAGTCTGCATCGGCACCGTCTGCCGATTTCAGGGATGCCAGCCCGGCTGTTGCGCCCAGCAGGATCAGGAGTGCGCCACCTGCTATGCCTATGATACCGATCAAAAGCGGCCTTGGATTCCTGGGGTCCCAGCCGGTTATCGAATAACCGGCTATTATGGCGGTCCCGATGATCAGTTCGGCCAGGCCATGGCCGGCGGTTATCAGTAGACCGGTCATGTATCCGCCCTTGCGCGCACGGTTGAATACCGAAAACAACAGCGGGCCCGGCATTAGCGCGCCGGTAAACCCCAGGATGAAGGAGGTCGCCGCGAGTGTGAGATAAAGGACCAACAGGTTGGGCCGAATTCCGATCAGGGCTTTTTCTTGAGGTTTTTGACCAGGTTTATGAGGTGTTCCCGGTCTTTCTCGTTGACCGGTGCGAATTTTATCCCTGCGCCGGCCGCCGGCGGTTCCTTGGTGCTCCAGCGCACTATTCCCAGGGTGCTTATGGGATGTTGACCGTGAGGCGGCGTGAATTCGACCTCGACGATCGTACCCTTGGGCGGCGGATTGTCCATTTCGACAAACAGGCCACCTTCGCCAAGATTCTTAGTGGTGGTTTCAATTTCATTGGTTTCTTCGGGGCTGAGGTGCCGTTCAGTAATGCGGACAAGCATTTCTTTTTCGATGCGGACGTACTTTCGCATGTCCTCGCCGGTCAACGGGCACCCCCTTTCACGGCTTCTACTGGAAATCGTAGCACAATGGATAGTCTTTTCAAGCGCAAACCCGGTGACGATACCGGCGTCATGCCCTTTCGATGAAGGTCCCGTTTCTCGTGTCGACCTTCACTTTGTCGCCCACCTTGACGTGCAGGGGGACCTTGATTTCCAGGCCGGTTTCCAACTTAGCCGGTTTCTGCACGTTGGATACCGTATCACCTTTTGCCCCCGGTTCGGTTTCGGTGACTTGCAGAACTACGCTTGCAGGCATGTCGATATACAGGGGTGTTCCTTGCGCGGTGAACATGAATTTCACGTCGGAATTCAGCGCTATGTAAGGCAAGTCGTCGCCAATCAGTTTTTCCTGGAGTGAAAACTGCTCATAAGTTTCGTTGTCCATGAATACGTGTTGATCGCCGTCAGCGTAGAGGTACTGAAGCGTTTTCAGTTCGGTGTAGACGAGTTCGACGCTTTCCGTGGTGTTGAACCTCCGCGTCAGGACGTTGCCTCTTTTAAGGTTTTTTATTCCGAGCTGATAATAGGCGGGACCTTTGCCCGGCCTGACGTGGTCTATGGCCACCACTTGCCAATTGTCGCCATCGACAACGATTATCTGCCCTTTCTTGATTTCGTTTACTTTCATGGCTTACGCCTCCTGTTGCGCTGCCCGTGGATTTTGGGCAATTTTAGCCCCTGCCGCTTACTGTCAAGCAAATGACGTTCCTTGACGCATCCATTTTTTGTGGTATTGTGAAAATGCTGCGGGGAGGGGGTCGCGCCCGGAGACAGGCCCGGCACGACGGCGGGCCGTGAACCTGGTCAGGCCGAAAGGTGCAGCCATAAGCGGACCCCGGCGGGCGTGTCATCCAGGCTTGTCGATGGGCGCGGCTCCCTCTTCGCTGGGAGGCAACCTTGTACGAAGCGTACATTACTCGTTTTCGCCCGCGGTTTTTCAGTGAAGTCGTCGGGCAGGAGAGCATTACGGACACGCTCCGTAATGCCGTGATCTCGGGCCGCGTTGCCAACGGTTACCTGTTTGCCGGGCCGCGCGGCGTCGGGAAGACTTCAACTGCGAGGATTCTCGCCAAGGCGCTGAACTGCGAGACCGGCCCCACGCCGGACCCGTGCAACAAGTGCTCTTCCTGCGAGGCGGTGCATAACGGCGATGATATAGACGTTATCGAAATCGACGCCGCCAGCAATACATCGGTTGACAACATCAGGACCCTGCGGGAAAACGCGATCTACGCCCCCAGCAGGTCCAGGTTCAAGATCTATATCATAGACGAAGCGCACATGCTGAGCACCGCTGCCATGAATGCCCTTCTCAAGATCCTTGAAGAGCCTCCGCGGCACGTACGTTTTGTCTTTGCCACCACTGAGCCCAACCGTATCCCCGAGACCGTCAGGAGCAGGCTGCAGAGGTTCGATTTTCGCCCTGTTTCCATTCCGGACATAGCGCGCAGGCTCCGACAGATTGCCGACGAAGATTCTCTGGAGGTTGACGACGACGTTCTCATGGCGGTCGCCAGGTACGCCCGCGGCGGCCTTCGCGACGCGGAAGGGCTGCTGGACCAGCTTGCCACTCTCTGCCGGGAGAGGCCTATCGAGCGCGGCGACGTGCTTTCGCTTACTGGGGCCTATGAAGATGAAGTTCTTGCCGGCCTGCTGGCCTGCGCCCTTGACGGCAGGACTTCGGAGTCGGTCGAAACCCTTGAAGGGCTTCTTGCGGCCGGCGGTTCGCCCGTCGACCTGCTGGACCAGCTTCATGCCCTTGTCAGATCCCTTGTCCTTGTTCTGGCGAACCCCTCCGTGGATCAGTCTTCCCTGTCTTTTCCCAGGGAAGTCCTTGAATCTCTCTCGGGGAAGCTCGATCTTGCCGGAGCGTTGAATATAGTGTCGATGTTCGGTTATTATCGTTTTGAGATGCGTTATTCGCCCGACCCGACCGGCGTTATCGAAATGGCCGTGCTCAGGCTGGCGTGCCGTGATGCCCTTGTGGATATCGCGCAAATGGCCGGTTCACTGGAACACGGTTCGCCGGCCGCCGCCCGTTCTGCCGGCGGATCCGGCGGACACAAGTCTTCCGGGTCCGCTCCTGCCCGGCGTGGCGACGGACGCTCCCTGAGCGAAAAGGGCGTGCCGCCGGTGCGCGTATCGGCGGGGGCGCCGTCCTGGTGGGGTGCGGCGGTGGAACACATCGGGAATATCATGCTGCGCAAGAACCTTGAAATCGCCCGGATTGCCGAACCCACTGCGTCCGAAATAGTGCTTACCGTGCCCAATCGCCTTGCTGCCGATCTTATCCTGGATGCCGACAATTTCGCTTTACTGCAGCTTGCCGTAGAAAAAGCCGCGGGCAGAAAGATGAAGATCGTCGTCACGCCCGCCGCCGATCAGGCCGCCCGCAAGAAACCATCTTCCGGCAAGTCGGTCCGCGGCAAGGGAGCGCGGCGTGTAATTGACGTTTTTGAAGGAACTATAGAAAGTGTTGAGGAGGATGGCTGAGCCGGTCTCTTCTGCCGGAATTCGGCTTGCTTGTATATGCCAGCATACCCGCAGGTTGTAGATGAGTTGATAAACAGGCTTGCCAGGCTGCCAGGTCTCGGCAGACGTTCTGCCGAACGCATAGCTCTTTTTCTGTTGGAATCTTCGGCGGCGGACGTCGAAGCGCTTTCTACGACACTCGGCCGCCTGAGATCGGAAGTCCGCCACTGCTCGGTTTGCAGAAACATATCCACGGCAGAGATATGCGAAGTGTGCTCTTCCACCCACAGGGACAGGACGCGGGTCTGTGTCGTTGAAATGCCGCATGACGTTTCCCGCATCGAGGAAAGCGAAGCCTATAACGGTCTCTACCACGTTCTCCTGGGCCGTCTTTCCCCCGAACTCGGCAAGGGCCCGGACGACCTGGGGCTCGACCGCCTGCTTCAGCGTATCAGCAGCGACGGCGTTGCGGAAGTTATTATCGCCACGAATCCCAATGTCGCCGGCGATGCCACCGCCGATTACATTGCCGGTATTCTCAAGGGCAGGGGCGTTAACGTAACGAGGCCGGGGCGCGGGCTGCCCGCGGGTTCACAGATCGAATTCCTGCGCCGTGAAGCTCTGCTGGATGCCTTCCGCAATCGGGAGGCCCTTGAATGAGCCCCGACCTGAAGATGCGCCAGTCCATCGGCCAGTTCCAGCGTCTTGAACAGAAGATGCTTCTTACGCCCCAGCTTATTCAGTCGGTAGCGTTGCTTCAATTGCCGGTCATGGAATTGTCGCAGAAGATCGAAGAGATGCTTGAAGACAATCCTTTCTTGGAGATAAGGGAAGAAACGTCCGCCGGTGACGAAGCCGCGACAGAGCTTGAAGAGCAGGAGTGGGTGAACGATCAAGAGGCCACCGATGCGATCAGGGAGGAACACCCGGAAAGCAGTGTTCCCAAGGCCGATTCGACTTCGTCGGAAGCGGCCGATGCCGATGCTGAAGATTTCTCACGCGTCGACAAGATGGAGAAAGAAGACGACTTCGAACTTTTCCGCGACAACCGCCCCTTGCGTTCCCTCGAGGACGACCCCCGGTGGGACGTTCTGCAGAATACGCCCGACAGCAGCGAAAGCCTCTACGAGCATCTCAGGAGCCAGATCGACACCTCCGACGTCCCCGGCCGTACAAGGTCCCTGGCACTCAGGATTGCTTCGATGCTCGACAAGGACGGGTATCTCAGGATTCCTCTTGAAGAAGCCCTTGCGCCTTCGGAAGATGAAATCGCCGACGGAAGCTATGTCCCGCCGTCCCCGGAAGAAGCCGATGAAGCGTTCCGTCTCATAAGGAGGCTGGACCCGGCGGGTATAGGTGCCGTCGATCTGCACGACTGCCTTATCCTTCAGCTGAACGACCGGCATGAAGAAAGCGGCCTTCTTTACAGGATTGTCGATACCCAACTCGACAATGTCCTCCATAATCGTCTTCCCAAGGTGGCTTCGGCGCTGAAAGTCGACGTAGAGGATATCAAGAAATCCGTAGAATCGCTCAAGCGGCTGAACCCGTTTCCCGGCAGGCTTTATTCGAGAGACCAGCCGCAGTACGTAAGTCCTGACATTATTGTGCGGCGGGACGGCGACGATTTCGAAGTCGTGGTCAATGAGTCGTATCTTCCTTCCATAAGGATCGTCAATCCATACAAGGGCACGCTGGAATCGGGGAATGAAGAGTCGCGGGAATTTCTGAAAAGGAAATACCAGGAAGCCCGCCAGCTGTATCAGAATATCGAACAGCGGCGCAGCACCTTATACAGGATCGCTTCCAAGATCGTGGCTTCACAGGCCGAGTTTCTTGAAAAGGGGGAAGCCTTCCTCAAGCCCATGCAGATGCAGGATGTCGCCGGGGAACTCGGGCTACATGTTTCCACTATCAGCAGGGCCGTTGCGGACAAGTACATAGATACCCCCATCGGCGTCTTTCCGCTCAGGAATTTCTTTTCCGCCGGCTACGCCATGAACCTAGCCGATGCCGATCCGCATGCCACGACCGAACTCTCCAACCAGGCGGTCATCAACATGGTCAGCGAGATAGTTGCACAGGAGGACAAGCGCTATCCTCTTGCCGACAAGGCTATCGCTGATATCCTCAAGGATAAGGGCCTTAATATCGCTCGTAGGACGGTGGCCAAGTATCGTGAAAAATCGGGCATCCTTCCGGCGCGCCAGCGCAGGCAGTACTAAGTCTCGCCGGGCAGAAAGACCGCGTATCATCACCGGTTCTGCCAGGGGCAAGCGCCTTATGCTCCCCAGGCACAATACAGCCCTGAGACCCATTCTCGACCGTATCAAGACCGCAGTCTTCAATATCCTCGGCCCCGGCTTCCCTTACGATACCGTGCTGGACCTGTTCGCCGGGACGGGCTCCATCGGCCTGGAAGCCGCAAGCCGCGGTGCCGGCCTGACGGTCATGGTCGAAAACGACCCCGACACCGCCACCGTTATCGAACGGAACCGCGTGGATTCCCGCCTGGATCATTCGACCGTCGTCGTCCAGCGGGACGCCCTAGCTTTTCTGGCCGCGGACACGCGTTCATACGACGTCATCTTCATGGATCCGCCTTTTGCGTGGGCGCATGAAGGCAGGCTGCCGGTGCTTGTGCGGAGGGCCCTTCCCCGCCTGGCCGCCTCCGGCGTCATCGTTCTGAGAGTGCCATCCGCCTTCGACGTCTCCCTGCTGTCCTGCGATGTCGCCGACAGGCGTGTTTACGGCGGCAGCGCGGTCCTGTTCATTCGTGGGAACGGCGGTCCTGATGGCCAGTGATTCGACAGACAGGCCTGACGCCAACCTGGATGACCAGCTCAACAGCGCCGTGAACGCCTACGTCGAAGTCGCTCCTGCGCCCGGCGACACCGCTTCCATAGACCCGGACGTCTTCAACCGCCTCATCTCGAAACTGGACTCCGTTTTCTGGAAGAAGGTCCATCAGGTGGTTGCCGAGAGGCTGGCCGTTCTCGGCGACGAGTCCGCTGAATTGGAATTTTCGGACGAAGACCGGCTCCTTATCGATTTCGGGCTGCTGGACTACAGGCTGCTCGGCCAGCAGGCCGCCGGTATCAGGGAGCGCCTGCTTGGGGAACGGAACGCGGGCGTTGGCGACGGCTTCAGCATCATGTATTTTTCGGACTGGATCCGCTCCAGGCTGCAGTATTACCTGACCGTGGAAGAAGTCGATCAGCGGCGTGAAACTGCTGAACTCGTTCAGAAGATCCCTGGGATTACCGGGCTCCTTGAAAAACGCGCCGCCATCCTTGAACTCCTCAATCCTTTCCTGCACCACCTGCCCGGCGTCAGCGAAGTTCTCAGTCGGCTTGTTTCTGAAGGCCGGCTCGACGACATCATGCTGATGCTTTTTGTTCAGAGGCTTAAGTCGTCCGCCCCGGATATCGAAAAGGCCCTGGTCCGTATCGAAAGCGCCTTCAGACTTGTGATGAACCGGGTGGCCGACAGGGTGGTCGAAGAAAAATACCTTCAGGCCATCAGCGAATACAGCGCTCTCCGCCTCCAGATCTTCCGCCAGGTCAGCAAGTTGCCCAGAGAACTCGTCGGCGACCTCGGTCAGCCCATCGACATGGCGGCCGTTGCCGAAAAAGTCCGCCAGGACGTCAAGCTCATGCGTTCTCTTCTCAACCTGGGCGCTGTAGCAGGGGCCGTTGCGAAGCCTCATTCAGTTCTCCTGAGGGACATGCAGCGCACCACCCTGCAGCGCGTTCATGATGCGCTTACTCTTGTCAGGGAAGTCGATCCTGCCATCAGTCTCGATCACAATGTCCTCATCACTCCTTTTACGGGCAGCGGCTTCTTTGAATGGGACAGGGATACCATCGTTGTCGGCATCATCCCGGCCAGGTCCGTGGAAGAAGATGTCGCCACCGCCGTTGCCGGCATGCGGATCGCGGTGGACAGGTTCCACCACAGCGAAGAGCTATTTCTTGCTTACGACAAGATTCATCACGGGCGGGATTTCCGGGAGTTCTTCACGCGGGATTATATCCATTGGGTTGTCCGCGTCGGCCGCGGCCAGAAGCAGCAGATGGACCCACGCAGCTTTGACTTCTTCCTCTCTAATATCGGCCATAACGGCGTGGACCCCGTTGTCCCCGCTGAACTCGTCCATACGTCGGTTGACGAGCGCAGCGAGCTGTATCGCAAGATCACCATCAAGGTTCGTGATGGATCCGCTTCCGCCAGGGAACTCTTCCTCGCGGGCGTCATACGCTGGCAGCGGGGCGACCACCAGTCCGCCTGCCGCTATCTTGACAGCGCCGCCAGGCTTGCTCCTTCCGACGGCGCCAGCCTCTACAGCCTGGGGATCCTTCTTAGGAACATGCGCATGAAGGGGCCCGCCAGGAAGTACCTCGTCCAGTGCACTACCAATGCACCGCAGACCATCTGGCAGGTTTATGCTTTCGAAGCGCTGAAAAGGCTGGGCAGATGAACAATCCTTCTCTGGCCGCGCTCTTCCTGGTTGTCGGAGCCGTCATTATCGCCTATTCCGTCGGCCGCATCCTTAACAGGAACCGCTCCAGGAAGGTCGAAGATCTCCGCAGCCTGCGCGAATCGATGACCGGGGAGGACGCGGGCAAAGACGACCCGTCGGCTTCGTCCCTTTCCGACGTGTCTGCCGCCGCCCGCGACCTATCCCGCCATCTTGACAGCCGCATGCAGGCCCTCAGGGTCCTCATCGCCGACGCCGACAGGCGCATTGAACTCCTGTCCTCCATGACCGGTCCGCCAGCGCCTTCGATGCGCTCCACCGTTTCGCGCCTGGCTGCCTCGGGCATGCCGTTCGAACAGATCGCCCGTGAAACCGGTCTGACGCTTGCGGAGGTCGGCCTTGCCCTGCATCTGGCCGAATCAGAAGACTCTCCTCTGGATTCTTCCGGCGATGCCCCCTGACGCGTCCTCCGCGAGAATCCTGTTCCTTCAACCCACGTCGTTCCTGGGCGGCGCCGAAAAGAGTGCCGTCGAGCTTGCTGCCGCTCTCTCCCGGCGCGGGTTCAATATCAGGTTTGTGATGGGGGGGGGAGGTCCCGTGCTGCAGATGGCGGAATCGTCGTTTGCCGTTGACAGGGTCGATTTCCCATACGTTTCCCGCCTGCGTTTCACCGGTCTTGCTGAGCACGCGGCCGCCGGCCGCCTGCCTGAAACCGCCGGCGCCGTCAGGCGCTTGCGCGGCCTGGCCCGGAACTCGTCCCTTGTTTACGCCAACGGCGCCCAGGCACTTATCTACGCCGCTCTTTCGTGTTGCGGCGTGCCGTACGTCTACCACGCCAGGGATATTCTGAAAGCTTCCCGCCTTGCAAAACTGGCGGCGCGGAATGCCGTTGTTTCCATCGCTGTCAGTGACTTTGTGCGCGGGGGCCTGATTGCAGCGGGACTTTCCCCTGTTTCCGTTCACACGATTCACAACGGCATTGACGTGAGTTATTACCGGTCTCTCACGGACAGGTCTGGTGCGAAGGCGGCTCTCGGCCTGCCGCAGGATGCCCCGTGCGTTCTCTGGATGGGGAGCATGATCTCATGGAAGCGGCCCGAACTGTTCATCGATGTTGCGGCCGCGCTCCGTTCCCGGGCATCCTTTGTGATGGTCGGCGGTGCGCACCTGCCGCGTGACGGTCCCTATGAACGCCGCGTGAAAAGACTGGCCGCTGAAGCAGGTGTCACGGCTCTGTCCACCGTTCCAGATCCCAGGCCCTTCTACGCAGCAGCGGACCTGTTTGTGAGCACTTCCGTCGATGAGCCGTTCGGACGGGTGCTTGTTGAAGCCATGGTTGCCGGCGTTCCCGTGGCGGCTACCGCTTCCGGAGGCAAGCCGGAAATCATCGAATCGGGCGTCACGGGCATTCTTGTCCCTCCAGACGACGCTTCGGCCCTTGCAACGGCGGTCCGGGAACTCCTGTCCTCTCCCGCCGACGCCGAAACGCTTGCCGCAGCCGCGCGAACGAGGGCGGAATCCTGCTTCACTATCGACAGGTGTGCTGACGGCGTCGTCGCCGTCCTGCGGAACGTTCTGGCGTGAACTTTTTCAGCCGTTTCCGCGTCAGTACTGCGGTTTCCCACTCTGGTCGTACGTGACTACTACTTCGAAATCGCTGCCCTTGAGCCGGTGGAGAGTGCGCCTGTCTTTAATCCGCTTGTCCGGCGCCGTCGATATGTACCAGTCGCTTCCGTTGTCCGCCACGAACATTCCGTACTTTTTCATGGCGAGTACCACCGCGCGGGCGTGCTTCGGGAACCCCGATATATCCACATCTGCCTTGAGCCGTATCCTCTGGCCCATCGCGGGCAGGTTCGGATCCTTGGATTCCGCCGCGTAGTGTGTTGCGGGGTAGAGGTATTCCTTGCGCGTCCTCCGGCACGTTACACGGATGGCATGTTCCACCATCCCGCGTTCGCATTCGTCATAACGGACTATTGCCGGGAAGATGGGCAAGCCCGCCGCGTCGGAAGACGTCCACCCGCGCGGGCGCGTCTTGTTGTTCTTCAAGTCGAACACCGCGCCGCTGCCGGCGCGCCATCCGTCCGCCTGCTTGAACGAATGGAACATCTCGTAGAGCATCATGTTCCACACGTCCACCACAATCACGTGCCTGTCGCCCGTCCCCGTGTGCTGGTCGGCCAGGCCTTCGACCGGGGCGTTCTCGGGCACAGGGTAGGGACCCTTGTCGGATTCGCCGGAATAATCGAACGTTATGTTCACGCGCTTCTGGTCGCCCGGTACCAGCACAAACGCCATGTCCTCGTTGCAGTGCACGTACCTGTCCCGCCCTATTGATGCTATTATGTTGTCCGAATTCGGGTGCACCGGGTTCTTCGATATGTCCATGTTCCACGGGTTGTCCGTCGGGAATATCTGCATGGTTGACAGGACCGCGTCGGCTTGCGGAGTGTCGAACAGTATCGGCTCGCTCAGCTTCGGCGTCGGGGGCAGAGGCCTTCCTTCGTGGTTCTTTCTTACGGGCATCTGCTGCTCCTTCGGCTTGCTCTCGCGTATTATCAGTACCGGTTTCTTTTCTTCCGGCGGGTGCAGCGTATTCAGAAACTCGTCGACCTTTTCCTTCATGCCGGCATCCGTCTCGACCGCCTTAGCCGCTGCGGCGTCCGCCTTCTCCGTGTCTCCGATCGCCGCATAGTAGCGGGCCATCACCAGGTAGTCTTCCCCGCTTTCGGCGGACTTCATGCCTGCCGCCGCGAGCTGGGTATCTTCGAAATCGTTCCATTTCAGCGGTGTTTCGTAACCGCTGGCGTCCACCTTGACGCCGTCATCGGTGACCCCGGTTATCCTGCCGCGCGCCTTGGCTCCCAGAAAACTGAAGTGTATCGTTATCTGTTTGCCGCCCCTTGCCGCGCGCGCGATCAAACCTTCGACTTCCCGCCTTGGATCCGCCTCGCCGGCAGCGACTCCGACCGACAGCGTGAGAAGCATTGCCCCCAGCAGCATTTTCATGTCATGCCGCCTCCCTGTATCCCGAGCCTGCAGGTCCCTCGCCCTGCCCCTACATTATACAGCCGTGCAGGCGGGAGGGACATCTGTTTTCCCGCTCCGGCGCATCCGGCCTCCGCCGGCTACAGTCCGGCCGGGCGCGCCGCTTTCCGCAGCCTGCGTCTCCTTTTCAGCACGGCGTTTCCAAGGACGGTCAGCAGGTACACCGCCCCGGCTATGATCACTATCATTGCTCCCGATGGCAGATCCGGCCCGTAACTTGCCGCAAGTCCCCCTGTTGTGAACACCATGCACAGCACGGTAGCCATCACCATCATCTGCCACAGCGATTTCGAAAAATGCCCCGCCACCGCGGCCGGCAGCGTCAACAGCGCTATCGTCATCACTATTCCCACCACCGTTACCAGCAGTACTATTGTCAGAGCCGTTATTACCAGCAGTATCAGGTAGTATGTTTCCACGTTCAGACCGCGCAGGCGGGCGAATTCCTCGTCGAAAGATATCGCCAGGAGTTGGTTGTAGAACAGTATGCCAAGGGCCACTATGACCGCGTCCAGTATCACGATGAGCCACAAGTCACGCTCGCTGACCATCAGTATGTTCCCGAACAGATAGCTCATCAGGTTCGTGTTATAGCCGGGTGTCATCGTTATGAACAGTATCCCCACCGCCATCCCTGTTGCCCACAGCGCCCCTATCACCGTGTCTTCCCGCTGGCGGGTCTTGATACTGACGTGCCCCAGTATGAATGCGGCCAGCACCGCCGCCCCCACCGCACCGTGGAGAGGGTGCAGCCCTTCCAGCCCGTATTTCACACCCAGGTACCTCGCCAGGCCCATACCGCCCAGCACGAAATGCGATATCCCCCCCGCGAGGTACGTTATCCGTTTGGTTACCACGTAGCTTCCCACCACCCCGCACGCTATGCTGGCCAGCAGCCCCACTATCAGGGCGTTGCGGAGCAGTTCGTGGCTTGCGGCCGCCTTTACGAATTCAAACATTCTTTGTCCCCCGACGTATCGCGGTCGTGCTTCACCATGCGCATCTGCTCTCCGTAGAGCCTGCTGATGGTTTCCCCGCAGACGTCTTCGGTGGGATGCTCGGCCACGTTCCGATTTACGCACAGCACGCTGCGTACGTTAGCCGACACGAACCCTATGTCGTGAGTCACCATCACGATAGTCATGC
Source organism: Planctomycetota bacterium (assembly GCA_016930595.1). Taxonomy (GTDB): domain Bacteria; phylum Planctomycetota; class SZUA-567; order JAFGGJ01; family JAFGGJ01; genus JAFGGJ01. Next base: position 42,605 of record JAFGGJ010000032.1, read on the forward strand.
GTTCGTTCAAGCTGCCCAGCAGCCGCGCCAGGGTACTTTCCACAGCCGCGTCCACGTTCGCCGTCGGCTCGTCCAGCAGCAGGAGCTTCGGCTGTGTCGCAAGAGCGCGTGCTATCAGCACCCGCTGTCTCTGTCCGCCGGACAGGTCAGCGAACGGCCTGCCCCAGACGTCCGCCAGTCCGACTTCTTCCAATGCTTTCTTCGCCGCCTTTCTGTCCTGCGCTCCGTATGGCCCGATCTTCGCTCCTCCCCGCAGCCTCCCCATCAGCACGACGTCCATCACGATAACCGGGAAACTGGCATCGAACTGGAAATACTGCGGCACATAGCCGATTTGTTCGCCTGTTTTTCCGGGCCTTTGCCCGAACACCTCCAGCGCCCCGCTGTCGGGTTTCAGCAGCCCCGTTATGAGTTTCAGCAGTGTTGTTTTCCCTCCACCGTTGGGTCCCAGTATGCTTACGTAATCCCCTTTTCTTATATCGAAGCTCACCCCCTCCAGTACCGGGACGTCCCCGTACGAGAAGCTCACATCCCTTGCCCGTACCACCGTCCCCGCCCCGTTTTTTCCCCCTTCCTTACTCATCTCCCCGCCTTTCCAGTCCTTCCGCTATCGCCTCCGCCATCTGTCGCAGTCCTCTCCCGTAGTCGGGTTCCAGCGGGTCTATGCCGACCACCGTCCCGCCTATGGCGTTCGCTATCGCCTCCGCCGCCTTCGTTGAAAACTGCGACTGCACGAATATCGTCTTTACGCCTTCCGCTTTTGCCCTGTCCACTATTTCGACGATTTGTTTTGCCCCGGGCTCCTTGCCTTCCATTTCTATTGTTTCCTGCGTGAGTCCATACCTGTCGGCAAAATAGCCGAACGCGGGGTGAAACACATAGAACTTTTTCCCGGCCGCTGCCCGGAGAATGTCGCGGATTTCCCCATCCAGAGCGTCCATTTCGGCGCGGAACGCCTTCAGGCGCTCCTCGTAGTACGCCGTTCCTTCCGGATCCAGGCGTTTCAGTTCTTCGGCCATCGTTTCCGCCTGCACGGCTGCCAGCGACGGATCCAGCCATATGTGAGGATCCTTGGCTGCGCCACCGTTCACCTTGCCATGAGTTTCTTCATGTCCCACGTGGCCGTGTTTCATCTCGCGCAGTTTAATGCCCCTGCGCGTATCGACGACGTTTATCCCCTTGCCGATCTTCGCCACGAGCGTGTCTTCGAACGCCACTCCTATCCTGAAATATACGTCCGCCCTGCCCGCCCGGACGATCTGTTTCGGTGTGGGCTCGTATGTTTCAGGAGATTGTCCCGGGCCCACCATTACTTCGACGTTCACCCGGTCTCCTCCCACCCCTTTGACGAAGTACGCCTGCGGCAGGATGCTTACTGCAGCGGTTATCCTTTCTCCTTTCTCCCCGACGTTCGTTTTCTCGCTGCACGCGGCCAGCATGATGCACGCGCACGCCGCTGCCTTTTTCCACATTGCTTCCTCCTTCACTTCTCCGTCATCGCCCTTACGCGCTGCATGCCGGGCACAGTCCTATCAGCAGCATCTTCCGTCTTTCGACCTTGTATCCCGGCGGTATGCTCAATTGTCCTCCCACGACCGCGTCGTACAGGCAACTGGTTTTGCCACACTTCCTGCACCGGAAATGCGGGTGGCACGCGTCTTCTCCACAGTGGTCCGCCGATTCATAGTACGACGTTCTTCCCACCGAATACGAATGATGGATCAGCCCGGCTTCTTCCAGATCTCTCACCGCGCGGTACACGGTCGCCCTGTCTATCCCCCCGCCGCCAATGCTTTCCAGAACCTCCCGGGCGCACACCGGTCTCCCGGCGCTCCCGATTGCCGCCATCGCCTTCATCCGCTGCCGCGTGACCCGCAATCCCGCCTCCCGTAGCGCCGCCGTCGTTTTCTTCTTTGAATTCCACATCGGCCGCTCCTTTACATCTCTGCAAGTTATTGTATCCAGATGCGACACTGTCGCAACCATCTCCCGTTCTCCCGCCGGCCCCTCTTGCCGTTTTCGTGCCCGCTGCAGTTGCCCCGGGCGGCCCGTGGCGGTAATATATCCATATGGAAGGAGAGTCCCCCAATGCCGGTCGAAGGGAAAGTCGCCAGGATCATCGACGACGCCACCGTCATCATTTCCTGCGGCGCCGAATCCGGTGTCAGGCCCGGCATGGTTTTTGCAGTAGTGCTCCCAGTCGATGAGGTCTTCGACCCTGATTCCGGCGAGAATCTCGGCCGATGGGAAGCCGTCAAGGGCCGCCTTCAGGTCTTGCATGTGCAGGACAGGATGTCGATCTGTGCGCCCGCGCTGGACCGCGCCGACGGCCTTGCTTTCGACCCCGCCACACACACACTTTCCGCTGAAATGATCCAAGTCAGCCTTGCAAGGTCCAGGTCGTCTTCCCTTAACGTTGACAAATCCCAGGCCGCGGGCATGCCAGGGCTTTCTCCCATTCGTGTCGGTGACAAGGTCCGTTCCGTGGATTGATGGAGCCCGTCTTGCCGGAGTGATCCCGTCCAATGCCCCGTTTTCCTAAAACCAAAGATTATCCCTTCATGGGCATTTCCCCGTACCGTTGGTACCGCTGGATGATCTTCGGCGAGCAATATATCCCTGTACCTCTGATCTACTTCATTGCGCGCCGTATCGCCGATATCCGTCGCCACATCGACAGGCGCGGCCGCGAGGCCGTGGAAAGCAACATGCGGCTCATCCTCGGCGACGATGCTCCGAAGAAGCTCATCAAGCGCCACACTGCACGCGTTTTCTACCAGACCGCCGCCTACATCTGCGAATTCATGGGTCTCAGGCGTTTCGCCCCCGCCTGGCTCAAAGGCGACGGCTGGAAGATCTATAATATCGAATACGTCGAAAAGGCCCAGGCCGAAGGCCGGGGTGTTCTCATTCTCAGCGCCCACTTCTCCAATTGGGAAGTAGGCGGTGCGATGCTCGCCTCCCTCGGCAAGGAAGTCTACGTCACCAGCCTTGAACACGAAGACCCCAGGATTACCGAACTCTTCAATGACCTTCGCACCGTCTGGGGCTTTGTCCACATGCCCATTGAAAAATCCGTCAAGCTTTCGATGGACGCCCTCCGCGCCGGGAAGATCGTCTGCTATCTCGGCGACAGGGCGCTTGCCGCCGCTGGCGCCATCGACGTGGATTTCTTCGGCAAGAAAGTCCCTTTTCCCACCACTCCCATCAAAATGGCCCTCAAGGCCAACGCCCTCATCCTCCCGGGCTTCATCTTCAGGGAGGGCAGGAATTTCTTTCACCTCAGGATCTCCGACCCCGTCGAGGCCAATTCCTCCCTGTCCCTTGACGACAACGTCCACCGCGCCGTCCAGGAATACGCCTCCCGCCTTGAAGCCGCTATCCGGCAGGACCCTTCCCAGTGGATCTGCTATACCCGTATTGGTGAAGAGGAGCGCCTGTTTTGAACGTCGTAACACTGCTTCCGGCTTACAACGAAAAGGCCGCCGTTGCACGCGTTGTCTCCGCCGTACGCCTGCACCATCTTCCCGTCATTGTCGTTGACGACTGTTCCTCCGACGACACCTCTTCTCTAGCGCGAGGCGCTGGGGCGCGCGTCGTCTGCCACGATGTTAACCGGGGCAAGGGGCAGGCCGTCCTTACAGGCGTCGCGGAAGCGCGCCGCCTCGGCTATTCCCACACTCTCGTCATGGACGCCGACGGCCAGCATGATCCCGGTGAAATCCCCTTGTTCCTGGACGCCGCCCCCGCCGCCGATATCGTTCTGGGTTCCCGGATGCGCAATCCCGCGGGCATGCCGCTGCTGCGCCTCGCCACCAACCGCTCCATGTCCACCCTCATAAGCTGGATTGCACACCACAGGATAACCGATACCCAGTCCGGCTACAGGCTTGTATCCATGGACGTCTGGGACTGCGTTCCCGTCTTTTCAGCCCGCTTCGATATGGAGAGCGAATTTCTCATCACTGCCTGCCGAGCGGGGTTCACACTCGCTGAAGTTCCCATCAGCACTATCTATGGCGATGAAAAAAGCAAGATTAACCCCTTCGTCGACACCTATCGTTTTTTTCGTCTCCTTTTCAGGCTTTTGCTCAGAAAACCCTGGGTGGCCGCCCGCCGCTCTCTGCTTGAAAAGCGTCCGGACTCTTTCTGATGCCCGCCTCCGGCGACCCCCTTGCACGCATGCGCTCCGCGATGGTGGACAGGGACATCGCCGCGCGCGGAATCACCGAACCGCTCGTCCTCGACGCCATGCGGAGCGTCCAGCGGGAGAATTTCGTGGACGTGCTTGATCGGGGCAGCGCCTACGCCGACCACCCCCTTTCCATCGGCTCCGGGCAGACCATCTCGCAGCCCTACATTGTAGCTTTCATGACGCAGGCGCTTTCCCTGTCCGGCTCCGAACGCGTGCTTGAAATAGGCACTGGCTCCGGCTACCAGGCCGCCGTGCTGGCTGAAATCGCCGCGGAAGTCTTCACAGTCGAACGCATCCCTGATCTCGCTGACAGGGCCCGGGTTGCTCTCGACCACTCCGGCTACGCGAACATCCGCTTTGCTGTCCGCGACGGCTCCCTTGGCTGGCCCGAACACGC
>JAFGGJ010000003.1 GCA_016930595.1 Planctomycetota bacterium
CGGCGCGATAACGGCGCAAGAGGGAAAGCGCCGTTTGCGCCTCCGATTTTTCAAAGACCCCATTAATCGCCGGCCGCGCATGGCACACTACGCCATGGCGGTCCGGGATCCCCTGGCAGGGGCCCCACCCATCCCAGCGCCTGCGGCCCCACCCACCCGCTGCCTGCGGCCTGTATGTAAGACGCGCTGTACCCATGCAAGAGTTTACCGTTCGGGTTTGGTCGCTTTGCTCCCGACGCCAACTCACCCCGTGCCTGCGGCCCCTCGCAGGGGCCTGCAATAGCGCCTGCGGCCTGTATGCAAGACGCGCTGTACCCTGCAAGGGTTTACCGTACGGGCTTGGTCGCTTCGCTCCCGACGCCAACTCACCCCGTGCCTGCGCGAAGGAAACGCTCAATTGCCGACAGGCAGGGACGGCACAGCCGATCAGGGTGGGTGGGGGTTGTGCCGGGGTAGCGGCGGGGTAGAATGGCAAGAGCATGGGCGAGATCGGATGGGTACGGAAGGCCTGAGATGAAGAAGATGATCGTGGCGGCGGTAATCGTTGGCGTGGCGGCGGCCACGGTGTGGTACCTGGCTGGAAGCGGGCCGTCTCCGGAAACGGTCAGTGCCGAACTGCGCAAACTCATAAGCAAACAGGACGCCGGCAGCCGGGAAAGCATCCAGAAACTGACGGACTGGGGTCCTTGCGTGATAGCGCCGATACGAGAATTCTGTTCGGCGGTGGAAGAACCGGTGATACAGGAGAACGCGGACAAGAGAGCGGCGGCGGTTCAGGTTCTGACCGGTTTCTACGAAAACCAGGAAGCATGTGACTGCCTTATCGAACTCAGCCGCTCCAGCGACGCTTACGTGAAGAGGGAGGCGATAACGGCTCTGGGGTACCAATGGGGCGACGGGGTACTGGAGGCGCTGGAAGCCGTAATCAACGAACCGGAACTGGAGCTGAAAGTCTTCCGGCCGGACCCTGGCGCCGGGGAAGGACGGGGCCGGTGGTATTCCTACAGGGATTTCGACGATACGGCGACAGACGCGCTGAAGCAGATGAAGGACGTCTATTCCGGGTCGATGAACAAGCCGGACAGGGTGAAAGCGGTAGACGAAGTCCTGGAGCGCGCCGCAACCGGTCGACTCGGGAGCGAAGAAGAGAAGGCCAGCGGCCTGATAGACCTGTAGAGGCGGCGCGCCGGGACGCCGCGGCGGAAGAAGCCGGGATCGGCGAGGCTTGACGTTAACGCGGTGGGTGCGCATAATGGACGGTCTCCACGGAGAAGGAATGCACGACCCTGTCATGGAAAGTGTGACGCCCGCGAGGGCGGGACTGATCGGCAACCCGTCGGACGGGTATTTCGGGCGGACGATATCCTGCACGGTGGGGAACTTCTGCGCGCGCATCAAGCTGCGTGAAAGCGACAGGATAGTGCTGGAGCCCGCCAGCAGGGATCATTCCGTTTTCGGGTCGCTCAGGGAACTGGTGGAGGAAGTGCGGTACGGGGGCTACTACGGCGGCCTCCGTCTCGTGAAGGCGTCCGTGAAGAAGTTCTACGACCACGCCGTGGAGAAGAAAATCGGGCTGGACGGCAGGAATTTCACCATAAGCTACGACAGCGACATCCCGCTGAGGGTGGGACTGGCGGGGTCGAGCGCGATAGTCATATCCACGTTACGCGCCCTGGCGCGATTTTTTCATGTCGAACTGGACAGGACGCACCTGGCGAACCTGGCCCTCGCCGTGGAGACCGAGGAGCTCGCCATCCCCGCCGGGCTGCAGGACCGGGTGGTGCAGAGCTACGGGGGCCTGGTCTTCATGGATTTCAGCCGGCAGTACATGGAGGAATACGGCTACGGGCGGTACGAGGAACTCGACCCGGCCCTGTTGCCTCCGCTCTACATCGCCTACCTGGCCAAGGTGGGCGAGGGGACGGAAGTGCCGCACTCGGATCTGAGGAGACGATATTCCGAAGGCGACGAAAAGGTGAGGCGTGTGATACGAGACCTGGCGGATATGGTCCTGGAGTTCCGCGTGGCCCTTGAAGACGGGAAAGTGTGGAGAATGGCGGAACTCATGAACAGGAATTTCGACCTGAGGGCCGCGATACTGCCGGTTTCGGAAGCCAACTGGAAACTGGTGAACACGGCCCGCAACATGGGGCTGTGCGCGAAGTTCTGCGGGTCGGGCGGGGCGGTCGTAGGGATATGCGAATCGGAAAAGGATTACGCCGCGCTGTGCGGCGTAATGAAGGCGGCCGGTGCGGAAGTCATCCGGCCGCTGGTGACGAGCGGGAAGGCGGAGGAGAGGAAATGATCAGGAAAGCAGTGATACCGGCTGCGGGCTTCGGGACGAGGTTTCTGCCGGCCACGAAGAGCCAGCCCAAGGAAATGCTGCCGGTGATAGACAGGCCGGTGATACAGTACGTGGTGGAAGAAGCCGCCGCCAGCGGCATTACGGACATCCTGATCGTGACCGGGCGCGGCAAGCAGGCCATTGAAAACCACTTCGACCGCGCGGTGGAACTGGAAATAGAGCTGGAACGTGCGGGCAAGGAGAACCAGCTGAAAGAGCTGCGGCGGCTGGCGGAAATGGCCGAGGTGCACTACATACGCCAAGGTGACATGCGCGGGCTGGGTGCGGCGGTGGCAACGGCCAGACAGCACGTCGGCGACGAACCGTTCGTAGTTCTCCTTGGCGACACCATCCTGGATTCCGAAGGCGGCGTACCGGCGACGAGGCTCCTGGTGGACGCCTACAACGGCGTCAAGGCTTCCGTCGTCGGCCTGGAAGTTGTCGACAGGTCGCGGTCGGTGCGCTTTGGGATGGTGGAGCCTGGCGGAGAAGCCGACGCCGACGGGAACATTCCGGTGAGGCGCGTCGTGGAGAAGCCTTACCCCGCCAGGAGCCCTTCCGAGCTGGCCCTTGTGGGGCGTTACGTGTTCGACGCCGTGGTATTCGAAATTCTGGAAAAAGAACTCGCCGCCAGCGACGCTCCCATGGACCTTTCGGGGGCGATTAATGAACTCGCGACGCGGGGCAAACTTTACGGCCGGGTGGTCGAGGGGCGGCGCTACGACATCGGCGAGCGGATGGACTACGTGGAGGCGGTGTTCAGGCTGGGGATGCGCCGGGAGGACATCGCCCCGGAACTGGGCAAGCTCATCAAGCAGCTTGCGAGGGAAATCGAAGACGCCGGACAGGGCGGGCGGTAAGGGGATGCCGCCGGCGGCGGGGATGGACCGGCGGGGCTGAAGAAGCGTCGGCTAGGCCCAGCTTTCAGCCATATACGCCTGAAGGATACCGGATTCGTTCGAGTTGAAGAAAACCATTGTGCCGTCGGGCGACAGGAACGGGTGGACGTGGGAATCCTTGGCCTGCCGCGAACGCGAGTCCAGCAGGTAGGTGCAGGCGGCCATGGGAGCGCCTTTCTCCGGGGGGAGTCCGGCGACGTAGAGGTGCATGGTATCCCGCGGGCAGTAATCCGTGGCGATCAGAGCGCCCGCTGCGTCGGTGCCGAAATGACAGAAATGCGGGGTCTGGAAACTCCGCGACAACTCGTTTCTCCACCCGCCCGGCGTGTTGACGCCGACATGCCCTGCATCCGGGGCGGGCGTGCCTTCAACCAGCATCTGCCGGTCATCGCCGGATGTCCCGTACGTGCTGGTTATGGCGGCGGTGGAGTTACCGCGCCAGCACTGGTGTCCCTGGCAGAATTCGGCGCCGTCGCGTCCCCACGGCATGGAGCGGAAGGAAGAGCCGTCGTCGCGGATGACGTGTATGTCCGCTCCCGCTCCCCCGACAAGCCCGGTTATTTTGCCCGAAGCGTCGTACGCGGAGCCGTGGTTTTCCTGTATCAGTATATCATGGGAGGCGTCGCGGTCGAGGGAGCGGCAGTACTGGGGATGTATGTTGCACCAGGACGTACCGAAGAGAGGGACGGTGACGGAAAGGGCGTCGAGGTCGAAGACGAGAAGACCGTACGGCGAGCCTTCGTGTTCGCCGTCCCCCAGAAAGGCGGGAAGGGCGAGGCGGCGGCCGTCGGAGGAAATGGTCGACAGGGGATACGGCCGGCTCGCCCGGAAGTCCGTACCGGGGATGGGCGAGTCGAGGACGAGGAGCGTCCGGCGGTCGGTGCCGTCCAGGGCGACCCGGACGAGGGACAGCCTGCCGCCGCCGGGTTCGGTCTCGTCCACAAAATAGTAGACGTGGGACCCGTCGGGGGTGACGGAGGGGGCGGTGGCGCCGGTTTCGTGCGTAAGCGGACTGAGCGAGCAGCCGTTTTCAACGTCGCAGACAAGGTAACGGTGTTCCGGGTCGTCCCTGTCGGAGCCGTGGGCGTGGGCCGAACGGTGCAGCAGGAAAAACCTGGAATCAGGCGTGAATATCTGCGCTTCCATGTAGACGTGGCTGGAAGGGATTTCTTCGGTCGTCAACTGGAAGACTTCGAGACCCGCTGGGGAGCGGTCGTCTACAAGATCCGGTCTGCATTTCATGGCGTTCTCCCGCGACAACGGCCGGCGATGCATGAGCGGATTGTAGCGGGGCGGGATCGAAGTAAATGCAAGAAAGCAGGAATTCCTGACGGACGTCTGTGGCGGCCGTTCGTTTCCATGGCCAGTCCGGGCACGGCGTTTTGCTGATGCGCCGCGTCGTCATCGGTCATTTCCCGCCACATAAGGTTGAAGACGGCCGGTGAGATGGTACGCTATGAGGTGTCCGTGGCCGTGGGGGGGAACCTGCAGAGGAGGAGACGAAATGCCGTTTGAAGACTTGCTGTCGGGCCTGGAGAGGCCGGGAAACGTCCGGACGATGCGCGCGTCGAGCTGGGACATGACGGGGAAGAATTCGGACGCGTGGATGATCGGGGCGGGCGAGGAAAGGGTGCTGGCGGATATAGAAGGCCCCGGGCGGATAACGCACATCTGGATGACTCAAAGCTGCCGCAGGATGGCCGGGGCGAACTGGTTCGTGCCTGACCCGGACGTCTACCGGAAGGTGCTGCTGGCGTTCTACTGGGACGGCGAGAAGGAGCCGTCGGTGCTGGCGCCGCTGGGGGATTTCTTCTGCATGGGGCATTCGATAGCGGGCAATTTCCAGAGCCTGCCGTTCACGGTGAGCGTGAACGCCCAGAGCAACATGAAGTTCGGCGCGCCGGCGGCGCTGAACTGCTATCTGCCGATGCCTTTCAGGAAGAGGGCCAAGGTTGTCATAATCAACGAGAACGACATAGGGTACGTGCAGTACTTCTACATAGATTACGAGAAGGTGCTGGACGGACTGCCGGACGAGACGGCGTACCTGCACGCCCAGTGGAGGCGTGAGAACCCGTGCCCCGGATGGGCGCCGGAAATGCGCGTGAATACTCCCCCGGTGGACATCCCCAACGACGGTGCGAAGAACTACGTGATACTGGAAGCGAAGGGCAGCGGGCATTACGTGGGATGCAACCTCTCGGTGACGAACTTCCAGGGGACGTGGTGGGGGGAAGGCGACGACATGATATTCGTGGACGGGGAGGAATTTCCGCCGGCGATACACGGGACGGGGTCGGAGGACTTTCTGAACCAGGCGTACGGGATGCAGCCGAACGCGTACCTGATGAACGGGTCGTCGAAGTACGAGCACGAGGGCCCGGCGGGATACCAGGTGTCGTACAACTTCTACCTGACGAACCCGGTGCGATTCCGGAAGGGGATCCGCGTCACGCTGGAGCACGGGCATGGGAATCACCTTGCGAACGAATGGTCGTCGACGGCGTACTGGTACCAGCAGGAACCACACAAGGCTTTCGGGATACTGCCGGTTGCGAAGCGGCTGCCCGTGCGGCACGCGGACCTGGGAGTCGCGCCGATACTGGAGCCGCCCGGCTGGAAAGAACCTCGACTGACCCCCGAGCAGAAACGGATAAAGGAGAAGTACAGGAAGGAGCTGGACCGCGCAGGGAAGGCCCATGCGGCGGGGCAGAAGAGGGCGGCGAAGGCGCAGAAGAAGCTGGAGAAGGAAGGCAGCCCGCTGGGCAGGAAGAAGCGCCGGAAGAGGTGAGGGGATTCGGTGCGCTTGCCCGGAAGGGTGAGGCGTGGTATGCTGTCGTGGGTGCGTGGTACCGGCATGGAGGCACTGGTGAAGCGCGACGTGGTATGCGAGAGGGTGTATATCCGGAGGAACCGGCAGCTTCTGCGCGCGCTGTACACGTCATCCCTTCCATAGGCGTCCGGAAGAGCGGCGCCGGCGCAATGCCGGCGGGGCCGTAAAGGGCGCAGTCCGAAGGGAGCGGAACATGGCAGGGCATTCTCACTGGGCGGGGATAAAGTACAAGAAGGCGATAAACGACTCGAAGCGGGGGAAGCTGTTCAGCAAGCTGAGCAGGGCGATAATGGTGGCGGCGCGGCACGGTGCGGACCCGGATTTCAACCCGCAGTTGCGGAGCGCGCTGGACCAGGCGAGGTCGTCGGGGCTGCCGAAGGACAACATCGAGCGGGCGGTGGCGAAGGGGGGCGGGGACACCGAGGGGGCGAACCTGGTGGAGATCCGCTACGAGGCGTTCGGGCCCGGCGGAGCGGCGGTCCTGATAGAATGCATAACGGACAACGTGAACAGGACTCTGCCGGAAGTCAGGAAGCTGGTGGAGCAGTACAACGGGAAGATGGGCAGCGCCGGGACGGTGGCATGGATGTTCAAGAGGAAGGGGCTGATATCGGTTGAGAAGGAAGGTGCGGACGAGGACGCGTTGATGACGGCGGCGCTGGACGCGGGCGCTGAGGACATCCAGGGCGACGACGGGGACGTGTACGAGATAACCACGGCGGCGGAGGATTTCGGGGCGGTGAAGGAGGCGGTGGCCGGGGGCGGGTTCGGGGTGAAGGTGGCGGAGCTGACGCTTATAGCGGAAAACGAACTGCAACTCGACACGGAAACGCAAGTCAAGGCGCTGAAACTCATGAGCGCAGTCGAAGATCACGACGACGTGCAGAACGTGTACGCGAACTTCACGCCGTCCGCGGAGGCGGTGAAGAAGCTGGAAGGATAGGACGGACCGGTGCGGATACTGGGGATAGATCCCGGAAGCGTGACGACGGGGTATGCCGCGGTCGAGGTGTCCGGGAGCAGGACGACGCTGGTGGAATGCGGAGTCATCAGGCCGGGGAAATGCGGTCTTCCGGAAAGGCTGGCGAGGATAAGCGCCGAGACCGGGCGGCTGGTGGAGCGCATTGCTCCGGATGCCGTGGTGGTGGAGACGTCGTACTGGGGGAGGAGCGCCCAGAGTTCGATAAAGGTGGCGGAAGTGCGTGGGGCGATAATATCGACGGCCGCTGCGCGCGGGGTGAAAGTACATGAGCTGGCTCCCGCCGAAGTGAAGAAAGGAGTCACCGGACGGGGCCAGGCGTCAAAGGAGCAGGTGGAATTCATGGTGAAGCGCATAGCGGGGCTGGACGGGGAGATATCCCCGAAGGACGCTTCGGACGCCATGGCGATAGCGATAGCGTTTTCGAACCGTGCGGTGCCGGGGACGGGCGCATGAGCAGGGAGGCGGACAGGGAAGAGGACCTGTGGGCGGAATACATCGGGAAGCGGACGCCTGAGCTGAGAGACAGGATATTCCTGGGGAATATCGACCTGATAAAACAGGAGGCGGGCCGGATGCTGCTGCACGTGCCTCCGTCGGTGGAGAGGTGCGACCTGGAGAGCGCCGGAGCGTCGGGGCTGCTGGGCGCGGTGGAAAGGTACGACCCCGGGTTCGGGGTGCCGTTCAGGGCGTATGCGGTCAAGCGGATACACGGGGCGATGGTGGACGAACTGAGAACGCTGGACCTGCTGGGAAGAGACACGAGGCAGCGGCTGGCGAAAATCAGGGAGGCGGAAAACGAACTCGCCAGCCGCGGGATGGAGCCGACGGCGGAAGAGATAGCCCGCATGACGGGGCTGTCGGTCGAAGAGTACCATAACGTGGAGAGGGCGTACCACGCGAGCCGGTTGGGGAGGATCCTGCCGGAGGGGGTGGAGGAGAACGCCGTACAGCCTGCGGCAGGCGGCAGCGGAGAAGACCCTGCGGACGAGGCGGAGAAGAGGGACATGGTAAAGAAGGTGATGGAGGATCTGAGCCAGAGGGAACAGCTGCTGGTGACGCTGCATTACTACGAAGACATGACGCTGCGGGAGATAAGCCGCGTGATGGGCGTGAGCGAGGGCAGAGTGTCCCAGATACACACGGAACTGGTTGCGCGGCTGCGGCGGAGGCTGAGGTGACGGAGACGGCGGCCGCAGTCGGCCTGGACGTAGGCAGCACGGCGACGAAAGGCGTGCTGATGCAGGGAGGCCGCGTGGCGGCCGAACACATGGAGGCGACGGGGCATGATCCTGTTGAGACGGCCAGGCGCGTGCTGGAGAAGATCGACGGAGGACGCGGGACGGCGGTGTCGGCGACGGGGTACGGCAGGCACCTCGTGGGCGACGTTCTTGGCTGCGCGGTACTGACGGAGATACGCGCGCACGCTGCCGGCGCAAGGGCGCTGATGGAGGGCGTGCGACTGGTAATCGACGTGGGGGGGCAGGATACGAAAGTGATACTGCTGGACGAGGCGGGAGGGGTGGAGGATTTTCTGCTGAACGACAGGTGCGCGTCCGGGACGGGACGATTCATCGAGATGCTGAGAGACGCGCTGGGGATGACGTTCGAGGAGTTCGACGACGCGGCCGCGGGGGCGGAGGAAGAGGCGAGGCTGACGAGCACGTGCGCCGTGTTCGCTCAGAGCGAGGTGACGGGGCTGATAGCCGCGGGAGAAAAGAGGAGTGCCCTGGCGAGAGGGGGGGTCGGGTCGATAGCGAGGAGACTGGCGGCGGAGATCGGGAGGCTGTCGAGGGGGAAGAGCTACCCGGCGATGTTCTGCGGCGGCGGAGCGGAACTGAAAAGCCTGCGACGGATGCTGGAAAGGGAGACGGGGCTGGAGACGAACGTTCCGGACAGGGTGCGGTACGTGGGTGCGATAGGAGCGGCGTTCTGCCGTGCAACTTGACAGTCGCGGGGCGGACGCGGAGAATCGACATGCTGAACGATCAGCGGATGCAACAGGGAAGGGCAGGAAAGTGAAAAGACGCATGGACGCCATCCGGCGGGTCGCCGAAACGTACGAAGTGGAAGTGTCGGAACTGACGTCCGGGAAGAGAACGCAGGACATAGCCTGGGCGCGACAGGTGGCGATGTACGTACTGAGACGCAAGCTGGAACTGCCGTACAAGACGATAGGGCAACTGCTGGGCGGGAGGGATCATTCGACGGTGTTTCACGGGGTGCGGAGGATAAGCGGGGAAATGGCGAGCTGTCCGGACATCCGGAAATCGATCCAGGAGCTGATGAACGGGCTGGAAGCGTAAAGCCGCCCGGGCCGCGCCGCAGCGGAGCGCGTGTTCGGGGTAAGGTGGACGGGTTCAGGCGGGAGCGATTCAGAGCCGTGCGACGGTCTCGAGAAGGACGGCGGTAAGCATGGGTTCGGCGGTGTTGGCGGCTTCGATGATATCTTCGATGCGTGCTGGCACGAGTGCGTCCGGGAGACACATGTCGGTAACGATGGAGAAGCCGAGGACTTCAAGCCCCGCGTGAACCGCGACGATGACTTCGGGCACGGTGCTCATGCCGATGAGGTCCGCGCCGAGGGTCTTGAGCATGCGGTATTCGGCGCGCGTTTCGAGGCAGGGGCCGGTCATGGCGGCATAGACGCCTTTGCGGAGCGGGATGCTTTTTTCGAGTGCGACGGTGGAGGCTAGGTCGATGAGGCGGCGGGAATAGGGCTGGGACATGTCGGGGAAGCGGGGGCCGAGGGAGTCGTCGTTGGGGCCGATAAGGGGGTTGACGCCCATCAGGTTGATGTGGTCTTCGATGAGCACCACGTCGCCGCGTGAAAAGAGCGGGTTGATGCCGCCGGCGGCGTTGGAGACGACGAGAACGCGTGCGCCGAGAGCCTTGATGACGCGCACGGGCAGGGTAATGTCGGCGAGCGGGCAGCCTTCGTAGTAATGGAAACGGCCTTCCATGGCGACGATGGGGACGCCGGAAGTCTCGCCGACGATGAGCCTGCCTTCATGGGCGGCGACGGTGGTTTCGGGGAAGTTGGGGATATCGGAGTAGGGAATGGAGGCGGCGGTGCTGATCTGGGAAACGAAGTTGCCGAGACCGGTGCCGAGGATGACACCGACGGCCGGAGCGACGCCGGAGGAAGAGCGGATAAAGGCGGAAGCTTCATCGATCCTGGATTTGAGATCCGTCATCTGGAGGTCCTTTCGACACTGGCGAGAAAGGGCGGGAGAGAGGCGGTTTTGAGGAGTACCTGCTTGCGGGTGGAAGAGGCGCCTCGAACAATTTCGAGGTTGGAATTCCTGACACGGAAGGTGCGTGCAAGGAGAAGGAGGAGCGCCGCGTTGGCCTTGCCGTCCCGTGCGGGTGCGGAGACACGGGCGCGAAGGCGGCCGTCCGGGGAGATTTCGACCGATGGAGAGCGGCTGTTTGCGACGACTTTGACGTCGAGGAGAAAGCCGTCGGAGGTGCGGCGGAGGGCGGTCATGGGGAGGCGGTTTCCTGGGCGGGGGGCGGAGGTTCGTGCGGATCGCCGGAGGAGGCGAGCCTTGTGCGGGCGAAGTAGAGGATGACGGCGAGCGCCAGGGCCACGGCGAGGAGCACGCCGATCACTACGGACATGCTGCGGCGCGTTTCTGCTGAAATGACGGGTTCGGGCGGCTCGAGCTGCTGGGGGACCTGGTCTTCCGGGAGGCGCGGCATAACGCGTTCGAGATCGGCGACGAGGCGAGAGGCGTTCTGATAACGCCTGCTGACGGACTTGGCCATCATTCTGGCGACGATCCTGAGGAGCTCCGGGTGGACGGGTTTGACGAGAGAGGTGAGAGGGAGGGGCTGTTCGTAGACCTGCTTTTCCATGATCTCGCGCGAGTTGTCGCCTTCAAAGGGCGGTCTGCCGGTGAGGAGACGGTAGAAGGTGGCGCCGAGGGAGTAGATGTCGGTACGATGGTCAAGGGGTTTGCCCATGGCCTGTTCCGGGGACATGTAGTAGGGGGAACCGAGAACGCCGTCCTTGTCGCCCTTGGTCTTATGGCCCTTGATGAGGCGTTTTGCGATGCCGAGGTCGGCGAGCTTGACGTGGTTGTCGAGGGTGAGCATGAGGTTGTCGGGCTTGACATCGCAGTGGATGATGTTTTTCTTTTCGGCGAAATCGAGCGCGCGTGCGGCTTCGAGGATGATTTCAGCGGCCTTGCGCTGGGCGAGAGGGCCGCTGCCGGAGATGAGGTCCTGGACGGAGCCGCCGTCGACGAATTCCATGGAATAGTAATAAATGTCGCCTTCCTGGCCGACGTCGAAGACCTGGACGACGTTGGGGTGATTCAACTGGCCGGCGGCGCGGGCTTCATGGAGGAAACGGCTGACGTATTCACGGTCGTCCTTGAGGTCCGAAGTGAGGATCTTGAGCGCGACGACGCGGCCGAGGCCCTGCTGAACGGCTTTGTAGACTTCGCCCATGCCGCCGGAGCCGATACAGACGCCGACGCGGTACCTGCCGACGGACTTGCCGGTGTACTTTCCGGAATGATTGGAGCGTGCGAGTTCACGGAAGGTGAAAACGGTGGTGCCCGCCCGGACGGCATCGCCGTGGGAAAGGGGCCTGGGTTCATCGATCCTGACGCCGTTGAGGAAAGTGCCGTTGGAGGTGCCGAGATCGGTGAGAATGACGCCGCCCTTGTCGGTGGAGACGGAGAAGTGATGGCGCGAGGAATTGGCGTCATCGATGGTAAGAGTGCAGTCTTCGCCGCGGCCGACGGTAACGGTGCCGGAATCCGGAACGACGACGATGATACCCTGGTAGGGGCCGTGTTCGACTTCGAGGAACCCCAGCGGCATCTAGGAGCCTTTCCCGAGTTCGCGAGATCTGAGTGCTGCACGCCGGACAGCGTTAACGAGTGTATCGAAGGTGCGTGTTTCGTCCAATAATTTGACGGCGGCTTCGGTGGTGCCGCCGGGGCTGGTGACCATGGACCTCAGTTCCGAAGGGGAAGAGGAAGGAGAGGCGTCGAGGAGCGCGCCTGCGCCCAGGACGGTGGTGCGGACGAGTTCGGCGGCGGAATCAGGCGGGATGCCTTCGTCGACGGCGGCTTTGAGCATCGCTTCGGCCAGGTAGAAGACGTAGGCGGGGCCGCTGCCGCTGACGGCGGTGACGGCATCCATGAGGTCTTCGTCGTCGACGGAGAAGGCGCGCCCGGAGGCGGAGAAGAGCTCGAGAGCGAGAGCGAGGTGGTCATCGTCCGCGCATGCGCCCTTGACGAGGACCGACATGCCCTTGCCGACAAGGAGCGGGGTATTGGGCATGGCTCTGACTACGGGGGTGCCGGGCGGAAGGTTTTTTTCGATAATGGAGGTTCTTATTCCGGCGGCGATGCTGACGACCAGCGTGGAGGGATCGACGTGCGGGCGGAGTTCCGGGAGGATGTCGGGCATGACCTGGGGTTTTACGGAAAGGACGAGGACGTCGGATTCGAGGACGAGGCGCGTGTTCTGTGGCAGGGAACGGACGCCGAGAGCCGAGAAGAGTTCAAGCCTGGCGGAACGGACGTCGCTTACGAGGATGCCGGAAGGCGGCATGCCGGAAGCGAGCAGGCCGCGCACCATGGCTTCAGCCATGTTGCCGGCGCCCACAAAGCCGATGCGATGGTCTTCAAGGCGCATTTGAGACTCCTTGCGCTATGGCGGTCTGCGGATCGAAAAGGGCGGTGCCTATGCGGACGATAGTGGAACCTTCTTCAACGGCGACTTCGAAGTCGTTCGACATGCCCATGGAGAGGTGTTCGAGGGGGATCCGGTAGGCCGAGCGCGAGTTGAGGTCGTCCATGAGGGCGTGAAGGCCGCGGAATACGGGCCGGGTGAGTTCGGGGGCGACATAGGGAGCCATGGTCATGAGGCCGACGACGGCGACGCCGGGGAGGGAGGAGGCGGAGCGGAGCACGTCGAGGACGTCGTCGGGAGGAAGGCCCTGTTTAGAACTTTCGCCTGAGACGTTCACTTCAAGGAGGACGGACGGGGGAGATTCCGGTGCGCGCGAGGAAACGGCCTTGAGGAGAGGAAGGCCGTCGATGGAGTGTATCCAAGAGAAGACGGGCAGGATCTTGTTGATCTTGTTCTTCTGGAGGCGGCCGATGAAATGCCAGGAGGCTCCGGGCAGAGCGGAAACGCGCTGTGCGGCGTCGGGCCACCTGTTTTCCCCGAGGTCGTGGACGCCGGCGTCGAAGACGGCGCGCGCTTCGTCGGGCGTCGCGGTCTTGGTCACTGCGACGAGACGGACGGCGTCCGGCGTCCGGCCGGAGCGTTCGGCCGCTGCCGCTATACGCTGCCGCACGGCGGCGACATTACAGCGGATGTGTGAATGTGCTGTCATCAGCCTATCGCCAGCATCCTGCTGATGGGCGAGTAGGCCCTTTCCGCCAGGTCGTCCGGGATGACGACGCGGGGGGCAAGGTCCTGAAGGCACCAGAGCAGCTTGGGCAGCGTGATGAGTTTCATGTTCATGCAGGCGGCGATGGGATCGGGGGCGACGGGGTAAAACGACTTGCCGGGAGCGACGCGCTTGAGGGCGTGTAACATGCCGCTTTCGGTACAGATGATGAATTCGTCCGCCTGGGATTTCCGGACGAAGTCGAGCATGCCGCCGGTGGAGGCGACGGCATCGGCCATGGCAACGACTTCCGGGCGGCATTCGGGATGTGCGAGAACGAGTGCGGAGGGGTGTTCGACTCGGGCGGCGGAGACCATTTCCGGAAGGATACGCATGTGGACGGGACAGAAGCCGTCGTAGACAACGACGTTCGAACGGCCGGTCTGAGCGACGGCCCAGCTGCCGAGATTCCTGTCGGGGACGAAGATGACGGTCCTGTCCGCCGGGATGGACTCGAGGACGGCAACCGCGTTCGAGGAGGTGCAGCACAGGTCGCTTTCGGCCTTGATCTCGACCGAGGAGTTGACATAGGTAAGGACGAGTGCGTCAGGGTAGCGGGACTTGAGCTGCCGCAGTTGCCTGGGGGTGATCATGTCGGCCATGGGGCAGCCGGAATTGGGGTCGGGGTGGAGCACGGTTTTACCGCGGCAGAGGACGGCGGCGGTTTCGGCCATGAAACGGACTCCGCAAAACACAACGACATCGGCGCCGGAAGCGGCGGCCTGCCGTGAAAGGCCCAGGCTGTCCCCGGTAAAGTCGGCGACGTCCTGGATTTCGGGCAGGGTGTAGTTGTGGGCAAGAACGACGGCGTTCAGATCCTGCCTGAGGCGGTCGATCTGATGGACGATATCGTTATCCTGTGTCATGACAGGGGAGATCCTTTCCGTGAGAGACATTATATTGACGCGGGCGGACCGGGTCAAACGGGGCGACACGCTGGAGGGCGTGTGCGGGCAGGGGAAGGGCGGGGGGCGGGAACGTGAACGTACGGGGTGGAGAAGGAGAAAGATTCTCCCTTGACATGACCCCCCCAAGGGGTTAACTTAATGGTCCACTGTGCCACCTTCTTTCACAGAGGGGAAAAGATGACAAACCTTGGCAGAAACCTTGTGATTCTGATACTTGTGGGAATAGTGGCAATGCCTGGGCGGAGCGAAGCCAGGGGTTTCGGCGCCACGCGGAGGACGGACGAAGAGGAGGGGGGCTCGGTATCGGAGGACAGCGGCGGCCTGGCAACGGCGGACGACCTGGAACAGGCGATACGGTCGAGACGGGCTGGGTTCAGGAGTTCGAAGAAGAGCCTTTCGACGCTGCTGGAAGAAGGCGGGATGACGCTGGAAGAGTGGGAGCGCGAGAAGGCTGCCCAGGCCCAGATGCGGATTACGAAGGTCGAAATTCCCGAGGATCTTCTGCTGGAATACGACTGGAGCCTGCCGTTTCACCAGGCAATAAGGAGGGACGGCATCTGGGTTTGCAAGGACATGATACTGGTGTTGACGAGGGGAAATTCGCTTTACGCTATAGACAGGCTGTTGGGGAGGGTGCTTTGGGAAGTGGTATTGAGGTCGAAGCCGAGCTATCCGCCGGAGGTGACCCAGACGGCCGTGTACGTGGTCGTGGACAACTACATAATCGCGATAGACAAGGTGCAGGGACAGATCATATGGCGGAAACAGCCGGACTTCCCGATATCGGCGTCGCCGCTGGTGATTGAACCGAATATTTTCGTGCCGGCGTGGGATGGGAAATTCTATTCGCTGGAAATAAAGCGGCGCGAGAAGGTGTACCTGAGGGGGACGACGGAGGATACGACGTTCCGTTCATACGAATACAACCTGTACTACAGGTGGCATCATACGACGCAGGGGCACATAGTGGCGTCGGCTACGGACAGGGAAGGGGCGTTGTATTTCGGCAGCGAGGACGGTTATTTGTATTCGATAAGCCGTGACGGGGAATTGAGGTTCCAGTTCCAGACGCAGGGGAAGATAGAAGCGACGCCGGACTGCAGCGGAGCGACGTGTTTCGTGGGGGCAACCGACTTCAACCTGTACGGAGTGGACAGGCTGACGGGCGATGAGAAGTGGCATTTTTCGGCCGGAGGCGATTTGAGAAAATCGGCGAGCGTGGACGGCAACCAGCTTGTGTACGTGCCGGTGCGCAACCAGGGTTACTATGCCCTGAACGCTGTAACGGGGCGGGAAATGTGGCACATAAAAGACGGGATCGGGATAGCGGGGCTTTCACCGGACAGGGTGTACATGTACCTGGACGACAACCGGCTGGCGGCGATCGACAAGAACCGGGGCAGGGTGACGTGGATAAGCCTGATGCGGGGGTTCGCTTTCTGCGTGGACAGCCCGAACCGCTGGCAGGATCCGAAGGATCCGATGCGGGTATACCTGGTGAGCAACAACAACGTGCTCGTGAGTCTCAAGGAGCAGGAGCGGCTCTTCAAGGGGGAAAAGGCCGAGAAGTAAGCGTGGGGGTGTGGCAACCGTGAGCGGATGCGGTTACTGAAGGCCGCGGCAGGTCTGCAATGAGATTCTTCATAAGTGTTCCGGCTGTTGTCATCATGGCGGCGGTTGCCGCGCGCGCCGAGGGGCACGACGCGTACAACGCCGGCGTGGAAGCAACGCGCCGGCATCAGTATTCGAAGGCGCTGGGGCTTTATGAAGAGGCGATGAAGGACAAAGCCTTCGCGGCGGAACATCCCGACGTGTACTACTGGGCCGGCCAGGCGGCGGTGCTGGCCGGTGAAAGACGGGGGGAGGAGTACCTTGTTCGGGCGCTCGGCCTGTGCGGCGACCTGGACTTGAGAGGACGCGCCCGCTACTGGCTTGCCGAGGCACGGTTGATGAGAGGCAGCCCCGGGGGAGCCCTGAAGGCGCTGGATGAAGGCGCCGTGGCGGAAATATACATGCGGCGTGCGGGCCTGGTCCGGCTGAAGGCATCGGTGCGGGCAGGGAAGCCGAAAGAAACGCTTTCCGTGATGAAAGGCGTTGTGGAATACCGGGAACTGGATGCGGAAACGGCCGGGGCAATCGGCCCGGCCGTGGACCTGTTGAAGAAAAGCCTGTCCGGCGACGACCTGTTTGAACTCCTGAAGGAACTCGCGAAGCGGGCCGGACCGGTGACAAGGGCGGAACTGGCAAGACGCGGCGCATACGAGGCGGCGCGCGGGAACAACTCGGGTCAGGCGCTGTATTTTCTGAAAACGCTGGATGGGGAAGGGCAAGGGCCGGAAGCAATAGTATCGGCCCTGGAAGACCTGAAAGCCGGCCGCGCCGCCGAAGCCGAGAAACGCCTGGGCGACCTGCTGGCTGTAGCGGACTGCAGCCCGGAAGCGGCGAAGGTGGCATGCCGGGTGCTTACCGGCATATACATGGATACGGGGCGATTTGGAGATGTTCTGGGGCTGGCTAAGAGGTTCCCGGCGGTGGGCGGCGATGCCGAATTGATGCTGTGCACGGCAGAATTCGCCTGCGCTGCCGGCCGGTGGGAAGCCGTTCTGGAAGCCCTGGGCTATTGCACGCCGGACAACCTGTCAGAAGGACAGGCCGAGCGGTACCACTATGCCGGTGGCTGGGCGAGGTACAGGCTTGGGACGCCGGGGGAGGCGGCGCCCGAGTTTCTGCGGATGGTGAGACGGTGCAGCGCGTCGGCGAGAGCTCCGGAAGCCCTGTATCTTGCGGCAGTGTGTCTCTATGACGCCGGCAACCTGCAGAAAGCCGAAGAGGCGATGGAAATGGTACGGAGGCTGTATCCGGAGAGCGCTTTTGCCGCCTGCGGGCTAGAGCGAAGCGAGCCAGCCACCGTCAACGTAAAGGATCTGCCCGGTGATGAAACGGGCGAAACCGGAGGCCAGGAACAAGACGGCGCCGGCGATATCTGACGGGACGCCCCATCTCTTCAGGGGCGTTCTGCCAAGGACCCAGTCGTTGAAGGCGGGATCATCCTTCAGGCCGCGGGTCATTTCGGTGGCGATGTAGCCGGGGCCGACGGCATTGACGGTGATATCGTGGGGCGCCCATTCCACGGCGAGGGCCTTGGTCAACTGGCGGATACCGCCCTTGCTGGCGGTATAGGGGGCGATGGTGGGACGGGCGGCTTCCGAGAGGAGGCTGGCGATGTTGACAATAGCCCCCGGTGAGCCGCTCCCGGCCAGGTGATGGAAGAATGCCTGCGAAAGGAAGAAAACGGCGTCCAGGTTGACCGCCATGACCTGCCGCCACGTGGCGAGGTCCGTTTCGGCGGCGGGAGACCTCAGGTTGATCCCCGCATTATTGACGAGTATGTCGGCACGTCCGATGCTTGAGACAACAGCGTCGTAGTACGGACGGATGGCATCGGTGGATGAAAGATCCGCCGGGGCAACGTGAGCAGTGCCTCCGGCGGCCCTTATACGTTCCGAGGTTTCATTGAGGGCTTCTGCGTTCCTGGAACAGAGGATGACTTCGGCGCCGGCGCGTGCCAGCGTGACGGCGATGGAAGCCCCGATGCCCCGGCCGGAACCGGTGACGAGCGCCCTGTGTCCGGACAGGTCTATTTCTATCGACATGCGGTTTCGTCCCCCGTGACCATGAAACCCAATTCGGAAAGCATGCGCGCGGCGGGGCACGGCGACGGGCAGGTGACAGTTATGTTGGGGAATTCGCGTCGTACGGGGTACGTCTTGCGGAGGTAATCGAAGTACGTGGACCTGTTGGAGGGCGAGAGGGCGAGAATACGGCGGGTGCGGTTGTCATCTTCGTTGATGTCGTAGGCGGTGCGGACGGCTAGCGAGACGGCTTTGTGAGTGCCGAGGCCCGGGGGAAGATCGATGCCGGAAACAGGTGGAGGCGGCATGGCCGTCAGCATGTCCCAGGAAGCGGGGCGACCGAGGTGGGAGGCCAACGCTCGGTGGAGCATCAGGGTGCCGCGCACTTTGCCGTCGAAGGCGTATCCCGCTATGTGCGGGGTGGCTATGAAGGCCGCGGCAAGGGTGTCGGTCGAAATGGAGGGTTCGTTATTCCAGACGTCGAGGACTGCAGCGGCCAGATGGCCGGAGCGCAGGGAGCGAAGAAGAGAGGTTTCATCAACGACGGCGCCGCGGGACGAGTTTATGAGCACGGCACCGGGTTTCATCTGTGCGAGGAAAGGCTCGTCAACAAGATGATAAGTCGGGTAGTTGCCGTCTTTTGTCAGCGGAGTGTGCACCGTGACGACGTCGGCAGAGGGGAGGATTTCCCGCAGAGGGAGGTATTTTTCATCGCCGGTGGCATCCCTGAGGGGCGGGTCGTTGACCAGTGCCTTGAAGCGCAAGGCCTGCAGTTTCGAGACTACCCGCCCGCCGACGTTGCCTGCTCCCACGACGGCCACGGTAACATCGGGAAGGGAGAGAATGCCTGCGTCGCAGAGACGCAGCAGGGCGGCGGTGATGTATTCGGCTACGGACAGGGCGTTTGAGCCCGGGGCGGCGGCGAAAGATATGCCGCGTGAATCAAGGTAGGCTTCATCGACGTGATCGGTGCCTATCGTGGCAGTCCCCACGAACCCGACGTGAGAGCCGTCGAGAAGATGCCTGTCCACCCTTGTGACAGACCGGACGAGGAGGACGTCGGCGTTTTTGAGGTTGGCGGCGGAGATGTCCCTGCCGGGCATGGATGTTACCGTACCGAAGGGCGCAAAGGCCGCGGCGACGTAAGGGATGTTCTCGTCGGCGACGATGTTGAGCGGCTGACGCGTCATATTTCGATTTCGTCGATGGACTGCTGCACGTCATCCGGGATGTCGGGTTTCTTGCCGCCGTCTTTGCCCGGGGTGTCCTTGTCGCCGGTTCCGCCCAGCGATTCGGGAAGCCGGTCGAATGCCCAGTGCGCCAGTGCCGCGTGCAGTGCGGCGGCCCTGTCATTGATGGCGTCGTACCCGGCCATGGTGATCTTGAGTTGCGAGAAGTTCTTCTTCTGGTTGGCATTGACGATGGAGCATGCATCGAGAAAAGGTATCATCTTGGTGTCCGCGACCAGCTTTATGATGGAGTTCATACCCTGGGCGGACTGGGCCATTGGCGTGGGGACGTTGAGTCTTTCCGGGGCGCTGCAGAGGACCGGGGCCGCACCGTTGGCAAGGCACAGGTCGACAATGTCGTTGAGCGCCGTGGAGATATCCTTGTGCGAAGCCTTGTTGAGCATGTCTTCTACGCCCGGCATTATGAAGATGACTTCGGGCTTTTCCCTGGGGAGGTGCCGTTCTAGGTCTTTCTGAATAGCGGCCAGGGGCTTGTTCCTGCCGGTGGCGCGGCTTATGGAGACGAAGGAATAGCCCTTGAGAGAGCCGTTGCGCAGGCGTTGTATGAAGCTCGTGCTGTTGGCAGCAGCGGATCCGGCGGTCATGACGGACTTGGCCTTGGCCGGTTTTTCCGCTGCCGTGCGCGCCGATCTTATCCTGTAGACAGCGCGCCGGTCCAGTGTATACCTGTCCGTGGCGAGGTTGGCGTTGAGCTCGTTGACGGCGAGTTTCTGCAGGGCGATTTCCCTGGCGATATCCTGCGGAGGGTCGTCGTAGTAAAGAGCCATCTGGTCGACGTAGAAGTTGATCTTGCTGTTTCTGCCGCCGCCGTAGACGTTGACGGACTTGAGAACGGTGCCGTTCGTATCGGCAGGAACGTTGTTGTCGAAACGCATGCTGGAAAAGGGCAGGTACACGGGGACCCAGACGTTGGGGACGGAACTGAAATGGTGCGCGATGTTGCCGTTGGGGGAATCGGTGTTGATCTGGATCTTGAACGTGGTTACGGTATCGCAGTAGTACCAGAAGAACAGGACAGTGCCGACCTTGGTGGCGGGGCGGGTTTTCAGGTCCCGGGAAAGGCCGATGCCGAAGTAGAGATTGTTCAGCATGGGGACGGCCCGCGCCGCTCCGGGAGAGCCGTTGACGGTCGGCGAGGCAACCAGTTCGGCTTTTTCCCACAGCTTGGCATCCAGGGCGCCGGAGTCGAAATTCTCGTAGAGGATGATGTTTTCTGCGGAACCCGCTGCGCCGCAGAAGAGAAGAGAGGCTACGACCGGCAGGCAATGAAGCCGCATGGCACTGTACCTCCTTTGGGTTGGTACTGAACCATATTAACCGGCATTCGCCGGTATGCAAGGCCGGTGCTTGACGGAGTGCGGCTCCAGGGATATGCTTTAGTGAATTAACAAGGTCGGGCCTTGGGTCTGGAGCGCCGGCATGACACGACAAATAGGGGCCGCATGATGCAGAAGGTGCCTGTTCTTATCGGCATTGCGGGACACGTCAAGAACGTCCGTTATCCGCTGGAATACGGCAAAACCGTGGTCGTGGGGAGAAGCCGCTCCGTCGATCTGTCGCTGCAGCAGATGGACAGCTACCTGAACATGACGGACAAGGAGCGTGAAGAGGACAGGGCGGTGCGGACGGTGAGCGGAAGGCACTTTGAAGTCACAATGTACAACCTGAAGGCCGTAGAGATAGTGAACCTTTCTCCCAACGGCACGTACGTTGACGGCAAGCCTGTAGACAGGCTGCTCGTGGACGACCTGGCGCAGAAGAGCCACGAAATAGCATTCGGTCTGGCCGAACGAATGAAATTGGCGATGGAAGAAGTGGCGGACGACCGGTCGTAGGGACCGCGGGGCTTTAATCTCCAGATAGGGGGCTGAAAATGGCTCGCATCGGCAAGCAGGAGCTTGCGAAAATAATGGCTGAACGCGGAGGCGTTTCCGAAAAAGCGGCCCAGAAGTCCATGGATGCGATGATAGAGGCCATAAGCGAAGGGCTTGCATCCGGGGACATCATAGAATTACCGGGTTTCATGAAGTTCTACGCCGACGACGTGGCGCCGAGCAGCAGGGTGAACGCCAGTACGGGTGAGCGGACGGTGAGGCCGGCGGGCAGGACCGTGCGGGCGGTGTTGAGCAAGGCTTTCAAGGACCGCGCAATAGAGAACAACAAGGTCAAGGGAGTGGGGATAATACTGGCGACGGCTCCGGATAACAGGTTTGCCATGGACCTGAAACAGATACTCGTACCGGAGGGCATACAGTGCATAGTGCAGCCGGACCTGGCAGGCGGAGTGAAGGAACTGGGCGGCAGGGCAAAGCTGGCGGATTTCATAGTGGTGACGCCGTCGATATCCGAGGTGAACTACGAAGAGACGGTCATGTACGCCAAGAGCCGCAAGGTAACGGCGTTCCTGCCGATACTCAGGGGCGCTTTTGAAGTCGAGAAATACGAGAAGCCGACCGGGTTCAAGATTCTGCCGGACCACATATTCAGTTCGGCGGTTGAAGTCGCAAAACAGATAAGGGGAGACCTGGACCGCTGGCGTGAAGAGAAACACTATTTCAAGAGACAGTTCCGTCTGAAGTCGGCATCGGGGATGGAGACGATCAATGCGCTTTTCAAGGCGTTCGACCGGCTTGCCGGGCGGATCCTGCCGAAAGCGGATGAAAACTACAAGATGCTCTCGGCCCTGCACGAAGCCATAGAGAATGCGGCTCAGCACGGCAACAGGGGGGACAAGGGCAAGTACGTGTCGATCGAATGGATAGAAGACCGCAAGAACGTGCGGATAACGGTCGAAGACGAAGGCCAGGGCTTCGACTACGCCAAGGCGATGGAGGCGGGGACCTTGAAGACGGCGGAGGCGGTAAGAAAGCACCTGGAAGCCGGCGCCGGGACAGGCGGCCTGGGTGTCAAGCTCATGCAGGAGGTTTTTGACGAGGTGGAATACACCGACGGTGGGAGAAAGCTCCACCTGTTGAAGGCGAGATCCCAGGGAAAGTGATTCAGCAGCCGCAGCCGGCCGCTGCGGATTCCGGTACAGGACTTCACATTACAGACAAGGGTATGTTTTGACATCAGGCACGCGTATGGCGCTGGAGATGAGCGGCAGGGCGGCAGCCGTTCTGCTGCTGATCGTACTGGTCGGGTGCTGCCATGACGAAGGGGCCGGCGGGTCGTTCGATCCGGACGAACCCTACGATACGAAGGACGTCATGCGCCTGCTGAGGGCGATGCCTGAACTGTACGGCGAAGTCGGCAGGTACGAAGACTTGGCGGCCGGTCCGGATTCGATATCGAAAGTAAGGCAATTCGACAGGCGCGCGGAAGAGCACGGCTATTCCTGCTACATGGAATTCATTGTCGCTCTGAACCGCGTGACAAATGCCGTGGCGTACATTAGAATGCTTGAAAAAGCGCCCGCTCAGGGGAGAATTGAGCCTGGTGACGGAACGGACGTCAATCTGAAAAGGGATGCCGAACTGGTAAGGCCTTTCGTGGCGGATATCGAACGTGCCAGGCGGGAAGCCGAAGACGTGCACGCCGTGAACGGGACGGGGGGGCCGTAAATGCCGGCGTGATTGGTTCACGCCGGAGGCTGCGGAGCGGATATGGCAGGCAAACGCTCAACGTATCGTCTGGTAGGGCCTGCACGTGACTACGTGCTGAAGCCCGGCCTGAATGTTGTCGGCCGGTATCTCTACTGCCAGGTCCACATCGACGCTGAAGACGTTGCGGGTGAACACGCCACCGTGGAACTGGATGACGCCGGAGGAGTAAGCATTGCCCCGGCGAAGAACGCGCCGGTATTTCTTAATGGCCGCCCGGTGGAAGGCAAGGCGCCCCTCCAGTCCGGCGATTCCATACAGATCGGAGAGACCTTCCTGACGCTGCTCAAGAGGGAGCCGACGGTAACCATATCGATGGTCAGGCGGTCTCCGAAATGGAGGAGTTTCTTCCGCAGGCTGCTGCTTATGCTGCTGCTGCTGGTGCTGGCGCTGGGCGCCTTGTACGGGTTTGCGAGCATTCTGGTGAGCCCGGGGTGGATGGCCGGCCAGATCGAGGAATATCTGTCCTCCAGGCTGCAACGCGACGTACAGGTGTCCGAAGTGGAAATGGATCTGGTGGGTTTCAGAACGTGCTGCGGCATTATCGAGATCAGGGACTCGGCGGAATTTGACATGGCGACGGCGGCTACGCTCTACGGCGTGGATATACATCTCGAAAATCCGGCGAGCTACGTGCTGCCTTTTCTCGGGGAGCCCAAGTATAACGTTGAAATACGGGAAGCATCGCTGGTCATAAGAAAGAACGGCAAGGGCAAGTACAACGTAACGGACCTGGTAGACGAAGTCGTAGGAGTGATAGGCGGCGAAGGCATATCGGCTCCGCCGCTGTCCGTAAGCTTGAACAGGGGCAGCCTTGTGTACGAAGATTCAGGGCATGAACCTGTTGCGGGCGAGCTCTCCCGTTTCGAGATGTCCTTCATAGACGAGCTGTTCACGGTTTTGTGGGAGGTGGACACCGAGACGGGGCCGTCTGTCAACGGACAGGTCAGCCGTTTGCCCGGCGGCACCGGCTGGGTCCGCCTGGAGGTTGGCAGGGCGCCGCAGTGGATGGTGCCGGAAGGCCTTGTCCCGGATGGGTTGTACTGGAGCGAGGCAGGCGGATCCTTTTCGATGCGCATCTCCGTTGACGACGGCCTAGGCAAGGTGCTGTTCAGCGGAATGGCGAAAGACGTCGAAGTGGCCAGAGGAGTATTCCACAGAAAGCTTGGTTCGGTGGGCGTGGCGGCTTCCGGAGACGTTGACAGGGGCCACAGGGTGGTAAAGGGCGTAATCAACCTGAGCGGGAACACGCTGAACGCGGAAGTGACGCTCGATGCCGATTTCGTGAACAGGTATTTCTCGTCCACGGCCAGAGGCAAAATGAGAGTCGCGGACGTTCCCGATGTTTTTGTGGAGTTTGACGAGAACCTGTGTTCCAAGGAGAAATCGCTGGATATTGCGGGGAACGCGGTTTTCAGGTCGGACGCAGGCGACCTGAGCATAGAACACGAAATCGGTATTTGGCCGAATCACATTGTCGTCAGCAAGCTGGCGCTTACGGGATTGATCACGTGCCGGATGCAGAAGAACGACGTCCTGCTGGGATGGGGCGGAGGAAGCCTGTCGATGCCGTTCAGCGGGCTTGACGTGGAAGCGCTGCGGAAGCTGCCGCTGCCGGTTTCCTTCTGCGTGCCGGGAAGCGGCGATGTGAGCAGCGACGGTATTGTGAAAATAGCCGTTTCAAAGGATAAACAGGTCGCGCTCAGCCTGGATTCGTCCGACGGTGGATGGTCGAGCACGGTGTGGGTGAGGCCGGAGTCCAGGGAAGCCGGGGCCAGGCTGTCCGGCAGCGATGGCACGCTTACGGCAAAGGGGAAGTTGACCGAACGTGGGTGGGAAGCCGTCTTTGAAGGTTCGGATAGCCTGCGGAGAATGCTGGCCCTTGCCTGCATGGGCATAAGCCGCTTGAACCCTGATACGGTGGAAGGCTCCGGCAGGATTTCGTTAACGCTGGGCAAGATATCGGTCGATGACAAGGCCACGGTACTGGCGGCCGGCGGCAAGGCGAAGGTGCTCGGTGTGAAATTGCCGGGGATATGGCCCGACATGTTGACCGACGAGGCGTCGTTTGTGGTCAATGCCCGTATCCCGCATGATCGGCATGAGCCGCCGACATTCAGCTCTCTCAAGTGGCAGGGTGTGCAACTGAGCCTGGACATGGAGGGTGCTACGGGGAAAGACGGCCGCCTGGAAAACGTATCCGGAACGTTCAGGTGCGGCCTTGATTCGAACCCTGAGTTCGGCAGCATGGTAAGAGACCGGCTGCATGTCAGGACGGCCGGCGCTTTGTTCGACGTCAAGTTCAGGACCGTCGACGCGGACGAGACACGCGGGATATCCGTATCCGGTCCGCTGACGACCGGCAAATCGTCCATCGCCATAGACGCTTTGTTTGCGGACGCCGCCGGTCTGTTCGGTTTTAACCCGACATCGTATAAACTGTCGGGGTCAGTATGGTCGGAAGATCTTATGCTACCCGAACCAGTCCAAGGCAAGTTCAAGGGACCGGTGAAAATCGAATTGCAGGGCGCGTCCGACGATGGCAAACCGTCCCTGGCGGGCGAGCTGAATATTACCGAAACAGCGGTGGCCGCCGGATCCATCGGGAAGCAAGCCGGCGTGCCTGCCAGTGTCGCCTTTCAGACGACGGCCTGGGACGGCATGTCGCGTGCGGCCGGCGTGAAGATAACGGTTGTCGGGAAAACGCTGGGACCGCTGTCGGCGGAGGGGAACGTGGCGGTGCTGCCCACGTCGGTCACGATCGCCAAGGGCGGGAAACTGGATACTGACGGACGCATGTGGATGCAATTGGTTCAGAACCCCGTGCGGATGTTCGAAACAACGGGCGGCAGCTACATAACGGTGCTGAAGGAGCCGTGGATTGTGTTCCCGGCGGCGGCGCCCGGCACGCTGTTTGCAGGTGTTTCCGTGGACACGACGCTCTGGGGCGTGCAGGGCGTGCTGCATGTGGCCCAGGGACAGGACCTGCGCATCACCAGGGCCGACGGTCGGGTGGTCTGGAACAAGACTTCCGGACGGGTGAAACTGGATGTTTTTTCAGCGGACTGGATTGAGGCCGGGACTTTCAACGCCGAACTCGGTGTTAGCGCAAAGGAACCCGCCGGGCTCGATGTCCGCAGCATGGAAATGGGAATAGTAAAAGCCGCTGCGCCGCGGATGCTGTTCGGTATGCTTGCCGGTGTCCGTGAAGCGTGGCAGATCAGCGGTGACGTGGGCATATCGGGCATAGAAAACATTGCGCCGTGTTTCAGCAAGGCGCGGGCGGTGTATCGCAAGAAGCAGTGGGAGGTTACCGGCGTAGGGGCGCTCGGCGAATATTCCGGCCAGGCTTCCGCAGGGGCCGCCGAAGGGGAAACGCGTCTCGTGGGACGTTGGACGGTGGGCGGCGGCGTTACCGTCGGAGCGGTTCTTCCGGGGTGGCCGTTCGGCAACGTCAAGTCCATAGACATGGAAAGCACCGTTTTCGATGGCGGGAGATTCGTTGCGAAATATTATCCGATCACTCCGGCGCTGCCTGCAGACCTGTTCGCTGTGGCTGGCATGGATGCCGCGGGATGGGACTATACCGAAAAAGCGGTCTATATCGAATATGCAGGCGATGCCCCGGTTGCTCTGGGAATGGAGCTCAAGCGCAAGGAAGGCGAAAGCGTTGTTTTTGTCAGCGAGGCCAATTCCATGAAACTCCGCTACTCGGTTTCGGGAGGCAGTACCACGGAGACTCTGCTGCAGTGGGACAGGAAATGGACCAGGGGACGGTCAGGCACTGTGACTGAGACAGAACAAGGAGAAGAACATGACGAAGGCGGTAAGCCCGACGTATGAAGAGGTGATGGAATCGGTTGAAGCCGTTGCATCGGCGAACGCCAGGACGGTCACGCGGGACGAGATAGGCAAGTCCGTGCAGGGCCGTCCGATCCCCCTGCTGACGGTGACCGATCCCGACGTGCCCGTAAAAGACAAGCAGGTCCTGTTCATAACGGGAGGCACCCACGGCAGTGAAGAGGTGGGCAGGGCCATTACGCTTGCCTTCGCACGGTGGCTGACCGAACCGCAGAACGCGACGCATTTGAGCCGGCAGGTGTTTCTCATAGTGCCCTGCGTCAATCCTGATGGAGCGATCGCGGACTCTTATCACAATGCGGACAACGTGAACATATACACGTCGTTCCCGCTGTGGGAAGAACCTAAAACGGTGGAAGCCGCGGCGATTTGGGAAGTGGGAAAACGCTGGATACCGGACGCATACGCCGATTGCCACGGCCTGGCCGGCGGCGCCATGGGCGACAGCGAGTACATACACAACGGCTACGGCGGCGATTTCGCGATAGCGAACGGCCTCTACGTGGCTAATCACATGAACGAGGCCGCCGAAAGAGCGGGGTATCCTCAACGCACTCCTTCGCTGATGGTGCTGCGGAACGAGCAAAGGTGTGCGATACCGGACAAGTTCGCATCAGAAATGCATGCCCTTGCACTTACGGTTGAGACGACGGAAAATTACTATCCTCTGGAAGACAGCATCCGTTCCGGTCTTGCCAGGCTGGGAGCGCTGGTGGAGATGGGCGAGAGAATCCACTGTTTTCAGCCGTATCCCAATTACCCCTGCGACGTCATAACCGGCAGCAGGCCGGGGGCCCTGATGCCCTACGGAGCGGATTACGAAAGCCGGCGCAGAAACAGGAAAGACACCTGCACGATGATACGGGAAGGTGTTCCGCACTGCTCAAGAATGGCTGCTGACAAGGGAAACGTTGCGAGAATTGAAATGGTTCTTGAAGACACGGTCCGGACGCTGCCCGAAGGCGTGGCGATGCAGCTGGCCGTGGACCGGCGCGCCCGCCTGGACAAGGTTACGTGGAACGGACAGGAACTCTCGCCCGCTGCCGCCGGGAACGGCTGGACGTCCTGGACGGATGCAGGGGCGCGCGTGGTGAGGGCGGAGATAGCCGGCCGGCCGGTGACGGGCAGCAACATGCTGGAAGTATATTACGACGTGCCTTTCAAGCCTCACGTGCAGCCGAAATAGGCCCATGTTGCGGCCCGGGCGCATTTGCATAAGACCGCAGTGTTGAAGTTCGGACAGCCTGGAGCGACGGGAGACAATATCGATGAGCATTGCCATACGCAATATTGAACAGGAAGACTTTGCCAGAATTTGGGAAATGGACTGGTCTCCCCTGATAAAGGAAAGGGACAGCATCTATCTTGTGATAGCCGTGGACCAGGCACCGCTGTCGTTTGTGGCCTGCGATGAAGATACCGGCGAATGGCTCGGCGTACTGCTGTGCAGCCGTTCGGGGAACGGCCTGTCTTGTTACATAAACCATTTGCTGGTGATGGAACGGGCACGCGGCAAGGGTATCGGCAGCAGGCTTGTGCAAAGCCTGATAGATCAATGCGGCGTTCTGGGAGTTCGAAGGATATGGTTCTTTACGTCGGAACGCAATCGTGTCTTCTACGAACGGCTCGGCTTTTCGGAGGATTTTTCATTTTTTTCGCCCGCCGTCTACAACTATGTTACCACGGAGAAAATGGCGCTGGCAATGAGCAGGGAAGTGTGAAAGGCAAAGTGAACCACGGTGAACCTGCCAAGGGCTCGGGATGATCAGCATCTCCTGTTGAAAGCCATTCACGCCGTTACCGGCGGCGGCTCTCTCCATGCAACCCTTTCAACACTCCTGCAGGAGGCCCTCGACAGTGTCGGCGGGAAGCTGGGCTGGGTGGCCATAGTCGAAGCCGAAGGGCTGCGTATCGAAGCGATCCGCGGAGAAAGCTCCCTGGGGCGCGGCGACGTTATCCCTTTCGGAAAGGGCCTGACCGGGAAAGCCTATTACGCGGGCGCTCCGTACTATGCTCCGGACGTCGCGAAGGAAGAGCAGTACTGGGAAGTGTCGAGCGCCGTCAGGAGCGAGTTCCTTGTGCCTCTGGCCGCATCCGGCGAAGTCGTTGGCGTGTTGAACGTGGAAAGCACGCAGGTGGACGGGTTTTCCGCCGAAGACCGTGAGCTCGTGGCCGCACTGGGGGAATTGGCCGGAAACGCCGTCGCACTGGTGAAAAGACACGAGGACATGTCCGGCGATCTCGAGCGCGCCACGCGTTCGCTCCAGCAGCGCGTCGCCGCACTCAAGGCTCTCAACGACGCGGTGAAGGCAGTGTCGAGTTCCCTTGACGTCGATGACGTCGTCAGGGTGATTCTCGAGCGCGCGCGGGACGTCACGCAGGCCGACGACGTCCACCTCATGTTGAAGGACGAGGACGGCGCTTACGTGCTGCATACTTCGACTTCGGAAGAGACCGGAAGGCATGTCGATATCGACTCGGGCGTCACCGGCTGGGTCATCCGCAACGGCCAGGCCCTGCTGGTGCCCGACGTGACGGTGGACGGGAGATACGTGTCATGGCATGAAAGCACGATGAGTGAGCTTGCCGTCCCGCTGGTTGACGGCGGTTCAGTTGTCGGGGCACTGAATTTCGAATCGGCCCGGCTGGCGGCCTTCGACAGCTTTCATCTGGAGCTGGCCGCGATATTCGCAGGTCATGCCGTCGTCGCCATTACCAACGCACGCCTCTATTCGTCCCTGGAGAACATGAAGCAGGATCTGGCGCTTACCGAAGCCTTGCGGGCGGCCGGCGAAGTGGCCGGCGATGTGGTTCACTACGTCGCGAACAAGGTCGGTGCATTGCCGCAGAGCACCCGCCTTATCAGGGGAAAAATAAAGGGCAGACTGCCCGCCGAGGATGAGGCCCTCGTCCTGAAACTGCTGGATCTCATCGGCAAGGCTGCCCAGGAAGTGCTGTCCCTCAAGGGACAGATCCTCGATACGACCAAGTCCCTTGCTGCAGACCGGGTGTGCCTGGGCCCGCTGGTCAACGAACTGGTCGGCAGGTCTTTCAGCGGCGGCGTCAAGGTCGTTGTGGCCGGAGACATGGATACGATGGTGGTCGCCGACAGGTATGCACTTGTGCGGTTGCTCGACAACGCTTTCGCCAACGCCCTGCGCGCCCTGAAAACCGTGCCGGAACCGGCGGTGAAGATCCGCTGGCAGGCCGAACGCGATTTTGTCGAGATCCACGTGAGCGACAACGGCCCGGGCTTTCCGGAAGACGTTGTTGTCAGCGGCATAATACCGAAGTTCGGCGACGCTGCCGGCGACAAGGGCGGGAGCGGCATGGGGCTGTGGCTGTCTCAGCGCCTCGCGGCCAGGATGGGCGGGAGCATGTCCATCGGAAACTCCAGGGGAGGCGGGGCCTATGTCAGAATCCGGCTGCCGTTATGCCCGGCAGACCGTCAGGTGTGATAATCCGCATTTATCGTAATGTACTCTTTTGACAGGTCGCACGTGTACATCGTGGCCGCCCCATGTCCGTCCCCGGCGTTCAGGTCCACGAGAATTTCCGCGGCGGACATCGCCTCGGCTGCGGCATTCTCGTTGCCCGCCGGGGCGCCGTGCTTGAACAGGAGCACGCCGTTCACCTGCAGTTCGGCCGCACCCGGATCGAAGTCGGCGCCTGACCGGCCGGCAGCCGCAATGATACGTCCCCAGTTCGGGTCGCCGCCGTGGATGGCGGTCTTGACGAGCGGGCTTTCCGCAACGGCCTTGGCGATCAGCCTGGCGTCCCTGTCCGACGCGCTGCCATGAACGCGTACTTCCACCAGTCTGGTCGCTCCTTCGCCGTCGCGTGCAATCTGTCTGGCCAGCGAAAGCGCCACGTCGTGGAGGCACGAGGCAAAGGCGGCGTATCCGTCCGAGCCCGGTTCTATCGTGGCGTTCCCGGCTTTACCGCTTGCCATCAGCGCCAGCGTGTCGTTGGTGGACGTATCTCCGTCCACGGTGACGCAGTTGTACGTCGCTTCGACCGCTGCCGAAAGAGCGGCTTTCAGCGCATCGGCGGAAATCGCCGCATCCGTAAGGATGAAACTCAGCATGGTTGCCATGTTCGGAGCTATCATGCCGGCTCCCTTGGCAATGCCCGCAACGCGGATCGCCTTCCCGTCCGCCTTGAAGACCGCCGCCGCAGCTTTCGGCACCGTGTCGGTCGTCATGATGGCTTCCGCAGCGGCATACAGGTCGGCCTTGCCGAGGTTGTCAAGGGCGTCGGCAATCCCGCGGGCAACCTTTTCCATCGGCAGGTGCCGGCCGATAATCCCCGTCGAAGCGACAAGCACCGGCAGCGAATTGTCCCCGAGATGCCCGGCTACCCTGCCCGCCATTGTCGCGGCGTCGTCCATCCCCCTGTCGCCGGTAGCACAGTTCGCATTCCCGGAATTGGCGACTACGCCGGCCAGCCTGCCCCCTTGAATCGCCTTCCTGCTGAATTGCACCGGCGCCGCCGCCAGACGGTTCTGCGTAAAGACCGCCGCCGCAGGCACCGCTCCATCCTGCGCGGTTATCACGAGCACGTCGTGTCCGGACGACCTTATGCCTCCCGTGCCGGTACCGATACTGAACCCGGCAACAGGGGCGGCGGCATCACGTCCGGTATGGACACGGCAGCTCATCGGAACATCCTTTCATCTTGCGGATATCGCCGCTGTACCGACAGGCACGGTCTGCGTGAAGGGACGGCCTTCACCCCAGAAGGTCCATT
The DNA here is from genome assembly GCA_016930595.1 of Planctomycetota bacterium. GTDB lineage: Bacteria > Planctomycetota > SZUA-567 > JAFGGJ01 > JAFGGJ01 > JAFGGJ01. The sequence goes on from JAFGGJ010000003.1 coordinate 31,479, forward strand.
ATGTCGTCTGTGCCCCGGGAAGGCACGGGCTCGTCCACTGCTTTCTCGGGAACGGCTGGATCATGCAGAAGTTCCTCGATGTCTTTGCCTGGCGCGACATGTTCTTCCGGATCGCTGGTCGTCGATGCGTTGCCGGGTCCCGGTGCAGCGGGCTTCTCCGAAACGGCCGGCAGAGGTCTCAGCCCGTATATGGGGAGGTCTGCGACAGGGGCTTCGAGAGTGTCCAGAAGCTTCCGCATGTTTTCCAGGCGTTCCACCGTGGGCTGCCCGCAGTAGAACCCCTTTATCACGCCGTCTTTGGCGACCACCAGGTACGGGCCGGCGCCGCGCAGGGCCAGCGCGTTCCTTGCCGCTCCGCGCCAGTCGATGCCGGGCGACAGTGCCGTCCCGGATATCCCGGGTACTTTCCCCACAACCTGGTTATATCTTTGAACGGCGTCGCCCAGCGTATGAGCGCGCATGACTGAGCGCAGGAACCAGTTCTCCTGTGAAAGATTGATTACCGGGATGATCACGACCTTGCCGCCGTAACGGCCGACTATTTCCCTCAGCCAGTACGACAGGTCCTCGGTATACGTGCGCTGCGTCATGGCGACGATCACGGTGCCCTTGTCAAGCTCGAACGTCGAGATGAACCTGCCGTCCGCATCCGCCACCGTGAAGCCGGGCAGGGCGTTGCCGGGCAGGTGGGCATCGGGGAAGACCACCGGCTCGTTCCCGAACTTCGCCGGGGCGGCTGCGATTGTATTATCACGAATGTATTCGGCGTACGCTTCTTCCGGGTCGTAGTGGTCGAAATACCCCATGCCGCACCCGGCCGCCAGGAGCAATGCCAGTATCGCCGGGGTTGTTTTTATCCTCGTCATGTTTCCGCCAAACGGTTTTTCACAGGCCGGCGCTAATCTTAAGTGTCTGGGCCGTATCGTCCACACGAATTATTATCAGCCCCAGCGAAGAGTCGGCTGGACTCGATCCATATGCGTACTCCAGGTTTATACCGGCGGCGGCAAGCTTCTGCGTCAATTCGGCCAGAGCCCCGGGGCGGTCGTCCAGCGCTATTTCTATGACTTCGTTTTCAAGCGATATGACGCCGGCTTCGGCCAGCGCCTTTTTCGCCTTGTCCACGTCGGACGTGACCATCCGCACCACCGCGTGGTCTATCGATTCGCTGACCGATATGGCACGCAGGTTCACTCCGGCCGCCGCCATGCTGGTCGCTATCTCGGCCAGTATGCCGGGACGGTTCTCTATGAATATGGATATCTGATCTACGAGACGTGCATCCATGTGTCATCCCTTCCCGGGCGTTCCGTCCCGCCCTTGTCCCAGTCAATTCCTCATAAACGGAGCCACTGCTTCGATCGTACCTCGACCGGAAAAGATTTCGATAACCGACCCGTCCGCAGGAGCGTATTTCAGGATACGCCTGCGGTCGAGCAGGATGATGAAGTCGTTGCCGGCCCGCCCGGCTATGTCTATGCGTTCCCGGCCCAGCAGGGCGCCCACGGGCAGCATCGTGCCGTACGCGCGCGGCCCGGTGGTCAGGACCCTGTACAGCCCCATGCCGCCGTCCAGTACGCCTGTCAGGCAGCATGCCTTGCCGTCTCCCGAATACGCCGCGTCCACGACCTTCGGCGTCCCGTGCCCTGGGAATTCGAGAACGAGTTTCTTCGCAGTGCCGTCCTTCGTGTCCACCATGTGCACGCTTCCGTCATGGTCCAGCGCCAGGTAAGTCCTGTCCCCGGGATGAAATGCGAGCGGACGCAGCCCTTTGGGAGCTTTGTAGACCTTCAGGCGCCTGTCGTCGGTCAGGTCTTCACCGGCGCCGAATACCGCTGCCGTCCTCCCGGAAGGCGATATGATTATGCCCCTGGCGGAGCCGATTTCCCTGACGGCGCTGCCCGGCGGGATCAGACACAGCCTTTCGCCGCAAAGGGCCACGATTAGATTCGGCTGCGGCCACCACAGTTCAACCTGGCCGCCCGCGTCGCCGGGGAGCTTGTACGACGACGTCAGTGCTCCGTTTTTCAGGTTGTGCGTCTGCATCCACACCCGGTCCCCCACGCGCTTGGCCCTGGCTGCCGCAGTGCCCCAGGGATCCACCGCAACGGCGCCCGCAGCAAGGTCTGCGGTTTCAAACAGGATGCTGTTGCCGTCGTCCCGCAGCAGGTACGTGCGCGCGGTCTGCTGTCCCCGGAATCCAGGTTCCAGGCTCTCGATCAGCAGTAAGGGCGAGCTGCAGCCCGCAAGTACGAGGGCGGCCGCCGCGGCCCTAGTAATCCTCACCGTCGTCTTGTACCACGCGTTCTTCGGCATAGACCTCGTCCAGCCATGGAGTGACCCAGTCGGAGCAGTAGACCGGGTTCAGTACCGTCAGCAGGTTAACCGCCTTGCCGTTCACCTGGGACGCCCCGGCCAGTATCTGTACCCGGGTGAACTGCTCCTGCCCGTTGTAGGTGTAGGTCGATTCGGCTCCCGGCGCCATCCCCAGTGGAGCTCCGGCCCTTCCCAGGTATACCGTTGTCGCCATGCCGTCGTAGGCTTGCCGGTTCAGGTTTACTGTCAGTCCGGTTGTTTTTATGTTTTCGATCTCCGGAGCCGGGACGATGCGCGTGTAATAAGAACCGTTTCTCATGGCGTGGATTATGTCTTCTTCCGTACGTTCCGCCTGCACGTGAATGAGCACGGAACCGTTGTCTTCTTCATGCCCGTCGTCGAGCGCAAGGTACGAAAGGCGATAGCCGGCCGCCAGCGATTCGTGCCAGTACGGCAGGTCGCCGGCAACCGCACGCACCGTGGTAAGATGTTCCGGCAGAACCCTTGCCGCAGGGGCCGGCGGCAGCAGCGCGTCGAATGTCTGCCCGCCGGATCCGTACCTGAGCACGCGGGTATAGTGATACATCGTGCTCCCCGGGATTATCAGGCAGGTCGACGACTGCGGCAGGTCCTCGGGACTGCATGCCAGCAGGAGAAAATCAAGCCCCATGCGGGCCGCTTTCTCGGAGAACTTCCTGGCCTGTGACGCATCGGCCGCCGCGCATGCCATGCCCCGTATGAACGCTCCGCCTTCGGTGTAGGGACATACGAGGTGCAGCTCGTTCCGGTCGGCCGCTGCCGATCGCAGGGCCGCCACCGCCCGCCAGAAGCATTCTTCCAGCGTGGCGAGTTCCTCTTCCTTGAGCACGCCCTTGGCCTGCGGCGTACGGTATCTCTCCACGGCGATGAGCATTTCATCGAATTCGGCGAGGGCTTTCCCCATCTCTTCCGACTTCGTGTCCACCAGCCCGGTAAGCTTCCGGATATGGTCGTCCATCCGCTCGGCTCGACCCCATACGTCGGGCACCATGAACGACATCCCCGCCGCCACCGCCGTGTCCGTCGGAACATCCTGCTCTCCCGCAGGCTCTTCCGCATCCTCCTCGGTTGCCTCCTGGTCTTCAACCGGCGTCTTTTCAGCCGGTACGTCGACCTTCAGCCGGAACACGCCCGGCATCGCTATCCGCCCCTTCACGTACGAGAGATCCTTGCTCTTGACCGGGATGAACAGTTCTTTCGGTTCCATCGCTATATCGGTCTCGGCCGGAATGGCTTCCCCAAAATCAAGACGTATCAGCAGCAGACCCACCCCTGTCGCGGCGGGCTTGTCTTTTTTGAGCGCGACCACTGCCGCCTCGCGCCCGCCTTCGAACTTCAGGGCGGTGTCGTCATCCAGCCACGCAACCGGCATCGCACCGGCCCCGCTCGGGAATATCCTTATCGCCACCCCCCAGCTTTCCCCGGCAACTGGAGTTGCGGCGAGGGTGTTCTGCGGCGCGAGGTCTATGTGCCGAACGCTGAACAGCAATCCTGAGGCGGCTCGCAGCGCTTCACACCGGGGCGCCACTCGTGCGTTAACCGGTAGACTGATATCCGGTTGACCGTCCGCCGGGATGAAAAAAGACCACGTTCCCCGTTCCGGCGGCGTAAGCACAATTTCGACGGCTTCCGCCGTAACGCCGCGGATGTCCAGGAACAGAGCTTCGCGGTTATGAGCGGCTGCCAGCGAATAGCCGGTCCCGAGCTCCGCGTGTTCAATATTCTCAAAATCCGCTTCCCCCGGTGCGCCATTTTCATCTGGGCGAGTCATGCCGGACATAACGAGTTGTGCCATAGCGGGTTACGTGCTCCTTCCTGTCAGAGACCAAGATCCAGAGTCTGAATCGAATAGTCGTGTGCGGTCTTGGCGTAGCCGCCGGGGTTCAGTTTTTTGTCGTGGGGCAGGTCGAGTTCGCCAACGACCCAGCCGCTGTAATCCTTTTTATCCAAAGCCTTTACAAGCGCTTTAAAATCGACGGAGCCTTTGCCGAGTGGTTTAAGACGTTTGGGATAAGACTGCCTGTTCCTGCTATAGTCCTTGAGATGCAGGTGGTAGACCCGGGGTGCGAAGCGCAGGTAAAAATTCGCGGGGTTTATCCTGTTGTGCGTCATTTGCGCGGTGTCCAGGCAGAGCCCGACGGATTCCTTGGCCGTGTGTTTCAGGAAATCTTCAATCTCTGTCCGCGTGTCTATCCACGTGTCAATTTCCGGGTGGAATGCCAAACGGATGCCGAGTTCGTTGAGTTCGGAGCCGAGCTCGTTGGCAAAATCAACAACCGTTTTCCATTCTTCGCCCGAAATGGCCATGTCCGGCCATTTGCGCGGGGCCATGAGTACGATGACCTGCGCGCCGACGGCGGCCGCGAAGCGTCCCATGGCCATAAAACGCTCTTTTTCATCTTCCTTGCTGTCGGGCGTCAGCAGCCAGAGGGGGCTGTCGATGGCCGCAAGCTCCAGACCTTCGTCATGGAGCATTTCCATAAAGACATCGATCCGGTCGGCGTAACTCTCTGCCACAGACCATGTTACTTCTATGCCGTCAAACCCCATCTGGGAAATTTCGTGCATGGAATAAACCAGGTCTTCCGGCGGCCAGCCGTCCGTATGATACGCCAGTTGTGTTTCGAACACTTTGCCTCCAGGGTAAAGCACTAAAAACGACCAGCACGACTGTACAGCACTTCATGGCGCGCGGAATTCCCGCTTTGTCATCTTAGAGTTTTCATTGTTTCTGTCAAGCACATCGCCGCACGCAACACTTGCGCCTGATGGGAATTATGATATCCTTTAGGTCGACATCGGAGCGTGAAGGGAGCCGTCCCGTGGGAGATTGTATTTTCTGCAGAATTGCCTCCGGCGAAATGAAAACCCCGTTGCTTCTGGAAAACGACTCCGTGGCCGCCTTCAGCGACATCAATCCCCAGGCGCCTGTTCACGTGCTGGTTGTGCCGAAAGAACACGTAGAGACGACGAACGAGCTTTCCGGCAAGCCCGAACTCGTTCAAAAACTTTTCCTGGCGTGCCTGCAGGTTGCGGAGCAGACGGGTCTTGCCGAAGACGGGTATCGTATTGTCGCCAATTGCGGGGCGAAAGCCGGCCAGAGCGTGTACCACGTGCATTTCCATCTGCTCGGCGGCAGGCCGATGTCCTGGCCCCCCGGTTGACCCACATGCTCCGGGAACTCACGTGAACGGACAGGAACTAGCCGTACATCTGCGGCGCCTCCTCGTGGCGCTGGCGTCAGTCATAGGGTTGTACGCCGTTTTCTCTCTGCGCAACCTGATCTGGTCCTTCGATCCCCTGGAAGTCGCATCCGATGAGGATTTTGTCGTCATTATCTACCGGGTCCTGTTCACGGCCGTTGTGCTGGTATCCATAACTGGGGTTGTTCTCAGGACGTATCCGTTTGCTCCACGGGAACCGGTTTCGTTGTGGCGGAGCGCCGCGCTGGGTTTTTTCGTCGGGGCGGCGGGTATTTTTCTGCAGTGGTCGATAGCGCTGTTCGCCGCCGAGCACGGCGTCCTCGACGGCGCCGGCAACGACTACGCCCTTTTCCGGATCGTGCTGGAAGGCGAACGGCCGTTCGACATGCTGCTCATCCTCGTGGCCGTGGGCATCGTGATGCCCCTGGCGGAAGAACTCATGTTCAGGGGGCTTGTGCACAGGGCGTTCGCCGCCGTGCTCCCCCGTAACCACGCGGTGCTGATATCGAGCGCGCTTTTTGCATATTTCCATGCCAGCGACATGCAGGTTCTCATAGCGTTCGTCGTCGGATTTTTTGCGGCGGTGTTTTACGAAAGGACCGGGCGGCTGCTGCCGGGGATCCTGCTTCACGTGGGTATCAACGTCGGCTTTGTGGTGCTGTTGTACGGCGGGGTGAGGGGGATCGGGGTCATACCGCTTGCGGCGCCGTTCGTCCTGTTCCTCGGGACTGCGGCGTGTGCGGCGGCCGTGTTCTTCAACATGCCGCGGCGGGAAGAAGTTGCCGATCTGTCGATACGCGTTACCATTCCAAGAAGCCTGCCGTCCGATCCGCCGAAAGGAACGCGAGGTGAGAATAGCTCTCGCCCAGATGAACCCCACCGTGGGTGATATCCCCGGCAACGCGTCGATAGTGGCCTCCATGTACGCCGATGCCGCCTCCAGGGGAGCGGACGTCGTTCTTTTCCCGGAGCTCTGCATCACGGGGTATCCACCCGAAGACCTGCTGCTCAGGCGTGAATTCGTCGACCTGGCGGTGCAGACGTCCCTGGACCTTGCGCGCAGCGGTATCACGGCGGAAACGACTGCGGTCATCGGCACGGTCTCGGTGCAGGGGGGCGACGTTTACAACTCGGCCATCGTATGCCAGAACGGCGGTCTCGTCGGCTCATATCACAAGATCTGCCTGCCCAACTACGGAGTTTTCGACGAGAAACGCTACTTTGCCCCCGGCACGCGTGCCATGCTCGTGAATATCGCAGGGTCTCCCGCGGCGATCAACATCTGCGAAGATTCCTGGAGCCCGGACGGGCCGTACCACCTGCAGTGCGACGCCGGCGCCGTCCTCGTGCTGAACCTGTCCGCCAGCCCGTACCACAGGGGCAAAATCGGCGACAGGCTGAAGAGGATGCGTACCGTGGCGCAGCGCTATTCCGTGTGCTTCTGCTACAGCAACCTGGTGGGCGGGCAGGACGAACTTGTGTTCGACGGGGGCAGTTTCGTGCTCGCGCCGGACGGCGGCACTATTGCATCCGCCCCACGGTTTGAGCAGGCTCTCGTGGTGGTGGATGTGGATGTCCCCGCCGCGAATCCCGCGGCCTGCCCGGGTATATCGACCGTGACCGCAGCGCCTCCGGGCGCACCGAAACCTCCGATACCCGCACCGGCGCCGACCTCCGTCCTCTCTGACGAAGACGAAGTCCTGGGGGCGCTGGTTTGCGGCACGCGGGATTACCTGTGGAAGAACTCGTTCAACAGCGCCGTTGTGGGCGTTTCCGGGGGGATCGATTCCGCACTTACGCTCGCCGTTGCCTGCCGGGCGATCGGCCCGGAAAACGTCACGGGTCTGGTCATGCCCGGACCTTTCAGCTCGGATGAGACGCAGGATGATGCGGAGCTCGTGTGCCGTAACATGGGCTGCCGGTTCCACAAGGTGCCCATATCCGCGCCGTTCGAATCGCTGAAGAACACCCTCGCTGCCGCCATGGGCGGATGGCCGGGCGGACTTACGGAAGAGAACCTTCAGTCCAGGTTGCGGGGTCTTTTCCTGATGGCTTTTTCCAATGCTACCGGCGCCATCGTGCTTGTCACCGGAAACAAGAGCGAAGCCGCTACCGGTTACTGCACCATGTACGGCGATACGGCCGGCGGCTTTGCAGTTATCAAGGATATTCCCAAGACGCTCGTCTGGAAACTGGCCCGCCGGGTGAATGAACTGGACGGCAGGGACGTCATTCCTTCCAGTATTGTCGAACGTGTGCCGTCGGCGGAGCTCCGGCCCGCTCAGCGCGACACCGACAGCCTGCCGGACTACGGGATCCTCGACCGGATTCTGGCTGCCTATATCGAGGACGGAATGGGAATACGGGAAATGGTGGCCGCCGGTATGCCCGAAAAGGACGTGCGGCGGACGGTGAACATGATTGACGGGAGTGAGTTCAAGCGCCGCCAGTATCCACCCGGCGTCAAGATTACTCCCAGGGCTTTCGGGCGCGACTGGCGGCTGCCTCTCACCAACCGCTTCAAGGCCGCCGATGGCTGAAGACTGCGTGGGCGGGCGCTGTTTCCGGGATATCCGCCCGTCTCCCACACGGGCCCGGGAGCAGGGGAAAAGAATTTGCGTGATGCGGGCTTTCGGTGTACGATGACCGGGATGGGGCGGCAGGCAACCGCCCTGTCGGATATCCCACCGGCGATACCGCGAATTTGTCCGTGCGGAGAACCGGAGGATGTGTATAATTGAAACGTTGCCGGTTTTTGGCGTTTTGGAAAGCTTAGAGGGCTTTCGGAGGGAGCGTCCTTATGAGTATTCTGAAGTGGTCTCGTTGTGGTTGTGCCGTTGCGGCGGTCCTGCTGATTCTTTCCGGATGCGGTGGGGGCGGGGGAGGTCCCGACACCACGGCCCCGGTTGTGGACAGTATAACTCCCGCGGATGCGGCGACGGGCGTCGCCAAGGACACGACGATAGAAATAGTGTTCAACGAGGCCATGGATGAAGCTACTCTGGACGACACCACCATCACTCTTGAAGAGACGGTGTCCACCACGGCTGTGGCGTACACGTCCGCATATGATTCTGGCACGCGTACGTATACCATAACGCCGGACGCGACGCTCACAACGTACCTCCAGTACACGGTAACCGTTACAACGGGAGTGACGGATACCGCCGGGAACGCCCTCGCTGCGGACGTGACTGCGACGTTCCGCACCGTTGACGACGTGGACCCCACGACTCCCGGGACGCCCACGGATGACGGAGACTATGACGACGCGACGGTGACTTTCGACTGGACGGCGGCTACTGACGCCGACAGCGGGATGGCTTCGTATGTTATAGAAATAGGCACGACCGCAGGCGGGAACGACGTGTACTCCGGTGACGTGGGACTCGTGCTGACGTATGATTTTGACGCGACAACGGAAGAAGGAAGCACGCTGTACGCCCGTGTGGCCGCCGTGGACGGCGAAGGCAACCAGGGCGCATGGTCGGGCAATTCGGACGGCATAATGGTGGATACGGTGGCTCCGACCGCTCCGGGCACCCCGACGGACGCCGGGGTCTATGACAACACGACGGTGACGTTTGACTGGACCGCAGCGACGGATGCCTCGAGCGGCGTGGCGTCATACGTGCTGGAGATCGGGACAACGGCGGGCGGCAACGACGTCTTCAACGGAAACGTCGGGAACGTCCTGACATATGATGCGACCGGCGCTGAAGGCCAGACGCTCTACGCCAGGGTCGCAGCTGTAGACGCCGCCGGCCTGCAGGGTGCGTGGTCGGGAAACTCGGACGGCGTGACGGTGGATACCGTGCTGCCGACCGCTCCTGGTACTCCGACCGACGCCGGCGACTACGACGACACGACGGTGACGTTCAACTGGACGGCGGCAACGGATGCGACGAGCGGAGTAGCCTCCTACGTGCTGCAGGTCGGCACGACGGCGGGCGGCAACGACATTTATGACGGCAACGTGGGCAACGTGCTCACTTATGACGCCACGGCGTCGGAAGGCGACACGGTATACGCCCGCGTCGCGGCGGTGGACGGGGCCGGCAACCAGGGTCCGTGGAGCGGCAATTCGGACGGCATACTGGTGGATACGCTTTCTCCCACGGCACCCGGGACCCCCACGGATAACGGCACCTATGATAACCTGAGCGTTACGTTCAACTGGACGGCATCCGATGACGGCGCGAACGGCAGCGGCATAGCGGCTTATACGCTGTACATAGGGACGTCGCCGGGCGCCAGCGACGTGTTCGACCTGTCAATCGGCAACGTCACGACATACGTTCTGGATGCGACCGGGCTCGAAGGCTTTACGCTGTACGCTCGCGTTATGGCAACGGACGCGGCGGGACATTCCAGCTCGTGGTCCGGCGACTCCGACGGCGTGACGGTGGACGCGACGGGACCCACGGTGCCCGGTACTCCGACCGATGCCGGGGTCTGGACGACGGCGAGTGTCGTCTTCAACTGGACCGCGGCGACCGATGCCACGAGCGGAATCGGCTCCTACGTGCTGCAGGTCGGCACGACCGCGGGCGGCAACGACGTGTTCAACGGGAACGTAGGGAACGTGCTCACGTACACCGTGACCGGAAGCAACGGGAATACTCTCTACGCACGCGTGGCGGCCGTGGACGGTGCCGGCAACCAGGGCCTGTGGTCCGGGAACTCCGACGGCATTACCGTGGATACGGCCGGCCCGACGGCCCCGGGAACCCCCGCCGACGACGGCGACTATGACGATTCAACCGTCACGTTCACGTGGACCGCCGCATCGGACGGCGGCAGCGGCGTGGCGTCATACGTGCTCCAGGTCGGCACGACCGCGGGCGGCAACGACGTGCTCGATATGAACGTAGGAAACGTGCTTACCTACGACGCCACCGGCACGGAAGGACAGACTCTCTACGCCCGTGTCGTGGCCATAGACAGCCTCGGCAATGTCGGCACCTGGTCGGGCAACTCCAATGGTATCATGGTGGATGAACTCGACCCGACAGCACCCGGCACCCCCACCGACGCCGGGACTTACGATAACGACCCCGTCACGTTCGACTGGACTGCAGCGACGGATGCGGCCAGCGGCGTGGCGTCGTACGTGCTGCAGGTCGGGACGGCGCCGGGCGCCAGCAACATCTTTGACGGCAACGTGGGCAACGTGTTGACTTATAACGTGCCGTCCGGCGGCTGGCATGGGGCGACCTTCTATGCGCGGGTCGCCGCCGTTGACGCTGCCGGGCACCAGGGATCGTGGTCCGGCGACTCGGACGGCGTTGTGATAGACCTCCAGGCGCCCGTCGTCTTCTGGGCGAGTCCGAGCTGGGCGGATGTCTCACTGGCCCAGAACATCGAGATACAGTTCAGTGAACCTATGGACCAGGCGTCCGTGGAAGCCGCCGGAGCATTCACCCTCGCACCGGCCGCAGCGAACGGATACCTGTTCTACTGGAATGCAACGGGCGACATGGTAACGATAGTGCCGGATACGCAGAACCCGGTCGGCCCGAGCAATAACGATCTGTTGCTGGAAGAACAGTCCTACTCGGCGTCCCTGATCGCCGGCGTGACCGACGTGGCCGGCAACCCGATAGGCGTACCTGTGAACTGGTTCTTCGACACGCGGGATGCAACGCCTCCCTATCTTGTATCCGGTATGGCCGGAGGCAACAACCTCCTCAACTCTATGGTGGATGCCGCCGACGTCGAGGACGGCGACACCATAGTCTTCATGTTCAGCGAAGAAATACAGAACCAGGGCCGCATCGAGATGCGAGGCTCGGATGATATGGAAATGTGGGCCGAGGTCGGCGGCGGCGGCGACGGCGCCTCCGTGGTCTACATCGCTCCGAACCAGCTCTGGTTCACGCTCGAACGCGACCTTGTCGCAGGAGGCGAATACCGCCTGTGGATAAACGGCATCAACGATGTCGTCGGCAATTGGATGGAATCGGACGATATCGTCATGCAGGTCGCGGCTAATCCTTCTATAGACACTACGTCGCCTCAAGTCACCGCAACCATACCTCTTGACGGCGCTGTCGGCGTGGGCCGTATGCAGCCGATAGTCATAGCTTTCAGCGAATCCATCGCCAAGGACACCATAGCTGATATCACGGTCGGCGGCGGCGGGCTGTCGATCGCGGACTTCGACGTGATGTATGAAGGCTCCAACGAAGGCATGGGCACCATGGTAATACTCGAACCCTATGCCTCCATGCCCGCTTCGGCCGTGGTTACGGTTATCATCCCGACGACGCTCGAAGACCTCGCCGGCAACGCCCTTTCACCGGCATACACGCTGGACTTCACGACGGACGCGGCAGCGGACGCCGGACGGCCGACGATCGGCGTAACAATACCGTTCGACGGAGAAACGAACGCACAAACCTGGGGCGACGTCATGATGGCCTTCGAGGACAGTGTAAGCGGCAATCCCGACTTGCTGAACCCGGATACCCTGGATGACGACGACTTCCTTATCGTGGAACGGGACACCGGGTTGCCTCTGCGCGGCTGGGTGCCCGAACTGGACGAAGTGAACGTGGTGCGGCTTGTGAACCGCGGCGGAATGGGCATGTATGAAGACACCTGGTACGACGTGTACGCCGGACCGGGCATCCACGACATGGAAGGCAACTCCATGCTTGCCATGGAGTCCTTCGGCTTCCGCACGGCGATAACCGCAACCGAAAACGTTACCCCGTATCTCAACAGGCCGGTCGTGAGGATAACAGGCAAGAGCTCGCCTGCCGGCAGAGCCCTGTCGCTGAGACTTGAGATAAGGGACCAGGGCGGCATGGACGAAACGGTGAGCTTCGCCGACCGTGTCGGTGGTGTAAGCGTCACGTCCACGTGGTCGACGGAAACCGAAGACTACTGGGATTACTGGGGCGGGGACCACTGGCAGTTCAGGTACGGCGAAGAAGGCGGTCCCGTTACCAGTCCTGAACCCGGCATGACCGACCTCAACTACCCGACAAGCGGATTCTACACTTACGATATCTCAGTAATGGACGACCTCATGGCTTCCACGGCTTACACGGCCGATGCCTGGGTATGGACTCCGGTTGAATGCCCGACGCTTGGCACGGTTGACGGCGCGCCGGTGAATCCGGCGGCGGCAATCCTGACGACGGATTCGACCCCCTCGTTCACCTGGACGAGCGACACCGTTAACACTGATTACGTGGGACTGTACGCCGTTGAAGTGAGCCAGCTCGGCGGCGATGTGCCCGGTTACTTCACCGCGCAGATAATGGATCCGAGCCTCCAGACGTACACCCTTGCGGACAGCCAGGCGTTGCCTACCGGCGTGTACCTCTGGGTGATCGTGCAGAGCAAGACCGGCCCGAAACTCGGCGACAGCGTGGGCGAAGGCTGGTCGCTGGACCCCGTGTCCATGCAGCTTGAACCCTTCTTCGTGTACGGCCAGGGCAACCCGTTCATGCTCGACAACTATGGAGCGGGAACGCTTAAAGTCAACGTGGACGACACCGGCGCCTTTGTCAATTCAAACGGCTTCTCTGGCTCGTATCTCTTCGACGGCGTCACCAACATGTTCTATAACGGTCTGGATGCCGATAGCAACCCGGCCGCAGGCACGGAGCTCTTTGCAACCGACCCGGTTACCAAGGATCTCGTTATCACCGAAAACCTTATGGGCGAGTTGAAAGGCTGGCAGTGCCGCGGCGGTTCGCTCCTCATGGACGTTCAGGCGGCCAATACCCGTGGCCCGGCCATCAACCTTGCCACCCGCCGCTACGACATGGCCACGGTCCCGTCGAACGCCATGGACGGCGAATGGGTCTTTATCATGATCGACGTCGATGAGACCGGCGGCGTTTTCAACGGGGCCTTTGCCGCTACGGGTATCGCAACCATCGCAGCTGGAACGGTGAACATGGTCGGTACGAGGAACGACGGCACCCCTTACGTGATGCCGTTACCGATAGCACCCATCCTGTCCGACGGGTTTGTCGAGATGGTCCTCGAAGGTCCAGTTCTGGCCCAGGGTTATATAGGCGGGGACGGCCCAGGCCAGGAAATTGTCGTGTTGTCGGGAGTATTATCTATGGGAATAACCAGCAACCGCAGGCTTGTTGTGTTCGCCAGGGATAACCACGCTCTCGCAGGCGCCGACAACACCATTTTCTCCGGCGAGTACAAGTTCGTGGACTACGAGCTGAGGCAGGATGCGGTGCCTTCGCTGACCAACGCCTGGTGTGTTCGCGGCACGGCGATAGCCGACGGCATGGGTAACCTCGACGTGTCGCTCACGGCGCTCGACGGCTCGAAGCAGTCCATGTCTGCTCCGTACATGGTTGACGGAGTGACCGAAACCGTGAACATCGCCGGTATGTGGACCTGCCGTGCCGGCCCCGATGCGGACACAATCATCGGAGTTGATCTCGGCGATCCCATGCACGCGGCGATACTCGTGATAAGCAAGTAATTCGCACAGAAAACAGTCTTTACGCGGACGGGGCGCCTTCAACGAAGGCGCCCCGTTTCTGTTTATGCGGACCGGTTCCGGGTATCGTCCCGGCGGCCGGTTTCTTCAGTCTGCCGGCGGCAGGGATTCGAACTCCGCCAGCGGCGCCGTGTACACGTTGCCGTAGCCGGAGCGGTCAGACGTGAACACCACGTAGCCGCCGTCCGGCGAAATCCTCGGGTGAGGGTGCGTCTGCTGGATGCGCATTGCGGAGTCATGGCGGCACAGCACGCGGGGGCCCGCATAGCTTTCGCCTTCTTTTTTCCAGACCCGGATGACCCCGGAGCCGTCGCCGACGATGAGGTTCTCGTCGAGCGAGAATATGTGCCCGGTCTGGCCGGGGAATTCGCTTTCCCGGGCCGTGGTGTTGTCGTAACGGATGCGCCCGAGCATGGGTTTCCCCTGTGACGTGTGGCCGTGGTAGCCCACGTGGATGCCGTCCTTCATCCAGTATTCATGGCCGACGGCTTCTCCGGGTTTTGTCGGCCGTATTTTCCAGACGTCGCCCGTAGCGCTGTTCATCCCCCAGATCCGGTTGTCAACCTTGTCCCACGGACCTTCGTGGCAGAACGTGAGGATGTCCGGCTGCGTGGGGGAAGTGTTGACGTGCCCGATCCAGTAATCCTCCTCGAACACCACTTCCGCCTCGCCGCTGTCCACCGCCACCCGCACTATCCGGCTGCGCGGCCGGGCTTCCCACGTCTCACGGAATCCCACGTAGCCGCGAAGCAGGTCCGTCGGTATCCTGTCCGAAAGATCCCTCCAGCTGCCGAAAAAGACATATTTGCCGTCCGCCGAGCAGTTCGTCATCGACACGCACCATCCGGGTTCCAGCCGGTGCATCTCGCGGGTTGTGCGCGTCGCCAGGTCAACGCACATGAGTGTAAGATCGTGCCAGAAGTAGACTTCGTCAATGACGGGGTTCTTGCTGGCGCGCAGAAACTCCAGTTCGCGGGGCAGAGGTATCGGTTCCAGGTCCGTCAGTTGCTCTATTCCGCCAGTCTTCAGGTTCACGCCGAACAGGTTTGTCCGGTTGTTCCGGTCCGAACTGAAGACCAGTTTTTCGCCGTTTGCATACCAGCCGGGATTGGTGAAATAGAAGTGATGGCTGTGACCTTTGTAATCGGTCAGTTGAGTGACTTCGACGCCGGACGCGGCGTCTTCGTACGATTTCTTTTCGGATTTCAAGGGTTTGCCCTTTCAACCGGATATGCCTGGCGGTGCTCCAGCGGGGCTTTTCGTGGGTGTGGTGAGGGCAGGAGGACTCGAACCTCCGACCCACGGCTTAAAAAGCCGTTGCTCTACCAACTGAGCTATGCCCCCACAGCCGCAGAACCGCTTCACTCAACAATATTACCGCTTCTCTCCCCGGGCGCAAGAAACATGCTCCTCCACGCTCCCTGCTGTAATGCAGGCGGCTCCTTTGTTGTTCAGAAAAGCTCTTCGTCAGGCTTTTCCTTCTTCTTGGGCAGGCTGCTTGCCGAATCGCTCGAAACCGTCCCTCCGCGCACGTTGTCTATGTACAGTATCGTTTCGCTCCGCAGCCCCCCGGCAAACAGGTTGATGTAGCTTATCGATCCCGGGCTCACCGTCGTCTGCGACAGGGGCACCGAAAGCGTCCACGGCGCGGGTTCGATCGAATACTCCCGCTGCCATTTCTTCGCTCCGGCGTCGCTTTTCAGCTTCAACGTCACTTCCATGTTAACCGGAGCGTACACGTCGGCGAACAGGTGTGTGCACCCGGAAAGATCCAGCCCGCCCCTGCCTATCTCCAGCATGAAGGTCTTGAGGCCGCCTCCGGGCATGTACGTGAGTTTTACGCTGTGTTTCCCTGATGTGACGTGGTCCTCCGACAACTCGGCTTTCACGCCGTCACCGCGCCACTTTTCCACGTCCTGCTGCGTCTCGAAATCCGATATGGCCGTTTCTGCCGGCTTGACCGGCGCCTTTTCCGGTGGCGGGGCGGTCAGCTTGACGGCGCGGATATTGTCGATGTAAAGCACTGTGTCCTCCTGCGGCGTGTGCAGGAACACGTTCACGTAGTCGATGACTTTTGTATCCAGGCGGGTCTGTGCAAGGTACACGCTGACGGTCGCCGGTCCCGGTCCAACCGCGTAGTTCTCGTACCACTGCGCCGTGTGCCCGCCGCTCTTCAGCTTCAGCGTGAGCGTCGTTTCCTTTGCCGCCCACACGTCCACCTGCAGGTGTGTGTACGCCGAAAGGTCGAGTTTGGCTTTCTGCCACTGCCTTATCATCGTGTGGAAGCCTTCCCCCTTTGAATACGTCACCCGCGCCGCATGCGTTTCCTGCGTGACGTGTTCTTCGGTCAGCGCCGCTTCCGTCCCGCCTTTTTCCCACAGCGCCAGCGCCTCCGCCGATTCGAAGCCTTCTATCACCAGTGGTTTCATCTCGTCGCCCCGGGCGGCAAGTCCCGTACCGGCCAGCAGAATTATCGTTGCCGTCAATCCCCTGTGCATTGCCAAGCCCTTTCTACTTCTTGAGCTCCTCTATGAACCCGGCCGTCTTCCCCCGCAGTCCGTCCATCTGTTCGCCCGTCCACGGGTTTTTCTCGGCGGAAGCATCCAGCGCCAGTTTCGTTATCTCCAGGAACTCCCCGGCCTTTGCCAGGATCCCCTGTTTCTGCGGGTTCGTCGTTTTGGCGTTCGCTTTCATCAACGCTTCCAGCGTCAGCAGGTAGTACCAGTCGTCAACGCCTTCACGGACCGCCTCCCATACGGCGGGAGGCAGCGGCTTCCCGTCTTCTCCTGTGTTCCCGTGCACAATCGGGTACGTCCATGACGTCGACCCGTCCCAGCCGCATCTCCAGGGATAGAACCCCATCCCGAACCTCGAGCGCAGCGGGTTCGTCCCCATTGATATGTCGTTCGAATACCTCCATACCTCCGCACCGGCTTCACGGCTTACGCGTACGTCTTGTGGAGTAGGGGAGCCGCCGTAGCAGTGCACGGATATCGCCGCCCCGAATTCCTCCGCTTCCTCGTGCCCCATGGTCAGCAGCGTCCGCACCTGCGGCATTTCGGCCACCTGCTCGTATACCTGCCGGCATATCCGGTTGCGCAGGGGGCCGAGCTGCACCACGTCCCTCTTCCCGGGTTCGTCGAAAATGTACCAGATCACTTCCGGGTAGCCTTTTTCCTTGCAGATGGCCCTGTACGCACGCGCCGCCCTCAGCATCCGCGCCGGATGCACGTAGTCGTGGTGCTGCAGTATGTGCGTGGTGTTCTTTACCTTGGAAGTCCTGATCAGCCCCCCCGTGTACGCGATGTATATCTCCCCCAGTCCCGCTTCCATGGCCATTTTCATGTTTCTTTCAAGTACCGGCAGGTACGGCCGCCCGTCGGGCGAAGTCTCCAGCGCGCCTCCGGCGTCCGAGCATATCGCCGTCATCCCGTGCTCGGCGCAGTCGCGGTAGTACGCCGGTTCGTCGGGCACGCCTATCATCACGGCATGGCGCCCGGGCAGCTTGCCGTAATCGAAATCGTACACGTGCAGAGCGATCGGTATCCTCTCCGATATCCCGTTGCCGCGCATCACCACCGTCCCTGAATACGTCCCCGCTTCTGTCCCTTCCGGCACGTGCGCGGTGAGCCACAGCCGCAGCGACGAGTCCTTCGCCACGTCCACCGGTTTCAGCATCGGCTGCAGGATCTGCCTGTCCACTTTCGCCTGGCCTTCGCCCAGCGTTTGCGGTTTCTGGTACCGGACCTCGAACGTCCCGGCCGGCAGAGCATCTCCGGGCCCCCTGAGCGGTGTTACGGCGGCCGTTATCCCGCGGATGTCCTTCCCGGCGATGAGGGTTATGGTTACGGGTTCGCGTTCTCCACGGCACGCCGACAGCTTCAGCGTTTCGACTATATCGCCGTTCGCATAGTTCAGTTCCCGTGCCTGCACCGTGTAGTGTTTTGACACGATGGCGTATCCCTTTGCGGCGAGTTCCTCCTGGATGCTCGCGCCGCCTGCCGCCAGGCTGACTGCCGCTACTATGATCGCCGCGGCGCAGCTTCTCGGGCTTTTCATTCCTCTATCCTCTCTTGAATCGCTTTTGAAGCTTCCCCCGCAAGTTTTGCCGTCCGGGGATCGGCCGTTTCCTCTGCCATCGAGGCCAGTTTCTGGGCGGTCTGCTTCGATTTCCCCAGCCGTCCCAGGGCTTCGATGCACGCCCATGCCACTCTTGCCCTTACGTCGCTTGCATGCGCCAGCAGCGGTGCTTCGGCATCCGCCGCCCCTGTTGCTCCCAGCGAACGGGCGGCGTTTATCGCCGCGTCGGCGTCGTCCAGCGCCGCTATGAGCGCCGGTACCGCCGCAGGATCCCCAGTTTCGCCCAGCGCCGCCGCCGCATGCAGCTTCACCAGCCCGCACTCGTCCGCGAGCGCCGTGATAAGAGCCTCCGGCGCCGTCCTGTCTCCACAGGTACGCAGGGCCTGGGCGGCGTATATCCTTACGTTCACGTTTTTGTCTGCCAGCGCCGCCGCCAGTTCTCCGGCCGCAGCCTTGTCTTTCACCAGGTACAGCATGAAGCACGTCAGCATCCGCGTCCGCCAGTGCTTGTGTTTCAACCCCGGCATCAGGAGCGCCCCCATCCCCTCGGCATTCTCCTCTATCGCTCCTTCGACGGCGTCCGCCGCTATGTACGCCGCGTGCTTGTCCGCCATCCCGTCGAGCAGGCATTCCATCGCCTGGGGCGTCCGCTCGGAAGCCAGCCGTTTCGCTGCCTCTTCTCTGCCGGCTATGCTCCCGTTGAACAGTATCTTCCGCAGCTCTTCTGCCGTAGGCTTGTCGTCCTTGCCGATCTCCTGGGCCGAAAGACAACAGCATGCCAGGGCCGCGGCCAGTATTGCCGCATGACCGTGTCTCATCACCTGCCCTCCTTCTGCTCGACTGAAATGCTCCTGACCGCGGGCGTGGCCTCGAACGGCGCGTCTGCCGTCGCCTTCAGCAGGAGTCTTATCTGCAGGTACCTCTGCCGGGCGAGACCAGCGGGGACTTCCGCGACGTCCAGGAAATACGGCTCCTTCCCGGACGGTCCCTCCCATGCGGCGTTCGCCAGCGCCCTTTCCGACCTCGCTCCGCGTACCTGCAGCCCTATGCGTGTCTTCTCCGGCGCAGCGGCATCCACGTTGATCTCCCCCCATGACCTCCCCGTCAGTCTCAGCGGCGGGCTGATCGCCTCCCCAAGCAGCGCCTTGAAACGCAGGTTGCGTATCTGCGTCTCGAGCTGCTGTACGCCGATCGTTAACCTGTCCACGGTTATTTCACGCCGTTCGGGATCTTCTATCTCTCGGCATACCGAGCGGTCCAGCGATCCCGCCATGTACGCCGGCCGGAACAGCAGCCTCATGTTCCTCCAGCGCCTCTCCGACTCCGGAATCACCTCGTTCGGCGCGTAGATGTTCGAATTCAAGAACGAGCTGAAATACGGCCGTCCGCCGGGAACCGTCAGTTTCTCTCCGCCGGCGTCTTTCACCATGGCGTGCTTGTAGTCGCTTGCCGATAGCGGAAAAGTCATCGTTCCGCCCGCGCCGCTCAGCGTTATCGTCAGCGTCCCGCTCGTCGGCCAGAACCGGATCGGCCACATGTCCAGTTCCAAGAACCCCTTCGCCGTTCCCGGCACCGAACGCGCCAGCGATACGTGGTCGTTATCGTGCGTCTCCACGAGCAGAGACGGGTCCGGTTTCGCCTGCTGCGTAATGTACGTCGTCGACGCCTTGTAGTCGACGACCCCGTATTCGTCCTCCTTGGCGCTCGCGGACATCGTTATCTTGTACCTGTCCTTCACCGCTCCCTGGAAATCGTCCGCCAGCATGTAGAGCGTTATCGCTCCGTCGCGCACTTCCAGCCCCGATACTATTCCCCTCCCGAAATCTTCAGCGCCCGCCACGGCGTCCTCAGCTTCCGCGCGGCCGGGCGCGGCCGACTGCAGCACGATCCAGGCCAGAACCGCAAAAATCGGATACCTCATGTCTGCCATAGTGAGTCCCCTTGGTTTCGACTGGACTTCAGTCTTTTCACAAGCCCTCCCGAAAGCCTGTGCCGGCCTTGCTGCCGCAATGGAATCATATTGCACGCCGTCTTTTTGGCAAGCCCATGTCTCGCGTCTCACGCGGATGCTTTTCACTCCTTCCTGGCACGGTCGGTTGAATTCTGTTCCCGTTCCATTATCCTGTTTCCCTTGGCAAGCACGCGGCGAAAGGATCTGTCCACATGTCCGCCAGGCCCAACATCCTGTTCATCATAACCCACGATACGGGCAGGCATCTGGGTTGTTACGGCTGCAACGTCCGCACCCCGGAACTCGACCGCCTCGCCCGGCGGGCCGTCCTGTTCGAAAACTACTTCTGTACTGCTCCGCAGTGCAGTCCGAGCCGCGGGAGCATTATTTCCGGTCGCTGGCCCCACTGCCACGGTCTCATCGGTCTTGTCCATCGCGGCTTCTCGCTGGACCCCGCCGTCCCGCTTCTCCCGGCCGTGCTCGCCGCGGGCGGCTATTCCACCCACCTCTTCGGTTTCCAGCACGAAAGCTCCGACCCTCCTTCCCTCGGTTATCGCGAAGTTCACAGGGACGCCGAACACGGCCACTCCTGCCGATTCGTCCTCCCCATGCTGGACGAATTCCTCCGTTCCCGCCCTCCGGAACCCTTCTTCGCAAGCGTCGGCTTCACCGAGACGCACCGCCCCTATCCTCACAGCGATGCGCCCATCGACTCCGTCTCCCCCCTCCCGTACCTGCCCGACGAACCTCCCGTCAGGCAGG
This sequence comes from Planctomycetota bacterium, assembly GCA_016930595.1. Lineage (GTDB taxonomy): Bacteria > Planctomycetota > SZUA-567 > JAFGGJ01 > JAFGGJ01 > JAFGGJ01. Next base: position 52,315 of record JAFGGJ010000003.1, read on the forward strand.
ATGTCGCCGACCTCCACGTCCTCGTCGAACGCGTTGACGCCGCCGTCGGAAACATCCTCCGCACGCTTGACGACACCGGCCTCGCCGAAAGCACCGTCGTGATTTTCACCACCGACCACGGTATCGCCATGCCGAGAGCCAAAGCCACGCTTTTTGACCCTGGCGTGGAAACCGCCCTTGTCATGGCGCTCCCCGAACGTCGCTTCGCGGGCCTCCGTGTCACGGCGCAGGCTTCCAACATCGATATCATGCCGACTCTCCTGGAACTGGCCGGCTTGCAGGTGCCGGACGGCGTGCAGGGCATGAGCTTTATGCCTCTTGTCAGAAGCGATACGGACTCCCTCCATGACGCCACGTTTCACGAAATGACCTTCCACGCCGCTTATGACCCCGTCCGCGCCGTCAGGACGCCTTCCTACAAATACATACGCTCTTATGCCTCCAGATCCTTTGCCGTCGCACCCAACGTGGACGCCGGCCATGCCAAGGGAATGTTCCGCTCCATGGGGCTTTTTGATTCCCCACGGTCCCGTGAACAACTGTATGACCTCGTTGACGACCCCTTCGAACAGCGCAATCTCGCGGCCGACCCGGCCCACGCTCACGTCCTCGAAGAGCTCCGTTCTTCTCTTGATCGCTGGATGCGGGATACCGGCGACCCGCTTCTCCACGGCCCCGTGGCTCCTCCTCCCGGCTCCGTCATCACGCCGGTTCACGCTTATGGCCCGGGTGACGATCTCATAACCGTCGGCCCGGATACGGTCATCGAATAGTCCCGGTCGGCTCCGCCGCGTCGCCATTCCGGCTTGACCTCGTGCATCGTTTCGCTATATTGAATCCGTCCGGATCGGCGGCATGCCGGGACGCCGGGCCCTTAGCTCAGCGGTTAGAGCAGCGGACTCATAATCCGTTGGTCCGAGGTTCGAATCCTCGAGGGCCCACCACCCACCCCGTTCGCCCGCGGCCCCATGCCTGTCGGCAAGGAAGCGTGTCTTTCGTACAGGCTCGGCAGGTCCGGTGCGGAGCTGGTCCCGCCGGATGCCTTCCCCAATTCCCCCCCCGTAATCGAACATTCGGGTCCGTTCCGGGGCTGTCGGATCGCCCAGTCGTTACTCGGGGAGCTTGCCGTCTTCCGGAATCCTGATGGCACCCTTTGAATACGTCTTCCCGAATATCTCCGTGTCTTCGGTAATAACGACTTTGTCTTGCGGCGTGGCAACCCGAGGCGTTGAATCTCCGTCCTTCTCGTCAAAGAGAACTACCTGGCGATATTGGAACTCCCTCCCGGCTATGTTCAGCCCTTCTTTGGCACAGACCACAATGACCGCCCCCGGCGCCGTTTGTCTGCCCATCACGATGTGGCTTCCTTTCCCGTAGCCGACGGGGAAACCGTCCGCACACTTCGTGCATAGAATAAAGCTCTCTTCTCCGTACGCTGATTGCCCCTTCTTTGTTCCGCTGTCTTTTTGCTTAAGAATACACTTGGACACTTTGGCGCCGTATTCCGACCTGTTGGATTGATCGCTGACGACGGCGTTGATTCTTCCCTCCGTGCCAGCGACGGGCACCAGGCCGCCGACGGGATTCATCGCTCTCATGCCCGCGACAAACTGGGTGGCGGTAACCCCAGTGCCTTCAAGCGACTTTATGTCCTCCTCCTCGAGCATGGCGAGGAAGTCGATATAGCCGTCTTCACCTACCTTCCCCCATGGCGTCTCGATGCGCAGGTCTTTCCCCTGGGAAATGACCCAGTCCACGGCGATCAACGCCTCTGCCATTTTTTCCGCGCTCGGCAGCCCCTTGTCCGCATCCGGCGCTTTATCTGTGCTTTTTTCGGCATCGTTGGCGTTGGTGCAGCCTGAAACGGCAATCAGGAACAGGAGAGTCGTGATCGCACCGGCAGAAATACCGTAAACCGATTTGTTTTCTGTCATTGCTTTATCCCCTTTCTTCACCTGTATTCTACCCTTTTACCGCTTTCATGCATCTGCATAAATGGAATCCGGCATCGCATTGCACCCTCTCTCCCCTTTTTCAGTTTTGCCTTGTCCTGCCGGGGGCTGCATGGTACTGTTTTAGGGGGAAAGATTACCCCTGTGACCGATACGCAAAAAACCTCCGTTCTCTCCGTCCCGCTGTCCTGCCACGATGAACTCGAATCCACCCAGGACGAAGTTAAGTCTCTGCTTCGCTCCGCCCTGCCGGACTGCGCCGCTCTCCCCCCCTGGAAGCCCGTCGCCGCCGTTGCCGCCCGTCACCAGCGCAGGGGCCGCGGCAGGCTCAGCCGCTCCTGGGTCGATTCCCCGGGCTCAATGCTTGTCTCCATCGGCTTCCTTGACGACCTTTCCATTGCGGATCTCCCGGTCCTCTTCTCCCACGCCGCCGCACTGGCTGTCAGGCAGTCCGTCGATTCCTGCTCGGACGTCCGTCCTTCCGCCTGCAGGATCAAGTGGCCCAATGACGTCGTCCTCCCTCACGGTAAGCTCGCAGGCGTTCTCGCCGAAACCGTCGCGCTTGCCGCCGGGGTTCGAGGCACCGTGATCGGCATCGGCGTCAACGTTCTTTCCGCTCCTCCGGATTTGCCCGGGGCCGCTTCCGTTTCAGACGTGGCTTCAGCGGATGTTTCCATCGAAGCTTTCAGAAACGTGTTCCTCGCCGAACTCGACGCCATCCTCGCGGACATCTCTTCTATTAAAGAGCGGTTTTCCTCCGGCCTCGTCCTCCCCCAGACCGTTTTCTTCCGGGGGAAGCCCGCACGCCCGACGGCTTATGATTCGGGTCGCATCACCCTTCAGTTTGAAGATTCCGTCGTTACCGTTGACGAAGCCCGAATCAACGTCTGGGAAGGATAGCACATGTCCGCTTTGCCCGTACTTTCCCCGGAAGCCGCCATGGTCGCGGTCCTGTCCGGCTGCTTTCTCATCTTCTTCGGCTACTACACCTACCGGACCACCATTGTCGTCTATCTCGCCGTCGTCGGAGCCATCGTCGGCAGCGTGCTCGGCGAACAGGTCGCCCACAGTGACCGCACCCTTGTCTGGACTCTCGTCGGCGCTCTGGTCGGCGCCCTCGTCGCCGTCCCGGTGGAAGCCTTCATGCGGCTCCTTCTGGGCGCGGTAAGCGGCGGCGTCCTGGGGCTTGCGATAGGAGCCATGACCGGCAGAGTTTCCTACGCCATGGTCGGCGCCGCGCTCGGCGCAATCGTCGGCGGCGCACTCTGGGCATGGGTCGGCGACATCTTCATCATGGCCATGTTTTCCGTCCTCGGCGCGATCGACGTCCTCATCGGCATTGCCGGTCTTTCCGCACACTACGGTCGCTCCCTCGACATAGGCCCCGGCGCGGTCGTCGGCCTGCTTGTCGCCGCCGTCCTCGGCACCGCCTTTCAGTATATCCTTGTGCATCCGCCCAAAGGACCCGTGCCGGAAAGAGAAGGGGAGGTGTTTGATGAGCATCACGAGTGAAGACCTGCTGCGGTTCATCGTCTCCAGGACGTCGGTGCGCCGCTTCGCACCGGACCCCGTCCCGGATTCCCTTGTTGAAAACGCCGTTCGTGCGGCCCTTTACGCACCCCGGGCCGGCAACCAGCAGCACTGGCGCATCATCGCCCTGCGCGACCGCTCCGTCCTGGACGGCGCCGCCTCGCTCCTCGCCGCGGAACTCGCCGCCCAGCGGAACGGCATTTCTTCGCCGCGGGCGCTCAAGGGTTTCGACGAATACACGGGCTACTTTTCGCATTTTGCCTCGGCGCCGCTCGTGCTTGCGGTCGTCTGCAGGCCGTACGACAGCATCTACCGGCGGATACTTGCACGGTATATCCCGGAAGCGGACGCCGGAACGGGCATGGGCGTCTTAGCGGAACCGGCGCTCATCAGCGCTTCCATGGCCGCCCAGAACCTGATGCTCGCACTGCACGCCCAGGGAATCGGTTCCTGCTACATGACCGGCCCTCTCGTGGTGCAGAAGGCCATCGAAGAAGCCCTGCAAGTCGATGCGCCGGAACACGTTACGGGCCTGGTGGCAGCAGGCTTCCCTGAAGACGGAAGCTCCGGGGGAGATGTGCAGGACCGCCGCACGGAAGGACTGGAGAGCATTCTTGCCTGGCGGTGACGCCTGGATACCGCGGCATGCCGCGATCCGCGCCAGCAAATTCCGTGCCAGAGGTCGAAATCTACTACAAGAGTATACGACACACGCGTGAAAACGGCCCGAAAACGTCTACAGGATCGCAATTCGGCGCGGGTTTGGCGCGGAATTGGCGAG
>JAFGGJ010000033.1 GCA_016930595.1 Planctomycetota bacterium
ACCGCCTTGCCCAGCACTTCGCCGCAGGCAGTGATTACTTCTTTCACCGAATAGCCGACCCCCGTGCCGCAGTTGTACGCAACGGCTTTGGCGTCCGGACAGTTTTCGGCGGCATAGACGTGGGCGGTCGCGAGGTCGCATACGTGGATGTAGTCTCTTACGGCTGTACCGTCCGGAGTATCGTAGTCCGTGCCGAATATCGAAATCGGGACATTCGTCTGAACCGCCCGTATGACGAGGGGTATCAGGTGTGTTTCCGGCGCATGCGCTTCGCCGGTATCGCCCGAAGGGTCGGCGCCCGCCGCGTTGAAATACCTCATCGACACGCTGCCGATGGAATACGGTCCGGCGTAGTCCCGGAGCATCTGCTCGAACATCCATTTTGTGTTTCCATAGGGGCTGGTCGGGTTCTTGCGGTGGTTTTCCGGTATGGGTATCTCGTCCGGAGGTCCGTATACCGCCGCCGACGACGAAAACACCAGCCGCTTGACCCTCGCCCCGATCATCGCTTTCAGTACCGACAGCCCCCCCGTTATGTTTGTGGTGTAGTATTCGTCTGGGACGCGCACGGATTCCCCCACGGCGATTTTCCCGGCCATGTGTATCAGCACCGACGGGCTGAACGAAGCCAGCAGGTCCGTGAGGGCTCTTGTGTCCAGTATGTCCACCTGGACCAGGTTTGCCCCGTGAAGGTGCGCCACGCTTTCCGCATGGCCGGTAGTCAGGTCGTCGAGCACCTGCACGTCGTGGCCCGCGTTAACCAGCGCGGCCGCGACGTGCGACCCGACGTAGCCTGCTCCGCCCGTTATGGTGACTTTCATCAGCGGTCTCCCCGGCAAGGAGGTTTATTATAAGCGGTCCCGTGGCGTAACCAGTGACTAACAGGCTGCTGCCGCTCTAGCCGCTTTGTTTCGGGGACCGTCGGAGCACCGCCCGATTCTAGGCTGTTAAAGAATAATACCCGCTTTGATATCTCGTGCTTGCCCGTCAGGGCTCCTGTGGTACAATAAAAGCAATGCTCGGGTCTATCGCTTGGGAGCGGGAACCTTTTGTGAAAGGGTCTTGAAATGAGGGATAAGTTGAGGGGAATTTTCTGTGGCTTTTTTGTTCTGTTTTTCTTTGCCGGAGTGCTTTCGGCCGCGAATCCGACACCTGCTCAAATAGTCGCCGACTGGTCCGACATGTCCGGCGGCGTGCCGGGCAAGGTGGTCTACTGGCGGTCGGGCCCCAACGGCATCTGCGTAATGGACCTGACGACCGGAACGGAAACCGTCATCCGCACGCAGCTTGATATGGGCGGGGGCAACATAAAGAATATTCTGCAGAGCACCAGTTGGGGCCCTTTCCCCTGCTGGTCGCCGGACGGCACGCGCATCTATTTCTTCAACCAGGACAATGACTGGTGCCACTGGGTGATGAACGCCGACGGCTCGAACCCCAAGCGCATCGGCCAGATCGATGACGGCGGCTACTGGCTCTGCAGCTGGTACGATAACGAGTCCGTGGTCTATAACGACACGAGTACCGCCAACAACGAAATCGTTCGCATCAGGATAGATGCATCCAACGATCCCATCGAGAGGATCGTGCTGATTGCAGATCCTCCTTACGGCGGTTCGGGACGTTCATATATCTCGGCCGCCGGCACCTACGCCGCGTGGACCGACGGCGACGCCAACGTGCCGAGCGGCGGCGGACACAGGAGCGTCGTCCGCAACTTCAACGGGCCCCTGCCGCCCAGCCAGGACGAGATGGAAGTTATCGCCCGCGACGACGACGCCTGCGACATATGCATAAACCCTGACGGCTCCGGGAGCGCCGTCTACTGCCACGCCACTCACTTCAACGCCACGGCCAAGTCCTATCAGGACGGCATAAATCCTTCGACCGAGATATTCACGTGGACCGCGGTACAGGGCGAACAGTTCCACTGGCTTCGCTGGTCGCAGCATCCCGATTATGTCTGTTACAACGACGACAGGACGCTTGCGCTGGGCAGCCAGAGGGCTTATATCCGCAAAGCTCCGGCCGGTACGCAGTGGATGTTCCTCGGCAACGGCATCTGGGGGCCGGACGTGTGGGTCGGTGACGGGATCCCGCCGGAAGCAACCGTTGAAAGCGTGGTCATAAACGGCGATGCCAGCGACGCCAGCGGTAGCGTCGTCGTGCAGATCGACGGCAGCGACGTCCCGCTGACGGCGGGTTCGTTTTCGTCCGAGCAGATCCTGTCGTCTCTGCCGGACACCTTCACCATTACGGCTACCGATGCTTCGAGCAATGTAACCACGATCCAGCTTTCGGTAGACAACTGATAGTCTCGACTTGGGCTGCTGCCGCCCGGCATTTGCGGGTTTGGCCGTTTACGCCGGGCCAGGTGCATCGTTTGGAGGGAAAAGAAAATGGACGCCGTCCGCCGCGGAGCCGTGATTGGGTCTCTTTTTGCGGTAATCTTTTTTTTCAGCGGATGCGGCGGCAGCGACGGCCCCGACCCGCTGGGCGCCCCCTCGGACCTGTTCGCCACCCCCGTGGAATCCGGTTGGATCCAGCTGTCCTGGACGGACAACTCCACGATCGAGGACGGGTTTCACATCTATCGGGACGGGGGATCCGGTTTTGTGCTGCATGATACGGTCGGGCCGGATTTCTTCGGGTACTCGGACATGACCGACGTGGTGGACGGCGAATTCTACACCTACTACGTGGTTGCTTTCAGCGGAGCGGATGAATCGCCGCATTCCAACGAAGTCACCGTTGAAGCCGGTGAGCCTTATGTCACGGTGCTTACCCCTGGCGATGGCGAAACTCTTACGCTGGGAGAGATGTACGATATAAGCTGGGTCACGAACGTGCCCGACTTTGATGCCGCCATCTGGATGTCCACCGATGCCGGGGTGACATGGCCTCCCCAGCACCAGATACAGTATTCGTGGGCCCCGAAAGGTTCACCGTATGCATGGAAGGTAGGCTACAAGAATACTGAGGAAGACCCGATGAAACCGCCGGTATGGGAACAGGTGGTTTTCGCCACCGGAACCGAGTTCAAGATCTTCATCAAGCATTACGTTGCCGTGGGCGCACAGGACTGGAGCGAAGGGACATTCACCATTACCGTCCCGTGATTGATCGTCCATGCAGTTTTCAGGGCCGGCGCGCGCAGGCGCGCCGGCCTCTTGTTTTCTGGAAAAACGTGTACATGGACGCCGTCAGGCATGGAATCGATACGGTTACGCAGGTTGCAGACGGCCGGTCTTTTCGTCTATGCGGTAGAGTTTCCCGCCGACAAGCCGCCCCATCAGGTTCCCCTTGTCATCCTGGTAGATGTCCTTGAAAGGCGTAAGCCTTTCCGCGCTGTCGGACGGCGATGCCACCCGCCACAGCAGCGTGCCGTCCCGCATCATGCCGAATACGTTCCTGTCGCAGTTCTCATCGCCGCGGGGTATGTCGGTCAGGACAATGAGCGTCCTGCCCTTGACCAGAGCTTTCTCCGTCTTGTAGGGTAATTTGCTTATCCGCACCTTGGATGTGGGACGATCAGGCATGCACGGCTCCTCCCCCTGTCGGCGGCGGTTCCTGTAATTCGCCACATCATACCACTCGCCGGCGGTATTTCAAGAATCCAACTGTTCCGTACTGTTTGCAGCCGCCCGGTACACCGCGGCAAGCACTTCCGCAACGGGGCGGTAGAGTTCTTCCGGTATCTCGTCCGACACGTCCACCGCCGACAGAAGCCTCGCCAAGACGGCATCGTGGTGCAGGGGTATTCCCTCCTGCCTCGCCCGGTCCATTATTTTCTCGGCGATCCTTCCCCAGCCTTTCGCCGTTACGCGCGGCGCCGGAGCGGCTTCGCCGTCGTAACGCAGCGCGCAGGCGAGCTTGCGGGCGGTGCTATCCGATGATCGCATGTCCGGTTCCTTCGTGTTCCAGGACGTGCAGGTCCAGCAGCAGGCGCAGGTTCATTTCACGGGCGATGTCGTCCAATCCGGCCAGCTCTCTTCGCAGTTCATCGACAAAAGTTTGCGAAAACGACGCCAGCGATACCCGCAATATGCCGCCTAGTACGATCGCCACGTCCAGCCGTACGGGCCCGACCGATGGAATATCGACCCGCATGCTGCAGGAAGGAGTGTGTTTTCCCGGTTGCCTGCCGCGACGCCTTTCTCCCGCGGGCGGCATGTTCTTGGCGTCATAGCCGTGCAATGCCAGCCACGTCTGTGGCCAGCTGTTCCGGTCGGGTGCGGTTTGCCGCAGGAAGGGGCGGTCCGCCGGCTGGTCGGGAACGGAACGCAGCCTTGCAGCGGATTCTTTCAGTCCTGGCAGGTCGGGTTCCTTTATTTCCGCAGGCTGGGGCCGGATTGTGAAACGCCCCTTCATGATACCGCCCGGCTCCAGGAATTTTATCGGTTCCCGCGTCCCGGTTGTTTCTGCCGGAGCGTTAGCGCTGAATTCAGCGGGAGGCAGAGTCACGTCCGGCTGGAACGTCGTCCGGGCTGCTGCTGCCGTGTCTGTCTGGGCGTCCCCCATGACGGCCCAGGCGCCGGGAGGAGCGGGTGCGTGCGGCCACGGTGGAATTGTGGCCGGGGTGCCGGGCAGTGGCGTATGTGCGGTTCCGGACGGCACAACCGCGCCGGATTGCCCACCGGCCGGATTGTGCACATGTGCGGGGTTTCCTGTCGGAGTCTGTTCCCCGGCCGTTGTAGACGTACCCCTGGCAGGTGCCGCCCAGATGGCGGAGACCAGTTCAGTCAGCAACTCAGCCGTGATAATGCCGGTAAGTTCCATGGTTCTTACGGTAAATCGGCTGTAACGGCCCTAATAATAGCTCTTGTTTTGACTGAATGCCGCTGACTGTCGGGAATTACAACAGGTTATTGTCGGCTAATACAGCGCGTTCCCCGTAGCCCTGTGTGGCCGGCATTTACATAACATCAGGAATAACAGCATGTTATACCTCTACAATGCTTTTGGCACGCGGATTGCTATATTCCGTATTGCCGAAAGGAGGCACACATGAGACAGACATGGAAAGTGGTGCTGGCGGTTATAGCCATGGTTACAACCACGGCGGTCTTTGGCGCCGAAGGCGGCCCCGGAGACGGTGGGCCGGCGGGCAGACGCGGGCCCGGCAGAATGGTTCGTGAACGGCAGGAAAACCGGCTCGATGCGCGTGAAAACGTCCGAGATCGCAGGGAAGACGTCAGGGACAGGTTCGAAGACAGGCTCGACAGGCGTGAAGACGTTCGCGACCGTCGCGAAGACGTCCGTGACGAGAAACATGAAGGCGGCCGGCTGGATAAGATCGAAGACAGGCGTGATCGCCGGGAAGACGTTCGCGACCGCTGGGAAGATATCCGTGATCGCCGCGAAGACGTCCGCGACCGCTTGGAGGACAGGCGGGACCGCCGTGACGACGTCCCCGAAGAAGCGCGCCGGCGCTTCCTGGAATATATCCGGACACACCGCGGCGAACTGCCGGAAGGCTTCCAGGAACGCATGGAACAGCGCCGCGAAGTCCTGCAGCAGAGAATCCAGCAGCACAGGCAGCGTATCCAGCGGCTGATGCAGATGCTTCAGAGAATGCAGCAACTGCGCGGGCACCATCATCCCGGCATGGGCGGACCGGAAGGCGGCTTTGACGGACGCCCCGGACCGAAAGACGGCCACAATGGCAATGGTCCCAAGGATAATAACGGTCAGGGCAACGCCTACGGCAGGGATCATGGCAAGGGCAGGCCGGATAAGGGTAACGGCGGCGCCGGAAACTGAACCCGGCCGTATCCTGTGAACGGAACAGAACGGGGGAGACACCTGAGTGTCTCCCCCGATGTTTTTTCGATACGGGCGGGTTGAATTGTTACGGGCCGGCCAGTTCGTCCACCTGGCTCTGGAGAGCGGCGTTCTTCTGCTTCAGGGACTCAATAGTGCTCCTGGCTTCGTTAAGCTGCTGGCGCAGCGTGACCCTCTCCGTATCCATGTTTTTGGCTGCGCGTTCGAGCTCTTCCTTTGCGACCTGCAGTTCCTGGATACGTGTCTCGTTGGCGGTGGCTTTGCGCTTGAGATCTGAGATTTCCTTGTCCTTTTCTGCTATGCCTGGCATGAGCTCCGCCGCCTTGGCTTCGGCCCCCTCTTTTTTCGCCTTCTGCACTTCTTCGGCCTGCTGAGCCTTCTGGCGGTCCAGTTCTTCCTTCAGCATGTCGGACGCCTTGCGTGCCCCCAGCAGCTCTTTCTTGGTCTCAACCAGCTCGTTCTGCAGCCCCGATATCTTGTCGGTGGACTCTTTTCTTTCCACTATCGTTTTGTAACTCTGGCTGGCGCATGCCGTATTCAGTGCCGCCTCAACCATCTTGATTGCCGTCGGCCACTCCCCCGGGGAAACAGATTTTGTGGATCTGACCGCCTGCGTCCCCAACATCAGGAGCGCAAAGAGTCCCGCTCCCATGAACAGCGACGTAAACGCCGTTTTGTCCAGTATGGCGGCTATCATCCCCACTACGAGGACCGCGACGGCCACTATTCCCAGCAGGGCCAGGTACTGCAGCCACAGCGCCCCCTTGTAGTCTGCGGTTGTCCATTTCCACAGCTCTATCAGATCATTGCCGTGGTAGACGGCCTGTGCCAGAAACACGCCGAACGCGCCTACTACCCCTGTCAGGAGCTTGTAGCTGAACGGCGTAGGAGCCTCCTGCCGCCCGTAGCGGGTCCGGCGTCTCGGCCGCAGCGCGTCCTCCATCTCCTGATCCTCGGGTTCAACGTTCTGCTCTTCAAGACCCATAGAACGTCTCCTAACATCTTGGCCAGAAAAAACTAAGCTGCTTACATATCCCCTGCGGCGCCGCCATGTTCCATACAAGTGTCCAGTCCATGTTCCCCTGGCGGGCCATGCGTCAAACGCCTATATGATGATATTGCCGGGATGCCGCCATGCAACAATCTTCTTGGAATCGCCCCTGATTTACCTGCCGGGCGCCTCGGGCTTGCAGGAGTGCAGTTGATAAAACGGCCCGTCAATGTAAGCTATGGGGGTGCCGTAGGTTCTGTGGAGTGCGCGTCATGGATGCCAAGAAAATCTATCTCTGCGGGCCCATCATGGATGCCGCCGAGTCCGAAGCCAAGGACTGGCGGACAAGGGCCAAAGAAGCTCTCGCTGGCAAATTCATCCTCCTGGATCCTCTCCGCAGGGATTTCAGGGACAGGGAGATCGACAGCGCCAATGAAATAGTCGAATTCGACCTTCAGGACGTGCGCGACGCCGATATCCTCCTCGTGAACTACAGTAAGCCTTCCATCGGCACTTCCATGGAAGTCTTCTACGCCTCCTTCGACCTCGGTAAGTTCGTCATTGCTTTCGGTCCCTTCGACTTCGCGCAGTGTTCTCCCTGGATGGTCAGGTTCTGCACCAAGATTCTTCCATCCCTGGACGACGCCGTCGCATATATCGTAAAGCATTTTGGCTAGGATGCGCCTTTGGACCCGCTCCCCCAAGACAACGGCTTTCATATCCGCAGGACCGCACTTGTCGGCGTCGGTCTTATCGGCGGCAGCCTGGGCAAGGCGCTGATTTCAGGCGGTGTCGCCGACGAAGTCGTCGGCCTTTTCCGCCGCGAAGAAACAATGAAAACCGCACTCGCCCACGGATTGGTCCATTCCGGCACCATGTCCGTGGAAGACGCCGTGCGGGATGCCGAAGTTGTTATTCTGGCCACGGGCGTCGAAAGCATTCCCGAACTCGGCCGCTCCGTCATACCCTTTGTGTGTAAAAACGCCCTTCTTACCGACGTGGGCAGCGTCAAGGGCGCGATAGTCCGTGAAATTTCGTCTTTCCTTGCGGACCGTCCCGACGTGCTTTTCGCCGGCAGCCATCCCCTCTACGGCTCCCACCTGCAGGGGCCGGCTGCCGGGGCTTCCCTTGTGCCGGCGGGTCGTCTGGCGGTTGTCACCCCCGCGTCCGGCAGGTCGAACGCCGATGCGGCGGCGCTGGAAGCCGAGAAACTCTGGCGGTCTATCGGCATGCGCACCATTCGCCTGTCTCCTGCCGAGCATGACCGCCTGCTGGCTTTTTCCAGCCACCTGCCGCATGTCGTCGCCGCTGCTCTTGCCAGGACTCTCCCCGCCGAAGCCGACATGCTGGCCTCGTCGGGCTTTCTCGATACCACGCGTATTGCCGCCGGCTCCCCCAGGCTCTGGTCCGAAATCATGCGCCAGAATTCCGCAGGCGTCGCCGACGCCCTTCAGCGCCTCATCGGCGATCTTGCCTGTTTCCGTGAATCCCTTCTCCTGCAGGATTGGGATACCGTAGCCGCTCTTCTCGAATCCGCCGCCGCGGCGCAGGCGCGTGTCCGTGAACGCGCCCCGCGCAAGGATTGACCCGCTCTTTCAGGAAGGAATCCACCTCCAATGGCATGGTATCGCGTAGAGGTGGCTATCACGCCCGGACTGGCGGACGCCGAAGGCGCCGCTGCCGCCGCGGACCTGGCTTCGGCCGGCGCTGCAGGCGTCGCCGATTGCAGAGTCGTCAGGATATTCAACGTTTCCGGCGATATATCACGCCGCCAGGCCGAATCCCTGGCCGCGGACCTGCTTGCAGACAAGGTCGTCGATGTGTGGTCCATCGACCGCCCGGTTCTTTCTGAAGAAGGTTCCGTGCCTCTCGAAATTGCCAGGCATCCCGGCGTCATGGATCCCGCCGCCCAGTCCATCAGGCGGGGGGCCGCCGCCTTGGGCATTGCCCTTGACGACGTCTGGACCGGCAAACGCTATCTCGTTGCTTCCGGCGCGGCGCCGGATTCCCTTATGGCCGCAGCCCGCCGGGTTCTCCTCAATGAAGTCATCGAATTTCTTTCGGTCGACCGCATACCGCCCGAACGGCCCCATCCGGGCGGCTACGAATTTTCTCTCGTTGCCGTCCCTCTTCTGCGGATGACTCCCGATGAAATGGTTGGCACCAGCCGCAGGATGGTCCTTTCGCTGAATCCCGCCGAAATGGGGGTTATCCAGGAGTATTTCCGGACACTGGGCCGCGATCCGACGAATGTCGAACTTGAAACCCTTGCACAGACCTGGAGCGAGCATTGTGTTCACAAGACTCTGAAGGGCATTATCAACTACAAGGGCCGCACGATTGACAACCTCCTCAAGTCCACCATTGCCAGGGCTACCGCCGAAATAAATGCCCCGTGGTGCCTTTCGGTTTTCGTGGATAATGCCGGAGTTATCGAATTTGACGAGGGGAACGGCGTATGCTTCAAAGTCGAGACGCATAACCATCCCTCCGCTATCGAACCCTACGGCGGCGCGGGGACGGGCATCGGCGGCGTCATCCGGGATATTCTCGGCACGGGCCTCGGCGCCAGGCCCATTGCGAACACCGATGTCTTCTGCTTCGGCCGTCCCGACTCGTCTTACGATGACGTTCCCAGAGGAGCGCTTCACCCCGAAAGAGTCATGAAAGGCGTCGTGGCGGGAGTGCGCGACTACGGCAACCGCATGGGCATTCCCACCGTAAACGGGGCCGTCTGTTTCGACGAACGCTACACGGGCAACCCTCTTGTCTACTGCGGCACGCTCGGGATCATCCCCAGGTGGGCCGTAGCCAAGCAGGCCCGCCCCGGCGACATCATTGTCGTCGTCGGTGGCCGGACGGGCCGCGACGGCATTCACGGGGCCACTTTCTCTTCCGTGGAGCTTTCCGAAGAATCCGAAACCGTTTCTTCCGGCGCCGTCCAGATAGGCAACGCCATCGAAGAAAAACGTATGATGGACTGCCTGCTTGTCGCCCGGGACGAAAAACTCTACTCCGCCGTCACGGATTGCGGCGCCGGCGGCCTTTCCAGCGCCGTCGGCGAAATGGGTGAACACGTCGGGGCCGAAGTCCATCTGGAAAAAGTCCCCCTCAAGTACGCCGGCCTTTCCTACACCGAAATCTGGATATCCGAAGCCCAGGAAAGAATGGTTCTCGCCGTGCCGCCGGACCGCCTTGACAGGCTGCTGGCCGTTTTCGCGGCCGAAGACGTCGAAGCCACTCCAATAGGCTCTTTTACCGGCGACGGAATGCTCAGGCTCTTCTACCGCGATGACAGGGTCGCCGAACTGGATATGGACTTCATGCACAACGGCCTGCCCAGGCTGCACAGGGAAGCGTCCCCTCCTCAGGTCATTCTCCGTTCCCATCCCTCCGTAATCGACGATTCCGCTTCTGTCGGCCGTGCCCTTGTTGCGGTGCTCTCCGAGCTCAACGTGGCCGGTAAGCAGTGGATTATCCGCCAGTATGACCACGAAGTGCAGGCCGGCACTCTTCTCAAGCCGCTGGCAGGAGTCAACGATGACGGTCCTTCCGACGGGGCTGTCATGCGTCCTGTTCCCGGCCGGAACCTCGGCGTGGCACTCGCCGTCGGCATAAACCCGCTCTACGGCGACCTTTCCCCGTACCAGATGGCCGCCAACGCCGTGGACGAAGCCGTCCGCAACGCCGTTGCCTGCGGTGCCGATCCCGAGCGTATTGCCATTCTTGACAACTTCGCCTGGGGTAATACCGACGACCCTTGCCAGCTCGGTGCCCTGGTTGAAGCCTCCCAGGCCTGCTATGACGTCGCCACGGTCTACCGTACGCCCTTCATCAGCGGGAAGGATTCCCTGCATAACGAGTTCGAATCGGAAGGCGGCCGCATCTCCATCCCTTACACGCTGCTCATCAGCGCGGTCGGCATCGTCGAAAACCTGGATTTCATTACTTCCATGGACCTCAAGAAACCCGGCAGCATCCTTTACCTTGTCGGCGATACCCGCCCGGAGCTTTCCGCCGGGCATTACCTGAAAGTCCTGGGCAGACAGGGCGATCCCGCGGGCGTGCCTTCCGTCCGCCCGCTTGACGGCGTCAAGACTTTTGCCGCGGTTGCTTCCGCCATTCGCCAGGATCTGGTGCTTGCCTGCCACGACCTGTCCGAAGGCGGTCTGGCCGTCGCCGCCGCCGAAATGGCTTTTGCAGGCATGATCGGCGCCGTTATCGACGTCTCGCCCCTTACGGAGAAATCCCTGCGTCCGGAAGAGGCCCTCTTTTCCGAAACGCCCTCCAGGTTTCTCGTCGAAGTGGCCCCGGGCCAATGTCCCGCTTTCGAAAGCGTCCTGCGTAATCACGGCGCCCCGGCCTTCCCCGTCGGCAGGAGCGTTCCCGGCGGAGTCTTTACGCTGGTGGACGGCGATGATGTCCTTGCCGAAGAGAAGCTGGAGGTCATCAAGGCTGCATGGATGTCGCCTCTTGACTACTGACGTGTCGAAAGGAACACTATCCCGATGAAACCGCCGGTTATCGTTCTCAGGGCCGCCGGGTCCAACTGCGATGTCGAAACCGGCCGCGCCTTCGAATTGGCCGGCGGCGCCCCGGAACTGGTTCACATCAACAGGCTTTTCTCCGGGGAAAAGCACCTCGGCGACTACGCTGTTCTCGCTATTCCGGGCGGGTTCACTTACGGTGACGATATAGCCGCAGGTAAAGTCCTCGCCGCAGAAATCACGTCCAGGCTGCAGGACCAGCTTGCCGCTTTTCTCGACAAGGGCGGCCTTGTCATCGGCATCTGCAACGGTTTCCAGGTTCTCGTCAAGACGGGGTTTCTGCCGGGCATCGAAGGCGTTCCCGCCACGCTTACGCACAACGATTCACAGCGTTTCGAAGCGCGCTGGGTGCACCTTCGTGTCGAACGGTCCTGCTGCCTTTGGACCCGCCGCATTGCCGGCGAGCTTATCACGCTTCCGGTGGCTCACGGCGAAGGCAAGTTCATGGCGCGGGATGAAGACGCCTTTAGCCGAATCCGGGAGAACTCCCAGATTGTCTTTGCCTATGTCGCCCCTGGAGGCGGTGAAGCGGTCTATCCGCAGGATCCCAACGGCTCGACAGGCCACGTTGCCGGCATTTGCGATCCCGGCGGACGCGTCCTGGGCCTCATGCCTCACCCTGAGCGCTTTGTCGAAAAATACCAGCATCCCAGGATGTCGAGAGGCGAGGGTGCCGAGGCATGGGGACTCAAAATCATTCGGGGCGGTATCGAAGTGGCATTGGACTTGTGATGTACTATAATGTACTGTGACGCCCCAGGGGGCTTTGCCTGGTCGGAGTATTACAGATGCCGGAAAACAGTGACACGAAAAAGGTGCTCATCCTTGACGATGACCCGGATGTCGTCAAGGTGCTCAAGATCGTTCTTGAGAAGGAAGGCTATGATGTCCTGCCTCTCACTTCCGCCTCGGAAGCCCTCGAAACCCTTCTCTCCGGCGACGTCGATATGGCCATAATAGACAGGGAAATGGAAAAACTTGACGTTCCGGCCTTCATTACCAAGGCTTCCGAAGCCGCCAGCCTTGATATCCCTCTTCTTCTCCTCTGTGCTTCGGAAGAAGAAGGCATGGCCGAACTCCGCGGCTTTGCCGGCACCGCGGAAGTCCTCGCCAAGCCCGTTGCCAAGGGTGAGCTCGTTGACCGTATGCGCCTCCTCCTCGGCCAGCGGCGCAGCACCTGGCGCCTGGAACGCATCTAGGGCTCCTGCTCCTTGTCTCTTGTCATAGTCCCCACGCCCATCGGCAACCTTGACGATATCACTTTCCGGGCCGTGCAGGAACTCAAGTCCGCCGACCTTGTTGCCTGCGAAGACACCCGCGTCACTCGCAAACTCGCCTCCAGGTACGGCGTAACCGCTCCACTTACCGCCTACCACGAACATAACGAGCGCACTGCCGCTCCCAGACTCCTGAAACGCCTGCTTGACGGAGATACCATCGCCCTCGTCTCCGACGCCGGCACGCCGCTCGTCAGCGATCCGGGCTACCGCCTCGTGAAAGCTGCCATCGACGCCGGTATCGACGTCATCGCACTCCCCGGCCCCTCCGCCGTCATTACCGCACTCTCCGTTTCGGGACTGCCCGTCCATGCCTTTTCTTTCCTGGGCTATCCTCCCAGGAAACCCGGCAAGCTCCGCAACTTCCTCCTTAAACACGCCTCCTTCGACGGCACGCTCATTTTCTTCGAAGCGCCCCGGCGGGTGGCTTCGCTCCTTTCCGTTGCCGCGGACGTGTTCGGCGACGTCCCGGGCTCGCTCTGCCGTGAAATGACCAAGCTTCATGAAGAGGTCCGCCGCGGCCCCCTTTCACTTCTCGTCGCTTCCTGCCGGGACAATCCTCCCATCGGTGAATGCACGGTCCTTATCGCTCCCCATGCCACAGGCTCCTTTCCCGCTTCTTCCGAAGTATCTTCCGTTCAGGGCCCTTCGCTGTAACCCGAAGTTCCGTTTTCTGAAAAACACTCTAACAAAATCCTAACTTTTCCCTAAATTTGTCTTTGCTTATCGTCCCGTCTTTCCGATAATACCTGTGACGAAGGAGGAATTCCGCCTATGCCGCCGGAAGGGCGCCATGCTTTCTGGGAAATTATGGATCTCACCCATGGTCGCTCCGACGGCACGCTGAACCCCGATCCCACGCGCACCGATATCACCAGGCGCGTCCTGGGCATGTTTCCTGACGGTGCCTTTCCCAAGTACCGGTACATATGGCTTCTGCCTCAGCGCGATCCCGGCCAGGTCCTGCGCGAGATCGCCGACGACGATGCGGGCAGGAGCATCGATATCATGTGGGCTGAAATCGAACAGCCTTCATCCGGCAGTTTCTGGACCGAATGGGGCGTGGACAATCCCGTTGTGGAACTTACCGTCGAAGAACGCCTTTTTGTCGTCCTTGCCCAGGTCGTCGTAAGCAAAGGTTATACGTCCTCGCGGCAGTGGGCGGCTTCCACCATCATGAGGATGGTCGTGAACGGTAGGCGGCGCCTGTCCCAGAGATACTCCTACCTGGTGCCGGAAAAGTGGGGCCCCGCCTTCGAGGACTCCGAGGAATACATTCGCTTTCTCGGACAGCCCATTATTGACCCGGGCAGCATCAGCGAGACGGTCAACTACCTGGAATTCTGAAACGCCGGTCCCGGACGGTTCACCGCCGGTTCTTTTTCACCTTGTTTCGCGACGCCTGGGCGGCGCGCTTGGCAGCGGCCTTGTCCGAAGCATCAGCATCCCGCCTGGCCCTGGCGGCATTCCTGGCCATTTCCTTCACCGTGCGTGTCTTCAGCCGGGCCGCCCCCTTGGTTTTCAGCGTTCCCAGAGGCTTCTCGCTTGCCAGCCGCCTGCGCGCCCCGGCGATGCTCCGCCTGTACTGAGGCAGCCACTGCGACTGCGCCACCAGCATCTCGTCGACAAGCTGCCATATCTCCGGAGGATTGCACACCGCTGCGGTCAGCGGGTCGTGCAGCATGGCCTGTTTCAGCAGTCCCACGTCGCCGTGCACGGCTGCTTCCACGCCCATCCGCTGGACGTTCACGCTGGCGCTGCAGGTGGCTGCGCATGCAAGGGGAAGGTCGCCGACCACCGGCGTGTTTATCCCGTTGCCATCGACGTAGCAGGGCACTTCCACTATGCAGTCTTCCGGAAGGTTCGTTATCACGCCGCGGTTCGGCACGTTGAAGTGTCCCCGATAGGTGCGCCCGGTTTCGAGCGCCTCGATTATGTAGCTCCCGTGTTCATGCGACCGGTGTTCCGGGGCGAACGGCTTCACCGGTTCCTTCATCCAGTTGGGGAAATCCGTTTCGAACCAGTTCCGGCTTTCCGTGCACACGCGCAGGTATCCCCCGGTCTCGCCGTTTATCCATGACGAAAGGTCTATCCAGCTGCGGATTTCCCCCGTGCGTTTCCTGTACCACGGCACGTATTCCGACACGTGCCCGTTGGATTCCGTGGTCCAGTAGCCGAAGCGCCTCAGCATGTCGATCCGCACCTTTTCGGTTTTCGAATAGACCGGGTGTTTCTCGAAGGCCTCCAGCAGCTTCCCCGACAGGTCTTCGCCCTTGTGCGTCACCTGTATGAACCACGTCTGGTGGTTGAGTCCCGCCGCGATGAAATCGACTTCTTCCTGCTTCAGCCCCAGGACGTTAGCTATCATGTGATGGCTGCCCTGCACTCCGTGGCACAGCCCTATCGTCTTCACGCCCCCGTACTTGTTGCAGGCCCAGGTATTCATGGCCATTGGGTTGGCGTAGTTCATGAAGACCGCCCCCGCCTTGGACACCTCACGGATGTCCCTGCAGAAGTCCAGCAGGGCGGCGATGGTCCTCTGGGCGTACATTATCCCGCCGGCGCAGAGCGTGTCTCCCACGCACTGGTCGATGCCGTATTTCAGCGGTATCTCGATATCCGTCTTGAACGCCTCTAGCCCGCCGACGCGCACCATGGAAAAAATGTAGTCGGCGCCTTCAAGCGCCTTGCGGCGGTCGGTCGTGGAAGTTATCTTTGCCCGGCTCCCGTTCTCGGCGATTTCTCGCTTCGCCAGTTTCGTCACCATGTCCAGGTTCCGCCTGTTGATATCCGTGAACGCGAACTCCGTATCCGCCAGTTCCGGCACGCTCAGTATGTCGCGCATCAGCCTGCGCGTGAACCCGATGCTCCCCGCCCCTATCATGGCCACCTTTATGGACATCCGTGCCTCCTTTCGCTGCGAGCCCGTTTGTTTTCCCGGTATTGCGCTTCCAGTCAAGCGCTTTTTGCGGCAATATCCGGCAGTGCCGCTTGAAATTCCGTCCGCAGGCGGCATACTCTGAAGCTGCCGGCGTCCGGCCGGACCCCTTCGCCGGGCACGACACCCACGGGGAATACGTACATGAAGACTTCCGTCGTCATTGCGACGTACAACAAGCCGGAATACCTCGACAGGTCTCTCCTGTCATACCTGCGCCAGCGGGTCCTGCCCGACGAACTCGTCGTCGCCGACGACGGCTCCGGCCCGGAAACCGCCGCCGTCATCCGGGACTTCGCGAAGAAAGCGCCCTTCCCGGTCATCCATGCCTGGCAGGAAGACAAGGGCTGGCGCCTGGCCGCAGTACGCAATCTCGCCACTCTCAAGTCCACCGGCGATTATCTCATTTACTCCGACGGCGACTGCGTGGCCGGCCCTCATTTCATTGCCGACCACATCAGGCTGGCCAGGCCGGGCGCCTTCGTGCAGGGCAGGCGAGTCATGGTTCAGCGGCAGGCTTCCGAATCCTTTACCGGAGGAGAATCCTTCCTTGCCCTGCTCCGCCTGTGGCTGGGCGGCGGTCTCAAAAAGGCGAAGCTTTACAAGCTTCTTCACGTTCCGGGACTATCCTATGTCCGTAAAGGCTTCAAACTTACCATTGGCAGCAACATGGCCTTTTTCCGCGAAGACCTTTTTCGCGTCAACGGCTGGGACGAGCGTTTCGAAGGATGGGGCTGTGAAGACGAAGATATCGCTCTCCGTTTCCAGCGGGCCGGCGTCAGGCGGCGCGTGGCGCTCTGTTCCGCCGTTGTGTTCCACCTGTATCACGAACAGGGATCCGGTGCGGATCCCCTGGCTTTGGAACGCGTCCGCAATTCGGCGCCGAACGTTACAGCGTTTGTTTCCCAAGGCCTTGTCAAGTAATGTAGCGGTCCCGAAGATTTCCGAAGGAGCCATGAATGTCTTCTATCTCGGTTATCGTGACCACATATAACCGCTCGGCGCACCTGGCGAAGTGTATTGCTTCCATGGATCAAGGCCGGACTGGCCCTGCTTTTGACGTGTGGCGTCCTGCTGCTAGCATATTGGAATTCCTGTGATATTGCTGGAGGAGTCTTGCGGATAGCATTGGATGCCACGCCGTCTGCTGTGCCGCTTGGACATGGGATAGGTGTATATGTCCGTGGACTTATCTCCGCGCTGGCGCGCATAACATCTGAAAAAGACAGGTTCGATCTTTCTTACGAAGCCCGCAGGTGGCATGCGAGAAACACCGGCGTGCCTGAGATCGACGAACGCTTTGTTCATCGGCGGTTGTGGCCTTTGCCTTTCAAATGGGGCTGGGCGGCCAACGTTCGCGTGTTTCACGCTCTTGAAGCGCGCTTGCCAAGGGCCCGGTTCCCGAAAGAAATTGTTACTTTTCATGACATGTACCCCTTTCACAAGTACTTGTGGGAAAGAAGCAGTCCGGAAGTAGTGTCTTACCACACCAAGCGGCTGAAAAGCTATCCCCAAATTGCCGAACGTGTCTCTGCTATCATATGTGTTTCGCAAAACACTCTTGACGACCTTGTGCGAATTGCGCCGGCTGCAGCAGACAAGGCGGTTGTCATACCCCTCGGCACCGAAGCAGATATCGCCAGATGTCTCCCTGCCGAAGAAGAGGTTTCATCAAGCGTCCGGCAGGCGGCGCGCGGCGATTATTTTGTTCACATCGGTACAATGTGGCGTATTAGAAATCTCCCCGCAACCGTACGGGCCTTCGCCAGAGTGGCGGGCCACCATACGGGCCTGAAGCTTGTGCTCATTGGGGCCGATGGCGAAGACAGCGCTGCCATTCACAAGGCTGTGAACGATGCCGGTATGGCAGAAAGGGTGCTTTTCCTCGGTATGCTGTCGGACAGCGAAAAGCTTTTTGTCCTTGCCCGGGCAAAAGCCCTGCTTATGTTCCACCTCTATGCCGGATTCGGATTGCCGGTCATTGAAGCCATGGCTCTGGGGGTACCCGTACTGGCTTCTAACAGGGGGGCGTTGCCGGAAGTGGGAGAAGGCGCCGGGGTTTTTGTGGACCCGCAGGACGAGGATGCGATGAGCGGGGCTATGACACAATTGCTGCATGATGAAGGGCTCGCTGCCGCGCTGGCACGCAGGGGCCTGGATCGGTCAGCCGCATTGACGTGGGATGCCACAGCCTCAGCCACTCTGGACATATATAGCCGGCTTGCCGAAGAGGCATGATATGGACAAATTGATAGATATCGGCTGTGGTTCAAACAAGACCGATGGAGCGTTTGGAGTAGATATTTTCCCTTATGACGGGGTCGATAGTGTGTTCGATCTTGACGAAGCACCGTGGCCCATTGAAAATGACAGTTTTGACAGGGCGGTCTGTAGGCATGTAATAGAACACGTCCGGTGTCCGATTCTTCTCATGAAGGAAGTTTTCAGAATACTGCGGCCGGGAGGGATTCTGGAAGTCGCGACCCCCCACTTTTCCTTTATTCATTCTTGGAGCGACCCCACCCACATGCGCCATCTTTCCACACAATGGTACACGCCTTTTCAGAAAGGGGGATACCTTGCTGAACAGATCGGCGCCTTTCAGTTGGTTTCGACAACCGTTGAATTTGGAAGTTCCATAAGATCCTGGATACCGCGACTCATGGTTAAGCTCTTAGGGGTCAATCATTGGGAAAAGCACTACGCCTTCGTTTACCCGGCTCAGAACGTCATTACAGTATTGAAAACGATAAAGTGACTCCTCCAGACGTTTGGCTCAGGCGCCTTCCATTGTAATATCCCGACTTGGTGCAAGATCGCCGGAGGTACGGTCCTACAGCCATTTTTTCCGGCGGAAATACATCACCATCACGAGCGCGACAAGCCCCATCGCCACGAGCACTCCCGGGTACGCCATGGGGTGCCCCAGCTCCGGCATGTACTCGAAATTCATCCCGTATATTCCCGCTATAAACGTCAGCGGGATGAAGATCGTGGCGATGATGGTCAGCACCTTCATTACCTCGTTCATCCTGTTCGACAGGCTCGACAGGTACAGGTCCTGCAGGCTCGACATCATGTCCCGGAACGTCTCCATGGAGTCTATCACCTGCACCGTGTGCTCGTATATGTCTCTAAGGTATATATGCGTGCTTTTGCGTATCAGCTTCGAATCCGTCCGCTCCAGCCCGTTCACCAATTCCCGCATAGGCCACAGGCTTCTCCTCATGTGCACCATGTCGTTCTTGTGCCCGTGCAGCGTCTGCAGCGTCCGGGGCTCCGGGTCCAGGACGATTTTCTCCTCCAGGTCCTCCAGTTTCTCTCCCACGCCTTCCAGCAACGTGAAATAATTGTCGATTATGGCGTCCAGCAGCGAATAGGCCAGGTAGTCCGCCCCCAGCTTTCGTACCCGCCCCTTGTCGTTCCGTATCCGCTCTCTTATCGGATCGAACACGTCCCCCGTGCGCTCCTGGAACGATATCACGTAGTTCGGCCCCAGTATCAGGCTCACCTGCTCCGATACCACCTGGCCTTCCTCCGTGTAGATCATCTTGCACACTATGAAAATGTACTCCCCCAAGTCCTCCATCTTGGGTCGCTGGTCCACGTGCACTATGTCTTCCAGTATCAGCGGGTGGATGTCGTAATCCTTCCCCAGCGTTTCCAGCACCGACGTGTCGTGCAGCCCGTCTATGTTTATCCACGTCACCGACGGCTTGTCTCTGAACACGCGGCAGTCGGAAATGCCCGCGGCCTCCTTTTCCTCCAGCGTCCCCTCCGTGTAGTCGATTACCGTTATCCGGACCTTTTCCTGCTTCCTGTCCCCCGTGAACACCATAGAACCCGGCGGCAGCCCGGCCGGTTTTTTCCTCTTGCCGAATATCGGCGACATCTGTCCCCTCCTGTCCGATACAACTCCTAGGGAATCGTAGGCTTTCCCCCGGCCCTGTCAACCGCACGTGCCCTTGACTCGACTCCGCCGGCGGCCAAGATAGAATCGTCCCGGACAGGAGGATTATCCGATGACGTCGCCAGCTTTCGATAAGCTCGCCGCCGCGCAGCGCGGCTTCACCGCTTCCCCGCGCAGGCTCGTCGGCCATGTCCCCACCATCGCCCTCACCCCCGTTGCCGACGGCCGCTCCGGCGCCTATGAAGACAACCAGGCCAGGACCTGGGCCATGGTCGAACGCGTCTACACGCTCATCACCGAAAACGTCAAGCTCCCCGACGGCACCCCCGTGCGCGTCGTCACCGCGCCGGAAATCGTCTACGGTGCGCGCAGCGGAGCGCTTGCTCAGGCGTACTACGCGCAGCAGGGTGTTTCCGCCAACCTCTGGCTCGGCCGCTCCTGGTCCTATTCCGACGAGCTCATGTCCGCCGCCATGGGCGTCGGCTCTTCCGAATGGCCCCAGGCCGCCTACGGTCTCAACCAGACCGACCGCCCCGGCGCCGTCTGGCTCAAGGCTTTCACCGCCGCCATGGACGAAAAGAAGCGTCCCGTTTTTGCCATATACAATCCCGACCTGGAAGATGAAGACGCCCCCATTGCCCCTCTCGTCCGCGAAAAAATCCTCCGTTTTGCGCGCTGTGCCGCCGCCGTCGCCGAGATGCGCGGCAAGAACTACCTCGGTATCGGCGGCGTCTCCATGGGCATCATCGGCTCCGACGTCCGCCGCAACACCCTCCTCAACTACTTCGGCATGGGCTCGGTCTTCGTGGACATGGTCGAACTCAGGGGCCGCATGGAATCCGGCTTCTACGACCACGATGAACTCGAACGCGCCTTTGAATGGTTCAACGCCGGCCTGAAGATCGACCCGGGCAAGGGTCCGCGCCCGCTGCCCCGCGACGAACTCCTCAGAACCTGCCTTACCATGACGCTCATAGTCCGCGACCTCATGGTTGGCAACGAACGCCTCGCCGACCCAGCCGTTGCCGAAGCCCAGGGCTTCAAGGCGGACGTGGAACGGGCCCAGGGCCACAACGCCGTCGCCGCCGGCACCCAGGGCCAGCGCCAGTGGACCGACTACTACCCCAACTTCGATCTCACCGAATCCATTCTCTGCAGCTCCTTCGACTGGGACGGCTTCCGCCCTCCCTATATCGTCGCCACCGAGAACGACATGAAGAACGGCGTAGGCATGCTCGTCGCCAATCTCCTCACGGGCCTCCCGCAGCTCTTCGCCGACATCCGCACGAACTGGACCCCTGGCAGCGTCCAGGCCGCCACCGGCCAGGACGTTTCCGATGTCGCCCCCGGTGGTTTCATCGACAAGAGGAACTCCGGGGCCGCCGCGCTCGACTACTCCCTCGACGTCCTCAAGCTCGCCGGTTCCGAACGCCCCGCTCTCGCTGCCGAAGCTCTCCGTTCCGACCGCAAGCTCCAGCAGAAGCTCGTCGAACTGGCCTGTGCCGGCACCACCTACATGGGTGCCGCTCTCCAGTATTTTCTCGGCGACGGCCTCTCCTCCAGTTTCCGCACCCCGGGCGGCATTCCCATGACCGCCTACCGCTACAACGTCATCGGGGACGAAATCACCTGTTCCGTCGTTGAAGGCGAAACCATTGAACTCCCCGGCGCCGTTGCCGATCACGTCAGCCGGCGCACCGATCCCACCTGGCCGGAAACCTACTGGGCGCCGCGCGGCATGTCCTCTTTCGAATACATGTCCCGCATCGGCCCCAACCACGACGCCAATAGCTTCGGCCTCATCGGAGCGGATTTCATCACCCTCAACTCCATGCTCCGTATCCCCGTTGACGTGCACAACGTGCCCGGTGAAGACGTCTTCCGCCCCACCTTCTGGGACCGCCTGGGCGGCGACGATTTCCGCGCCTGCGGCAGTCTCGGCCCGCTCTACTGAACCGTTCATGCCCGCTGTTGGTGGAGTGCCGGGTACTGCCGGGGCCTGTATGCCTTTGCGCCGCACGCTCGAACCTATAAAATAGGACCCATGCCCGCTCCTGTTAGGAGACAGCCATGTCGCTAAAAATCTACCTTGACGGCAAGTTCGTCCCTGAAGAAGACGCCAGCGTTTCCGTCTTTGACCACGGCTACCTTTACGGCGACGGCGTTTTCGAAGGCATCCGCGCCTATTCCGGCAAGGTCTTCAAGCTCGACGAACACGTCAGGCGCCTTTACGACTCCGCCCGCGCCATCATGCTCGAAATCCCCATGCCCCCGCAGGAAATGGCCGCAAAAATCAACGAGGCCGTCAATATCAACGGTCTCACCGACGCCTATATCAGGGTTGTTGTCTCGCGCGGCAAGGGCGACCTGGGCCTCGACCCCAGGAAATGCCCCCGGCCCACCGTTGTCATCATCGCCGCCTCCATCCAGCTCTATCCACAGGAACTCTACGACAAGGGTCTCGAAGTCGTCAGCGTTCCCACCAACCGCATTCCCAACGAATGCCTCAACCCGCGCATCAAGTCGCTCAACTACCTCAACAATATCCTCGCCAAGATCGAAGGCATCAACGCCGGCGTCATCGAAGTCGTCATGCTCAACCGCAACGGCTACGTCGCCGAATGCTCCGGCGACAACATCTTCTGCATACGTGACGGCGTCATCCGCACTCCTCCCGTCGAAGCCGGCATCCTTCTCGGCATCACCCGCGGCACAGTCATCGACCTTGCACGGTCGAAAGGTCTCCAGGTCATTGAAACCAACCTCAATCGCTTCGACCTCTACGTTTCCGACGAAGTCTTCCTTACCGGCACCGCGGCTGAAGTCATCGGCGTCGTCAAAGTTGACGGCCGCGCCATCGGTTCCGGCAAACCGGGTGAAATTACACGCACGCTCAAGGCCGCCTTCGAAGAACTCGTCCGTTCCTGAAAGCGTGCCCAAGGGGGGCATATGCCTCGCTTGAAACTGCTGAACGGTCCTTCCAAGGGCCATGTCGTCGAGATCGCCAAGAACCGCATGGTCTTCGGCAGGGATGAATCCTGCGATTACCAGGTCCTTGACAGGGGCGCCAGCCGCCGCCACGCGGAAATCTTCAGAATGGGCCGCATGGTCTTCGTCAGGGATCTCGGCAGCCGCAACGGCGTCCTCGTCAACGACGACAAGGTCGATGAACAGCTCCTTCTTCACGATGACCGCATCCTCGTCGGCAATACCCTCTTCCTTTTCGAAGACGACCTCCCCGACGTTCAGCCCGGCGAACAGGCCGATATACCCTTTGATGAAGAGCTCGACAAGGTCGCGGCCAACAGCGAGCCTCCCCTGGATACCACCTCCGTCCTCGAACTCCGCCTCGACGATATCTCCGATGTCGAAGGTTCCCACGGCAGCCGGGAAAGCGCCAACTTCCGCGCCATCTACAGGCTCGGCGGCATCGTTACCAGCGGCAAGGACGAAACCTCCCTCCTCAACGAAGTCTTCGACTTCATCCAGGGCATTCTTCCCGCGGACAACGTCTACATCTTCATGCGCGACGACGCCAGCGGCAAGCTCGTCCCCAAGCTCTACCGTGAAAAAGTCAGGGGCGCAGGCGTCAGCCGCAGCATCATCCGCCGCTCCATCAGGGAAGCACGCTCCATACTCACCAGTGACGCCTCCAGGGACGTCCGTTTCCGCGCTGAAGAATCCGTCATCCTCAACCGGGTACGCTCCGTCGTCTGCATCCCGCTCACCGTCCAGGAACGCGTCAACGGCGTCTTCTACCTCGCCTCTCTGCGCCCCGACCAGCCCTTCAGGGAAGACGACCTCCAGTTTCTCACGGTTGCCGGCTCCCTCATCGGCACCGCCCTCCACGGTATCGAAATGAGCCGCAAGCAGCGCGAGACCTTTCTCAACGCCATCAGGTCCGTCATCAGCATCAGCGAAATGCGCGATCCCGAAACCGAAGGTCATTCCGGCAGGGTCTCCCGCTTCGCGGCCGCCGTTGGACGCCAGTTTCCTCTCAACGAACGCGAAGTCTCCAGGCTCAGGCTCGCCGCCCTCCTCCACGACGTGGGCAAGGCCGCCGTCCCCCAGAGCGTCCTCGACTCCAAGGGCGTCGGCAACGCCGACCACACCGATGAACATGCTCTCCTCGGCGAAAAGCTCGCTTCCGGCATCGCCGGCGGCGAAGAACTTGCCCCGGCCATCAGGCACCACCACGAACGCTGGGACGGCAAGGGCTTCCCGGACGGTCTTGCAGGCGAAGATATCCCTCTTGTCAGCCGTATCATCGCTGCGGCGGACGGCGTCGACCACGTCGTCCAGGACAGTCTTACTCCTCAGTCCGTCATCGAAGCCGGCAAGTGGCTCAAGGAACATTCCGGCGAATCCCTCGACCCCGCCGTCGCCGACGTCTCCGCACAGGTTCTTGAAGAATCCCTCAAGCGCAGGAACTCCGAAACCGCAAAGGACGATACGTGATTCGCTCTTTCCACAATCTCCCTTTCCTCGTCGCCTTCCTCCTCATTTCTTCCGCCGCCTGCGAAGACGCCCCCTCGCCTCCGCCCTCTCCCCGCCCCGTCTACAGGGACGTCAGGAAACCCGCCGTCGCACGCGCCTTCTATCCCGACTCCCCCGCCGAACTCGAGGCGCGCGTCAGGAAACTTCTCGATTCAGCCTCCGGCGCCGAAATCCATGGTACCGTCCTCGGTCTCCTCTCCCCGCACGCCGGCTATGTCTTCTCCGGTCCAGTCGCCGCCGCCTCCTTCCGCCAGGTCCGCGGCCGCCGCTTCGACCTGGTGCTCATTCTCGCCCCGCC
Organism: Planctomycetota bacterium; assembly: GCA_016930595.1. Taxonomy (GTDB): domain Bacteria; phylum Planctomycetota; class SZUA-567; order JAFGGJ01; family JAFGGJ01; genus JAFGGJ01. Next base: position 24,243 of record JAFGGJ010000033.1, read on the forward strand.
TCATCACGCCGGCCTGTCCACCGCTTCCGTCGGCGCCTTCGACGCCTACCAGACTCCCCTCGGCCTCGTCCCTGTCGATTCAGCGGCGGCGGCCCTTCTCGTGAAAAAAGGCGTCCCCTTCGTCCGCACCGCGCATCTCGCCGAACACGCCATTGAAGTCCAGCTCCCGTTCATCCAGGTTCTTTTTCCCGGCACGCCCGTCCTCCCCGTCCTCGTCGGCTCCGACGACCCCGCTGTTCACCGCTCCCTCGCGGAAGCGCTCTTCTCCGTCATCAAGGGCAGGAATTGCCTCGTAGTCGTCTCCTCCGACCTCAGCCACTATCCTGACTCCGTCACCGCCGACGCCGCCGACCGCGCCTTTCTCGCCGCCGTCGTTTCCCTCAAGCCCGACGCTGTCCGCTCCGTCGTTGCCGACAGCGAAAAACGCTACAGGAAAAACAATCTGGTAACCGCCGCCTGCGGCAGCGACGCGCTCTTGACAGCCATGCTGCTTCTTGAGAAGATGGGAGTTGACGGTGCCGCCCTGCTGGCGTATGCCAACTCCGGCAGTACCCCCGTCGTCGGCGACAAGCTCAGGACCGTCGGCTACGGATCCGTCGCTTTTTACCGGAAAGGCCGTAACGTGAACCAGGATTCTCCTCTCAGTGACAGGGCGCGGGCCGAACTCCTCCGCATCGCCAGGGATTCCATGGAAGCCGCCGTCCTCCGCCGCAAGCCCTCGCTTCCGCCCCCGGACCTCGACGAACTCTCCGTCCAGCGTGGCGTCTTCGTAACCCTCAAGACCCGCGGCAGGCTGCGCGGCTGTATCGGCACCTTCACCAGTGACAGGCCCCTTTGGCAGGAAGTGCGCGACAAGGCCCGCTCCAGCACCCTCGAAGACCCAAGATTCGTCGGTGACAGGATAAGCGCGCGCGAAACCAAGGACGTCCATATCGAAATCTCCGTCCTCAGCCCTCTCCGCAAAACCGACGACCCCCTCTCCATCGAACTCGGTACCCACGGCATCTATATCAGGCGCGGCTACAGGACCGGCGTCTTCCTCCCGCAGGTCGCCGTCGAAGAAGGCTGGTCCAAGGAGGAATTCCTGTCTTATTGCGCTTCCCACAAGGCGGGACTGCCTCCGGACGCGTGGAAGGACCCTGATACCGAAGTCTTCACTTTTACTGCGGAGGTGTTTGGCGAAACAGCGGAATGACTTTGTGATTGCATCGGAGGGTAGGCTGAGCCCCCGGTATTGACGCTTGCATACTCTCAGCACCATGGATAAGGATCGCTCAAAATGAAAGTACTCGTCGTAAACGCCGGCAGTTCCTCTCTCAAGTACACCCTTATCGAATCCTCCTCCGACGAAACCGCCGCCAGCGGCATCGTCGAAAGGATCGCTCTCGACGCCTCCGTCCACAAGGGCGAGGGCCGCGGCGGCAAGTTCAGCAAGAACGTCGATGCTCCCGACCACAACGCTGCCCTCAAGATCGTTGCCGACAGTCTCGTTCATCCGGACGAAGGCGGCATCGACTCCCTCGACGAGATCGGCGCCGTCGGTCATCGCGTAGTCCACGGCGGCGAAGCCTTCAAGGAGTCCGTTGTCATCACCTCCGAAGTCAAGGACACCATCCGCTCCCTCTTCAGCCTCGCTCCGCTCCATAACCCCCCCAACCTCATGGGCATCGAAGCCTGCGAAAAACTCTTCAACGTCCCCAATGTCGCCGTCTTCGACACCGCGTTCCATTCCACCATCCCCCCCCACGCCTTTACCTATCCTCTCCCTTATGAGCTTTATGAAAAGGACCACGTCCGCAGGTACGGTTTCCACGGCACCAGCCACAGGTACGTTTCGCGCAAGGCCGTCGAAATGCTCGGCCGCGGCCCCGCCGGCACCAGGATCGTCACCTGCCACGTCGGCAACGGCGTCTCCATCACCGCCGTCAAAGACGGCCTTTCCGTCGATACTTCCATGGGCTTCACCCCCCTCGAAGGCGTCATGATGGGCACGCGCTGCGGCTCGATCGACCCCGCCATACCGCTCTTCCTCGCGGGGTCCAAGGGCATGGCGCCGGCCGACGTCGACAAGATGCTCAACAAGAAGAGCGGCATCCTCGGCCTGTCCGGCGTGGGCTCCAGCGATTTCCGGGACCTCGTCCAGGCCGTCGATGCCGGCGACGCACGGGCCCGGCTCTCCTTCGACGTCTACTGTTACCGCATCAAGCTCTACGTCGGCATGTACGCCGCCGCGATGGGGGGCATCGACGCCGTCGTATTCACCGCCGGTATCGGCGAGAACGCCGCGCGTTTCCGCTCGAGCGTCTGCGACGGGCTTGATTTCCTCGGCGTCGTAATCGACGAAGCCGCCAACTCCGGCGGTAAGGGCGACCGCAACATCGCCGCCGGTTCCGTCGCCGTGTTCGTTATTGCCACCCGCGAAGACCACGTTATCGTGGAAGAAACCGCCAACCTTGTCGGCCATGCCTGATCGCCGGCCGCATGAGCGTTTTTCCCGAAGGGAGCAGCAGTCATGGCAAAGTTGAGTATCGAGGACATCGAACTTAAGGGCAAACGCGTCCTCATGCGCGTCGACTTCAACGTTCCCGTTGAAGACGGGGTCGTTTCCGACGATACCCGCATCACGGCGGCCCTTCCTTCCATTTCCCATATTATCGAGCACGGGGGCAAGCTCATCCTCATGAGCCATCTGGGTCGTCCCAAGGGCGAGGCCAAGCCGGAATTCAGCCTCAGGCCCACCGTCGATACCCTCTCTTCCCTCCTGGGCAAGCCCGTCGCTTTCGCTGATGACTGCGTCGGCGAGAAGGCACGAGCCGCCGTCGCCGCGCTCAAGGACGGAGACGTTCTCATTCTCGAAAACCTCCGCTTTCACAAGGAAGAGGAGAAGAACGACCCCGCCTTCGCCGCCGCCCTCGCGGAACTCGGCGACGTCTACGTCAACGACGCTTTCGGGACCGCTCACCGTGCCCACGCTTCGACGGAAGGGGTGACCGGGAGTTTCAAGCAGTGCGCCGCCGGCTTCCTGATGAAAAAGGAACTCGATTATTTCGGCAAGGCGCTGGAAGCTCCCGACCGACCCTTCGTCGCAATCCTGGGCGGCGCCAAGGTTTCCGATAAGATCGAGGTCATCAACAACCTTCTGAACAAGGTCGATGCCCTCCTTATCGGCGGCGCCATGGCGTACACGTTCCTGAAGGCGCTGGGCAAGGGCGTCGGCACTTCGCTCGTCGAAGACGACAAAATCGATCTCGCCAAGACGCTGCTCGAGAAGGCCGCCGGCAAGCTCATGCTGCCCGTCGACCACGTCACCGGCAGGGAATTCAAGGAGGATACCGAGAGGGCTGTCACTTCGGACGACGTTATCCCTGACGGCGCCATGGGGCTGGATATCGGTCCGGAGACGGTTGATCTGTATTGCCGCAAGATCGCTTCCGCCAGGACCATCGTCTGGAACGGCCCCATGGGCGTGTTCGAAATGAAACCGTTTGCCGAAGGTACTTTCGCCGTCGCCAAAGCCGTGGCCGACAGCGGCGCCGTCAGCATAATCGGGGGAGGGGATTCGGTGAGCGCGGTAAACAAGAGCGGACTGGCGGACAGGATGAGCCATATTTCCACAGGAGGCGGCGCGAGCCTGGAACTGCTGGAAGGTAAGGCGCTGCCCGGCGTAGTCGCCCTTACAGATAAATAATTGCGCGAAGATACGCTGCCACTGCGCCCTGAACTGATCAGGGAACTCCGCGTGGGCCTCGCCTTGAAGAAGCCGGAGGACCGGCTGTTCAACGCGCCCAAGTCACCCAGGAGCTGCTGGCGTACTTCCAAAAATGATGCGGGCGGACCTTGAAGCCGCCGGCGTCCCTTACGCTGACGGCGCCGGCAAAATCGCCGACTTCCACAGCCTTCGACATACGTTCATCAGCAATCTTGTCGCCGGCGGTGTGCATCCCAAAGTCGCACAGACGCTCGCAAGGCACAGTTCCATTACCTTGACTATGGACCATTACACTCATGTCGCCATAGGGGGTCTGGTATCAGCACTGGGGACTTTGCCGGATTTCTCCGCTCCCGAGGCCGAGGTGCATGCTGAAGCGGCAGTCACAACCGCGGCCGCAAACTAGGCGGCGCATGGTTGGATTGCCGTTTCGGATCATGATGCTCTGGAGGAGCTTCCTGTATGTGCTTATCGCTACAGTCCTCACTGGACAAGGAGATGAGATCCTTCCTCATTCTCGGCGGTCTGTGCCGGCTTGCCCGTGTCATGTTTGCGGACCAGCGTACGGTAGAGTTCCAAGCGGCGTCTTAGGCGCTTGACACCATCGGGGCCATCCGGTTCCAGTGTAGCGAGATCCTCGGGAGACCACAGCTTGTAGGCCTCAGCCACATCGCGCTCAACTTCCTTCAACTGAACAGCCAATTTCGGGATGACCCTGTCACGCAGCAATGTCAAGACGGGTTCTCTTGTCCTCTTGTCCTTCAACAATATATGCAACGGGTCATCGTCTGTGCGCGCGGACTCACCGGCGCGTCCTTTTGCCAGAATATCCAGCAAGAGGTCTTCCACAAACAGCCTAATCATCGGGTCGGCCGAGCCGAGACTGGAGAAGACGGCATCCAGCCAAGCCTCCGAGTCACAGGGCCCAACTATCTCATCAACGAATTTCCCCCGCCACCCTTTCAAGCCCTGCGCGTGTTTCTCTGAGTACATGGTGACTTCTCGCCGCATGATTCCATCGAGAACGGCACGAAGAACAGCGTGCGCGTCGCCCAAGACATCATGCTGCATCATGTTGTGTAATATCATGAGTTCATCAAAGTCATCTGATTCCTCGGGCTCCGAACCATGAAAATTGGCGAAACGGTTGGCATAGAATATCACGCGGCGCTCCAGTTGAGGAAGTGCGCGGCTGTGTATGGCAGTGAAGGCGAGCCCCAAAGAAATGCCAGCGTGGCCGTAGAGAATCGGGTTTGTACCAGTGGGCCGCCTGTTTCGATAGTCCCGCCTGAAGTTTCTCGCAATCCGTCTGAGCATAGGAAGATACTGGGTTCCACCGTCACGGCCCAACACCCACAATGCTTGTGCAAGTTCAGCTTGCCTTTCCGGGTAGCGGGGCATGTCTTCAAGCCGCGTGTGGTCGGGGTCTATCGCCTGAAGTGTCTTGAGGGCATCCGCAAGCGTCATCTGTGGAGTCGCTTCGTCCGCGGCGCAAGAGCTCACGGCAAAGCCGATCACAAGAAAACCAGTCGCCAACCTCGACATTCAAGCAACTCCTTTCGTTACTGCCAGTTGGACCCCAAGTACGTCCCGCCCCGAACGTAGAACACGGCCCAATCGTGCTCCTTGTTGGCACGCGCGTCGCCTCCGTTGTCCCGGGGGCCACTCTGGAGCGTCTCACTGCGCCCCATCCAGCTTTTCGCCTTCGCACGAATACAGCACTTCGCCCGTGTCCCAATCCGTCAGCGGCCCCGCTTC
>JAFGGJ010000034.1 GCA_016930595.1 Planctomycetota bacterium
CGGTTGCCATGCCGCCGGGCGTCCACGGATTCGCCAGCATCGGCCCGGTTGATACCGGTAACGGCTTTTTCATCATCGGGGATAACCTCGAAGCCAGCCGGGACAGCCGCAGGTTCGGCGTTGTGCAGCGCGGGATGATGGTCGGCCGGGTGCTGGCCCCCGTCTCCCGGGTGAACGTAAGTGTTGTCGGTGGCACGGGCGATGCAGGCGCCCATAAGGAGCGAGAATAGATGGCTATAAAGGCGTTCAAACCTACTTCGAACGGCCGGCGCAATATGACCAGCCAGGATTTTTCCATGGTTACCCGCAAGGGCCCGGAAAAAGCCCTTACGGAAAAACTGCCCCGCAAGGGCGGCCGTAACGCCCATGGTCACATTACTGCCGCCCATCGCGGCGGCGGCCATCCCCGGCAGTACCGCACCATAGATTTCAAGCGCGATAAAGACGGCGTCCCGGCCAGGGTCGCCGCCATCGAATACGATCCCAACAGAAGCACCCGTATCGCGCTCCTTCACTACCGCGATGGCGAAAAACGCTATATCCTCTGTCCGGAAGGAGTTAGGGTCGGTTCAACCGTTGAGAGCGGCCGTGGTGTCGATCCGAGGGTCGGCAACGCCATGCCCCTCAACGCCATGCCGCTCGGTTCGATCATCCATAACGTCGAGCTTATTCCCGGCGAGGGCGGCCGCATGGTCCGCTCAGCCGGCGGCGCTGCCCGTCTCAGCGCAAGAGATTCAGGCTATGCGCACATCACGCTCCCTTCGGGCGAAGTGCGCAAGGTCCCGGACTCGTGCAGGGCGACTCTCGGCCAGCTTTCCAATTCGGAGCACCGTCTTGTCAACGTGGGCAAGGCGGGTCGCAACCGCCATCGGGGCAACCGGCCCCACGTGCGCGGCATGGCCATGAACCCCGTCGATCATCCCATGGGCGGCGGCTCCAGCCGCCGTAAGGGCCGTCAGCCTCAGAGCAGGACCGGCGTCCTGGCCAAGGGCGGCAAGACGCGCCGCCCCAAGGCTCGTACGAATTCCCTTATTGTCAGGAAGAGAACTAAGAAACGCCGCTAGCCGGCACTGAAAGGATATGGCAGGAACAATGTCCAGATCGCTGAAAAAAGGCCCTTACGTCGACGTCAAGCTCCTGAAAAAGGTCCTGAAGCAGAAAGAATCCGGCTCGCATGAACCCATCAAGACCTGGGCTCGCGCCTGTTCCATTGTTCCCGAGTTTGTCGGACATACCTTTTCTGTTCATAACGGCATGAAGTTTGCCGGCGTGTTTGTTACCGAGGACATGGTCGGACATAAGCTCGGTGAGTTCGCCCCGACACGTAACTTCCGTGGCCACCCGGGCAACAAGTGATTGGAGAAGCTCCCTTTATGCCAGCGCAGTGGAAAGCCAGTCATAGGTTCGCACGTATCAGCCCCCGCAAGGCACGCCTTGTCATGGATACCATCCGGGGTAAGTTCGTCGATGACGCCAAGGAAACCCTCCTGTACTCCGACAAAAGAGCGGCCTACCTTATCGACAGGGTCCTTTCCAGCGCGCTTGCGAACGCTACCCAGGAGACCGGCATCGATCCCACCCGCCTCGTCGTCGCAGAAGCCTTCGTCAACGACGCCCCCCGCCTCAAACGCTGGAAGGCCGGTCCCATGGGCAGGGTCCGTCCCATTGTCAGGAGAAGTTCTCATATTCATGTGATCCTGGAACAGAAGTAGCACCCTTTTTATGGAAAGGTAGACTTCGTGGGTCAGAAAGTTCATCCGTACGGTTTCAGAGTCGGTATTACCAAGCCTTGGCTTTCCACCTGGGTCGCCGGCAAGTCCGACTACGGCAATCTCCTCGTCGAAGATCGCAAGATCCGCGACTTCATCAAGGGCAAGATGAAGCACGCCGGCATCTCACGCATCACCATCGAGCGTACTTCCGACGAAGTCAGGATACTCATCCATACCGCGCGTCCCGCCATTGTCATGGGGCGTCACGGTACAGAACGGGAACGGCTCAGGGACGGCCTTTCCCGGATCACCGACAAGAAAACCGTCATCGACGTCTCCGAAGTACAGAATCCTGAAGTCGAATCCCAGCTTGTCGCCGAATCCATCGCTGAACAGCTCGTCCGGCGCGCCAGTTTCCGCAGGGCCATGCGCCGTGCCGTCACTTCCGCCGTGCAGAACGGCGCCTACGGCGTCAAGATCCGCCTTGGCGGCCGTCTCGGCGGCGCCGACATGGGCAGGGTCGAAACTACCGTCGTCGGCAGCCTCCCTCTTCATACCCTGGACGCCGACGTTGACTACGGGTTCGCCGAAGCCAACACCATCTACGGTGTTACCGGCGTGAAAGTCTGGATTTACAAGGGCAAGATTGTTAAGGAGGATGGAGCCGCTAATGGTCCTGATGCCTAAAAGATACAAGCACCGTAAACCTCACCGGGGCAGAATTCGCGGCAAGGCCGCACGCGGCAACTATGTCGCTTTCGGCAGCTACGGCCTCCAGGCCCTTGAGCATGGCCGCATCTCGGGCAAACAGCTTGAAGCCGCCCGTGTCGCCGTCCGCCGCGCCATTGGCAACCAGGCCCAGTACTGGATCCGCGTTTTCCCGCAGAAGGCCTATACCAAGAAGCCCGCGGAAACCCGCCAGGGCAAGGGCAAGGGCGATATCGAATATTGGGCCGCCGTTGTCCGCCCCGGCAGCATCATTTTCGAAGTCGACGGCGTGCCCGTCGAAGTCGCCCGTGACGCCTTCCGCAGGCAGGTCGCCAAGCTACCGGTCAGGTGCAAGATGGTCTCAAGGAGGTCCTACACATGAAACCTTCCGAACTGCGCGCCGAATCCACCGACCACCTCGCCGTTATGCTTGCCGATAAGCGCAAGGCTCTTCTCGAATGGCGTATGAAAAGCGCCGCCGGCGAAGGCCTCAATCCCCATGAAGCCAACGCCACGCGCCGCGACATCGCGCGTATCCTGACCATCCTCGCCGAACGTTCCGGCGAAAACGCCCCCGCCTCTACCGGTGGCAAGGAGTAAACCGTGGACCAGCCCCTGCAGAAAACCCCCCGCAACTCCAGGCTTGTGCTCTCCGGCGTTGTCGCCGGCAGCAGCATGGACAAGTCCATCGTTGTCGCCATCAAGAGACTTGTCAAACACCCCAAGTATGAAAAGCGTATCTACCGTACAACCAAGGTCATGGCCCATGATGAGAATAACGAGGCCGCCGTCGGCGACGAAGTCGAAATAATGATCACCAGGCCGCTTTCCAAGAGAAAGCGCTGGCGCCTCATCAGGGTCTTGAAGACAGCCACTAAGCTGGGCTGAGAAGCGTGAGGTTCTCAACATGATCCATCGTCAGACCATCTGCGACGTCGCCGACAACACCGGCGCCCGTAAGGCCATGATGATTACCGTCATTGGCGCCGGCCGCCGCACGTATGCCAGGCTCGGCGACATCGTCGTCATGAGCGTCAAGAAGGCCGCACCGGGCTCGGATGTCAAGGCCGGCGAAGTCGTCAAGGGCGTTATTGTCAGGTCCAGGTTCCCCGAACGCCGCTCTGACGGCAGCCGTATCCGCTTCGACTCCAACGCCGTCGTCCTTATCGACAAGGAGAATAACCCCAGGGGCACCAGGGTCTTCGGGCCCGTCGCCAGGGAATTGCGCACCAGGGGCTTCATGCGTATCGTCAGCCTGGCCGCGGAAGTGGTCTAGGAGTCCTCTCATGAAGATCCGCAAAAATGATACCGTCCAGATAATCGCCGGCGACGATTCCGGCAAGCTCCTCGCCTCTTCCGACAGGGGCGTGCGCGGGCGCGTCCTCCGCGTCCTCCCCTCCCGGCGCAAGGTTGTCGTCGAAGGTGTCGCCGTCACGAGAAAAGCCATGCGCCCTGACCCGCGCAAGGGCCACCGGGGCGGCTTTATCGAAAAGGAAATGCCCATCCCCGTTTCCAACGTCATGCTCGTCTGCCGCAACTGCGACAAGCCTACAAGAGTCGGCTTCCGCATCGACGGCGATACCAAGGTCCGCATCTGCAAGAAATGCGGGCAGGAGGTCTAGCGGATATGCCCCAGAAACCCAGGCTTCAGCTCAAATACGAAAAAGATATCGTTCCCGCTCTCATGCAGCGGCTCGGTATCGCTAATGTCATGAGCATCCCCCGCCTTGAGAAAATCTGCCTCAATATGGGCGTCGGCGACGCTCGCGAAGAGCCCGCTCTCCTCGAACAGGCCGTTGCCCACATGAGCCGGGTCGCCGGCCAGAAAGCCGTTGTCACCAAGGCCCGTACCGCCGTGTCCGCCTTCAAGATCCGCAAGGGCTGGAACGTCGGCTGCCGCGTCACGCTCCGCCAGGCCAAGATGTACGAATTTCTCGACCGGCTCATCACCGTCGCCATACCGCGCATCAGGGACTTCCGCGGCCTCAACCCCAAGTCTTTCGACGGGCGCGGCAACTTCGCCTTCGGCATACAGGAACAGCTGGTTTTCCCGGAAATCGCCCCGGACTCCGTTACCCGTCCGCAGGGTATGCATATCGTCATTACTACTACTGCAGCCAATGATGAAGCCGGCAGGGCTTTGCTGGAGGGATTCGGCCTGCCTTTCAGAAAACCGACGGGTTGAGGAGGCCCGGATTATGGGTAGAATTGCTAAGCTTGCTCGTGAAAACTTCGAACCCAAGTTCTCCACAAGGTCTCGCAACCGTTGCCAGATCTGTGGCAGGGCCAGGGGCTATTACCGCAAATTCAAGATCTGCCGGCTTTGCCTCCGCCAGATGGCTCACCGCGGCGAAGTCCCCGGCATGAAGAAATCCAGCTGGTAGCTAAAGGAGTCCCATCGCCATGGTCATGACCGATCCTATCGCCGACCTCCTTACCAGGATCCGCAACGGCATCCTTGCCAGGAAGACCTCGGTCGATGTCCCCAGCGCCAAGACCAAGCTCGCCGTCCTCCAGGTCCTCAAGGAGGAAGGCTTTATAGAAGATTTCGAAATCATCCCCGGCCGCCCCAGGAACTCCATCAACATCCGCCTCAAGTACGGCCCCGCCGGCGAAAGCATCATCCGCGAAATCAGGCGTGTATCCAAGCCCGGCCTCCGTATCTATCGCGGCGTCGGTGATATCAAGCCCGTCCTCAACGGCATGGGCATGTCGGTTGTATCCACTTCCCAGGGCGTTCTCTCGGATTCCGAAGCCAGGAAACGCAGCCTCGGCGGTGAAGTCCTCGTCACCGTCTGGTAGGAGATGTCATGAGCAGGATAGGCAAAAAACCCATTGACGTGCCCAAGGGAGCGGAAGTCAAAATCTCCGGCAGGAATGTCGAAGTCGAGGGCCCCAAGGGCAAGCTTTCCCTCACGATGACCGGCACGATATCCGCTCGCCTCGACGACGGACACGTCCTCGTCGAACGCGGCAGCGATGAAAGGACCGAACGCGCCAAGCACGGCCTCTACAGGGCTCTCATCAACAACATGGTCGTCGGCGTTACGAAGGGTTTCGAAAAAACCCTTATCGTCATGAGTTCCCAGGGCAGCGCCTACAGGGTCGTCCTCAAGGGCCGCACGCTGAACCTCGAACTCGGCTACTCCCAGCCGATCGACCTTACCGTCCCCGAAGGACTCGAAGTCGAAATCCCGCAGCAGAACGTTATCGTCGTCAGGGGCATCGATAAGCAGATGGTCGGCCAGTTCGCCGCCACCATAAGAGCGCTAAGGCCCCCGGATGTCTACAGGGACCGGGGCATCAAATACAAGGACGAGTGGGTCAGGCGTATCAAGATCGCCAAGTTCGGCCTCCAGGCGTAGTGTGGAGACTTGTTATGGATCCTAAAAAGAAAAATGCACACCGCTGCAGAAAACACCGGGGCGTGCGTTCCAAGATCCGCGGCACCGCGGACCGCCCGAGACTCAGCGTTTTCCGCAGCCTCAACCACGTCTATGCCCAGGTCATCGACGATGAGCAAGGCAAGACCATCGCCGCCGCCAGCACCGTCGAAAAGGAAATGCGCCAGAAGCTCGCCAAGACGAGGTCCATGGAAGCCGCCAGGATGGTGGGCGAGCTTGTCGCAAGACGCGCCAGGGAAAAGGGCGTCGTTCAGGTCGTTTTTGACCGCGGTTGGTACAAGTACCATGGCCGTGTCATGGCTCTGGCGGATGCAGTCAGGGCCGGCGGCCTCAAATTCTAGATTGGGAGCGTGCTTTGGCTATCCGTACTAAAATCGATCCCGAACCCATCGATACCACCGGTATCGAACTCGAGGAAAAAGTCCTCAGCATCAAGCGCCATGCCAAGGTCATGAAGGGCGGCCGCGTTTTCTCCTTCGGCGCCCTCACCGTTGTCGGCGATGTCAACGGCCTGGTCGGCTGGGGCTACGGCAAGGCCAAGGAAGTCCCCGATTCCATCGCCAAGGGTCTCCACGATGCTCGCCGCAACGTCGTCCGCGTGCCCCTCCAGGGCACTACCATACCCCATGAAGTGCGCGGACACTTCGGCGCCAGCAGCGTCATTCTTCTCCCCGCTGCTCCCGGTACCGGTATTATCGCTGGCAGCGTCGTGCGCGCCGTCCTCGAATCCGCAGGCTATCGCGACGTCCTCACCAAGTCCATCGGCGGCAATAACAACCCCCGCAACCTCATCCGCGCCGTCTTCGACGCCCTCGCCCAGCTTCGTTCCCGTGACATCCAGCTAAAACTCAGGAAGGAATCCTGACCGTGGACCTGCATGAAGTCGTCAAAGGCACTTCTTCTCTCCGCAGAAAACAGAAACGGCGCGGTCGCGGACCCGGCAGCGGAAGCGGCAAGACTGCGGGCCGCGGTACCAAGGGCCTTCGCGCCCGCTCCGGCGGCAGTCTTCCCCCATGGTACGAAGGCGGCGCCACGCCCACTTATCGACGCTTCCCCAAGAAAGGCTTCAACAACGCACGCTTCGCCTCCGTCTTCGATGTTGTCAACGTCGGCGCCGTGAACAGCTTTGACGAAAAGTCCGTCGTCGGCCCCGATGAGCTCAGGAACGCCGGTCTCGTTAATGGCCGTTTGCCCGTCAAGCTTCTTGCCAAGGGCGAAATCTCCAAGCCCCTTACCATCCGCGTCCATGCTGTCAGCGCCTCGGCGCTCGCCAAGGTCCAGGCTGCAGGCGGCACCGTCGAACTCCTGGAGAAACAGCCGAATGCTTGACGCCATTGCCAACATAGGGCGTATTCCCGAACTCCGCAAGAAGCTCCTCGCCACGGCGGGTATTCTCGCTCTCGCCAGGATAGGCATCTGGCTCCCTGTCCCGGGTATCGCCGTCGACAGGCTCACCGATCTCGTCAACTCCGTTTCCTCCGGCGCCTTCGGTAAAGTCTTCGCCCTTGCCGACCTCTTTGCCGGTGGAGCGCTCACCAGGGCCAGCCTCTTCGCCCTCGGCGTCATGCCGTATATCACCGCGTCCATCGTTTTTCAGGTTCTCATCGCGGTCATCCCTTCGCTGGAGAAAATCGCCAAGGAAGGCGAAAGCGGCCGCCGCAAGATCAACCAGTACACCCGCTACGCCGCCGTCGTCATCTGTATCGTCCAGGGTTTCGGCCTCGCCTCCGCCGCTTACGGCATGACACCGCCCATCGTCCTTGCCGAATACTCCCGCTTCGGATTCATCGCCACCGCCGTCGTTGCCATGACCGCCGGCTCCCTCCTCCTCATGTGGATGGGCGAGCAGATCGACGAATTCGGTATCGGCTCCGGCATAAGCCTCATCATCATGATCAATATCATCAGCCGTGCTCCCACCGCCGTCAGCCACGTCTACAGGAGCTTCGACTGGACCCTGGGCTCCGCGGAACAGGGCAACATCGATCCCGCCCGCCTCGTCATGCTCCTCGGCCTCTTCATCTTCATGATCATGGCCGTGGTCATGATCACCCAGGCACAGCGCCGCATCCCCATGAATCACGCCCGGCGCGGCGGCATGGGTTTTGCTCAGCGCAGCTATCTGCCGCTCAAGGTCAACATGGCGGGTGTTATCTCCATTATCTTCGCCCAGGCCATCATGATGATCCCCGGCATTCTCGGCAGCGTCAACAGCTACTGGCTCCGCAGGCTCGCCGCTCCCTTCCAGCCATGGAACTTCTGGTACGTCACCGTCTACATGCTCCTCATCATCTTCTTCACCTATTTCTACACGGCCGTCGTTTTCAACCCGCTCGAACATGCCCACCAGTTCAAGTCCTATGGAGCCTTTATCCCCGGCATCAGGCCCGGCCGCAAGACCGCGGAATACCTCGAATGGGTCATGAACCGCATTACTCTTCCGGGCGCCGTCTTTCTTGCGATCATCGCCGTTTTCCCGCAGATCGTCTCCAGTACCATGAACGTTGACTACCTTGTCGCCAGCTTCTTCGGCGGCACCGGCCTCCTTATCGTCGTCGGCGTTGCCCTCGACCTTGTCCAGCGCATCGAAAACTACTTCATGATGCAGTACTATGACGGCTTTCTCAAGGGCGGTCGCGTGAGAGGCAGGAGGTAGCCCGTGAACCTCGTTTTTCTCGGTCCCCCGGGCGCCGGCAAAGGTACTCAGGCCGTCGATATCGCCAAGGAACGCGGCATCTGCCACATCTCCACCGGCGATATCCTCCGCAAGGCCGTGCGCGACGGTACTCCCACCGGCCTGAAGGCCAAGGCCTTCATGGATGCCGGCGAACTCGTCCCGGACGACGTCGTCGTCGATATCGTTACCGACGCCCTTGCCGCCCCGGACTGCGCTTCCGGCTGGATTCTGGACGGTTTTCCGAGGACCCTTCCGCAGGCCCGGGCTCTCGATGCCGGCACTTCCCGCCTCGGCCTGCCCGGCGTGCAACTCGTCCTCTTCTTCAATGTCCCGGATGACGTGGTTGTCTCCCGCCTGTCCGGCAGGAGAATGTGCCGTGCTTGCGGGGCCAGCTTCCATATCGATTTCATGCCGCCCGCCGCCGAAGGCGTCTGTGACAAGTGCGGCGGTCAGCTCTACCAGCGTGATGACGACAGGCCCGATACGGTCAGGAACCGTCTCGCCGCCTATCGTAAGGATACCGAGCCCCTCGTCTCTTTTTATCGCGACAAGGGCCTCCTTCGTGATGTGAAAGGTGATGCCGGACCCGGGGATGTCCGGAGATTCATTGATGACATCCTAGGTGAAGGCTTATAGTGTGAATTGGCTATCCAGATCAAAAACAAGGCCGAAATCGCCCGGATTCGTGAAGCCGGTCGTGTCGTCGCCTCTGCTCTCAAGGCGGCTGGCGAAATGATCGCGCCGGGTGTCACAACCGGGTGCATCAACGCCCGCATGGAAGAAGTCATCGATGCCTGGGGCGCCCAGTACGCTTTCCCCCTGGAAGCCGGCTTCCCCACGGCCGCCTGCATCTCCGTCAATGAAGAAGTCGTTCATGGGGTCCCGGGCGACAGGGTTCTCCAGGAAGGCGATATCGTCAGCGTCGACGTCGGCGCCAGACTCGACGGCTTCATCGGTGACGCCGCATGGACCTTCCCCGTCGGCAGGGTCGGCGACGTTGCTTCCGCCCTCCTTGATGCCGGCCGCAACGCCATGCTCGCGGGTACGTCCCAGGCCAGGGACGGCAACTCACTTGACGATATCGGCAGGGCCGTTGAATCTTCCGCCCGGGCCGCAGGTTTCCATGTCGTCAGGGATTTCGTCGGCCACGGCGTCGGCCGTCACCTACACGAAGAGCCCCAGGTCCCCAATTACTCCCCCGTCCCCAAGGCCCTCAAGGATATCACCCTTCGGGAAGGCATGGTCCTCGCCGTTGAGCCCATGCTTAATGTCGGTACTCATAAAGTTGATGTTTCCAGTGACGGCTGGACCGTCGTTACCCACGACGGCTCGCTTTCCTGTCACTTTGAACATACTGTTGCCGTTGGTCCGGACGGCGGGATGATTCTTACCGCCATCTGATTGCCCGGCCGTTCGGTGCGTTTCCGCCCGCCTGCGGCCTGAAGAAAGGAGCTTATGGCGAAAAAGGATGAAGCGCTGAGGCTCGAAGGCAAGGTCCTTGAGTCCTTGCCCAATGACACTTTCAAGGTTGAGCTTCCTAACGGCCATGTCATTGAAGCCTATGTCTCGGGCCGCATGAGAATGCACTTCATCAGGATCCTCCCTGGCGATACCGTCCAGATCGAAGTCAGCCCCTACGACCTCGCCAGGGGACGGATCGTTTACAGAGGTAAGGCTCTTCCCAAGGATGATGATTTCGAAGAAGAAGAGGATGGAGATGAACAATGAAGGTTAAGCCTTCTATCAGACGGCGTTGTGAACACTGCCGTATCATCAAGCGGCACGGTAAAGTCCGCGTCATCTGTAAGCGTAACCCCAAGCACAAGATGCGTCAGAAATAGAAAGGACTGCTCATGCCTCGTATCGCAGGTATCGACGTCCCGGGCGAAAAGGTACTCTGGGTTTCCCTTACCTACATCTTCGGCATCGGTCCCGCCTCCGGCAGAAAAATCTGCGCCGACCTCGGCTTCAACCCGCAGATGCGCGCCAGGGAGCTCTCCGAAGACCAGATCAGCCGCCTCAACTCCCATATCGACGAAAACTACCCCGTCGAAGGCCAGCTCCGCCAGCAGCTCGTCCAGAACGTCAACCGCCTTAAGAAAATCCAGTGCTATCGCGGCATCCGCCATATTCGCGGCCTCCCCGTAAGGGGCCAGCGCACCAGGACCAACGCTCGTACGCGCAAGGGCAAAAAGAAAACCGTCGCCGTCAAGCGCGGCGTCAAAGATATCCACTAAAGGGAGATTTTCAGTATGGCCAAGTCCTATAGCAAGAAGAAGGTCAGAAAGGTCGTCCCGCGCGGCGTCGCACACGTCCTCTCCACCTTCAACAACACCTATATCAACATCACCGATCCCACCGGCAATACCCTTGCATGGGTCTCCGCCGGCGCCAGCAACTTCACCGGTTCGAGGAAATCCACGCCCTTCGCCGCCCAGCGCGCCGCCGAAGCTGCCGCGGAAAAAGCCGTCGCCATGGGCATGCAGGAAGTTGAAGTGCGCGTCAAGGGCCCCGGCGCAGGCAGGGAAAGCGCAGTGCGGGGCCTCCAGTCCGGCGGCCTCGGAGTCAGCGCCATCATCGACGTCACCCCCATTCCCCATAACGGTTGCCGCCCGCGCAAGCGCAGGCGGGTTTGAATGCTTTTTGGAGGTATCCTAGATGTCCAGAGAACGTGACCCTAAGTGCCGCAAGTGCCGCAGGGAGGGTATGAAGCTCTTCCTCAAGGGGGACCGCTGTAATTCCCCCAAGTGCGCCTTCGAAAAGCGCGACTTCCCGCCCGGTTCCAGGCACTGGCGCAGAGGCAAGGTCAGCGACTACGGCCTTCAGCTTCGCGAAAAGCAGAAGATCAAGCGCTACTACGGCCTCTACGAAAAACCCTTCAGGCGTCTCTTTGACCTCGCCAATACCATGTCCGGCAACACCGGCCAGAACCTTCTCGTCCTCCTCGAACGTAAACTCGATAACTGCATCCTCCGCCTCGGCTTCGCCGCCAGCATGGCCGAAGCGCGCCAGATCGTCGTCCACGGCCATGTCAGGGTCAACGGCCGCCGCTGCGACAAGCCCATGTACCTTGTCAAGCCCGGCGATGTCGTCTCTGTGAAGGAAAATGACCGCAGCAAGAACCTCGTCTCCTCCAGGCTCGCACGCACCGGCAAGCACGAACTCCCTTCCTGGCTTTCTCTCGATCCGGCTTCCATGCAGGGTACCGTTTCGAGCCTCCCTACTAGGGATGAGGTTATACTCGATATTCATGAACAGCTTGTTGTCGAATTCTGTTCCAGGTAGTCGGTTTTTGGACGGAGGGCTTTGCCTTGGCTACAAGAGTTAGATGGTTGGGTTTCGAACTCCCCTCGCGGGTTACCGTTGACGAGGATTCCCTGTCCGATAACTATGGCAGGTTCGTAGCTGAACCCTTCGAGCGCGGCTTCGGCCATACTATCGGCAACAGCCTCCGCCGCGTCCTCCTTTCCAGTATCGAAGGCGCCGCCCCATACGCCATCAAGATCGACGGCGTTCAGCACGAGTTCTCCGGTATCGAAGGCTGCGTCGAAGACGTCACCGATATCGTCCTCAACATAAAGTCCCTCTGCGTCAGGATGGTCGGCGAAGAGCCCGTCGTTCTCTCCATTGACAAGAAAGGGCCGGGCGCCGTCACCGCAGCAGACCTCTCCTCTCATGAACGCATCGAAATCGTCAACGGCGATCTCGTCATTGCCACCCTCACCGCCGACGTCAACTTCCACATGGACGTCATGTTCCGTAAGGGACGCGGCTACGTCCCCGACGACGAGAACATCGACCCCAACCTCCCCGTCGGCGTCATCCCAGTCGATTCCATCTTCACCCCCGTCACGCGTGTCAGGTATTCCGTCGAAAATACACGCGTCGGCCAGCGCACCAACTATGATCGCCTTGTCCTCGAAATCTGGACTGACGCCACCGTCCGTCCCGAAAACGCCCTTATCGAAGCCTCCCTCATCCTCCGCAAGCACATCAATCCCTTCGTCCGCTTCTACGAAATGGGTCCCGAACTCCCCATGACCGGGCGCGAACAGCCTTCGCTCGAAAGCCCAGAAGCCAGGAAGCTTCGCGAGCTCAGGGACAAGCTTTCCCTCCCCGTCCAGGTCCTCGACCCCTCCGTTCGCGCAGAGAACTGCCTCAGCGCGGAAGGCATCACCACCATCGGCGACCTTGTCCGCCGCACCGAACAGGACATGCTCGCCGTCCGCAACTTCGGCAAAACCTCCCTCGTCGAACTCAAGCGCAAGCTCGCCGACATGGGGCTCTCCTTCGGCATGGAACTCCCCGAAGAAGTCATCGCCGTTCTTGAAGTCGACGAGGAAGAACAGCAGGAATAGGAGCTTACCGTGCGACACCGCAAGGCTTCCAACCATTTCGGACGCACCAAGGAACACCGCGCCGCCATGGTCCGTAACCTCGTACTCAACCTCCTCCGGCACGAGCGCATCCGTACCACCGTGCAGAAAGCCAAGGCGGCCCGCTCCCTTGCCGAAAAAGTCATTACCTGGAGCAAAAAGGGCGACCTCCACTCCCGCCGCCTTGCTCTCAAGGCCCTCGGCGGCAACAAGCCTGCCGTCCAGAAGGCCTTCAGCAGGCTGGCCAAGCGCTATGCCGACCGCCAGGGCGGTTATACCAGGATCGTCAAGCTGCCCGAGACCATCCGCCTTACCAAGGAAGACTCCCTCGGCCGCCGCCGCAACATGTACGGCACACGCCTCGGCGATAACGCACAGATGGTCTTCCTGGAGCTCGTCGATACGCTCCCCATCGCTGAAGCCAAGGGCGGCAAGAGCGCGGCCGGCGAAGAATAGCCACGTTTCTCCCCGTCGCCGCCGGCCCTCGCCGCATTTGCCGGAAAGGATCTCCGCGTGGACCTCTCCATCGACTGCGGCTTCCCCGGCGGCAACATCATCGTCGACCGTATTGAGCGCGACCGTGTTTTTCTGCGCCAGGATCTGCGCGACACCGAAGGGCCCTGGTTTTACTGGTGTTTCCGCGTCCGGAACGCCCCGCCGCGCCGCTTCACCTTTCACTTCACCGATGGCGATGTCCTTGCCGCACTAGGTCCAGCCGTCAGTCTTGATTCCGGTCGCACCTGGCGCTGGCTTGGCAGGGAGACCCCCGGCGAATGCTGCTTTACCTATGACTTTACGGACGCCCCCGCAGACGTCCGCTTCTCTTTCGCCATGCCCTGCCTTCAGTCGCATTTCCATGATTTCGCCCGGGAATACGCCGGTCGTCCCGGCTTCGGACTCTCTACCCTCTGCCGCTCCAACGGCGGCCGCGATGTCGAGCTTGTCCGCCTGGGCGCGGGCGAATCCGGCCGCTTGAAAGTCCTCCTCACCTGCCGTCACCACTGCTGCGAAATGATGGCCAGCTACGCGCTGGAAGGCATCATCTCTTCCGTCATGGCTGATGACGGCGACGGCGACTGGTTCCGTTCCAACGTCGATTTCCTCATCGTGCCCTTTGTTGACAAAGACGGCGTTGAACAGGGCGACCAGGGCAAGAACCGCCGCCCCAGGGATCACGGCAGGGACTATGCCGGCGACAGCATCTATGCCGAAACTTTCGCTCTCCGCTCCCTCGTCCCCCGCTGGCTTGACGGCGGGCCTTTCGCACAGATGGACCTCCATTGCCCGCACATACGCGGCGAGTATAACGAGTCCGTTTATCTCGTCGGCCAGAGCGGCGATGCCGCTTGGGGTGAGCAGTGCGCTTTCGGAAATATCCTCGAAGAAGTTCAGTCCGGCGTCCTGCGCTACCGGGCCGCCGACAACCTGCCTTTCGGCAAGGCCTGGAATAAAGGCGTCAACTATGCCCTGGGCAAGGGGTGTTCAACCTGGGCCTCGGAGCTCCCCGGCGTCACGCTCGCTGGCGGCATCGAGATCCCCTACGCTGTTGCCAGCGGGGCGGAAGTCAACGCCGATACCGCCAGGCTCTTCGGTCGAGACCTCGCCCTCGCCTTCCGCCGCTATCTTGACCGCTGACTTCCGCTCGCCTTTTCAGGGCCGGGCGGACGCTCCGCCGATGTAATGGAGGATCGCCGTGTTGGCCTCGGCGCTCTTGTCGGTTATCCCGTCCATTCCGGCGAGCACGAAGTCCCCGTCCGGCGAAAACGCAACGGCTTTCACATAGCCCTTGTAATGAATCTGCCCAGGACGTCTGCCAGGTCCGTTGGTAAAGATATCCTTGCAGAAGGACGTCGCCGCAACGCTGCCGTCGCGCGACAGCGCCAGCGGCGCGCCGTACCTGTAGGTCGCGATAGACCGGTTGGTGCCGAGACTCAGGAGTTCCGCTTTCAGGACGTTGCCCAGCAGGGCCAAGGAGCCGTCCCCGGAAAAGTCCGCGTACGAAGTGTCGTTGTTGAACGTCTGCAGCACGGTGTATTCCATGCGGTTCGCCGTCCGCCGGTTGAGTATCGCGATGGAGTTTCCTGGAACGACGCCGGCGATCCACAGGCGGCCGTTCCCGAGGAAACGGGCGTACGCCGCCCTGGGACAGCCATCTTTTTCTTCGCAGAGCAGTTCGGTGCCGGAAACGGCTTCGTATATCCTGAGCCAGTTGTGCCAGGACTTGATGCGCTTCTTCGTCTTGCCGTCCTGCACGTAATCTTCGTAGTTGTGGTTCCAGAACGCTGCCGCGATGAACTTGCCGTCCGGGGAAAAGGACACGGATTCCCCCAGTCCGGGGTTGCTGGTTTTCCACAGCAGGCGGGCGGTCGCGGTATCCCATAAACACAGGTTCCCGCTGATTTCACACACCGCCAGGCGGGCGCCGTCCGGGGAAAAGCAGAGAGCTTCGGTACGGGACTGGAAAGGCGAGGGGAGAAAAGTCTTTCTGCCGGTCATCATGTCGACGATGACGGCGTTATTGGCGTTCCCGCCCAGGGCAACGCGGCGGCCATCGCCTGAAAAAGCCACTGCTCTCACACATGCGCCGTATTCGAAATCATAAGTGCCGTTCTTCCTGCACGCGCTGTAGACGCCGGCGAATTCCACAAGGACGGGTTCCGACAGAACACCCATGTCCGAGAGATGGACGGCGACCTGCGACGCCGTCGCGTCCGGCATGAAGCGGAGGCACCTGAGGGCGGCATCCTTGTCGGCGCCGAGCAGGCAGGCGACTATGTCGGCGGCCGGTTTTGTATCGCCCTTCACGGCGTGCCGATGAGCAGCGATGCCGGCGGCATTTATGCCGGCGGTCCTGGCGGAGTCGTAAGCCTGGGTTGCCGCGTCGGCAAGGGTGACGGCCCGTTTGAAATCCCCGGCTTCGTATGCTGCGGTGGATTCTTTCAAAGACGCTTCGGCGAGGTTGTAATCGGTGCCCGCGAAAGCGACGACGGGTTTGGCCGAGATTTGAGCCTTGGCGGCCCCGGCGCGGGAGCGGGCGGCGGCACGGAAGTCATCCAGCCTGGCGGCGACACTGCGGTAACCGTCGGCAGCGGCGCGGTAGCGTTTTAGCGCCGCGCCTTTCCGGTTCCTGGTGGAAAGGGCTTCCGCTTCCTGAAAAAACTTGTTCGCCTCGGCAACGGTATCCGCAAAAGCCTTGATCTTGTCGCAATCCGCCACGGTCCGGGCAAGGTCCACGGCGTCACGCCTCGCGGCGATTATGTCCGCGGGGGAAATCTTGTCGTCTTCGGCTTTTTCCTGCTGGACGGCGGCTGTCAGCACGGCGGCTTCCTGCCGATACCTGGGGGAGCGCGCCGACGCCTGGAAGGCCTGGATTCTTTTCAGTGCTTCATCGAAGTCCCCGTTTTCGGTATGCTGTGCCACGGTTTCCCGGAGGGACTGCCAGTCGGCGGCATCCATCTGTTCGCCTCGGATGAGCGACTGGGCGGCAACGGCGCCTTTTGCACAGCGGCCGTCTTCGGAGACGTAGTCTCGCAGAACCCCAAGGGCTCCGTCAAAGTCGTTCCTGTCGGCCAGGGACCTGGCCTTGCCTTCGGCGGCCGCATAAGCGGCGTGCGCTTTCTTCTGGTAGTTGTTGTAGAGCAGGATCGCAACCGCCGCAAGTCCTCCAACCCCAGCAACCAGAAGCACGGCAAGGAGGAGTTTTGCGGCCAGCGGCCTGGACCGCCGTACCGTGGCGGATGCGGATGGGGCAGTGGAATCTTCTGTCGGGCCCATCTGCCGCGGCACTTTGAGCGTGCTGTCGGGAACATCCGGCGCGGGGGCGGCTGCGGGTGCAGGGGAAGAGGCGGGGATTCCTGCGAGGGCTTCGATATCGGCAAGGACGGCCGCGGCGGACGTGTACCTGTCGCCCGGTTCCTTGGCCAGCATCCTGTCCAGGACGGCCTGGAGACCGCCGGGCACGGGAAGCCCGTGGGCGGAAAGGGGCGCGGGACTACTTACGGTTATGTTCTTGATGACCTGGCTGGCGCCGGTGCCTTCGAAGGGCACGCGCCCGGTAAGCATGTGGTAAAAAGTGACTCCCGCCGACCAGATGTCCATCTGCGGAGTCGGGTCCGCCCCGTCCCATTGTTCGGGACTCATGTAGTGCGGCGTGCCCACCCCTTCACCCGCCATGGTCAGGTGTTCCGAATCGAGCTGTTTCACGAGGCCGAAATCGGCGAGAAGGGCGCTGCCCTGGGCGTCCAGCAGGATGTTGGACGGCTTGATGTCCCTGTGTATGAAACCGCGCTCGTGCGCGTAATCCAGCCCCCGCAGAACGTCGCGCATGATGGGGAAGGCGCGTTCGAAGCCGAGCCTGCCGTCACGGGTTATGAGGTCTTTGACCGACATGCCGTCGACAAAGCGCATGACGATGTATTCATGGCCGCCCTGTTCCCCGAAGTCGTAAACCGTCACGATGTTGGAATGCTGGAGCTTTGCCAGGGAGCGCGCTTCTCGGCGGAACCGTGCCACGTATTCCGGGTCGTCGGCAAGGACGTCCGCTAGTATCTTGACTGCCACCGGAGTTTCAAACTTGAGATGGGTGCCGACGTAAACCGCACTCATCGCCCCCCGTCCGATCAGACGTTCGATCCTGCAGGGGCCGATGGTCTTGCCGTTGAGAGCGTCGATATCATCTGCCGGCAGGTCGTGGTCTGTCATGATGGAACTGCCCTCCTGGTAAGGAGTAACAGAATACCGGCAAAAGTGCGGGAGACAAGAAAATTCCGCCGCACCGGCAAGGGGGTGAGTTGAGCCGGCCCCTGCGAGGGGTCCTGCGCGAAAGCAAACCTTCCTTGCCGATAGGCAGGGACGGCACAGCCGATCAGGGTGGGTGGGGCCGCAGGCGACGGGGTGGGTGGGTCAGCGTGGTGATGCGAGCTGCATGATCAGGTCGGCTATCATGCCCCGCATGGTATCAAGGGCTTGCGGGTCGTTGGTACGGGCGTAGAAGTCATTGACGGTGTCGCGCCCGCCGGCCGTGCGTGTCCGGACGGCCGTATCGAAGATGGAATTGAGCAGTTGTTCGGCTTCGGCATCTTTGCCCTTCTGCCTGGCGACTAAGCGCAGGGTTTCGATGTAGCGCCTGTCGTCCCAGGCTTCACGCATGCCTTCCCAGAAGGGTGCGCGCACGACGGAATACGGCGTCGTCCAGCCATAGAGCCAGTTGTCGCCGGAAGAAGTGTCGAAGCGGCCGCCCCAGTTGTAGGCCCAGCAGAGCGAGCCCCTGGAATCGAACGCGCCGAAGAAGAAACCGAAAGTGTAGCGGCCTTCGGAAACCGAGCGTGAGTCGCCTCCGCCTGAATACTGCCAGAAGACAACGCCGTCGTCGGGACGGCGGCCGGCTTCGGCCCGGACCAGGTCGCCGAGACGGGGGTTTTCGTGAATGGCGTTGGTGCAGAAGACTTCGATATCGGGAATGAAGTCGTCTCCCGGTTCGGCATGGTGAATTGAGCCGTAAATGCGGGCCTTGGGCCAGCCTTCGTGAATAGCGGCGCAGGCGTCCTTGAAATAGGACTTTATCCACGTGTCCGCCCCCCCCATGCCGAGGAATTCCGGGGTGATGTCCTGTGCCTTGAGATCCGCCATGAACTTGGCTTCGTCCCGCTGTATCACTCTGTCAACGCTATCCCTGCCGTCAGCGCGCTTGTAGTAGAAGACCTTGGCGCGCGCCCAGTTGCCCTGGACCCACTTGGCGGGCTCATCGAAGGGAGTAAGGAGTGGTTCGGGCCAGTTCTTTTCCCTGGCGTGTTTCATGAATTCCCGCGCCCATTTGACATAAAGCGGGCGGACGTCGGGGTTAAGCTGGTTGGGGGAAGCGCAGACCGCGCGCAGGAGTTCCAGGCGGTGCCCCATCATATCGGAGCCGTCGCGGTAGACGCAGCGGTAAAGCTCGCGTGAAAGCTGGTCGGTATCGGGAAAGCCGTAAGGGTTGCCGCCAAGGAAGTAGACGAAGCTTTCCGTGCCGTACTTGCGGGCCCATTTCATGAAATCGTCCTGGATGGTGAAGTCCATATCGAAGTCGGTGGAAGACTTGCGTATAAGTTTGGGGGCAAAGCCATAGTACCACAGGTTTATGGAATTCATGTTGTGGCGGTTGAGCTCCTTGAGTTCGTGGGCGGGAATGAGCCCGGTGGTGCAGCCGCCGATCTGGAGGCCGGCTTCTTTCATGGTCAGAAGCTTGATGGGAAGAACGGTCACTTCGACGGGGATGTAGACGGTGGGAGCGTTCTGGGCGCGGACGGCGATGCGGCCGCTGTACGTATCCGGCATCGTACTGCCGGCCTGGGCTTCGACGTTTATCCAGAAGAGATGCGAGCGTCCGGAGGGGATATCGACCGGGTACGCCGGCCAGAGGCGCTGTGGAAAATAGTCGTTGCCGGAAGTGACCGAGTATTCGGCGGTGAAGAGTTCAACGGTACCTTTGAACGAGCGCCGCCGCCTGCTCTTGAGACCGCTCTTGTCGAGTTCTATGCTGACGCCCTTGAGGTCGGTGCCGTTGGCGTAGACGCCGAACTGTCCGGGTTCTATTTCGTTGGTGGCCATGCGTATACGGACCGGAACGCCGGTCTCGTCCTGCTTAGGGGCGGAGTTATCGCAAACGAGGTCTGCCGTCGAGCGGGCAAAGGGTACCATGGGCGCCTGTGCAAGAGGGCCGGCGAGCTGAGCTTTCTCGGCGGCGTGTTTGCGATTCGGGCTGCGGCGCTTGGCTTCCTGAACGCGGTTCACCCAGTCGCGGGTTTCTTCAGCCCAGAGCTTCTCGTCCTTTTCGGGGTCGCCGTCGCTGATGACGATGGATTCCACGGGCAGGGGCGCATTGGGACCGGCGAGGATGTACATGGAAGTCTTGCCGCTCTCGGGGTTCTTCATGACCATGTCCCACGGGACGGGGACTTTGGCGGTCTTCCACTCGCCGTCGGCGAGGCCGCCGATGCGGTGGAGTTCGTAACGGCCGGGGAGGCCCGCCCACATTTCGACGAGGATTGGGCGGTCGGAGGTGTCTTTGTACGAGATTTCCGCCAGGTAGGAAGCGTCCTCCTTGGGACGGAGGCCCGTGCCCCACCAGGGCTCGATGGGTACTTCGCCCCGGGCGCCGGCACGGACGGAACGGAAGGTGTGCGCTCCGTCGGCAGCTTTCTCTTCCCAGGAATCCACGAGGCCTTCGGCTTCGGCGATTCTGATGTTCACGCGTTCTTTGGGCGCGGTCTTTTGCCCCGGGGGCCTGTACTGGTAAGCCGAGACCCTGCCTGCGGCAAGAGCGAACACAAGGGAAACGAGGGCATATTTCGCGAACCGGCACGACATGGCGCACTCCCTACCAAGAGCCTTCCCTGCTCCCGAGCAGGAGCATACATGTTAACATCTTAACAGCTGCGCCGCCCGGGAAGACATCAAATATCCAGATCTGCCGCGGAGCCGACGAGGTTGAGGCCGGTGAAGTAAGGTTCCACGGCGGCTTCGAGAGCCGCGCGGCCCGCGGCGGCCCATTTCGTCCACGGATCATCGGGGCGTTTGGCCAGGTGCGCCCTGACGGCGGCGGAGTAGACGTGTTGGAGCTTCGTGTAGAGATTGAGCTTCCGGAACCCGCAGCCGGCGGCCCTCGCCACGTCTTTTATCGCCACGCCGGAACCGCCGTGCAGGGCGAGAGGCACGTCCACGGCGCCGCTTATGGCTTCGATTACATTCCAGTCCAGGGGCATGGTCATGTCCACGCAGCCGTGAAGGTTGCCCACGGCGGGGGAAAAGATATCGACGCCGGTTTCTTCGACAAATCGTGCGGCCTGGGCCGGGTCGGTGACTTCTTCCGGGCGGTCGGCGGCGCCTCCACCGTGTTCCCTGCCGATTGAGCTGAAGGACGATTCGACGATGGCGCCTTTGGAATGCGCGTATTCGACGAGCGCCTTCGCGCGGCTTATGGCTTCTTCGAATTCGTAATCCTCGACGTCGTACATGACGGAGGTGAATCCGCCGTCGATGGCGGCCTTGATTTCATCGGGGTCGTGCGAATGATCGAGATGGAGCGTGGCGGGCACGCCGAGGCGCGTGGCCATGGCGTCAACGAGGTTCGTGTAGGCGGCGAAACCGATGGCCTTTACGAAACCGCCCCAGCAGAGGATCGCGGCCGGTGCGTTGTGCTTTTTCGCCGTGTTCAGGACGGCTTCCAGGAATTCAAGGTGGCCCCAGCCGCAGTCGATGGTCGCTATGCAGGTGCCGCGCGACTCGGCCATGCGCAGGATTTCGCGGTAGTGGAACATGGATGTGTTCTTCAAGGCGTCTCCCGTCTAGCGCGACATGCCGCGCCAGAAGCTGCGGAAATCGCCGTCGGCAAGGCCGGCGGGGTCCGGTTCCAGGCCGGGCACGTAGCGGCAGAATTCATGCAGTATCGGGCCGACGTGATCGTAGGCGCCGGTCACGTGGTGGATGTAGGGACCGTAGATGAGTTTCTCTTCCCAATCGAGCCAGTTGTCGACTTCCACCCAGGCGTAGGTGCCGCGGTTGTGGGGACCATCGACGGTGCGCGCATGGCCGAAGAACAGGCGGTAGTCCCCGTGATCGCCGTCGAACCGGCTGACGGTGACGGGACCGTCCTTGGCGCGGAACTGCGCAAGGCCGGAGACCTTGTTTTCCGGTTCGTAGCCGATTACTTCGATGTCGCATCCTTCCCGCGCCAGGCATGACGGGAACGGGCCGCAGTGCCAGAGGAGTTCGGAGTTGTCGTTGTCGGGATGGCGGATGGTGAGGTCGGCGCAGAAGGTGGCTCCCGCGGCGGCCTGCTGGAGGATAACGGCGGTCACGGCGGCGTGGACATCGGTTTCGCAGGTTGACGGGAGGCCGGAGCCGGTGAGTTCGCCGTTGACGAAACATGGCCAGATGCCTACCGCACGCTGGAGGTCGCTCCAGCACTGGAGCGTCACGCCCTGAAGGTTCTCTTCGGCGGCCCAGCGCCTTATCCAGATGATGGTCGCGGCGTGGATGGCAATAGCTTCGTCCGACTGCTTGGGAAACTTGAAGCGGGATTTCAGGTCGTCCACAAGGGCCTTGAGTTCGTCGCCGCCCGCCGAAAGGACGTCCTTGACGCCGCGCTCGATGCCGATGAGCGTGGCGGGGACGATTTCAATGCCGAAGCGTTCGAGCAGTTCGCTTTCGTTCACCATGACACTCGCAAAGAGCTTGGGGCGCGGGCCGATCTGGCCGATGCGCGCGCCGTTGAAAGCCTTGCAGGCGGCGGCGACTTTCATGAAGGCCTTTACGCCGTGTTCGAGTTCCGGCCCGTCGATCCACGTGTTGGGGACGTAGGTGAATGGCACGCCGTAGCGCCGCAGGGCCTTGCTGGTGGCGAAGAGGCCGCACTGGGAATCCCTGATGCGGCTGCCGTCGGGGCGGGGGGCGTCGTCGCGCGGCCCCCACAGGAGCACCGGCTTGCCGACAAGGCTGCAGAGCTTGGCGGCGGCGTCTTCGGTGCCGAAATTGCAGTGGGGAATGAAGACGGCGTCAACGCCTTCCGCGGTAAAACGATCGGCCACTGTCTTGGCGTCGGCCATCTGGAAAAGAAGGCCTTCGTCATTGAGAAAATCCAGGTTGACGAAATCAATTTTCCACTTGCGCAGACCGTCTTCGATCATGTCCTTGTAGCGGCGGGCTTCGACCCGGTCGAAGACGTTGCGGCGCGTGGGCGCGAAGCCCAGTTTCGGCGGATTTGCAGACATCTCAACTCCTCCTCGAGCCCCGAAACCCGGGGCGGCAACGTTGTCCGGATACATGTTAGTCACGGAGGTGGCCGCGTCCAGCCCAACGGGGCCGGAACATGCCCGCATGGGCGGCGGCCGGCAAAAAAACTCTTTCTGCTCTGTGCAGGACGGCCGCTGAGCGATATCGTTTCCTGCGGTGGCCCGCGGAGCGGGCGCATCAGGGCGCCAGTCCGCACGGCGAAAGGACCGGAAAATGTGGTATCCCATGATGCTGCGCGAAAGCCTACGGCATTACGGCTTCGGGGCGAGGTGGATCGCCGAACGCTTCGATAAGGACGATCTGCCTGCTGACGGCGTGATAGCGGAGACCTGGGAGGCCTGCGACCACGGCGAAGACGTGAGCGTCGTGCGGAACGGGGCCATGGCGGGTATGACCCTGCACGATCTCATAGGGGAGCACGGCGCCGGGATGCTCGGACAGGGGGTAATGAAGCGTTTCGGCGGGCGTTTCCCCGTGATAGCCAAGTTCCTGGACGCCACGTATGAACTGGGCACGCAGGTGCACCCCCACGACGATATCGCCGCGGTCTCGGACGTGGAGAAGACCGGGAAGTCGGAAGCGTGGTACGTGATCGAGGCGAAAGAGGGGGCGACCGTGCACTGTGGGGTCCGCCCCGGCGTTTCCGCCGAGGAGTTCGAAGCCGCCCTGGCTTCCGGGGACGCCTATGATTCGCTGATATGCCATGAAGTGAAGCCCGGCGACATGATTTATGTGCCGGCCGGAGCCGTTCACGCGTCAAAGGGCGGCATACTGATATTCGAGATAATGCAGAACTGCGACATCACCTACGTGTACCCGCCGGACGGTCCGGACGGCGTTCCCGGCGCGGCTCTGCTGCACAGGCGGCGTTTCATGGACGCTGTGAAATTCGAATCGGCCCCGGGCTACAGGACGGTTCCCGTCGTGCTGGAAGAAGACGGGTGTCGCAGGACGTGGCTGATAGCGACGGAGTATTTCTGCCTCCAGCGGCTGGAAGCGGCGGTCCCCGTCAGGTGTTCGACGGGGCCGGACACGTTCGAGCTGTATTCATGCGTGTCCGGCAGCGGAACGGTGGAAGCCGGCGGCGTGGAGGCAGGCTTCCACAGCGGGAGCACGTTCATGCTGCCGGCGGTGGCGGGGGTCTTCCGGATCGTCCCGGACGGTCGCGTTGAACTGCTGAGGACCACGGTGCCGGATATCGAGAGCGGCGTCATCCAGCCGCTGCGCCGCGCCGGCGTCGGGGACGGCCGGATCGGAGCGCTGTGCGGCAATGGTGGTTTCAACAGCATCGTGCCGCTGCTATAATTGCCCCGGGGGCTTCATGCACCGGGCTCGCGGCGCGAAAGGCGGTGGACATGTCGAAAACGTGGATTGTTACGGGACTGCTGACGGTTATGTTCCTGGCGGCCGTGTGCTGCGGCTGCAGCTCCAAGGAGACGGAAGCGCCCCACGACACTTCCGCGGGAGCGGAAGACGTCGTGGACTATTTCACGGGTAAGGCCCCGGTGGATTACGGCAACCGGATGAAGAAGGATATCGAAGGCATTCAGGACGACTACAACAGGCGCGCTGAAGAAATCCTTCAGGACGAATAGCCTGATATCTCCTGGCAGCGAAAGGCTCCCCCATGCCCCGAAAAATAAACGTGGTGACCGTCGCCATGGCGAACTACCGCGCCGGCAGCGTGCAAGGGAATGTCGATTACGCCCTGGGACTGCTGGACACCGCGTGCAGGCTCGGACCTGACATCGTCTGCCTGCCGGAGAACTTCGCCACCGTGGGCATCGGGGACCCCAAGGCGGAAATAGCACAGCCTGTCCCGGGGCCGATTACCGAGGCTTGCTCGAAAAGGGCGCGGGAGTATTCGACCTTCGTCATCTGTCCGCTGACGCGCCTCCACGGGGACAAGGCGTTCAATTCCGCGGTGATCATCGACCGCAGGGGCGAAGTGGCCGGCGTCTACGACAAGGCGCACCCGGTGACGCACACGGACGACTACACCGGGGCGGAGCACGGTCTTACGCCGGGGCCGGAAGACGTTCCGGTGTTCGACCTGGACTTCGGCCGCGTCGGGTGCCAGATCTGCTTCGACCTGGGCTTCCCCGAAACGTGGGCCCTGCTGAAACAAAAAGGCGCCGAAATCGTCTTCTGGCCCTCGGCTTACGACGGCGGCAGGCCGTTGTGGACTTACGCCTACCTGCATGAATACTTCGTTGTCTCGGCCGTCCGCACCGCGACCTCCCGGATCGTAAATCCGCAGGGGGACGTCCTTGCGGCAACCAGCCGGCGGTCACAGGTGGCCGCCAGGGTCATCGACCTGGACCATATCATCTGTCACGCTGACTGGCACGTCGATATGCCCCGCAGGCTCATCGACAGGTACGGCACGGACGTTTCCGTGACCGTGTATGCCGAAGAAGGACATTTTATCGTCGAATCGAACAGCGACGGCCTGCCTCTGTCGGCGATAGTGGCGGAGTTCGGGCTGGAGCCGTGCCGCACGTATCACCGGCGCCACCACCCCATGTACCGGGCCCTGCGCGAGGGCGCCGCCCCGGAACCGCAGGAGACGCCCTACAAGGGGCGGCAGCAGTACGGATAGGAGCCGATATTGTCCGGTGCTTCCCTTCGCGGAAAAGCCCTGGTTGCGGACGTGGACGCCGCCGGTGCCGGGCCGTCGTTCTGGTGGCTGGGGCAGCAGGGTTTCATCGTCAGGGCGGCCGGCACGGTCATGTACATGGACGCGTACCTGGCGGACAACGCTGCCAGGCGCGAACCTCCGCTCCTTGTGCCGGCTGACGTCACGAACGCTCATATCGTGTTCGGCACGCACGATCACTCCGACCACGTCGACCGATTCGCCTGGCCGGGAATAGCCGCTGCGTCGCCGGACGCCCTCTTCGTCGTCCCGGACCTGCTGCTCCCCGGATTGTCGGACGAACTGGCGATCCCGGCCGGGCGATTCATCGGCATGGACGACGGCAAAAGCGTCTCCGTACGCGGAGTAAACGTGACAGGCGTGGCCTCCGCACACGAATTCCTGGACCGGGACGGCCCGTCCGGGCGATACCCTTACCTGGGGTACGTCGTCGAAACCGCCGGGTTCACGGTGTACCACGCGGGCGACACCGTCAAGTATGAAGGACTCGAGACGAAACTCATGCGCTGGAAATTCGACCTCGTTTTCCTGCCGATAAACGGCCGGGATGCCGCGCGGTATTCCCGCAACTGCATCGGTAACATGACGTACCAGGAAGCCGCCGATCTCGCTGGCGCACTCCGCCCCGGCCTGACGGTGCCCGCGCACTGGGACATGTTCGCCGCCAACTCGGAAGACCCGGCCCTCTTCGCGGATTACATGCGCGCAAAATACCCGTCGCTCAGCACGTGCGTTCCCGAATACGGCAGGCGGACGGCGGCCGGCGCGTGAAATCCCCTTCGCCGCCGGGCACTCCTTGACACGCCCGGCAGGGGATGCACAATACGGTGTACGTCAGAATTCGAAGGAGCGGTCATGGCATACCCCAGGATTCCCGATTACGCGGACCTCGCCGAAGCCCTTAAACTTTATTCGCAGCTCAAGCACGAATACGGGGCGAAAGGCATTGCTCCCGTACTGGCGGAAGTCGAAAAGGCCATGAAGGCGTCCCTGGCCAAGCTCAAGAAACTGCCCATCGACGGAAAACTCGCCCGGCGCGAACCGAACGACCTGAAACGGATAAGAGCCCTGCGCCCGAAAGGGCCGCGAAAGCTGTGGGGGGGCTTTGAGAAAAAAATCTACGCTGACCGGCTGAAAGGCGCCATGCTGGGACGCTTCGCCGGCTGCACGCTCGGTGCTCCGGTGGAATTCTGGCCCATCGACAAGATGGAGGCGCTGGCGGAAGAAAACGGGATGCCGTTCCCTCCGGACGACTACTGGAAATACGTGCCGGAACCGAAACGGCTGCGGTACAACCTGAGTCCCCGTGAAGCCTACACGCGCGACAAGATGAACGGCGTGCCCGTCGACGATGACATCGCCTACACGCTCCTGGGACTGCTGGTTGTCGAAGACTTCGGCCCGGGCTTCAGCATCGCCGACAACGGCAAGGCGTGGGTCAAGTACCTGCCCTACGCATGCACCGCCGAAAAAGTCGCACTTGCCAACCTGCAGGCCGGCGTCCCCGCTCTGCAGGCGGGCGGCAGGAACAACCCCTACTGCGAATGGATCGGCGCCGACATAAGGTCGGACCCGTGGGGATACATGGCGCCGGGGTACCCGGAATTCGCGGCGGACATGGCCTACCGGGACGCCTACATATCGCACAGGCGGCAGGGCATCTACGGTGAGATGTTCTTCTCGGCGGCGATCGCCGCCGCCTTCGCCGTGGACGATCCCGTCGAAGCGCTGCAAATCGGCCTTACCGAAATCCCCGCGCAGTGCGCCCTCGCCAGGGATATCCGTTGGGCCCTCAAGACCGCCCCGAAGATAAAGAACTACCGGCAGGCGCGCGACGCCATGGACGCCCGCTTCAAAGGCATGCACCCGGTACACACCAACAACAACGCCGTCCTGACGGTCTGGGGCCTGACGACCGGCGGCAGGGACTTCTCCCGGGTCATAAGCGAAACCGTCGCCATGGGCATGGACAACGACTGCACGGCCGCGACCGCCGGCTCGATCTGCGGAGCCGTCATAGGTGCGGCGAACATCCCGGCGAAATGGACTAAGCGCTTCAACAACACCGTGCACTCGTACCTGATCGGAAAACGCAGGTTCACCGTCAGCGGACTGCTCCAGCGTTTCACCCGGCAGGCGGAACTCGTCTGGAAATCCTGTTGACGGCCCGGGCGTGTCCCGCAGGTCCCAGCGCCGCCGGCCGGCCGCAGCCCCTTAGCGCTTTTTCTCCTGGGAGAAGACAAAGGAGAGAATCGCCGAGCGGACGTTCTGTTTCATGCTCAGGCGCCGCAGTTCATTGATGCATTCGCGGATCGTCTTGCCGGGGCCGTAGTTGTACGTGTTCTTGCCGACGGCCCGGGTAATGCCCTGGGCGGCAAGGTCCTTCAGCACGTCGTTGACGGCCTTTTCGGACTGCCCCAGGGCCGTGGCGACATCCTTGGGTGTAAAGATCTTGGTCGCCTGGGCGGACCTGGCCATGTGTTCTATCATGGCCAGATGCAGGCGCGAGCGGACGCTCTGTTTGAGGAACATGAAGACGCGCTGGCCCACCATCCGGCGGACTTCTTCCACCCCGACGCCGCCGGGAGCGCTGACGTGCACGCTCTTGCGTCCAACTTCAGTCTTTGGCTTCTCAGTCTCTATCGTAATGACCTGGCCGCATTTCGGGCACTTCACCTGTTTGCCGTGGAGCTTGCGCTTGGCCTTGAACGGAGCGCCGCACGAATTGCACAGGACTCGGACCGCCAGTTCGCTCTGCTCGCTTATGTAGGCGTCTATGGCGTCCAGGCACCCCTGGTCCATGGAGACTATCTGGATGCCGTTCCGGTACAGCTCCTGCCCCGGTATCTGCTGGATCCAGCGCACCTGTCCCCTGACGTTCATCGAAGCGTCCGCCCCGGGCAGTTTTATGGCCATTTTCAGAATTTCGCCTTCGGGGAGCTTCTTTTCGGAAACGAACTGCAGGCCGTCCACAGACAGGTCTATCAGGGGCTGCCTGTCGACTTTCGCCCGCGAAAAGAACGAAAAAAGGTTCCTCTCGGTGAACTCGACGCTCACGTCTTCGACGTTGAACCGCGTCGCGTGCCGCTGCTCCTTGCCCCGTCTCGCCATTACCGCCTCCCTCGTCGCATGCCCCCGGGCTAATGATACCGCCGCCGGACCTCCGCCGCAAGTCTTCTCGCCGGGCCCCGGCGCTATGTGCTTTTTGGAGACTGTATTTCATGGCGGGAGCGCCCGGCTCTGCTATATTTGCCGTGGTGGATGACGAGGAAAGGATCCGGGCCATGCGCACTCAGAAAGAACTGCTGGAACAGGAAGGCATCATCTACACGGGCTTCTGGGAACCCATTCATTTCTTCCTCCAGCGGGGGGTCGCCACTCAGAATACGGCGTCTTCCCTGGACTTCATCAAGTCCGAAGACTACATCCGCTACCTTGCCGACATCGGCGTCAACCAGTTGTGGTCCAATTTCTCCAAGGGCTACGGCCTGGCCTTCGAAAACGAAGAGCAGGAAAAGATCCGCCGCATGAATGACGTGGCCGGGAAGTACAACATGCGCACGATCGCATACTGCACGGGCGGCTCGCTTACCCCCGAAACCGTCAAGTACGACTTTCCCGGGAACCCGGAGATCGTCGAGGACATGCTCGTGCGCCGCGCCGACGGCAAGTACGCCTCCTACGGCAACGGGTCCTACCAGATGTTCCGCGCGCGGCCCGACTACACTTCCCCAGACTACATGGAATGGCAGAAGCGCGTCGTGAAGAAGGCGCTGGACTTCGGCTGCGACGGCATCCACTTCGACAATACGAACATCCTGCCCGAACCCGCCAGGTGCCGGTGCCCGAGGTGCCTGCGCATGTGGAGGGAATTCCTCGCGGAAAAGTATGACGTCAACGACCCGGAAAAGAAGACCGCGGGCCTCCTCCGCTGGGGCCGTACCGACTTCCGCTTCGCCAAGGAACCCTGGTACGACGAATGGAACCACCCCGTGCTGCACAGGGAAGTCCACGTGGCCAACGCACAGGACTGGCTGCTCTTCCAGCAGAAGATCTTCTGCGACGCCCTCGGCGAATGGGCCGACTACATCCATGAACTGGGGGGCATGGTCGAATACAACTGCGGCAAGGGTTTCAACCAGAACTATCGCGGCTACGGCTCCATAGTCGATGAAATACTCCTCGAAAAAGCCGACATCGTCTTCAACGAAGGCACCCTGAAGCTGGGCTATAACGAAAAAGGCTCGCCTCATACCAGGATAAGGTCCCATAAGGTCGTGCAGGCTTTCGATATCCCCATGATGAACTACAACAGCTCTACACACATGATGGCGGAAGCCTTCAGCTTCAACCCCGGCATGTGCGGAATGTGGGACCGTGTGAGCCCTTCCCGGGAAACCGACACGCACGGGGCGCGCAGGAAGTTCTTCGCCTGGTACCACAAGAACAAGCTCTACCAGACGAAACAGGTTTCCATCGCCGACGTGGGCGTCTTCCTGCACCATGAATCCATGACCTTCTCGATGCTCAAGACCTACATGCACCTGTGCTCCCTGACGCAGCTCCTCCAGGAGGAAAAAATCGCCTTCAGGTTCCTCTACGAAAAGGACCTCGACGGCCTTGACGGGCTCAGGCTCGTACTCGTGCCGGACGCCTATTGCCTCAAGGAACGCCAGGCGCGCAAGCTGGCCGATTTCGTTCTGGCCGGCGGCAGCATGCTCACTTCCGGCCGCACCGGCGAAAGGGACGACTTCTTCCGCGTCCGCACCGCCGTCAAGGAAGTGAAGTCCTTTGAAGACTTCGACCGGGCCGGCGAACGCGAGAACGTCTTCACGTTCCTTACCGGCCGCGACCACCAGTCGGACTTCATCATGCGGGCCGGCGACGGCATGGTCGCTCATATCTCCGAACTGGAACATGAGGCGGAACCCGATCCGGGGGACGTCGCCGAATGGTGCATCAGGCCAGCACTGATAAACCGCCCCCGCAACAGCACCCGGGTGATGGACTTCCTGAACCGCCTCTACCCGGAACGGTTGCTTGCCGTGGATACCGCGCAGGACGTCGCCGTCGACATCTGCCGCAGGAAGGATACGGGCGAAGGTCTCGTGCACGTGTTCAACGTGTCCTGGTGCAAGGGCGAAAAGGCCCGCGCCGCCGTCAGTTTCAAGTGGCCGGAACCCGTCAGGAGCCTTACCTGGATAGCGTGGAACCGCGACGACGCCCCCGTTCGATTCAAGGCCTTCGACGGCGGCGCTTCTTTCAAACTGGACGGCATCGAGGAATCCGCGGTGATCGTCGTCAACAAGCGCTAGGAGGAGACGCACGCGATGGAATACCGGAAGTTGGGGAAGACCGGCATCGAAGTCTCCGCCGTCGCCATGGGCTGCTGGGCCATCGTCGGCGACGGTATCTGGGGCGAACAGGATGCGGCCGACGCCGTCGCCGCCATCAATACGGCGTATGACGAAGGCGTGACCTTCTTTGACACCGCGGAAGGCTACGGCGCCGGCTCGTCGGAAGAAATCCTCGGAAGCGCCCTTAAAGGCCGCCGCGACAAGGTCGTTATCGGGACTAAAGTTTCACGCCGCAACCTGTCGGCGGACGCCGTCAGGACGGCTTGTGAAGACAGCCTCCGCCGCCTCGGAACCGATTACATCGACCTCTACATGATACACTGGCCCTCCCGCGAAACTCCGTTCGCCGAAACCCTCCTCGCCCTGGAAGACCTGAAGGCCGAAGGCAAGCTGCGGGCGATCGGCGTGTCCAACTTCGGTCCGCTCGACATGCGCGACATCCTCGCTCTCGGCCGTATCGAAGCGAACCAGCTTCCCTACAGCCTGCTGTGGCGCGCCGTGGAATACGAAATCCAACCCGTCTGTGTCCGGAACCAGGTCTCCATCACCTGCTACAGCCCCCTCATGCAGGGACTGCTGACCGGCAAGTTCAGGACGCCGGAAGACGTCCCCGAGGGCCGCGCCCGCTCCAGGCATTTCAACCGGGATCGGCCAATGGCGCGCCACGGGGAAGACGGCTGCGAAACGGAAACCTTCGCGGCCGTCGACCAAGTCCTCGATATATCCGCCCGCGCCGGCCTCCCGCCCGAAGTCGTCTCCCTCGCATGGCTGTTGGACAGGCCCGCCGTCGCGAGCGTGCTCGTCGGGATGCGGAGCGCACGGCAGGCTCGGGCCAACGTGCGCGCCGCCGGCGTGAAACTCCCCGGCGATGTCCTGCAGGCGCTCGACGCCGCCACGCAACCCGTCAAACGGAAACTCGGCCCCAACCCGGACATGTGGCAGTCCGAGTCCCGCTACAGGTAGCACGCACGTTCACTCTTCGACAAGCACCAGCATCTGTTCCGGCGGCAGCCTGAACGACACGCTGCCCCCGCCCCCTTTGACGCTGTACGCTGCCCCGCCGACAAGATCCCTGACCCTCCCGGACGGGAAGAAACCCTTGTCGAACCTGAGTCCGACTTCCGGCAGCGCCTCCCCGCACGTCACGAATACGACCTTCTTCCCCCCCGACTCGCCCCACCGGATGGATATCCCGCCGTCGCTTCCACCCGGCCCTTCCGCCTCGACCCGCTTCACGACCCCGGCTTCGCCGGCGAGGTGTCCCACGAACCCGTCGAAACCAGGGCTCTCCCCGCGCAGGGATGCCTCTCCCAGGTACGTCCCGACCAGTATCACGCGGCCCTTCCCCGCGGTGCATTCCCCCACCAGAATCCCGTCGTCGTGCGCCGTCCACCCCGTTACGCCTTTTCCCGCGAACGGCGTTATCCATTGCGATATCCCCAGTTTGAACTCCGTTCCGCCCGTCTTCGCAACGATCTCCGCAGGCTCCGGCAGGTTGCGCCTGCCAACCTCGGCCGCTCCCGCCGTCTTTTTCAGGAAGCGCTCTTCCGGGTAGCGGTAGAGCCCCAGGGAATCATACGCCCCGCACTCGGATTCCACCACCAGCGTGCCGCCCTTCCGGACGAAGTCCCCCAGCCTTTCCTCCGTCCCCCCGTCCAGCACGAACGCCCGCGGCATGTACAGAATCTTCAGGCCTTCAAGGGCGTCCAGGTGCCGTTCCTCCACCGCCTCGAACGCTATGTTCTGACGCACCAGGGCCTTGGCATATCCCAGGAACGCCTGTGACGCGCGCCGGGCGTCGCCCTCTATGCACCAGTGGAGATAGCAGGACTGCGGGCTGAAGAATATCCCCGCCTCCGCCGGCGCAGGCCGGTAGCCGGCTATTGTCGCGGCGTTTTCCCGTATGAACTTCCCCGTCTTCCTGAACGCCGCGATCCTCTCTTCGGCGTGCCCGTCCAGCCCCACTATGCCGAATCCGCCTGACTCTGTCGTGAAGACTTCGTCCCGCCAGCACCAGAAAAGCACCGCTTCGGCGCCGGCCGCCATGCCCTGGTACAGCCAGTGCTGCTGCTCCACCGCCGTCACCGGCACCTGCAGCGTGAAGCCGCTGGACGCCCTCCCCCCCTGCAACTCGCTCAGCCACAGGCGCTTCCCGCCCGCCGCCGACCGTATTATCTCCATCCGGACCGCGTAGTCCGGCCTGTCCCAGTGTCCCCACTTCGGGAAGCTCGACGTCCCTATCCCGTCCAGCCTGTCGGCGAAAGACCAGTCGTTACCGCGGTCGAGCGCCGTGTTTTGCGGCCCGCCGGCCTGGTAGACGCACGGCTGCGCGGCGTGAACCGTGCAGGGGTGTCCGGGGTCCAGCGACTTCACCGCCTCGTACCTCGAATAAGCTATCCGGTTCGACCGTTCCTCTATGAAACTCTGGTATGCCATCATCTCCGTGAACGGCCTCTGCGGCGACCGCCCCGGATCGACGTCCTCCCACGAACTGTACCGCCTCCGCCACGCGTCGTTCAGGCCGTCCAGGCCGCCGTACTTGTCTTCCAGCCATTTGCGGTACGCCGCCATGGTGTGCTCGCAGTAGCACACTATCCCCTGGGCGTGCACGTTCCATCGCAGCTCGTTCCAGGCGTCCCACCCGAACAGGTTGGGAGCGTCCTTGTAGTGGTCGACTGTCGCCTCGAGAAATCCCTTCATGCGCCGCCACACCCCGGGGTGGTCGGTGCAGCCGCCGGGAGTAATCCCGTAATGGCACTCGCTGCGGTTCGTCGACACCACCCTGTGCCCGTGCTGGTTGATCATCTCCGAACCGGGCACTTCCCGGTGTATCCACGGCGGCTGCAGCTCCGCCACCGTGCTCAGCACCACGTCCAGCCCCTTCTTCCCGGCGATCTCCACCAGCCGGTCGTAGTCGTCGAAACGGTACTCCCCCGGCGTCGCTTCCACCCAGCTCCACAAAACCCACAGCTGCACCGTGTTCAGGCCGCTGTCGGCCATTTTCCCGAGGTCGTCTTCCCAGTAACGGCTGTTGGGGAACGGAGGACGGTAATACTGCGCGCCTATCTGCATTCCATGTCTCCCTGCATCTGCGGCCATGCAGCAAATACTGGTGCCGCGGCGCTTCCTGTCAAGTTCACTCGGCTATGTAACTGATGTACTCCATCCGCGGGTATGCCGGATCGTCCGTGCCGTCTTCCGGTATGTCGAACATCATCTTCGTCCCCGCAGCCTTTATCTCCTTCCTTACGACCGTGCTCTTGTCGTCCTCCTTGACATGCCTGTTGTCATACAGGTTCTCGCCCGACTTGAACCGCTCTTTCAGCCCCTTGGTATGCCGGCGCAGCCTGTAGGCGACTTCCAGGTGGAGCTTCCCGGAACGCAGGGGGCCGTCGGCCTTGACGTCCCACGTGTTCCTGCCCGGCACCAGGAAAGGCCTGCACGAACGGTTATGCTGCACCAGCGAATGCACCTTCAGGCTGTCCAGCCTGCGGCATTTCACGGCGAGCTGGTATTCATAGACGCCCCTGACCACGTTGTCCGGCAGTGCGCCGGGGCCGATGTTGTCCGCTTTCCCCAGCCGCGACTGCACGCTCATCGTGACGGGACCGTCCCCCCGGGCCTCGACGTCCGCGTGCGCCACCACGAAGGGGCTCCGCATCGTGATGAC
>JAFGGJ010000035.1 GCA_016930595.1 Planctomycetota bacterium
GTATCCCGCCAATGCCAACTGGCGGCTGTGGGCGCTGGCAAAGGCGGGGCGCGTAGACGTGGTGCTCGACGAATTCCGGGGCCGGTGGCACAGGATGTCTTCCGTCAGGGGAAACAACACGATACAGGAAGACTGGGTGGCCAGGCCGGACACGGTGGACCAGTGGAGCCATTGCGCAGTTTCGCCGGTCTACGTCACTTTCATGGACGTGGCGGGCATAAGGCCGCTGGCGCCCGGGTTTGCCAGGTGCGCCGTCAGGCCACAGCTGGGGGATCTGCCAGGGCTCGAGGTCGCGGCGCACACGGTGAGAGGCACGATAGGCCTGAAGGCGGAGGCCGTGAAGGGCGGCCACAGCGTCCGCGTGACCGTGCCGGAAGATATCGAGGCGGAGCTCAGGCTCCCGGCGGGGGCCGGCGTACCGTTCGAGCGGACCGGAGATATCCCGGCTCTCGGCCTGGAAACGTACCGTCTTGTTTCAGGCCGGGACAACCAGTTCGTTCTGAAATCCTGACGGAAGGGGACCGGCATGAAAGAGGATCTACCGGTGAACGTGAAGGACTTCGGTGCGGCCGGCGACGGCAAGACCGACGATACCGCGGCGATACAGAAGGCCATGGACAGGTGCGCTGGCGAACGATCATCCGTCGTCGTGCCGCCGGGGATCTACCTGTGTTCGACCGTCAAACTGCCTCCGTACGTCGGCCTGCAGGGCTATCCGTCGTGGGGCTACAGGGAAATGGGTGGATCCGTCATCAGGCTTGCCGATGAAAAGGCGGCCTGTCTTCTCGACATGACGGGTGCGATCGGAGCCACGGTCAACGGCATGTGTTTCATGGGGGATAACCTGGGGGAAGGCGTTCACGGCATATGGATCAACAAGGACGACTACGGCAAGGAAGAGGACGCCTGGCGGATCGAAAGATGCAGGATTGCCCATTTCAGTGGGGACGGTATCCGGCTGGACCGGATATGGTGTTTCAGCATCCGCAACTGCATGGTATCGCACAACGGAGGGAACGGGCTGCGGATCCGCGGGTGGGACGGCTTCATCCTGGACAACTGGTTTTCGGGCAACCGGCTGGCCGGGATCGGCGCGTATGAAGAGAACTGCTCCACCACAATCACCGGCAACCGGATCGAATGGAACCGCGAGGGCGGCGTGGTGCTGCGCGGCGGTTCTCACTACAACGTAACCGGCAATTACATCGACCGGTCGGGCGGACCGGGCATAGATTTCAGGCGGGGCGACGGCCGGCCCGTGGAGACCGTTTCCGTCACCGGCAACGTAATCTACCGCAGCGGTAAACCGGAGTGGACGGAAGCCGGGTCCATCGAGAGCTCGCACATCCTGCTTGACGGTGTCGCGGGCGCTTCCGTCGTGGGCAATTCTCTGCGGGTCGGCCGTGACGACGGCGGCAAGGGCAGCTGGTCCCCGGTCAATGCGATCGTCTGCAGGGGGCTTGAAGACACCGTGGTAAAGGACAACGTCATGTACAACGGCTCGCTGGGCGAACTCGTCCTCGACCTCGGCGGCCACGGCGGCAACGTCATCATCGGGGACAACGTCGGCAGACTGTTCGTGCCCGGGTAAGTCCCGGCGGAAAGAGCGCTTTTTTGCTGGCCGCGGGACGTCTTTGGTGTAATTCTGTAGGATGTGTGCGTGCGGAAGGAGAAAGCCATGCCCTCGCTGCCCAACATCGTTTACATCTTCACCGACCAGATGCGGGGCGACTGCCTTTCCGCGGCCGGCCATCCCGTGGTCAAGACCCCGACGCTGGACGAACTGGCGTACGGCGGGGCCGTTTTCACGAGGGCGTATTCGGCGTGCCCTTCCTGCATAGCGGCCCGCGCGTGCATGTGGACGGGGCTTTCGCCGAACTCCGTCGGCCGAATAGGGTATCGCGACTGCGTGCCGTGGCGTTACGAAACCACGCTCATGACCGAGCTCGCCGCCGCCGGCTACCAGTGTCACTGCGTGGGCAAGACGCACTTCTACCCGCAGAGGACGCTGCTGGGTTTTCATTCACACGAGAGCTACGAGGCGAACCAGAACCTTGACGGCGACTACGTGAACGACTA
Source organism: Planctomycetota bacterium (assembly GCA_016930595.1). Taxonomy (GTDB): domain Bacteria; phylum Planctomycetota; class SZUA-567; order JAFGGJ01; family JAFGGJ01; genus JAFGGJ01. Next base: position 2,080 of record JAFGGJ010000035.1, read on the forward strand.
TTTCGAGTGGCTCAAGATCCAGCCCGGCGGCCCGTATGAAGAGCGCATGCACGGTCTCGACAGCAACTCGTGGGTGGCTTCCCCCAGCATCCTGCCCGACCATCTCCACGTCAACGCCTGGACGGTGACGCGGTCCATTGAGTTCATAAAGCGCCGGGATTACACGAAGCCCTTCTTTCTGAACGTGAGTTTTCACCGTCCGCACGCGCCCACGGATCCTCCCCGCGAGTTCTTCCACATGTATGACGATGTCGAACTGCCGCCCGTACCCACCGGCGACTGGTGCGACGAGTTCGACGTGCCGGCCACCGAAGTGAACGCCGCGTGGGGCAGGATTTCGCAGTTCGAGCTCGACCGCTTCCGCCGGGCGTACTGGGGACAGGTTTCCCACATAGACAACCAGATAAACCGCCTGATCGTCTACCTTAAGCGCAACGGGATTTACGACAACACCATAATAATTTTCTCGTCGGACCACGGAGAGCTGCTGGGCGACCACTTCCTCTACCGCAAGACGCACTCGCTCGAAGGCTCCACCCGGATCCCGTTCATCGTGCGTGCGCCGAAGCGTTTCGGGTTCGAAGCGGGTCTTGTTTCCGACAAGGTGATTACTCACATGGACCTGATGCCCTCCGTGCTTGAAATGGCAGGTCTTGCGGTGCCGGGGGGGCTTGAAGGCAGTTCGATCGTGCCGATTCTCAGGGGCGAAGACACGCAGTGGCGGGAATACCTGCACGGCGAACATTCCGGCCTTACGAACATGAAACAGCACGGCGGCATGCAGTATGTCGTGAGCAGCCGCTACAAGTACACGTGGTTCACCCAGAGCGGCAGGGAGCTTTTCTTCGACATGGCGGACGACCCCGGGGAGGAGCGGGACCTGACCGACAGCCCGGATCACTACGAACTGGTGGAGGAATTCCGTGGCAGGCTGGTCGAGGAACTCGCCATGCGTCCCGAGGACGGCCTGGCCGACGGCGGGAAACTCATCCCCGGCAGAACTCTCCCCGCCGTTCGCCCCGCGCTCCTCGAACCCTACCTGGACAACGAGGGCAGGCCACGGCCGGCGCGGCTCATGAGCGGTTTCGAGTAGGGGCCGGCGCCCGGGAAAGGACTGTGCTGATGGCGGAGGATTTTCGTGCGCTTGCGGTGGATCTCGGCGCGTCAAACGGCAGGGCGTTGCTGGGGACGATAAGCGGCGACGGCGTCCTGGCGCTGGAAGAAGTCAGGAGATTCCCCAACGGTTTCGTAGACGTGGCGGGCAGCCTGAAGTGGGATTACGAACGCCTCCGCGGTGAAGTGAAGGCGGCGGTGGACGAGGCGCTGGCGTCGGACCGCCCTCCGCAGACGGTCGGCATAGATACCTGGGGAGTGGACTACGTCCTGGTGGACGAGCGCGGCGCGGCGATCGAACAGCCGTTCTCGTACCGTGACGGCCGTACCCGCGGGGCGATGGAGAGGTTCTTTCGCGAGATAATGCCGGCCGAAGAAATCTACGCGGCGAGCGGCATTCAGTTCATGGAATTCAACACGTTGTTCCAGTTGGCGTGCGAAGTGTGGTCGGGGGCCGAAAGGCTCGACCGCGCCCACAAGATGCTGATGATGCCGGATGCCCTGGCGTGCATGCTGTGCGGCAGCATGCGTTCGGAATACACGGTGGCCAGCACGACCCAGATGCTGGATGCATCGACGCGGGACTGGTCGCCTCGCCTCGTGGAAAGCCTGGGGCTGGACGTGCGCCTGCTGCCGGAGATAGTCGAGCCGGGCACCCGGGTCGGCACGTACGTGTCTGATGCCGGCGAGCTCGAAGTGGTGGCGCCCGCCGCGCACGATACCGGCGCGGCGGTGGCGGCGGTCCCCGCCGAAAACGGGCGACCGTGGGCGTACATCAGTTCGGGTACGTGGGCTCTTGTCGGCGTCGAGATCACCGAACCTGTACTGACCGACGCCGCCCGCCTTGCCGGCCTGACCAACGAAGGCGGCGTCGAAGGCACCTTCCGGCTGCTGACCAACGTGATGGGCCTGTGGCTCATACAGGAATGCCTGCGCATCTGGAAGAAGGATGACCCGGCCTTGGACATCGTGGAAGTCTGCAGGCGGGCGGGGGAAGCGCCGGCTGGAGGCGCCCTGGTGGATCCGGACAACGAGCGTTTCTTTGCACCGGAGAACATGCCGGAGGAAATTGCGGGCTACTGCCGGGATTCGGGGCAGCAGGCGCCGGGAAACATCGGTGCCGTGGCGCGATGCGTGTTCGAGAGCCTTGCACTGAAGTCAAGAATGGTGTTCGAGCGGATTGCATCGGTGATCGGACAGATGCCGGAAACGCTGCACGTGGTGGGCGGCGGGGCGCGCAACACGCTTCTCTGCCGCTTGACGGCCGAGGCGTGCGGGATACCGGTGGTGGCCGGGCCGGCCGAGGCCACGGCGTCGGGGAATATCATAACCCAGGCCATGGGACTCGGCCGCATAGGCTCGCTTGCCGAAGGGCGCGAAATAGTCAGGAGGAGTTTCGCTCCGGAACGCTACGACCCGGCCGGGGGCGATGAGTGGCGGAAGATGTACGAACGCTTCCGGGAGCTTGTCGGCTAGGCCGTTTTCCCGGCGCGGCCGGGCATGCCTGCCCTAAACGGCGCGTATCCAGAAATCAGGGCATGCGCCGGCGCAGTAGCCGCACCTCAGGCATTCTTCTTCGTCGATACGGGCCTTGCCGTCCACGATTTCGATGGCGTTGTTGGGACATTCCTCGACACACGTGCCGCAGCCCCTGCATCCGCCCAGGATGATATATTTCTTGGGTGTCTTGGCGGTTCTTTCGTAGTCTCCCGCCGCCAGGGGTTCGTCTTCGAAGACCCGCAGGTCGAACTTGACCTCGTCGAGCGAAACCGGCCCCAGAGCGACGGCCGAGCTTCCAGGGATGTTCCTCGCGTAGTCCACGGCTTCCATCATGCGGTCAATGAGGTTGCCGCCGGCGAGCGGCTTCATGTCGTAGACGCCCTTGCCCGCGGCGGCGGCTTCCTGCATGGCGGCGGACATGTCTTCGGCAGTGCCGTCGAGGATGCCCATGCCGGTCAGGTTGTTGATGGCGATAATGACGTCCACGTCGTCACGGCGCGCGGCTTCACGCGTCACGCTCACAAAATGCGTGGCGACGCCCACGGCCCGGATAACGCCTTCTTCCTTGTATTTCAGGAGGCGTTTGTGCGCTCCGGCGCGGTTATCGAACGGTTCGGGGTCGCGTGCGGCGTGCAGGTGGAATATCCCGATGCGGCGGCTGCCGGTTTCTTCCAGCGCCTGTTCGACGGCGGCGGCCATGGCGTCTTCATCGACGGCGGCGGACTTGGTGGCGATTACTGCGTTATTCACATCTGAGCCCAGGGCCGCCTTGATGTAAGGCTGCGTGCGGTAGGCTTGCGCGGTGTCGAAAAAATTGACGCCGTGGTCGAAGGCGTGTTTTATCATTTCCGCCGCGGCTTCCCGTGCCACGTCGAGCTGCAGCGGCCCCAGCGGCAACAGCCCCATGCAGAATTCGCTGACTTTCAGACCGGTGTTCCCCAGAGTGTTGAGTTTCATTTTGCCTCCACGCGTGTCCCGGTGTGCGTCGCACCGTCATTAATGGTACAACATGGGCTTTGTACGGCAACCGAAGTGTTCCGCCCCGCTCGATACACGGGTATTCCGTTGAGAAATGCCGCCGGCGTGGTAAAAGATGCAATTGGGTGGGCATGGAGGCGCCTGTATGAAAATCAGCCTGCCTTATGGCCGCGGGACCGTCCCGTGCGACCTGCCGGACGGGCGCGTGGCTGGAGTGCTGAAAACCGCGCGGACGCCGCCGGTCCGGGATCCGGCCGGTGCCGTGAAAGCGGCGTTGCTGGCGCCTTGTGGAGGAGCGCTTTCGCCCGGCAACGCCGCCCGGGGAAAGAACGGCGCCTGCGTCGTCATCAGCGATGTCACCCGTCCCGTGCCGTACAGAGTGCTTCTGCCGCCGCTCCTCGACATGCTGGAGAACGGCGCCGGCCTGAAAAGGGAAGATATCCTGCTGCTTGTGGCGACGGGACTGCATCGTGCCACCACGCCCGGCGAGCTCGATGAAATGCTCGGCCCCGACGTCGCCGCCGGCTACAGGACGGCCAACCACGATGCCAGGGACGCGGTGGGTCACGTGCGGGTCGGCGTCACCGGCGGCGGCATACCGGTCGACGTGGACAGGAGGTACGTCGAAGCCGGATATCGTATTACCACGTCGCTGGTGGAGCCGCATTTCATGGCGGGATTTTCCGGCGGAAGAAAGGCGATATGTCCCGGGATATCCTCGGCGGATACCATAGGCCTCCTGCACGGGGCCGCTCTTCTGGCGGAGCAGGGGGTCGAAACGGGCAGGGTTGCCGGCAACCCCGTGCACGGGGAAATGCTGGAAGGAGCCCTGCTGGCGGGCGTGGACTTTTCGGTGAACGTTACCGTGGATTCGGAGCGGCGGATAACCGGGGTGTTCGCAGGGGAACTCGGAACGTGCCATGAAGCGGCGTGTCGTTTCTGCGCCGGGACGAGCAGCGCATCGCTGGACTCCGCCGCTGACATAGTGCTGACCACGTCGGCGGGCTATCCGCTTGACGCGACGTTCTACCAGGCGGTGAAGGGCATAGTCGCGGCGGCGCCCGTCGTCAGGCAGGGCGGTACGATAATAATCGCGGCCGAGTGCGGCGAAGGGATGGGGAGCGCCGAGTTCGAAGAGATGGTGCGGGGCTTCGAAGGCAGGGAGGCGTTTCTTGAAAGGATAGGACGGGGCGCAGGTTTCACGGTGGACCAGTGGCAGCTTCAGATGCTGCTCAAGGTGCAGTGCAGGGCCCGCGTGCTGCTGGTGGCCGGCGGAGTTTCTCAAGCCGACGTGGCCCCGCTTGGGATAAGCCTGTGCAGGACGGTGGAAGACGCCCTCTCCCGGGCAACGCGGATTCACGGGGAAGATTCACGTGTCGCTGCGATGCCCGAAGGACCGTACGTCTTGGCCGGCATAGGCTAGCCGTGAAGCGGACAAGCGTGCGGAAACGGCGGCCGGCGTGTAGGGTGGTCTAGTCCGGACCGGCGTCTTCTTCTTCGGACGGCTTGTAGCCCGGCTGCTTGGAGCGTTCCACTTCCGCCAGGAATTCTTCCACGATGGCGGATTGTATCATGTTGCGACATTCGGCGTTGATCGGATGTGCAATATCGGCGTGGAGCTTGGCCCGGCCGCGCTCGTCGATGGGCGCCTTGCGTTCCTTGAGCCGCGTGCCGCACTGGTTGCAGTACACGGCTCTCAGGTGGTTCTTGGTGCCGCAGTCAGCGCATCTTACGGTAAGCTTCCTGCTCGGCATGGCCACAAAGAAGCCATCGTTGCCCTTGATAACCTTGATGTCACGGACAACGAAAGCGCCGTCCAGCGTAACGCTGGCGAATGCCTGCAGCTTATCCCCCCGGTTCGATGCCAACTTAACCCGGACTTCGGTTACTTCCATCATGCCTCCCCCGGAAAAAGTGTTGCCGTCGGCCCGGGCTAGCTGCCCGCGTTGGTGCGGGTCGTGTAAGCCCGCCAGCCGAGTGCAGGCGCCCGGCGCCTGATGTCTGCAGCAATTCTCCCCTTCGCAAAAACAATAAAAGCCGCACCACTGCCCGTCATCATAACGGGACAGCCGAAACCTTCAAGTGCATCGTGCACTTCCTTGAGCCGGGGCGACAGGGCTAATGCCGCAGCTTCCAGATCGTTGCATATCACATGTGCAATTTCCCGGTCCAAGGCGAATTCATGCTGCAAAAACAAGTTTACGTTTTGCACGTTTTTAGTCAATCTCCTTTTCAGATTTTGATAAACATCAGCGGTGGATACCCCGAATCCAGGGTGGATGATGAGCAGGGGGATGCTGTTTCTCACGCGGACGGGGATGACGATCTCACCCCGTCCGCGGCATATGGCGGTACGGGAGTAAAGGAAAAAGGGGACGTCACTGCCGACGGCAGCTGCCACCCTGGCAAGCTCGGAACGGCATAACCTCAAGTCGTAAAGCAGGTTAAGCGTATGGAGGACAGCGGCGGCGTCGCTGGATCCGCCTCCCAGGCCGGCACCGCACGGGATGCGCTTGGTCAGGTGGAACGAGGCGGGAAGCGGGCGCGATACGTGTTTCTCGAGCGCCTGCTGAGCCTTGATGACGAGATTGTCTTCGGGTGGCAGATTCATTTCGGGACGTGTTTTCAGCGTCGTGCGTGATGATTTGCAGGTCGTCAGGGTGTCCCTGAGTTCAACGGCCGACATAAGAGTTTCAATTTCGTGATACCCGTCAGGCCGCCGCCCCAGAACTTTCAAAAACAGGTTCACTTTTGCCGGAGGAAAACAGGTGATTGCCGACGGGCCGCCTGTCATTCGTCTTCCTTTTCGTCTTCGAATTCGCCTTCAGGCCACCACTTGAATGCCGCGGCGCGGCCCGTGCCGTATGACGTGCCCCAGCGGGTAACGTAGCCGCGGGCGTCGATATGCACATGTGACAGGCGCGACTTGGGATCCGGGTATTCGTAAACCCCGATACCTCCTGGCACGGCGCCCGCCTGCTCGGCGGAGCGAAAGATATCGGCAATGACAACGCCGTCCCTCCGGTCAACGGTGCCATCGGAGGTTAGGTCGTCCATCCGGCCGTCGCCGTCGGCATCGTAGATGAGATCTACCGCGTCGCCGTACATGTGGCGTGAATAGGCGGCACCTCCCGCCTTGCGGTTGTATGCCGGCGGCCGGAAGCCGCTGACGAAGACGATGGCGGCCGGGTCGAGTTTCTTCTGTTTCATAACTGCTGAGGCCACGGCCAGTTTGTTCGCGATCGCAGGCGAAGCAGGAAAGACCGATGCCGCCCGCCTGCCTTTGCGGTCGGCGGGCAAAAAGGCTGCGCCGGTCAGCCCGGGAGCGATGGCGCTGTCTTCCCAGGTCGCCAGCGCCAGGAAGAGAAGGGGAGGAAGGTAGTGGACGGCGTTTTCACGCACTCGTTTGGAGGCAGAGCGTTCCGGGTCGGGATAGGCGAATGTTGTGCGTCCCACCCTGACCCGGTGCGTACCCGTCTGGTTTGCGGGAACGACTACGTATGCTTTCACCGCGATGTCGTCCGCCGCGGACCCGCTGTCGGGCGGAGCCAGCCGGATGTCGTAGCGGCCGGCCACCGCGGGGGTGAAGACAACACAGTTCTCGGGGGTCCGGTTTATCACCATGCCGCCTGCCGAATACCACGCATCAGGAAGAGTGACGGCGTTCGTGGTCGCCGGCGACAGGGTCGCCCGGGTCGCTGCGGGCAGGAAGACCGCGACGTCGCGCAGGTAGCGGCAGGAGAGTTCCGGGCGGCCGGGCACGTCCACTGACAGAACGAAAGGCGCTTCGTCCGCCGCCGCGGACAAGGTCCGGGCCGCGGCTGCCAGCATCAGGATTGCAGCGATGTATCTGCGGCGCGTCATGCCGGTTCTCCGGGAAACAATTCGGGCACGGAGGTATTTTCGGCCGAATGGCGGAAATGCAACAGGGCAATGCTGTGATAAAATTCACAACAGGGTGGACTTCCTGGTGCCGGCGGCATGCCGGTGCGGGGCGGTTGCCGGCTTTTCGAGGTATTTATTATGCCTTTTTAACTGTGACGGATAATTCCACCCACCACGCCGCTGCACGCCGCGAGCGTTCGCGGCGGTGCGCTTGAAGCCCTACTACTACTTCTTCTTCGATTTGCTTTTTCCGCCGGAAGCGCTTTCCCAGGCATCCCATTCCTTCTCGGTCATGAAGAGGCGGAAGGGAGGGATGCGCAGGGCCTTGGCGATCCTGAAGACCGTGTCGGAGCGGAAGCCCTGAAGGCCGTTTTCCAGGCGGGATATCTGCGCCTGCGAAATGCCGACTTTCCTGGCCAGCGTCGTGGTGGAAAGGCCTCTTTCGAGCCTCAGCGTCTTGACCGTTTTGCCGATGTCTTTTACCTTCATAAGCAGTTCCCTTCTTGTTGGCCGCGAGGATGAATGAACATTATCCATGTTTCGCATATCCTGTCAAGTTTAGCGGGTCAGTCGGTTTTCCCGGCGGCGGATTGCAGTTCGCGGATTGTTTCAAGGAGCGTTTCGAAATCACGCGTGCGCATCTGCGGTCCTTCCACCGGCGCCGGCTCGCCCGGGAACAGGTAGTAGACGGGCGGGCTTCCGCCTGCCGGCCGCAGCGACAGCCTGCCGGCGCAGCCTGCCGGCACCGCCGCGCTCAGCAGCAGGATGGCGAGGCACGTTCCGCGGATATTCATTTCGTGAGCCTGTCGAGCTGTTCCCTGTAAAGGGCTTCTTTTTTTCTGCGTTTCGCTTCGCGGCGGCTGGCACGCCGCCGTGCCACGGCCCGGAACAGGGCCGTGACGAGTTCAAGGATGTCGGAAAGAAGCTGTTTCACCGAGGGCCTCCTTTAAAGACCAGCGATGCGAGCGCGCCGAGCAGACCCGATACGGCGGCGACCGCCGCGGCCGCGGCGGCGGCGTACCACGGATGCCTGAGCCGGGCTGAGCGCGACAGCCTTTCGTCGCACGAAAGAATCCTCGCTTCAAAGCGCGCCTTCAGCGACCGGAACCCGCGGTCCACGGCGTCGATGCGGCGTTCGGCGGCCAGGTGGAACTCCTTGACTTCGCGTCTCAGCAGGTTCAGGTCGCGGCCAAGGTCCTGCTGGCCCTGGGCTATTCTGCCCAGCATGTAGAGCGAGCTATCGCGGTCGGGGCCGCCGCGGGGAGGTGAAGGGCCGTCGGACATGGCTGCCGTCCTTCGTCACTGCCCGGCGGGCAGGTCCGGTCCCGTCCCGCCGCCCGAGCCGAACTTGGCCGCAGCGTCTTCCAGGGCGGTGCCGCCGATGAACAGCCCCGCCAGAGTGACGACGACGTTCACGATCCTGTCGGCAGTCTCGGCGGCGGAAGCTTCATCCCACCCGGCCGCAATGACGCCGGTGGCGATGACGAACGCCGACGCGGCGACGAGCCATTTGCGTGATGTCACCAGTTTCTTCAGTACGCCCAGCATGGTCTTCTCCTTTACGTGCCGAGATCGGATGAATCGAGCTGGCCCGAGTTGTCCACGGTGAAACGCCACCGGTGGCCGTCGGGCGAACGCAGCACCAGCCCGCTGGCGCTGTCGGTGATTTCCAGGTCCGTCGAGCCCACCTTGTCCGCTTTGCCGGCCAGCAGCGAGTCGGTTTCGGACTCGGTGTAATAGCGGTCATCGTGATCGTGGGAGGCGTCGGCGAACGACGCCGCCGACTTGCCGCTGTCCTTCGGCAGGCCGCCGGAATCGAAAGCCGCAAAATTGTCCTGGACCGCACCCGTCACGCCGGAATGATCCTCTCCGCCGTCGATGGGATGGCTGCGGTCATGGTGGTCGTTCTCGCCGATGCCGGCAAGGTCCGCGTGGCAGGCGACCATGGGCAGCCAGGCGCCGCCGTCGTAGACGTACAGGCGCCCCATGGCAAC
>JAFGGJ010000036.1 GCA_016930595.1 Planctomycetota bacterium
GACCGAAAGGACGTGTTGGGCGAGGAAGAGGCCGCCGCGGTGGGATACGACGTCCATGATGCCGCGCAGGCGGTCGATGAGAGCGGGGTCGTCCCATGCCCTGCCGCCGAGGACTGGGCCCATGAAGGCGAAACGGCGGTGGCCCATGTCCATCAGGCGGCCGGCAAGCTGTGCGGCGGAAGCGTGGTTGTCAAAGCAGACGCTGGTGATGCCGAGTTCGGTGGCGTCGAAGTCGACGGAAACGGCGGATTTCGCCCGCTGGCGGAAGAATTCGGCGCACTGCCGGTCGAAGAGTTCGAAGACGAGGATCCCGTCGTAGCGGTTCCACGGGGCGGCGCGCAGGGACTTTGCGGTGATGTCGCGGTTCAGCGACCCGAGAAGAAAAGTGATGTCGACAAGGGATGAGCCGGCGGCGGAAGTCATGCCCATGAGGACATCGGTGTTGAACGAGCCGTGGACGCCATCCCTGCCGACGGGAGTGACGACGGCGGCGGAAACCGGGCGGGAGTCGAGCGGGCGGCTGACAAGGGTGCCGCGGCGGGGCGCTCGTTCAACGTATCCTTCGCGCTTGAGGATGGCAAGAGCGGACCTGAGAGTGGAGCGGCCGACGTCGAACTGTTCGGCAAGCTGGGGTTCGGAGACGAGCCTTGTGCCGGGGGGCAGGGCCATGACGTGTTTGCGCAGGCGGTCAGCCAGCTTTTCGGCGGCGCTGCTTTTCGTGCGGTTGACGATGTCCGGCATGCGGGGTCCGTGTTCCGATCTTCAGGACGGGAGTTGAACGGGTGCAATTCTACCGCGTTAAAGCGGCGGTGTCCACAGCGGGTTACGGCGGGCGTATGATGCGGGAGGGCGGTATTGAGGCGGGGCGCCGCTGCGGCAGATAAGGCTTTACCGCCGGGGGCGGAGCTGATACAATCGACAGGGCTGCACGGGATGCGGAAACGACTGAAATGAAAACACGCGAGATACCTACGCCGGCGCTCGTGTTCGACGAGGAAGCAGTTCGGCGCAACATCCGGAAGATGGCGGACTACCTGGAAGTGGCCGGGGTGTTGCTGAGGCCGCACACGAAGACGCACAAGTGTCCGTACATAGCGAAGATGCAGATTGCGGGAGGGGCGCGCGGCGTGACCGTGGCGAAGCTCGGCGAAGCCGACGCCATGGTGGAGGCCGGGATAAAGGACATCCTGATCGCAAACCAGGTGGTGTCCGACCGGAAACTGGAACACCTCGCCCGGCTGCAGGCAAAAGCGCGCGTGACGGTGGCGGTGGAAGAGAAGGGAGCGGCGCTGAAGACGAGCCGGGCGGCGGAATCGCACGGCGTGCGGATACCGGTGCTGATAGAGGTGAACATAGGGATGGACCGGGCTGGGGTGGCGCCGGGTGAGGCAAAGGACTTCGCCGTCGAGTGTGCCGGATACGGGGGACTGCACGTGATGGGAGTGATGGGATACGAGGGGCACTGCGTCTTTATAGAGGACGCTGCGGAAAGGAAGGCACGCGCGGATGAGGCGGTCAGAAAGCTGGTGTGGGCCGCCGATGAGTTGAGGGGAGCCGGCATCGAGGTGGGCACGGTGTCCGCCGGAGGGACGGGGACGTACGACGTGACGGCCGGGATCGAGGGCGTAACGGAGATACAGGCGGGGAGTTACGTGCTGATGGACGCGAGGTACGCGAAGCTGCACCCGGAGTTTGAACAGGCGGTATACGTGCTGGCGACGGTGACGGCGTCGAAGGGCGGGTACGCTCTGGTGGACGCCGGGGTGAAATCGATGACGAGGGACGCCGGGCTGCCGCAGCCGGTGTTTCCGGGGGGGCTGGTCATCCGCAGGATGTACGAGGAGCACGCCCGGATCGAGGCGGCGGGAGACGGGGGCGTTCCAGCAACCGGGGAGATGGTGAAGATCATGCCGTCGCACGTATGCACGACGACGAACCTGTACGACAGGGCGTACGTCGTGTGCGGAGAAGACGTGACCGGCGTGGCGAGGATAGCCGGGCGCGGCCGGTCGGACTGAGCGGGCCGGAGGAAAGGACGGGGCCAGGACGTGAAGCAGGAAGACGAGAGAAGCGAAGACCTGACGCCGGAGGTGCTGTCGCGCATAGCGAAGGCGAAGCGCGAGATCGAGGGGATGATAGACCTGTATCCGCAGGGGATGCTGCTGGCGGACGAGTTCCTGATGCTGCAGCGGGCGAACCGCGGGCTGGTGGAAATACTGGGGCGGCAGGATTTTTCCGAGGTGCTGGGGAAGAGCCTGGCGGAGCTTTTCTGGGGGGCGGATAGTGGCGACGACTGTCCGGTGGAGGAGGTGTTCCGGCCGGAGGGGGCAGGCGGGCGGCCGAGTGATCACACGGTAGACATTCCGGGTAGGGGAGCGAGGCGATTGAGATTCAGGGTGATATCCGCCGGTGAAAGCGGGGAGATAACGGCAGCGCTGGTGGAGGATATAACGGACGATCCCGACCACGGGCTGGCGGCCATAAAGAGAGAAAGAGTGAACGCCGCCGGCGAAATGGTGGGGGCGCTGAACCACGAGATAAACCAGTCGCTGGGGGTAATACAGGGGCGGGCGCAGCTGTTGATGTTCATCCTGGAACGCGGCGACAGGGCGACGGATAACGAGACGCGCCAGACGCTGGAAGACATAGTCACGCACACTCACCGGATAGCGGAGGTGCTGCGGAAGGCGATGAATCTTAAGGACTACGTGACTAAGGGATACGTGGGGAAGGTGAAGATAGTGAACCTGGAGGAATCGACTGCGAAAGGTGACGAAGATGGAGAAGACACTGCTGCTGATAAAGCCTGACGCGGTGAGGAGGGGGCTGGTGGGGAGGATAACGGCGCGGCTGGAGGACAAGGGGCTGGTGATAGAGGGGATGCGGATGTTTCGTTTCAGCCGGGAGCGAGCGGAGGAATTTTATTCAGTGCACAGGGGAAAGGAATTCTACGGGCCGCTGGTGACGTTCATGTCGAGCGGCCCGACGGTGGCGGTGGCGGCGGCCGGGAAGGACGCGGTGAGCGTGGTGAGGAAGCTGGTGGGAGCGACGGAAGGGTCGAAGGCGGAGCCGGGAACGATACGAGGGGACTTCGGGCTTTCGAACCGGTACAACCTGGTGCATGCGAGCGATTCGAGGGAGTCGTATGAAAAGGAAGTTGCAGTGGTGCTCAGGGATGACGACATAATTGAGAGAGACGCCGGGGCGGACGTGTGTTTTCCGGAAGAACTGCAGAGAGGGCGGGAGGAGGAACGGACATGACGGTGAGAAAAGTGATGATGATGGCGGCGGCGCTGGTGCTGGCGCTGTCGGCGGCGGCGGACAACGTATACCTGACGAACGGGAAGGTGTACCGCCGGGTGCGGGCAAGGCGGATGGACGACGGAAGGGTGGAGATAACGATAGCCGGGGGCACGATGATCCTGCAGCAGGAGCAGGTGGCGTACATCGAGAAGGAAGAGGTGCCGGAGGAAGAGCTGAAGGGGGCGGGCGAGCCGGAGCTGTCGCCGGTGCTGAGGGCGATAGCGGAAAAGGTGGCGTCGAAAACGGCGGACACCGGGAAGGGCGGAAAGCCGTCGCAGGAGGAGAAGCAGGCGAAGAGCTTCCTCGCGCTGCTTAAGGACCCGGACGAAGGCGTGAGGGCTCAGGGAGCGGCGGCGCTTGCCGGGATGGGGAACGCGGCCGTGCCATACCTGGTGGAGGCGCTGGGCGACAAGAACAACGCCTACCGGTACCAGGTGAGCAAGGTGCTTTACGAAATAAGGCCGCGGCAGGCGATAAAGCCGATGCTGGAGGCGATGTACGCCGCGAGCCCGGAGCAGGGGCCTGCGCCGCACTTCCTGCAGCAGTACCTTGTGAACCTGAGGAACACGCTGAGGGCGACGACTGGACAGCAGTTCAACTACCAGCCGGACCTGGCGTCGCAGGCGGCGGCGATGAAGAAGTGGGTGGAATGGTACGAGAAGAACTGGGAGAAACTGCCGGAGCAGATGACGGACCCGAAGATCGAGAAGGACGACCCGGAGTACAAGAAGAAATTCGAGGAGGGGCGGAAACTGAATCTTGCGAGGCGCGCGTTCACGCCGGACAGCCTGGCCGGGGCGGCCGGCAGGGAGAGGTGAAGGATGGAATGCATGGAGATGCCCGGGGGCGTGCTGCTGGTGGAGCTGAAAAGCGGGGACCTGAAGTCACCGGAGAAGGTGAACGGTTTTTTCGAAAGGCTGCTGCGCGAGGACGAGCGGAAAAGGGTGCTGGTGGACATAGAAAGCGTGCGTGACGCGACGAGCCTGATGATGGGAACGCTGCTGAGCCTGCATCTCCTGGCATACGAGAACCTTGCGGTGCTGAAGTTCACGGGGCTGTCGCCGAAGGTGAAAATGCTGTTCAGCCTGCTGGGCGTGGACCACGTGATCCAGGCTCACTACGGCAGGGAAGAGGCCCTGAGAGCGTTCGACCAGGTGGGTGCACCGCCGGGCTATGAGGATGCGGGCACCTGAAGGGAAGTTCCGTGGCGGGCGGCAAAGGACTTACGGCGGAGGAGATAGCGGAGGACCTGAGGGTGCTGGGATTGAAGCGCGGCGACATCGTGCTGGTGCACAGTTCGTTGCGGGCGATGGGCCTTGTGGAAGGGGGCGCCGGGGCAGTGGTGGAAGGCGTGGTGCGAGCGGTGGGGGCGGAAGGGACAGCGATGTTCCCGACGCTGACGGGATCGAAGGAACTCGGGCCGTCGAGCCCGCCGGTGTTCGATCCCGCGGAGACGAAGTGCTGGACCGGTGCGATACCGGAGGCGGCGCGGATGCACGGCGGGGCGCTGCGGAGCCTGCACCCGACGCATTCGACGGCGGCGATCGGCGCTTTGAGAGGCGAGATGTGCTACGCGCACGAAGTATCGGCGACGCCGTGCGGGTGGGAGACTCCGTACCTGAGGGCGGCGCGCTCCGGAGGCAAGGTGGTTTTCATCGGGTGCGACCTCGCCAGCAACACGACATACCACGGGGTGGAGGAGGCGGCGGGCGTGCCTTACCACATGCAGCGGGGATGGACGGACGCGGAAATAAGAACGGGCGGGAATGTCCGTACGGTGCGTGTGAGACTGCACTACTACGGGCCGGGCAGGAATTTCAACGTCCTGAACGGGGAACTGGAGAAGATGGGCGTGCTGAAGAGGGGCGCGGTGGGGGCGGCGCGGGCGATACTGGTGGAGAGCGGTCCGATGGTGGAAACGGCGCTGGAAGCGTTGAGCCGGGACGCGGAATTGTTCCTGGCGGAGGAGGAGAAGGGAAAAGGGTGGGGCGACGGAAGTCATCCCTTGGAGGTATAGATGGAAGCCGGACAGGTCGAGAACATGCTGAAGCTGCTGGATTCGGAGGCCGGGAGCGGGGAGAGGCGGGCGTACCTCGACGCCGCGGGGAACTTCATTGCAACACCCGCGGCACTGTACGCAATGGCGGGCGACCTGGTGCGCGCCGCGAACGGGAGGCCGGCGAGGCACATCGTGGAGAAGGAGACGTTCTGGGCAGGGACGCTGGCGGGGATGAACGGGGTGCGCGTGGAAGAGGAACCGGCGGCGGTGGAGAACGCGGCGTTCGGTAAGGAGAGGCGCGGGAAGATAATCTACGGCGCCGGGGTCACGGGACTGGTGGTGTTCGGGTTGCTGTTCCTGTACCTTTTTTTCGCCTGGTACATGTCGCGGTAGAGGGAAGAGAGGCGGGTAGGGGAATTCTTTCCGAGGACGGGCTTTAGACAAGTGCGCCAACGTCCGATAACAAGGTGGATGGTTCACGGAGCAGCGGTTTGCCCGCGTGCGTGTCGCGGGCGGGAGCAAGGCGAGTGAGAAGGTTTCTGTGGATATCGCTGGCCCTGGCGGCGGCCTGCGGGTGCGTGACAAGCGCGGTCGTGGAAGACGGCGAGCCTGCGGAAGACGAGGCTGGAGTCTACTGGCAGAGCGAAGCGCTGCCCCCCGCGGATCCGATAGACGCGGCTATAAGGCTCGCCATGGGCACGGTTTCCGGAAAGAGCGGGAAGACGAAAACGTGGGAACTGGGCCCGGACGTCGCGTCTGGAGACAAGTTGCCGGCGGAGACGGCGCGCAGGGTGCGGATAGAAAGCATAGAGGGGGATGACGATGTCCGCCCG
This sequence comes from Planctomycetota bacterium, assembly GCA_016930595.1. Classification (GTDB taxonomy): domain Bacteria; phylum Planctomycetota; class SZUA-567; order JAFGGJ01; family JAFGGJ01; genus JAFGGJ01. Next base: position 6,136 of record JAFGGJ010000036.1, read on the forward strand.
CTGGATGAGGCCGAGCTGCCCGGAAGCGTGACGAGGGCGCGCCTGGAGGGGATGAAGGAATATCCGGGGATAAGGGAATTCATCGACAGGGCCGAAGCGGCACCGGAGCTGCCGTACGGGGGATACCGGTTTCACGTGGGCGACGTACTGGACATAGTGGTGTCCGGCGACGCGGAACTTTCCGGAAGGGCGACGGTCAGGCAGGACGGGAGGATGGCGCTGCCGGGAGTGCTGGTGCTTCTGGACGCGGCCGGCCGGACGATAGAGGAGCTCACGGCGGACGTCCAGACGACGCTGTACGGATCGTACCTGAAGAAGCTGCCCAAGGTGTCGGTGGACATAATAGAAGGACCGGGGTTCGCGGTGACGGGCGTGATCGGGGAGGGGAAATTCGTGCGGGTGGCGCTGGGGGGGGCGACAAGGACGC
>JAFGGJ010000004.1 GCA_016930595.1 Planctomycetota bacterium
CGCGCCAAACCCGCGCCGAATTGCGATCCTGTAGACGTTTTCGGGCCGTTTTCACGCGTGTGTCGTATACTCTTATAGTAGATTCGGGCATCTGGCACGGAATTTGCTATGCGGATCACGCGATCAGAACGAATACATCAGCGAAAACCCGGCGGCCCCCGATGCCGCCGCCTGCGCCCCGTCCCCGTCGAACCCGATGTACCCGTACGCGTCCGCGAACATTTCGAGAGCGATGTTATGCCACAGCAGGAACCCCGCCCCTACTCTGATTCCGGGCCCTAAAGCCACCATGTCCCTGACTCCCCCCGCCATGTCGATCACCGCCAGGCGCCCCGAAAGAGACGCCGACCAGCAGAAGCCGCGCTTCCTGCGCGCGTCGGCGCGGCGCATCACTTCCACCTGGTCCGACACGTCGACCCCGATCGTGTAACTCCTTCCCGACGCAGACGTTGTGGATTCGCTGAAAGACGTGTATCCGAAACGCAAGTCCGCATAGACGTCTTCCATGCGGCTGGTGATCGTGAGTTCCCAGGCGCCGGGGTCGTCGACTTCCAGGTCCGAATCGATGCCCGAACGCGCCAGGAACGCCGCCGGGGCGACGGAAAATCCCAGGTAAGGGTTGTCCGGGTAGGCGTAACCGTCGTGGTAACGCTCCCAGCGTTCGCTGGAAGCGATGCGCCGCAGGCCGTAAGGCTCGACGCCTTCAATGGCGGCAAGAGCGTGGCCGGCTTCAGCGCGCTTCCCAAACGGGCTGGATTTGTCGGCGTAAATGTCTTTGAGGAATGGGATAACGGCGGGCGACTTCGTGTTCCTGAGCGCCCAGAGCATCGAGCGGGCGGCGGAATCGTCGGACGATTCCATGGCGGCGAACATGAGCGGGGCGGCCGGATCCCAGTCCATGCCGCACAGCGCCGAAACGGCGGCAATGCGAACATCCCGGTTGGAATCGCCAAGGAGGGCCTGGAGGGCGACGGCGGCACGGGACATGTCGCCCTGTACGGGCGAGCGGCCGCGGGCCGGACGCCTGGCCCAGATACGGCCGAGAGCAGTTGCGGCGGCGGAGCGTATCAGTGGAGAAGGATCGGAAAGGGATTCGATGAGGAGCGGTTCGGCCTGGGGCAGCATCTGCGCCCCCAGAGCCAGGAGCGCCAGCCTGCGGACGGCGGGTTCGGCGGGTTCGGATGCCGCGCGGATAAGCGCCGGGGCAACGGCGGGATCAGCAACGGCCCGGCTGGAAAGGACTTCCAGAGCGGCGAGGCGTATTTTCGGGTCGGGGTCGTCGAGAGGGGGAGAGAGCTGGAGGGGGAGGACGTCGATGCGGGTATTGCCCAGGGAGCGGACGGCCGCCATGCGGATATCGGGATCGGGGTCGTGGAGGAGCCGCCGGACGACGGGGAGCTGGGCGCCGGTGGGGCGCCAGGCGAGGGAGGCGGCGACGTGGCGCCGCACCATGGGATCGGGGTCGGAGGCGAAGCGTTCGAACCCCGGGACGGGGCCCGTGTTACGGATGCGGTAGGCGAGCCACGAGGCGGCTTCGGCACGGTCGGGGAAGTCCGGATCATCAAGCTTGGCCAGCAGGAGGTCGCGTGCAGACGTGCCGGGCGCGCCCCCTGCGGAGAAGTTGAGTGCTTTAAATGCCTGCAAACGGAGGGAGGGATCGGGATGGCGAAGGAGTGCGTCGGCCGTCCGGAGTGCGGCTTCGTCGTCAATGTCGATGAGCATGCGGAGGCAGTACGTATCCGGGGGGACGCGGACAATGAAACGCCTGAGAGCGGCGGCGGCGGCGGGCGAGCGGAGGTCTTCGACGATCCCGCGTGCCCTGAGCCTGACTTCGTCCCGGCGGTTCACAGGGCCGTACGCGTCGTTCAAGGCTTCCTGCCAAAGGCGATAAAGAGCTCTGGAAGCGGAGGAGACGTCGGCCGAAGGGGGCGAGGATCCGAGCGAGGCCATGTAAGCGAGGTGCGAAGGCGTACAGCCGGCGAGTACGGCAACGGCAAGAAGCAGCGGCAGCGGCGTGCGCACGAGCGTTCTCCCCCATACGGCCCGGGATTACTGTACCGGCTCCCGGACAGCCGTAAAGGCCGCGAAGACGGCCGGCGCGAAAGAGAAGCGCCCGGCGGGAGAGCCGCCGGGCGCCGTGGATTCGGACGATGCGGCTAGAAGCGCTGGGAATAAGTGAGGCCGTAGGCGCCGTAGCTGTCGGCGCCGCTGAAGGAATAACTGCGGAGGAAGTAATTGAGGCCGAGGGAGATGGAATCGCCGATGCGGAAAGCGACGCTGATGTCGAGGTTCTGTATCCAGGAACCCCAGTTATTTTCGTTGATATTGCGGCAGGCGGAGAGACCGACGAGGAAATCGCCGTTGACGACCCAGTCGGCGGAAACGACGACCTGTCGGACCATGCTGTCGCTGTTGTTGATTTCGACCTGGCCGTAACCGACCTTGAGCAAGAGGGGATTGGCCACGTCGAAGAGACAGCCGAAGTTTACGGAAAAGGTGCTGTCACTGTAGGAATCATCGAGTTCGTCGAGGATATGCTCATATTTCCATGCGCCGCCGACGGTGAAGTTGTCAAGGACGTAGTAGTCGTAGGCAACGATGGTATCGAGGAGGTCGGCATGGAAGCCGAAGTCGTCGAGCCCGCCGAAGCCGGTCTCAATCCTGACGGAGGACTTTTCCATGCCGCCGAGGTAACCTAAACCGACGGTGTACATGGTGGTTTCGCCGCCCGGTCCTGGGGCGTTGGAATAATAGATATCGGCGGTATAGGCGGTGGGTATTTCGGAGAACTCATCGATTTCCTGCCAGCCGGTGCCGGAGAGTTCCCGGGCATAGTAGGTAAAGCCGGTATTGACGGCGATATTGGATTCATCGGGGTTGATAAGAGCGCCGTAAACGAAGTAGGTCATTTCGACAGGGAGGACGTCGCCCAGAAGGACGGAGACGTCGAGTTCGCTGGCGCGGGAAGAATCGCCGGCGGCCGGAAGAGCGGACGCCTGCGACGGGACGGCGGAGAGGGCGGCGGAAGGGGTGGCAAGGGAAGAGGCGGCGGGGCCGCCCGAACCGCAACCGAGGGCGGCGGCGAGAGCGATGATTCCGAGCACTCTGAAACATTTCATGACGGTTCCTCCTTCAGCAAAGGCAAAAGGCGACACACGAGGTACGTTATCGACATATAAAGAAGGAGGCGTGAAAAAAACGGCCGGTGAAGCGAAGGGTGCGCCGGGGATTATTCCATGATTTCAGCGGTCTTGGTTTTTTCGAGGGCGTCGATTTCGTCTTCGGAAGACTTGACGATATCCTGAACGGAATCCTTGGCGCGTTTGCAGTTGTCTTCGGGCGCCTTGCCATCCTTCTTGAGGGAATCGATATCCTTGATGGCGGACCTGCGGACGTTGCGGATGGAAACCTTGGCCTGCTCGGCCTTTTCTCGAAGGAGCTTGACCATTTTCCTGCGGAGCTCTTCGGAGAGCGGAGGGATGGGGACGCGAACGATCTTGCCGTCGGACTGGGGGTTGACGCCGAGGTCGGAGAGTTCGACAGCGCGCACGACGGCATCGGTGATGGAAGGATCGTAGGGACGGAGAAGGAGCATGCGCGGTTCCGGTGCGGCGACGCCTGCGACCTGCTTCATGGGGGAAACGCCGCCGTAGCATTCGACGGGGAGGTTTTCGACGAGGCCGGTGGAAGCGCGGCCGGTGCGGATGGCGGCGAGACCTTCCTTGAAAACGTCGACGGACTGCATCATCCTGAGTTCTGCATCTTCGAGGACTTCATCGATGGAAAGAAAAGCCATGGCGAGCCTCCCTAATGTACGATGGTACCGATTTTTTCGCCGGAGACGACGCGTGCGATTTCGCCGGGGCTGAGGAGGTTGAAGACGATGATGGGAAGGCGGTTATCGCTGCAGAGAGCGATAGCGGCGGAATCCATGACCCTGAGGCCCCGGTCGAGGACTTCGATATAAGAGATATCTTCAAAGCGGACGGCGTCGCCGTTGGAAACGGGATCCTTGTCATAAACGCCGTCAACCTTGGTAGCCTTGAGGAGGACTTCGCAGCCGAGTTCCATGGCGCGAAGAGCGGCGGTGGTATCGGTGGTGAAGAAGGGATTGCCGGTGCCGCCGGCGAGGATGATGATGCGGTTTTTTTCCATGTGGCGCAGTGCGCGGCGGCGGATATAGGGCTCGGCGACTTCCGGTGTGCTGAGTGCGGAGAGGACGCGTGTTTCGAGGCCCATGCGTTCGAAGGTATCCTGGAGTGCAAGTGCGTTGATCATGGTGGCGAGCATGCCCATGTAGTCGGCGGTGGAGCGGTCGATACCCTGTTCGGCGGCTTCATGCCCGCGAATGTAGTTGCCGCCGCCGATGACGAGTGCGACCTGGACGCCGAGCGAGCGGAGGTGTGCGATTTCGCTGCAGATGCGGCCGGTTTCAGCGGGGTCCACGCCGAAGTCCCTGGGACCCTTGAGGGCGTCGCCGGAGAGCTTGAGAAGGATGCGGCGGTAGACCGGGGAGGCCACGGTCATTCCCCGAGCTTCCAGCGGACGAAACGCCTGACCTGGATATTTTCGCCGGTCTGAGCAACGGCCTGTGAGACGAGGTCGGAGATCTTGAGCTTGGTGTCCCTGACGTAAGGCTGGTCGAGAAGGACCTTGTCGCCGTAGAAGCCCTTGGCGAGCTTACCGACGAGAGCTTTCTCACGGGCGTTTTCGGGGATGTTCTGGAGCTGTTCGGAGACGATTTCCTTTTCCTTTTCGAGGACTTCCGGAGGGACGTCGTCCCTGGAGACGTAGGCGGGTTCGGCCATGGCGATATGCATGCAGATTTCCTTGAGGAGTTCCTGAAAGGCATCGCCCTTGGCGACAAAGTCGGTTTCGCAGGCGAGTTCGAGCATGACGCCGACCTTGCCGTTGAAATGGATATAGGAGCCGATCCATCCCTGTGCGGTAGTGCGCGTGGAGCGCTTGAGTGCGAGGTCCATGCCGCGTTTTCTGAGGACGTCCTTGGCCTTTTCCTTGTCGCCGCCGGCTTCGGCAAGAGCGTTCTTGCATTCCATCATAGGGAGGCCGGTTTCTTCCCTGAGTTCCTTGACCATGGCGGCGGTAATCTGCATAGAGAAAGACTCCTTCCAGGCAAACGAAAGACTAGGCGTCGGAGGCGTCGGCGGAGGAAGCTGCGGGGGCGTTTTCGGCCGGGGCGTCGGCGTGAGGAGATGAAATGCCTTCGGCCGCGACGCGTGCGATCTGGTCGGAAGAGAAGCCCGCGGCCACCTGGACGCCGCCCTTGTAATGCTCCCTGCCCTGGATAACGGCGTCGGCGAGGCGGCTGAGGACGAGGTCGATGGAGCGCATGGCGTCGTCGTTGGCGGGGATGGGGACGTTGACGGGGGCGGGATCGCAGTCGGTATCGAGCATGGCGACGACGGGGATGCGGAGTGTTGCGGCTTCCTTGACGGCGATATCTTCAACGCCCGGGTCGACGATGAGGAGGACGGCGGGGAGAGCGGTCATGTTGCGGATGCCTTCGAGGTTGCGCACGACCTTGCGTTTTTCGCGGCGGAAGGAGGAGAGCATCTTCTTGGAGAAGCGCTCGATCTCGCCGGAGCTTTCGATGCGCTCGAGTTCTTCAAGGCGCTTGATCTGCTGGCGGATGGTCTCAAGATTGGTGAGCGTGCCGCCGAGCCAGCGTTCGGCGACGAAAGGACAGCCGCAGCGGTCGGCTTCACGGCGGATGGCGTCCTTGGCCTGGCGCTTGGTGCCGACGATGAGTATGGTGCCGCCCTGCGAAGCGACCTTGCGGAGGAAATAGAAGGCTTCGACCATGGCGGCGGCGGTTTTGCGGACGTCGATGATGTGGACGCCGTTGCGCTTGCCGAAGATATAGGGCGCCATCCTGGGATGCCAGCGGCTGGCCGGATGACCGAAATGGACACCGGCTTCGAGAAGTTCCCTGACGGTGACAACAGGCATTACAACTCCTTTCCTGGCGGCCCATGGGGGCGGAATTTCCCGCGATCGCTCGATTCCGCCGGGCGGCCGAAAGGCAAAAGGGCCGAAAGCCCCCGGCCATCCACCGTGGACGGGCTGCGGGGGCGGGGAGCGATTATAGCAGGCGGCGCCGCGCTGTCAAATCACTTGGAAGCGAAGGGGCCGGGACGAGGGGGGAATCAGCGGCGGCGGCGGATCTTGGAGAGGAGCCTGAGGATTTCGATGTAGAGCCAGACAAGCGTGACGATGAGGCCGAAAGCGGCGTACCATTCCATGTATTTAGGGGCGCCCATTTCGGAACCGCGCTGGATGAAATCGAAGTCAAGGACGAGGTTGAGCGACGCGATGACGACAACGACAACGCTGAAGCCGATGCCGATCGCGCCGCCGCCGTGGATGTAGGGGACGGAAACGCCGAAGAAGCCCATAAGGAAAGACACAAGATACACGAGAGCAACGGCCCCCGTAGCGGCGAGAACGCCGAGACGGAACTTGTCCGTAACCTTGATAATGCCGGTCCTGTAAATGAAAAGGAGCGCCAGGAAGACGCCGAAAGTGAGGCCGACGGCCTGAAGTACAATGCCGGGGTAGCGGGTTTCGAGGAAGGCGGAAAGGCCGCCGATGAGGAAGCCTTCGCAGACGGCGTAAAGCGGGGCGGTGAAAGCGGCGATCTTTCTGCCGAATATCGTGACGAGAGCAAGGACGAGGCCGCCGATGAGGCCGCCGATCATCCAAGGCATGACGGCCTGTGCAGCAAGCGGGAGGAGTTCGAGGTCGCCGCTCATGCCGCCGGCGTCGGCAAAGAGTTTCCAGACCCAGAATGCGGCGGCGACAAGGACCAGCAGCAACAGGGCGGCGCGGTTCATGGTTCCGGCGACAGTCATGAGGGTTTCGGCGCCGGCGGCTTCCGCCCGGGTCCTGGGATCGGCGAACGTGCGCTCGCTCAGCGCGGGATTGGCAGTCCTGAACATATCGGCATCCTCTCCCAAAAGCGGCTTCGTACAGGCAAAAGCAATTATATCAGGCAGGAAGCCCGAATGAAAGGGCGCCGGGACTATTCCGGAACGACTGCCCCGTGACGACGAAGGACGGAGCGGATGTCTGAGAGGGGGACATCGGAGGGCGGCACTGCGGATCTTACGGCAGCGGCGGCGGCGGCTCCGGCCGCCTGACCGACAGCCATGCAGGTCGCTTGAACCCGCAGAGCGGAATTCGCCAGGCGGTCACTGGAAATGCAGCGGCCCGCGACGATCAAGCCGTCAATGGATCGGGGCAGCATGGCCGAAAACGGGACGGTCGGAAGCGTACCCGGGGAGAGGGATTCGCCCCGGATGCCCGTGCCGGAAGCGACGTGGAGGTCGATCGGGTAGAAAGCATAGCAGACGGCGTCGTCAAAAAGACGGCCGGACGTGTAGTCATCCACGGAGACGGAGGAGCGGCCCTTGATGACCGCGGTCTCACGTATGCCGGTTTCGGCGGCGGCCCACTGTATGCGCAGGTCCCGGAGGCCCGGTTGCCGACGGAGGAAACGGACTAGCCGGTCTCGCGAACGCAGCGTTCGACAAGTCCCCAGCCGATGCCCGCTATTATGTGCCTGCCCCATGCGTGGAAAACGCCTGGGGCGGAAACGGCTGCGGCGGTGAGGGTTCCGCCGAGACTGGAGGAACGTTCGACAAGCAGAGTGCGTGCGCCTTCGCGTGCGGCCTGTAGGGCGGCAACGGATCCGGCAGTTCCACCGCCGACAACGGCCACATCGTAATGTCGTTCGGGCATAAGCAGTTCCTTTCGACGAGGCGGGAGAGAGCGGTGAGGGGCACAGGCGAGTATAGGCGTGCGAGAAAAAAAGCAAGGGCCGGAGGAGAAGGTATCTATGCCTTGATGTCGATGATGTGGTCTCCGGGAGGCGGGGGCGCTTTGCCGGGATCATCGGGGCGGTCACCGGGGCGCCTGCGGCGTGCGAGGAAGGCCTGCCTGCGGCGTTTTTCTTCTTCGCGGATATTGGACTCACGGGTGTCAGCGGACTGCTCGAGGGTTTCCTGGCGGATGCGGGTATGTTCGAAGGAATCAGGTTCGGCTTCGGCCTGGGTGTTGCGCGCCTGCGAGAGCATGGATTCCTGGAGCCGCTGGACAAGGTCTATCTTCAGCAGGGTATCCTGGATATTGGCTATGCGCACGGCATCCCCCGAATCAATGTACCACAATGCGCGTGGTCATGTCAATTCCAGACACGGATCATCGGAAAGCCGGATGACGGGGACGTCTGTGCGCCAGTCGATGGAGGAGGGATGCGGGGCGTTTTCGGCAGCGAGGAATTTGCGCCACTTGGCCTGAAACGTGCGGGAGTTGCGTGCGGTAAGGGCGGCGTAGCCGGCGGAGGGAAGGCCGGCGGAAGTGACGTTTTCGAAATGGTACATTTCAACGGAAGGGACATAAACGACGGAAAAGCCGAGCGACCTGGCGCGGTAGCAGTAGTCGATGTCTTCGAACTGGCAGGGGCTGAAGGCCGGGTCCATGCCGCCGACGTCGTTCCAGAGGGCCCTGGGAGTGAGCCAGCAGGCGGAGATGACGGCCTGGACGGGCTCCTCGTTAGCGAAGCTGGAGCCGTCGGCGTGCTCACCGCGGCCCCTGAAGCCCACCCTGCCGGAAACGGAAACGACGCAGCCGGCGCACTGGATGACGGGGACGGCGCCCGGGGCCGCGAGGGGATAGACGAGGCGGACGCCTGCGACACCGGTATCCGGACGCCTGTCGAAGACGCTGCGAAGGGAAGGAAGCCAGGAAGATGTGCGGGGGAAGCAGTCGTTGTCGAGCAAGGCAAGGAAGGATCCCCGGGCCAAGGAAGCGGCGTGGTTGCGTCCCAGCACGGCGCCGACGCTGGAATCGAAACGCACGGTCCTGACGGGGACATGGGTATTGGCGGAAGCGAAACCGTCAAAGGCGCGCTGGACGGAGTCGTCTTGGGTCCCGTCGTCGACGAGGATGACTTCCGCGGAGGCGGGGATGGTGGGAGCCAGTGCGGCAAGGGAACGGGAGGAATAATCGGCGCCGCCGCGTGAAAGCATGATTATGGAGAAATCCAGGGCCAGTTGGAATCCTCCGCGCTACCCGCCCTTGTTCCTGACGAGGAAGTAGATGCCGACGCTGATGACGGCGGCAACTATCAGGCCGAGGATAACGAGACCTCCGCCGAGGCCACCGCGGCGCGGAGCCTTCATGCCCTTGCTGCTGGGACGGCGCCCGGCACCGTGTTCGGAGCGCGGCTGGGCCGGGGAGCGGTCGGATTTTCTGCGGGAGCTACGTGCGGGCTGCGCCTTTCTGGACTTGCGGCGACTGCCCCTGGCGGCCCTGATGGTGACACGCCTGGAGGGACGGATGCCTTCAGGCTGGGCGTCTTCGTCGGGGAAGGCAAGCGCTTCACTGGAGACGACACTGCTCTCGAGTTCAGCGACGTGGGAAAGGGCCTGGAGGACTTCGGCGATATCGGCATAGCGCTGCTGGGGGTCGATGGCGAGCATCCGTGCAAGGATTTCGCTGACGGACTGAGGGACACGGGGATTGAGACTGTCGGCGGGGACGGCGTCTTCGGTGCTGATCCTGAGGAGAAGTTCGCCGACGGAGTTGCCGAAGTAGGGGGGACGGCCGGTGACGCCGTGATAGTAGATTGCGCCGATGCTGTAGATATCGGCCCTGTGGTCCCTTGGGAGACCGTCCACGGCGAGCTCGGGAGCGGAGTATATGGGGACTTCGCCGCTGACTTCCACGATGCGCCGCATGTCCTCGATGGCGTCCTTGGGGTAGCCGAAGCCGCCGACCTTGACCTTGCCGAGAGGGGTAAGGAGTATCTGTGACGGCCTGAGGCCCATGTGCGCCAGGCCGCGGCCGTGGCATTCGCGCATGAGGGTGCCGATCTGCTGAACGATACTGGTCATGACGCGAAGGGGGATATGGCCTTCTTCAAACATGGTACGCAGGCTCTTGCCGCGCACAAATTCTTCTGCAACGTAGATATAGCCGTCTTCGCGGCCTATTTCGAGGGGACGCTTGAGGAATTCGCTGGTGACCCTGGTGGCGATGGCGAATTCCCTGCGCACTTCGTCGATGTACTCCTTGCCGAGGGAATCGGAGAACACGCGGAGGGCAACGGTGGAGCCATCGCCGGTGTCTTCGGCTTCATAGAGGACGGAGTGGCCGTCTTCGCCAATGACCTTGAGGACGCGGAAGCGGCCGTAGAGGTCTTCGCCTTCGGCCTCGTCGTCAGGGAGGACCATGGGGAGGTCCTCTTCGGAAAGGTCGACGGGAGGCCGGGGCGGTTCCGGGGAACCGCCGGCGAGTTTCATGCCGGAGGCTTCCCTGGCTTCGGGAGCCGGCTTGCCGACCGGGACAACGGGCCGAGATTCCGCGGCCTGCGGCTCGGCGGCGGGAGCCCAAGCCTTGAAGCCGCTTTCGTCAGCGGAAGGCGGCTCGGCCACTGGGAGGTCGCCCGAGACCGGCTCGGTAACCACGGCGGACTCGGGGAGTTCCATATCCTGGGTGGCGGCGTCTTCGAGTTCTTTTCTGGGGGGTGGTGCGCCGGGAGCATGGTGGGGCAGGTCGGGGGCGGGCGGCGCATAGGAGACGACTTCGGCACCCTGTGCGGTGATTTCATCTTCTTCGTAGTAGAAGACCAGGGGGCCGGTACAGGCGGGACAGTCGTTGAAGTCATCCTGCATGCCGGCGGGGACGTTATAGATTTTGTTGCAGATGGGACAGAGGCGTGCTTCAAGTCCCTGAGCGGCGAGAACGGTGCGGACCTGCTCGCGGCGCAGGAAGCCTTGTTGCAGCATGAGGTCGCCGGAGGCGACGTGGTTCTGCCGGGCATCGAGTTTTTTCTGTTCCTTGAGCACGGTCAGGATCTGGTCCTTGGTGGCGAACCGGAGTTCGGCGCATATTTCGCCGAAGCGGCGGCCCGGCTTTGCATTGAGGCTGCCGGAAAGAACCGCCTGGATCTGGTCGGGGCTGACCTTGCCCTGGGATGCAAGCAATTCGCCAAGGCGTGGGACGCGTTTGCCGGATTCCCTGTACTTTTCCTGGAGGCGGAGAGCATCTTCGATGTCGGCAGGTCTGCAGAAACCCAGCTTGACGAGCACAGTACCGAAAAGACCGTCGCGAATCTCCATAGCCGTACACTCCCAAAACAGCCGTGTACATTATAAACACAAAGCGGCTGGAATGTGAGGAAAATCAGTGGAGGCGAAATGGAAGGGCGGGCGAGGTCACAGGTTTGCGCCGGGAGCGGGGACGACATCGACCAGGCGGCGGATGAGCTCATCGGCGTCGATACCTTCGGTCTCGGAGCGGAAGTTCAGTCCCAGACGGTGACGGAGGCAGGGATAAGCGACCTTGCGGATATCGTCGATGGAGACATTGAGGCGGCCGTCCATGGCGGCCCAGGCGCGTGCGGCGGTAAGGAGGAAGATGCCGCCCCTGGTGCCGACGCCCCAGGCGATGTACTCGTTAACGAAGGGAGGGGAGCCTTCGGCGCCCGGTCTTGTGGCGCGGACAAGGGAATTGACGTAATCCACGATGTGGTCGCCGACGACGACCCTGCGGACGGTCTCGCTCATCCTGAGGACGTCTTCACGCGAGAGGACGGGCCTGAGCCGTACCGGGCGGCCGCGCATGTGAAACCTGTAGATTTCCTGCTCTTCGTCGGAACCTGGATAATCGACCTTGATGGAGAAAAGGAACCTGTCAAGCTGTGCCTCGGGAAGAGGATACGTGCCTTCATGTTCAATGGGGTTCTGGGTGGCGATGACGAAGAAGGGATTGGGGAGAGGATAGGTCTCATCGCCCACGGAGACCTGGCGTTCCTGCATGGATTCGAGGAGGGCGGCCTGGGTTTTGGGCGGCGTACGGTTGATTTCATCGGCGAGAACGATATTGCAGAATACTGGTCCCGGGACGAAGGAGAACTCGTGGCCGCCGGAGGCGTCGGGACGGAGGACGTTAGTGCCGGTGATATCCGAGGGCATGAGGTCAGGGGTGAACTGGATGCGCTTGAACTTGAGGTCGAGGACGTCGGCGACGGCCTGGACAATGGAAGTCTTGGCAAGGCCCGGGACGCCGATAAGCAGGCTGTGCGTGCCGGTGAACAGCCCGATGAGGACTTCGTCAACGACCTCGTGCTGGCCGATGATGGCCTTGGAAATCTCCCTGGCGATAAGCTGGTAGCGGGAACCGAATTCGTCAAGCATTTCCGCCGGATCGGCCGGGAGCGCCATACCCTTGAGGTCTTCGCCGGGCTGGCCGACAAGGTTTTCGGTCATCGAACGTCCCTTTCCTGGTCCGAAGAAGGCATACCGATACACTGATAATACCAGAAGGAGCAGGCATGTACAGCAAGAGTGCGTGCGGTGCGGCGCTGGCGGCGGCGCTGTGGGCGGTGTGGGCGTCCGGAGGCGAAAGGAACATCGAGGACGCCCTGGAAGCGGCGGTGGAGGTCCTGGAAAGCGGCTCGGAGCTGGCGGGGCTGAAAGGGCCCGGTCCCGCGGCGCTGACCGCCATGGCGCTGCTGGCGGCGGGCTCGGACCCGACGGGAAGCCCGCTTCGCGAAGCCATAGACTACGTGGAAAGGCAGGCGTTCACGTCCCCGGAAAACACGTACGTGGGGACCTACACGGCAGCAACGAGCCTGAGCCTTCTGCACATGGCGGGCAGAGACGCCGGCACGGGGGGCTCCGCGGTGGAAGCCCTGGCCCGCAGGCTGATATCGTACCAGGAGGCAAACGGCGGATGGGGAGACATGAGCAGGAGCCAGTTTGCCGCGCTGGGGCTGTACGGGGCGAGAGCGATGGGTTTCGAGGTGCCGAAAGGCGTGTTTCAAAGGCTCCGCTCCTATGTGCTCGGCATGCAGAACACGGACGGCGGGTGGCCGTACCGCGACAAGGGAACCGCCAGCACCGGCTCCATGACATCGGGGGCCCTGGCCGCCCTTCATGTAGTAGAAAGAGCGCTGGCATCCGGGACACCGCAATGCACGACGGGAAGCGATAATTCAGACACCCGCAAGGCGATCGACAAGGGGCTGAAATGGCTGCGGGAAAACCAGTCGTACACGCGCAACCCCGGCGACGACAAGTATTACTACTACTACCTGTATTCCCTGGAACGTGCGATGAAGTACCTGGGGCTAAAGCAGTTGGGGGAAGTCGACTGGTATTCGCAGGCGGCGGACCGCGTGATACGGCTGCAGAGCGAAGGCGGGACCTGGGCGGCACCCCCACTGGACTACGCGAACCAGTTTGCCGTGCTGTTTCTATCGCGTTCGGGATGGCCGGCGGCGATATCGAAGCTGGAACACGGAAACGACTGGAATCTGGATCCCTACGATGCGGAGATATGGACGGAAGAACTCTGCCGAAAACTGCACATGCCCGCCGAGCGCCGCGTGATAAGCCTGAACGAACCCCTGGATTACCTGCTGCGTTCGCCGCTCATTTACGTGACGGGGCGTGGACCGCTGAAGCTGCCCGGGGAGAAGGCAGTGAAGCTCGCCCAGTACGTGGAAAAGGGAGGGACGCTGCTGTTCGCTCCTTCGCACGACGGCAAGGCGTTCACGGAGAGCGTAAAGGATCTGCTGGCGGCGATATTCCCTGACAACGCCCTGACGCCGCTGGAATCGGACGACGCCCTGTACCTGGCCCCGAACCTTGTGGAACCGAACCGCGTGCCTGCGTACGGCATAAAGCTGTCATGCAGGACAGGCGTAATTCTCACGGAAGCGACGATACCGTGCGCGCTGTCAGGGTGCTCGAATTCGACGGCGAGCGGTTATTCGGGCGAAGACGCCAGGCGCTTCGCCGTCAACGTCGGCTACTACGCCCTGGGCGTGGGGGGATACTTCAAGGAGAAAGAGAAGGACGGGAGCGTCCCGCCGACGGGAACAGGGGAGCCGGAACCCGGCACGGTGGAGTTCCGCGTGGGATGGCTGAGGTACGGAGGAGACTGGCACCCGTTTCCGGAATCGCTGGGCAACCTGCTCAATTTCGTGAACAGGGAAACTGGGCGCGTGTGGTGGTGGGAGGAGGTTCGCGCACGCGGGAACGACCTGCACGGATACCCCCTGCTCTTCATGACGGGCACAAAACCGCCGCGGCTGACGGACGCGGAGAAACAGGCTCTGCGTGCGTACATCGAGCGCGGCGGCCGGATAATAGCGGAACCGGCCTGCGGCAGCAGGCCGTTCATCGGGGGGCTGCGCGAGATGTTCCAGGAAGCCCTGCCGGAGTGCGAAATAAAGCGGCTGATGCCTGGGGAAAGCGTGTACACGTGCCTGTACGAAATATCGCGGGTCGAATACAAGGAAGTTGTGAAAAAGGAGCAGCCGAAGCTGACGGCCCCCTGGCTGGAAGGCGTATATTGGCGGAACCGCATGGTGGCTCTCTATTCGCCGTACAACCTCAGCGCCGAGTGGGCGGAAACGGGGTACGTCCACAGCAGGGGCCTCAAGCGCCGAGACGCCTACATGCTCGGTGCGAACATGCTGGCGTACTTTTTTGTCGAACGCTGACGGGCCGGCCGGCGGAACGGGGCGGGCGTGGGGAGGGCGTGACGATACCCGGCAGAAATTTCCCGATTTGTGTTGACTGGCGGCAACTACCGACTATGTTTCGGCGCTGAGACGAGGCAACCGGAGAAAGCGCGGGGTGCAATGGGAATTCGTTCAAGACAGAACACCAACGGCGACAACGGTGGGCACGGCAGGGATGACGGCGCATCCGCGGTGCCGCCGGCGCTGCTGAAGAGGTCGCTGATTCTCAGCGCCACCGGCTCGATACTCGGGTCGTTCTTCTTCTCGCTCATCGCCGGGAACGTCCTGAACAGGTATTTTGAAGCGCTGGGGCTCAAGGAAAAGCTGGGGATCTTCCTAGCGCTACCGTCCATAGCCGGCATGACGCAGATGCTGGGTTCGTGGATAATGCAGAAGACGGGGCGGAGGAAGCTGTTCTTCTTCCTGTTCCTGGGGCCGCCGCGGCTGATATGGCTTGCAATAGTGACAATACAGCTATGGGGCCCGCCTGAGGAACGAAGCCGGGTGGTGATACTCTCGGCACTGGTGCTCACCTACTGGATAACGGCCGGACTCGGGGGCAACGCGTGGTTCTCGTGGATGAGGGACATCGTGCCGGAGAACTACCGTGGGAGGTACTTCGCCTACCGGGCGACGCTGGGCACAGCCGTCGCGGCGGCATGGGGACTGACCGTGGGGCACCTGCTGGAAAGAATGAACCTGAGCCTCGGATCGTTCGAACTCATATACGGCATCGGCGTATTCTTCGGCCTGGTGGACATACTGTGTTTCATATGGGTGTACCATCCCGTGATGGAAGTGAAGAAGGGCTTCGATGCGGGGCTGGTCCCGATGGCGAAGGCGGCCATGCACCCGGTTTTTCTGAAATACGTGGGTGTGATGTCGGTCATGTGGTTTTCGTTCAGCCTTGAAGCGCTGACGGGCTATCACATGATGCGTGGCATCGGGATGGAAATTTTCAGCATGCAGATGCTGGCGTTTTTCTCAACGGTCGTATTCGTCGTGTTCAGCCTGCTGTGGGGGCATTTTCTGGACCATTACGGCTACAAGGCGACGCTGGTCGTGGGCATGCTGGGGATGATACCCCCGCCGCTGCTGGTGATGCTCGCCCCCTACTACGGCGAGGTAACGCTGTACCTGGCGTCGGCGATCGGGACGATAATGGCGGCCGGGCTGAACCTTGCGAGCACCAACATGCTTCTGGGGCTGTCGAAGAAAGAAGACCAGGCCATGACCATGGCCGCTTACTCCGTGGCCGCCGGAATGGTGATGGCGGTAGGGTACGTGGTATGCGAAAACGCGATGTACCCGGTCCTGAAATGGCTGGGGAACAAATACGAATACGGTCCTCTTTTCTACGCGGTGTGCATCTACGGGGTGATCGGCTGCATGCGCGTTGCGGCGGGGCTGATGTCCTTCCGCATGCCGGAAATGGAAGACAAGCCGACGGCGACGCTCGTGGCGCGTGCGTTCTACATGACGAACCCGATACGCGCGATGTATTCCATGGTCAGGTTCCTCCGGGTGAAATCGGGCGACCTTGTGGGCAGCAGCAGGTATTCCGAGTTGCACCCGTCGGCGCGCTGGAGGCTCGAGTAGGAAAGCGGCCGGCCGGCGAGGCCCGTTCCGTAAACCCGCCGCAGGAAAATTCGCAGTTTTTTTTTGACTGTCCGGATTCATCGGCTATGTTCCGTTGGTGTCTGCGGAACACACGCGCCGCACCGGAGAGAAAAAGCATTCCATGGAAGACGAAGACCGCACGGAAGACCGGCCCGCCGACAACGAAGACGAAGCCGGCGACGCCGACGCGCCGCTGCCGGCCGCCGAGTTGAGGAGAGCCCTGATACTGAGCACGCTGGGCTCGACCATAGGGGCGTTCTTCTTCCCGCTGGCCGGCGGCAACATCTTCAACAGGTACGTGGAGTACATAGGGCTCAAGGAGGAAATCGGGGCGTTCATGGCAATGATGCCGCTGGCCATGATCGTCACGGTATTCAGCTCGTGGATAATACAGCTGACCGGCCTGCGGAGGCTGTTTTTTTTCGCGTTCGCCGGCATACCAAGGCTCATGTGGCTGGGGATAGTCACGATACCCCTGTGGGGGCCGCCGGACGACGCCGGCCGGCTCAAGATACTGCTTGCCCTCGTATTCGTCTACTGGGTGTGCAACAGCATGAGCAACGCGGCGTGGTTTTCGTGGATGCGCGATATTGTACCGGGCAACTATCGCGGGAGACTGTTCTCCTACCGCAACACGCTCATACAGCTCGTGGGAGCCACGTGGGGTCTCGGAGCGGGCTACTATCTCGAAAAACTGGGTCTGAATCTCGACGCCTTCCGCACCATCTACACGATAGGGGTAACGGCAGGCGTTCTGGATATAGCGACGTACATATTCGTACCGCACCCGCCGATGAAAGTGAAACAGGGGGAAGACCGCGGCTTCATGGCGATGGTCCGCGCTGCGGCCCACGGGAACTTCATAAAGTTCACCGCAGTACACGCGCTCTGGTGGTTTTCCTGCAGCATGGTAGCGGTTTCCGCCTACTTCCTGATGCGCGGCATCGGGATGGAAATATACAGCATACAGCTTGCGAACGTGTTCTTCGGCACCTGCATCATGCTGGTATTCAACCTCCTGTGGGGCAGGTTCCTTGACCAGTACGGGTTCAAGTCGACGTTTTCGATAGCCCTGCTCATACACGTCGTATCGCCCGTATTCTACGCCCTGACCGCCTACTTCGGCCACAGCCAGGTATGGCTGTACCTGGGACTGTGTTTCGGCACCATGGCGATAGCAGGCACGAACCTGGCGAACACCGCTCTTGTTTTCGCCATATCAAGCCGTGAAGACCAGACAATGACCCTGGCGGCCAGGTCGTTCATAAGCGGAGTCATCATGTTTACGGCGTACATGACGACGCAGAAGCTGCTCTTCCCTGCTTTCAAGTGGATCGGGACCAGGTACGGTTTCAGCGAACTCTGGTACCTCGTCGTGATATTCGGCATTGCCGCCGGCATCCGCGTCGTGGTGTACGCGCTGTGGATGCGGCTGCCCGACCTGGAAGGCGGGATCCCGACGGGCGTGATGGTAAGGGTGTTCTACACGACGAACCCGCTGAAGGCGTTCTATTCGCTGGGCAGGTTCATCGTGGCGAAGTCCGGGGACATGGTGGGGAAAAAGAAGTATTCGGAGCTGCATCCGTCGGCCCGGTGGCATACCCCGGAAATACCGGACAGCGACTGCGAGCGGCAATAGCAGAGGGGACCGCTGAGCGGTCCCCTCCGGCAACAGTCAAAAAGCGCGGCGGTTCAGTCGGCGCCCAGGTCGGCCCCCGTAGTATTCTGACCCATTTCGGCGAATTCGCTGTAGGTCTTCCACCTGCGGTCGGCATCCTGCTGCGCCAGTTTCTGCAGGCGTTCCGCTTCTTCGGGGAACGTCTGTGTCAGCGTTTTGAAGCGCGTCTGCTGGAAAGCATAGTCCTTGTAAGCCATCGACGGCGCCTTGGAATCCAACTGGAAGGGATTCTTGCCGGCGGCCTCGAGCCTGGGGTCGAAGCGGAAGAGGGGCCAGTGACCGGAGTTGACAGCGTCTTTCTGCAGGTCCATGCCCCTGGTCATGTCCAGGCCGTGTGCTATGCAGTGCGAATACGCGACGATAATGGACGGCCCGTTGTACGATTCGGCTTCGATGAAAGCCTTGAGGCACTGGGTGTCGCTGGCGCCGAGGGCGACTTTGGCGACGTAGATGTGCCCGTAGGTGACGGATATGAGCGCCAGGTCTTTCTTGGCGAGGGGCTTGCCGGATGCAGCGAACTTGGCCACCGCTCCCCGGGGCGTGGCTTTCGAAGCCTGCCCACCCGTGTTGGAGTAGACCTCCGTATCGAGGACAAGGACGTTGACATCGCGGTCGAAAGCGAGCACGTGGTCGAGACCGCCGTAGCCGATGTCGTAGGCCCAGCCGTCGCCGCCGAGTATCCAGACGCTCTTCCTGACGAGATAGTCCGCCACGCTGGCCAGTTCCTTGACGTCATCGCCCTTCATGTCGTTGAGTTTGCCCTTGAGGGCGGCGACGCGTTCACGCTGGAGAGCGATGCCCTCCTCGGTGGACTGGTCCGCTTCGAGCAGGTCCTTGACGAGGTTGTCGCCGATGTCCGATGCCAGCCTGCGCAGGAGCTCGCCGGCATAGACTTTGAACTTGTCGATGCTCAGCCGCATGCCGAATCCGAACTCGGCGTTATCTTCGAACAGCGAGTTGGACCACGCCGGGCCCCTGCCGTTGGCGTCCACCGTGTACGGCGTGGTGGGGAGGTTGCCGCCGTAGATGGACGAACACCCGGTGGCGTTCGCTATGACGGCCCTGTCGCCGAACAACTGGGAAAGCATCTTGACGTACGGTGTTTCTCCGCAGCCTGCACAGGCTCCGGAGAATTCAAACAGCGGCTCAAGCAGACCCACGCCCTTGATCGTGTTGAGCTTGACCATTTTGCGGTCATAGTTGGGAATGGACAGGAAGAAGTCGAAGTTCTCCCTTTCCTGCGCCCGCAACGGGATCATGGGACTCATGTTAATGGCCTTGCGTGCGGGGTCCTGCTTGTCCTTGGCGGGGCAGACGTTGACGCACGCCCCGCAGCCGGTGCAGTCTTCCGGGGCGACCTGGATCGTGAACTTGCTGCCGGCGAATTCCTTTCCCTTGGCATCGGCGGACTTGAACGTCGCCGGAGCATCCGAAAGGGCATCGGCCCCATAGATCTTGTAGCGAATGACCGCGTGCGGGCAGACGACCGAGCACTTGCCGCACTGGATGCAGAGGTCGGGTTCCCAGACGGGGATCTGCTGGGCGACGGCGCGCTTCTCCCACTTGGTGGTGCCGCTGGGGAACGTCCCGTCGACGGAAAACTTGCTGACGGGGACGTCATCGCCCCTGCCGGCCATTATCATCGCAGTGACCTGCTGGACGAACTCGGGCGCCTCGGCGGCAACGGCCGGCGGCCTCTGGAGGGTCCCGGTGACCTTGTCCGGGTAGTCCACCTGGTGGAGCCCTTCGAGCGTCGCGTCGACGGCGGCGAAGTTCTTGTCTACTACGTCCTGTCCTTTCCTGCCGTAGGTCTTCTTGATCGCGCCCTTGATCTTCGCTATGGCTTCGTCCTTGGGCAGCACCCCGCTTATGGCGAAGAAACACGTCTGCATGATCGTGTTTATGCGGACACCCATGCCCGTCTTTTCCGCCACGTTGTAGGCATCGATGACGTAGAAGCGGATCTTCCTGTCGATGATATCCTTCTGCACTTCCCTGGGCATCCTGTCCCAGACTTCATCCTTGCCGTAAGTGCTGTTCAGCAGGAACACCGCGCCCGGGGCGGCGTTACGGAGCATGTCGTATTTCTCGAGAAATATCCACTGGTGGCAGCCGATGAAGTTGGCCTGGCTTATCAGGTACGTACTGCGGATAGGCTTCGGGCCGAACCGGAGGTGAGATACGGTGACGGCGCCGGCCTTTTTCGAATCGTATACGAAATACCCCTGAGCGAAGTTCTCGGTCTCTTCGCCTATGATCTTTATCGAATTCTTATTCGCCCCGACGGTGCCGTCCGACCCGAGGCCGTAGAACATGGCCCGCGTTACGTTCTCGGCTTCTGTACTGAACGACGGGTCGTAGTCAACCGAAGTTTTCGTCACGTCGTCGTTGATGCCGATAGTGACGTGATCCCTCGGAGACTTTGCTCCCATCTCGCCCAGCAGGCCCTTGATCATCGCCGGGGAGAACTCCTTGGATGAAAGCCCGTACCGCCCGCCGATGACCCTGGGCGTCTTTTTGAACTGGGAGACTCCGCGCACCGAGGCTTCCGCAAGCACCGACACGACGTCTTCGTACATCGGCTCTCCTATGGAGCCGGGTTCCTTGGTACGGTCGAGAGCCGCGATTATCTTCGTGGACGCGGGCAGAGCCGCCATGAAGTGCGACATCGAGAAAGGCCTGTAGAGGCGCACCTTCAGCAGGCCGATCTTCTCGCCGGCCGCGTTCAGGTATTCCACGGTCTCGTGGGCGGCTTCGGCGCCGGAGCCCATCATGACGATGACCTTCTCCGCTTCCGGATGCCCCACGTAATCGAAAAGGTTGTAACTGCGTCCCGTCAGCTTGGCGAACTGCTCCATCGTCTCCTGGACGATGGCGGGGCACTTGTCGTAGAACGGGTTGACGGTTTCACGCGCCTGGAAGAACACATCCGGGTTCTGCGCCGTGCCCCTGATAAAAGGATGATCGGGGGAGAGGGCACGGGAGCGGTGTTCCCGGACGGCGTCCTTGTCGATCATGCCGACAATCACGTCGTCCGGCAGCTGTTCTATTTTCTGGATTTCGTGGCTCGAGCGGAAGCCGTCGAAGAAATGCAGGAATGGGACCCTTGTCCTGACCGTGGACGCGTGAGCGATAAGCGCCAGGTCGTGGACTTCCTGGATGCTGTTGGACGCAAGAAGAGCAAACCCCGTGCCCCGCGTCGCCATCACGTCGCTGTGGTCGCCGAATATCGAAAGGGCGTGCGTCGCCACCGTTCTGGCGCTCACGTGGAAAACCACCGGGGTCAGTTCCCCGGCTATTTTGAACATGTTCGGCACCATCAGCAGCAGGCCCTGGCTGGCCGTGAAGGTGCATGAAAGCGCTCCCGCCTGCACGGCCCCGTGAACGGCACCCGCCGCTCCGCCTTCGGCCTGCATCTCGATAACATTCGGCACGGTTCCCCAGATGTTCGTGCGGCGCTCGGCCGACCACTGGTCCGCCCACTCGCCCATCGGACTCGACGGAGTGATTGGATAGATACAGATGACTTCACTGCACTTGTGACCGATGTAAGCAGCAGCCTGGTTTCCGTCAATGGTCACTTTCTTGCCAGCCATCAGAAGACCTCCTATCGTCGCAGCGCGGCATATTTGGATTTATGTAATCGGCAACAGCCTTTCGGACTCCTCCATGCAGGCCCTCGGCAGCCATCGGGCCTCGAATTAATGTAGACCGCCCGGACATATTGTCAAGGTATTCCACAACCACTATGGTACATCAAGAAACGATCGCCGCGCCGTGCGCCGTGAATCGCCGGGACACAACATTGACCAGCTCCCTGTCCGCTTCTTCGGCAGACATGCCGGTTTCCGTGCACAGGTCCGTGAGGAAATCCCCGTGACTGCGCCCGCGCCTGTAATCCGGGGCGTCGTCCGGCTGCCGGATATAGCGTTCGATCGATTTCCACGGCGTTTCAATCAGCACGCTCGCGTGCACCATTACGGCGCTGCGTTTCCTCGCCTGGGCCGAACCGGCGATCTTTCGGCCGCCGACCGCTATATCCGATATGCCTGCGAAAGAAGCGTCCACTCCCAGCCGCCCCAGCCCCTCGAGCAGCGGGGCGAGGGCCGTCCTGAAAAACTTTCGTATGGGGCTGGCCTTCAGGTCGCTCCCCGCCGCGGGCACAATAACCGAAACGCATGTCACGAGCCCGCTGGAGCTTCCTCCCGGCAGGAACACGGTACCGCCACCGGAGGGCCTGCAGATGATCGCCACTCCGTCGCAGCGGGCGGCCTCCACGTGAACGTCCCTGAACATGCTGCGGCCGCGGCCCATCACGACGGCCGGCCTTGCCGACCGCCAGAAAACCAGAACCGGCTTCCCGCGGGCGGGCACGACGTGCCTGCACAGGCGCATTTCACGGCAAAGCGCAGCCTCGGGATTGACCCGACCCCAGTCCAGGATCCCGTCACCGTTCAAGTCCGCCCGTTCCGCTTGCAGGCAAGGTTCAGCTCGCGCGCCGCCAGCGCTTCGTCAAGGCGGCTTACGGGCGTCGTGGACGGCGCGGTTTTCAGGACGTCGGGGTCGTCGCGGGCTTCGCCGAGGATCCGGTTCATGACGCCGGCGAATTCTTCCAGTTTTTCCGGCGACTCTGTTTCCGTCGGCTCGATCATGATCGCTTCGCGCACTATCAGCGGGAAATACACCGTCGGCGGGTGATAGCCGGCGTCTATCAGGCGCTTGGCAACGTCCATCGTGTGTACGCCTTCGGGCAGGTCTTCCCCGCTCAGCACGAATTCGTGCATGCACGGTGCGCCGTAAGGAAGCGTCCATCCGCCCGACGTCAGCAGGCCGAGCAGGTAGCGAGCGTTGAGCACCGCCAAGGCGCTCATTTCCGCAAGGCCCTCCGGCCCCAGGTTCAGGATATAGGCGCATGCCTTCAATGCGACAAGAGCATTACCGTAGAACCCGCTCAGCCTGCCTATGCTGCGCGGAAAGTCCTCCGACAAAGTCAGCGCCCCGTCTTTTTCTTCCACCCTGGGCACCGGCAGGAACTCCGCCAGGCGCCCCTTGACCCCTACCGGGCCCGACCCCGGCCCCCCGCCTCCGTGCGGCGTGGCAAAAGTCTTATGCAGGTTCAGGTGGACCACGTCGAAACCCATGTCGCCGGGCTTGACGCGCCCGGCTATTGCGTTCAGGTTGGCCCCGTCGTAATACAGCAGCCCGCCGGCTTCATGCACCATGTCCGCGACACGGCGGATGTGCTGCTCAAATATCCCCAGCGTGTTCGGGTTCGTGAGCATCAGGGCGGCGGTGTCGGAGCCCACGTATTCCGCAAGCGTGTGAGGATGAATCATGCCGTCTTCGGCGGAAGGAACGTTCACCACTTCAAAACCGCACAGGGCGGCGCTCGCGGGATTCGTCCCGTGAGCGCTGTCCGGCACCAGGACCTTCGTCCTGGATTCTCCCGTCCCGCCGCAGAACGCCTTGACAATCATCATGCCGGTCAGTTCCCCGTGCGCCCCGGCCATGGGGTGAAGCGTGAACGCGTCCATTCCCGTAATATCGGCCAGGTAGCGCTCGAGATCCGAATAGACCTTCAGCCATCCCCCGGCCGCGGCCGCCGGAGCCAGGGGATGCAGGCCCGTAAAGCCCGGCATCGCCGCGATGACCTCGTTCACCTTGGGGTTGTATTTCATGGTGCAGGATCCCAGCGGGTAGAAATCCGTGTCCACGCCCATGTTCCTGCGCGACAGCGCCGTGTAGTGCCGCACCGTTTCCAGTTCCGACATTTGCGGGAGAAAAAGCTCGCCGGTGCGCAGGAGGTCCCCGAGTTCCGCGAGCACTTCGTCTCCGGGAGCGGTATCGAGCCGGTCGAGGCCGCTTCTGCCGGCGCGGGATTTTTCAAAGGACAGCTTCACCGCAGCTCCCTCAGAGTCTTCGAAAGCATCTCCGCAAACCGTGCGATGTCATCCCTGCGGTTCTTTTCCGTCGCCGCCAGCAGCAAGGCTCCCTCGTCGGCCCCCGCCGCCAGCCGCGCCAGCGGAACACCCGCCAGCACGCCCTTTCCGCTCAGCGACTGGACGACTCTTTCCGCCGCCGCCGGAAGCCTGACCGCGAACTCGTTGAACCACGGCAGGCCGTTCCGGTAGAGCGGCGTCACCCCTTCGAGCGCCAGCACCCGTTCCTTCAGCTCACGTGCGTTCCCCATGCACGCCGCCGCGACCTTCCTCAGTCCCGACGGCCCGAGCAGCGTCAGGTACACCGCCGCCCTCAACGCCGTGTGCGCCTGGTTCGAACATATGTTGCTCATCGCCTTCTCGCGGCGGATGTGCTGTTCACGCGTCTGCAGCGTCAGCACGAATCCGCGCCTGCCCCGGGTATCCACCGTCGCCCCCACTATCCGCCCCGGCATGCGCCTTACGTACTTGTCCCGCGCCGCCAGAAAGCCCAGGTACGGGCCGCCCCACGACAGAGGCATCCCGAACGGCTGCCCGTCTCCCACCACGATATCGGCGCCCATCTCCCCTGGAGACTTCGCGACCGCCAGGGCCGTCGGGTAAACCGAAGCCACCAGCAGCGCGCCTTTATCGTGCGCCGCTTCCGCAAGGTGCGAAACGTCCGCAAGACTGCCCGTAAACGCCGGGTAGCCGACGACCACGGCACTTGTCCCGTCATCGACCGCGGCTCTCAGTCGGTCGGCGTCGTCCGTCCCGTCCTTCATGGGGACATCCGTGATTTCGAGTGCCAGGTTCGCCGCGTACGAGCGCAGGACCGTGCGGTACAGCGGATTGACGGTCCCCGAAACCAGCACCCTGTGCCGGTTTCGCGTCACCCGCAACGTCATCAGCACCGCCTCGTACAGCGCAGTGGCCCCGTCGTACATGGAGGAGTTCGCGACGTCCATGCCGGTCAGCGACACGATCATCGACTGGTACTCGTATATCGCCTGCAGCCATCCCTGGGACAATTCGGGCTGATACGGCGTATATGCCGTAAGGAATTCCGACCTTCCCGAAAGCGCATCGACCGCCGCGGGTATGAAATGGTCGTAGGCCCCTGCGCCGGCGAAACACATGCCGGCTTCATGCACTGCGTTACGGCCGGAAACGGTCCGGAAATGCCGCAGCAGGCCATCTTCATCCATGGGGCCCGGCACGGCGGCGGCGGCGGACACGACGTCCCCGGGAAGATGTGAAAACAGCCCGTCCAGCGAATCTGCACCGACTGCAGCCAGGAGCCTTGCGACGTCCTCCGCGGTATGCGGGACGAACGCCAAGGGCTATTCCTCCTCGCCCAGCAGCAGCTTGTATTCCTCGGCCCCCATCAGGTTATCGAGTTCGGTGGGATCTTCGATACGCACCTTGAAGAGCCAGCCGCCGTCATACGGCTCGGCGTTGACGACGACCGGGTCGTCCGCGAGTTCCATGTTGACCTTGGTCACTTCTCCTGAAACGGGACAGTAGACGTCGCTCGCCGCCTTCACCGATTCAACCACCCCGGCTTCTTCGAACTGGTGGAAGACCGTGCCCGGATCCGGCAATTCCACGTAAGTTATATCGCCGAGTTCCTGCTGCGCATGGTCGGTAACGCCTATCGTGGCCACGTCGCCTTCCACTCTGAGCCATTCATGTTCTTTCGTATAATACAATCCGTCAGGAACAACTTTTTCGCCCACGGCAATTCTCCTTATGACTGCTCACCCTATATCCTGAATTTAGGTTGTCAACTCCTGTTGTAAAGTGGCCGTTGAGAAATTTTCCCCCGCACCCGCCGCTTTCTGATTTCCACATCCACTTCCGTCCCCGCCGCGGCGCTGTTTTTCGCGACGTAGCCCATGCCCACGGCCCGCCCCAGCGTCGGGCTGAAACTCCCGGACGTCACCAGCCCGACAGCGTTCTCTCCATCGTATATCGTGTCGCCGTGCCTGCCGCTCGACCGCCCTTCCAGCACGAACGCCGCCAGGACACGCGTCCCGCCGTCCACGCGCACGCGTTCGGCCGATGAACGCAGTGCTTCCACGCCCACGAGATCGTCCTTGCCGAGGTCCACCGCCCACCCGAGCCCCGCCACGATGGGGTCGTATTCCGGCCCGATGTCCGAACCGTTCAGCACCAGGCAGGCCTCGAGCCGCAGCGTATCCCTTGCCCCCAGCCCGCACGGCAGGAGGCCCTTCCCTTCCCCGGCCTGCAGTATCCTGTCCCACAGGGCCGCCGTTTCCGCGGCGGGAAGGTAGAACTCGAAACCGTCCTCCCCGGTGTAGCCGGAACGGCTGACCAGCATCCCCGAATCCCGGTCTTCCGCAAACCGGAAATACGTGAGTTTTCCCGTATCCAGCGGGCACGTTTCCGCTGCTATCCCGGCGGCCAGCGGTCCCTGCAAGTCGATCTTCCCGGTCGCCTTCGACAGGTCCCTTATCTCCGCGTCGCTCCCCCACTGGTCCCTGTGCGCCGTCATCCACGCCAAGTCGGCCTTCGCCGTTGAGGCGTTCACCACCAGGTAGTACGAGTCTTGTCGCCTGTACACCGTCAGGTCGTCCAGGATGCCGCCGTCTTCCCGGCACATCAGCCCGTAGGCCACCCTGCCCTTCGCAAGTCCTTCCAGGTTCCGTGTAACCAGCCTGTTCAGGAACGCGAGAGCGTCCTTGCCGGACACCTCCAGTTCGCCCATGTGGCTCACGTCGAACACGCCCGCCGCTTTTCTGACGGCGTTATGCTCCTCGATGATCCCGCTGTACTGCACCGGCATCATGAAGCCCCCGAACTCGATGATCCGGGCTCCCATTTCCACATGCCGTTCATACAACGGCGTTAGTTCCGCCATCGATTCTTCTCCGCTCAGGTGAATGCCTGGATTTCTTCAGGGCATTCGGCCGACACAACGCTTAACGGTTTCACCGAATCCATCCGAATACTATTGAGTCCGCCGGCGTGCAGTCAAGCGCAAAAGGGAATCCACCTTCACTCGGCCTGGCGGCCCTTCACTATGAAATCCCGCAGGCCGGCCGGCAGCTGCGCCTTCGACAGGAGCGTCGATACTTCCCCGAAGAGCGCGTCATCCTCTATTCCCGCCACCTCCGCCGTTTTCACCGCGAGGAAACACATTTCGGGCGCGCCGACCCCGCCCTGCCCGGAGCGTTCCACCAGGACCTTTGTCATCAGTTCCGGGGCCCTGCCGCAGAGCATGCCGTCTTCGGCACAGGCGCTCAGTCTTTCCCGCGGGTCAAGATACAGGTCGAGCAGCATTTCTTTGGCCCAGCGCTCCCTTGAACCCGCCAGTCCCTGCACGGCGTAGTACCTCGCCTGCCACATCGTGCCCCTGATCTGCTCTTCCGCCAGCTTCTTCCCGCCGCCGCCGCCCATGGCCACGAGAGGCTCCACGACGAAAGCATTATCGTCCGCGATCAGCCCCACGCTCCGCATAGCTTTCGCCGCGCCGTATTCGCCGGACACCGACAGTGCCAGCAGGCACGCGCGCAGCATCGCCGTATCCATCGTGTCCAGCATCCCCAGCAGCCTGGTCCCCGTGCCAGTCACGTGCTTCCTCTGTATCAGCCGGCAGACCTCGTAAACCACCGTTCCGCTGTCGTCGTTCAGCGCCCTGTTCAGCGCTTCCGCCGGCACCTGTCCGTCCCCCATGCCGAGTGCGAGCACCGCCAGGCGCCGTGTCTGGCTCCGTGGAGCAGTACGCAGTTTTTCCAACCAGAAAGACTGCCCCGGAGCCCCCGAAAGCCCGGCCATGGCCGTCGCCGCCGGCACGGCATCCGAATTGATCTGGTCCACCTGCCCGGCCAGCACCGCCGCGACGTTTTCCGGTTTGCACCCGGAACCCGGACGGACCATGCCGATAAGCCGGAACATCGCCAGGGAGGCATCCACCGCCTTATCCGCCCCGCAGTCGGGCGACGCCACCAGCGCCGCCCGCTGAACCACGCCCGTCGGGTTCTCCGGGATTCGAGCGACACCGCTCAGCACCGCCGCCGCCGCCCCGTCGGCACGCAGACCCTCCAGCGCCAGCCCTTCCATCCTCAAGGCGCCGCCCAGTTTCAAGGTTGCCAGTGAAACGGCGGCCGCCGTGCGGACGTGCCCCGGGAGAGAGCCGTCCCCCGCCGCCTCCAGCAGCCTGCCGCTTTCGCCCCTGGCAAGGTCGATATAGACCTGGCGCGCCTTCCGGTACGCCGTCTCGCTCTCGTCCACACCCGCCTTTTCGTCCCACAGTGCGATCAGCGACGCCTCCGCCACCGCCGGGTCGATAAGCACGCGGTCGCGCAGGTTCGGGTTCTTCCAGAGCCTTTCCAGGTCGGATCTCCTCATCCTGGTCTTATCGGGATCTTCCGTCGCCCGGAAATCCAGGACCGGCAGGCCATGACGGACGGCGCATTCGACCGCCGCACGCCTCACGTCGTATTCATCCGCGCCCAACGCATCCAGGACAACCGTTGTTTCCCCGTCCGTCAGCAGTGGAACATGCTTCAACGACCTGAGGGCGTAATACCTGCAGGTCAGGCCGCCGTACGCGCCGTAGATGCCACCCCACAGGTGGAGCCACGGCGCCGCGGCGGGGAACCTGCGCGTCATCAGCCCCAGTCCCTGCATAACCGACGACCGGCTGAACTCGTCCGGGTCCAGGCCGCCCAGCGCCATGTAGGGCAGCGCCGCCGGATACGCCGTCTCCTTCCACGGAACGTATTCGTACCCGCTGAGGTCCCCTCCCCGCAGCAGGACGTCCGGCCCGACGTGAAATACCGCTCGGTTTCCGCAGAGCAGCGTGACTCTCACGGCTGGGTCCAGTATCAATCCCGAATGCGCCGCCGCCCGGCTTGCAACCATCCGTATCCTTTTGACCTTCTCGCGCGCATACGATCGGCCGTCTTTCAGGAAAGGCGCCATGTCTTCCCTGCCGGCAACGGTCACGTCGCCGGTTATTTTCCTTATGGCCGAGATAGCGGCGGCCGAAGTTTCCAGGTCGTACTCGTCCACATAGCGCGCCACCAGCGGCAGAAGGGTCCCGTCGCCGGATTCGCCCATCACCGTCAGCGCCATCGCTCTCGTCCCCGGATAGGCAAGCAGCGTCGCCATTCCGTCCGTGCCGAACGGGGCCGCCGTTATCAGGAATTCGAACGTCTCGTCAACCGCCGTTCCGAGATCCCGGTACATTTCGGACGAAAGCCCTTTGCCTCCCGTCCGCAATTCCAGGGCACGGGCCGCATACGCCGCTGCGACAGGCACCCACGGCTCCATTTCAGCGCCGTAGATGCGGTCCAGCCGGCGGTCCAGACCGTCCATCACCACCCTGATTCCGCCGGCATCCAGCTTAGCCGGGTCCGGCACCTCGTCCGGGCCGCGTGCCGCCAGGACAATGTTCAGCGCCGCCGCTTCACGCATCACCGGGTTGTCGTCTTCCAGGAACGGCGCCACCCGGTTCATCAGCTCGCGTGAGCCGGCGACCGAAGACAGCGCCAGGCCGCAGTAGCGGTCTTCCAGCACCGGGCTTTTCAGCAGTTCCCCCAGCCTGTCCGCCAGACTACCGTCTTTCTTTACCGCCAGTCCGATCACTTTCGAAAGCGTCTCCAGTCTGCACGTCACCGGCGCTCCGCCCTCGTAGAACCCGGCCACAACGTTCTCGCCGTCTATCGGGAAGCAGCCGGAATAGATCGACGGCACCAGGACGCGCTGCCGCCCCTTCCCGTCAGGAAGCCGGTACCCCAGCACCAGTCTCCTGTCGCCCTTCCTGATCCGGTAGTGAGCGGAATTGACATCCACCGAATTATATCCCTCAATTATCACCAGCCCCGAAATACCGCATCCCAGCGCCGACTCCACCCTCACCACCGCCCTGTTGACTCCGCCCGTCTCCACCGTGCAGATGAAGGCGCTGTCCACCTTGCCGAGGTATTCCACCAGAGCGGGCTCATCGGTCTCTATGACCTCTCCGCACGCGCACACGCACGCGGCCATAAGTACGGATGGAACAACCGCAAGTCTCATGCCGGCTCCAAGGTATCGTCTAACCCTTTATACAACCTCGTAGTCCCGGAGCGCACACCAAAAGCCTCCTCCCGCCCCGAACCCGCCCCATTGAGGTACGCCGACGGCCTGAGCGGTCCTTCATCTGGACACGGCACGGGCCGCCCCGCCATAATATTCAGCTGCTTCAGTTAACCCGTTCCTCCGGCAGAATTCCTCCAAATTCCGGAATCTCTCCTCCGGATCGCATTGCGCCATCCAGCACACCTTCGCCGCGCATTCCGGGCAGAGCCACAACGGCTGCCGGTCCGCCTCCTCCAGGCTGTTCGAGCCGCACATGTTGCATTCGTAGGCCGTGCAGTGCAGCATCGAAAACATGTGCCCCGTCTCGTGGGTGGCGGTCTTCAACGTCCGGCCCAGGCACCGCCGGAAGGCCTCTTCGCCGGCCGCCGGGTCGCCGTACCTGTATATCGACCACACCCCCACCCGTTCCCGTATCGAAGCCTGGCCGAAGACGAAGTTCCAACCCCGGCCCGGCCACAGGTCCGCCGTGGTAATCGCTATGCACGCGACGGCGTCCCCAGGCAGCCTCGGCTTCAGGATCTCGTCCAGCACGTAAGTGGTCAGCACCTGCCTGTCGCCCCACGCCGGATGCACCCGCCGCGCGGATTCGGGTATCTCCGAAAGCGGTATGGCCGTCCCCGCCCGGCAGGGACAGGCGAAGTAAAGCCCCAGGAATTCCACGGCGAGGTCCAGTATCCGCCTCTCAGGCCGTTCGAAATCCCCCAGGGGCATCACGTAGACCGTGTTGCGCCTAGCGTCCGGCACTACCGGCGATGAGGCCGTGTACTGCCGGAAGGTCTG
This sequence comes from Planctomycetota bacterium, assembly GCA_016930595.1. Lineage (GTDB taxonomy): Bacteria > Planctomycetota > SZUA-567 > JAFGGJ01 > JAFGGJ01 > JAFGGJ01. The sequence goes on from JAFGGJ010000004.1 coordinate 30,665, forward strand.
CCCCGGCTCTTCGTGCTCCGCCAGCCAGTCGCCCGCTTTCGGCTGCCCCAAGATCCTGTGCAGCGGAACCAGCCGCGACATCAGCCGCTCGAGTCTTTCCATACGCATTTCTTCGGCAGACGCCGGAGCCGACGCGTCTTCGCACGAAACGGGAATCACCGCCACTACCAGCAGCGCCGCTGCATTCAGCACGCGCCAACCCACCTTCGCCCTCCATGATTCCCGGCATCGCGCTTCCGTCACAGGTCCGCTCCCCGCTTTGCACACTCGCCCCCGGCGCCATGCCAGGATAGCGTCCCCCTGCGCATCTGCAACTTGTGCCGGGCCGCCGGCCGGTATAGAATGAGTCCGACATGCCAGCGGGCGATCACGCAATACTCCTGTTCGAAAAGGCCGGCAAGAAACGTGCCCTGGCCGTGGCCGGCGACATCGCCAAAGCCGCCGGGATACCCAGGATCGACCTCCTCGGCCAGCTCAAAAAACCCCACAACTACATCATGCCCTACCTGGACATCCAGCAGGCGCGCACCATTTCCCGGCTCCTCATCGACAAAGGCATCGCAGCCATGGCCGTCCCGGTCGAATCCATCAATATCCAGTACCATTCCGGTTACATCCGCAACGCCGACCCGCTTCCCGACGGTCTGATGATCCAGAACCAGGCGTCCGCCCGCGAGACCCTCATGCCATGGAACGTCGTCCGCGCCGTCATGGTCTATCACCGCAAACCCGCCCCCAGGACCCCGGTGGAACTCCAGGTCCCCGGCGCCGGAGCCGCCGGCACCGACGTGTTTTCGGCAGCGGCGCCGGCGGCTTTCGTTGCGGGGGGCCTGCCGGCGCTGATGGCCCTCGCCGGCGTTGAGCTCGCCACCCACGTCTTCAGCGCCCCCGCCGCAGACCTTCTCCTGCAGTCCTCCGATCCCCAGGGGCCTCCGGCTCCCGCCGACCCCGTCCTCGGCGCCGGCGACGAAGACGACGTCATGGTCCTGGTGATGGGGAATTCGCCCGTCCTGATCACGAGCATCGAGAAGAGGCTTTTCTGCTACGATTACCTCGGCGACCGTCTCCGTCCCGCCGCGCGCGACAACTTCCCCCTCCTGGTAAAGGACGTCTGCAGCTATGCCCGACCAGTATACGTCAATCACGCCCTGACCCGGATGCTCGCTTCCGGCGGGCCGCCCGGGGAAGAAGTCGCCGCGGGGGAAGTGACGAGATGGCTGCTCGAGCACGTCCTGGCGCTCGAGTTGCTGGAATCGGACAGCGTGCCCCGGGAAGTCCTCGACGCGATAGGCGACGACGAAAGCGTGCTGGTCTACCTGGAATAGGCCGGAAGGATCACCCGCCGGCCGGCAGGGCGACCCGTATCCTGGCCGGCTCCGCCGCGACACGTACCGGCAGCGGACCTCCCGGTTCCCCATCCAACTCATAGATACCCTCACCTTCCACCACGACATGACTGACCCGGGACGAAATCCCCCTGTAGGGACGGGCCGCGTACCATGCGCCCATGTTCAGCGGGCCGGGCCGGAAGACATCCAGCAGGCCGTCGGAAGGAGAAACATGCGGCAACTTGAACAGGCCGCCGAACACCGGCATGTTGGCGATAATCACTTCAGGCCCCTGGTGCAACACCGACGCATTGGAAGCAGTGACCTTGTGGTACTTGAGCAACGCCACAAGAGACGCCACGACGTAGTAAGGCAGCGACCTGCCCTTGCCCCGGTACTTTTCAGCGCCCGCAACCGCCCTGGCCGAAACGCCGGCCGAAACACACAGGAGAAAAGGTTTTCCGGCCGCCCTGCCCACGTCCAGCAATACTTCGCGGTACGCGCTGAGATATCTCCGCCACCCGCCCGGATGAAACGACAGGCCCAGAGACCGCGCCACGGAATTCGAAGAACCGCCCGGGACAATAAAAATGAGCGGCAATTCCCGCGCCGGACGGCCCGAAGCAAGCAATGTTTCCACAACAGCCGAAAGCGTGCCGTCTCCACCGGCAGTAACCACATGGTCGCGGGCAGTAAGACGGGGGGCGTCGCCGGCCAGATAATCGTGAAGACTGACGTTTTCATCGGCGTGAAGCATTTCCAGGAAAACTTCAACGCCGAAATGAGATACCAGGCCGCTTTTCCTGTTGTACACCAGGAGGCGCAACGTGTTCTCCTATAACATATTGCAAGTATAACGGATCCTGAAGCAGCGTAAACAACCGGTACAAAATATATTCCTGCGCGCGCCCAAAAACAAATTGACAAAACGAAGCCAATCCGTAGCGGTATACCGCCATGCCTAACGTCCCATACGACATAGACTTCCCGAACCAGTGCCGCAAAAACCGACACGACATGAAAATGCACTTTTCGACGCGGAAAAGACTCGGGGAAGGACCCTTTGTGTAAAAAGGGTCACTTCCCCGAACCCCATCCCCCACCCACCCCATTGGGCTGTGCCTTCCCTGCCTTCGGCAAGGAAGGTTTGCTTTCGCGCAGGACCCCTGGCAGGGGCTGGCAATTTGACGCTGCGCTCCTCCTGCCTTCGGCA
>JAFGGJ010000037.1 GCA_016930595.1 Planctomycetota bacterium
ATGACGACTGCGACGTACGCTTCCAACCGGACGACCGCCGCTGCGACGAAATCGCTGAATGAAGGGCTCCAGGTGGCTTTCAGGTCCGGGGCGGTCATGGGCCTGATAGTCGTGGGCCTGGCGCTTATCGATATCAGCGGATGGTTTGCAGGACTGCGCTGGCTCGCGCCCCGCATCAATCCGGAATGGCACTACAGCCTGACGGAGATAACGGTGACCATGCTGTGTTTCGGCATGGGAGCGTCTCTTCAGGCCCTGTTTGCGCGCGTGGGCGGCGGGATATTCACCAAGGCGGCCGATGTCGGAGCCGACCTTGTAGGCAAGGTCGAAGCCGGTATTCCCGAGGACGACCCGCGCAATCCGGCGACCATTGCCGATAACGTCGGGGACAATGTCGGCGACGTGGCCGGCATGGGAGCGGACCTTTATGAATCTTACTGCGGCTCGATACTGGCTACGGCCGCCCTCGGAGTGGCGGCCGCCCATACGGGCAGTACGCAGGTTCCGCCTTTCAACTGGGTGGCTGCGCCGATGGTCATAGCCGGCATCGGCACCATCGCCTCGGTGCTGGGCGTGCTGCTGGTCAGGACGAAGGAAAACGCCGGGCTCAAGCAGTTGATGAGAGCGCTCAACATAGGCATCTGGGGATCCAGCGCCCTCGTCGTGCTGGGGTCGGTCGTGGTGCTGCACTACCTGCTGCCCGGCCACATGGGGTATTTCGGCTCGATAGTGGCGGGCTTGGCTGCGGGCCTGATCATCGGCCTGGCGACCGAGTACTACACGTCGCACGATTACGGTCCGGCGAGGGAGATCGCCAAGCAGGCGAAGACGGGCCCGGCGACCGTGGTGATACGCGGCATAGCCACGGGGATGCTTTCCACGTGGGTCCCGGTCATATCGGTGAGTATCGCCATGCTGGTGGCGTACGGTTTCGGCGGGGGATTTACCGACCCCAGCCTCGGCCTTTACGGGGTCGGCATTGCGGCGGTCGGTATGCTTTCAACCCTCGGCATCACCCTGGCCACCGATGCCTACGGGCCCATAGCGGACAACGCGGGCGGCAACGCGGAAATGAGCGGCCAGGAAGCCATGGTCCGGCAGAGGACCGATGCCCTGGACGCCCTGGGTAACACCACGGCGGCTACGGGCAAGGGGTTTGCCATCGGTTCTGCTGCGCTCACAGCGCTTGCGCTTCTGGCGGCTTACATCGAAGAAGTCCGCAACGGCATGAATTTCCTCGCGAAGAACGTCGACATGGACCAACTCGTCGCTCGCGGCGTCGACGGCGTGCCGCTGAAGAGCGGGCTGATCGGCCGTGCCGTGGAATCGGTGAACGCGGTGACCGGGGAAGTGACTCAAACCGCCGCCGCCTTCATGCATACCGCCGACGGCCTCTGGGTCAACGTGCGTGACCTGTCGCTCAGCCATTTCATGGAATATTACAATATCACGTTGATGAACCCCAAGGTTATCATCGGTATGTTCATCGGTGCGATGATGGTCATGGTTTTCTGCGCTCTTACGCTCCTGGCGGTCGGACGGGCGGCCGGCGCCATGGTTGAAGAGGTCAGGCGGCAGTTCCGTGAGATAAGCGGACTGCTTGAAGGCAAGGCGGGCGTCGAGGCGGACTATGCGCGCTGCGTTGAGATATCCACGGTCGGCGCCCAGAAGGAAATGATGCTGCCGAGCCTCCTTGCTGTTATCATCCCCGTGCTAACCGGTCTGCTACTGGGCGTGGCCGGCGTGATGGGACTGCTTGCCGGAGGTCTGGTATGCGGATTTGTCGTTGCCGTTTTCATGGCGAACGCCGGAGGAGCCTGGGATAACGCCAAGAAATACATCGAAACCGGCGAACTCGGCGGCAAGGGATCGGATAATCACAAGGCGTGCGTTGTGGGCGATACCATCGGCGACCCCTTCAAGGACACTTCCGGTCCCAGCCTGAACATACTCATCAAGCTCATGAGCATGGTCAGTGTCGTCGTCGCCGGCCTCGTGGTGAAGTACGGGCCGGAAATAAGCGCCTGGCTCCACATGGGTGACTGATTTGGAGGCAATGCAACTGGCCCGGGACCTCGCGCAGGTCATGGTTGACATGAAAGCCGGCGATGTCGTTATCCTGGATCTGCGGGAAGTGTCCGACTTCGTGGATGCCTTTGTACTGGGTACAGCGACGGGGGGGGCGAGGCATGTCGGCGCCCTGAGTTCCGCCGTCTGGGACGAGTACCGCAGGCGCTCGAGTTACGCCGGGCACAGGGAAGGCACAAATGCTTCAGGATGGTTCCTGCTCGATTGCGGGGACGTGATTGTGCATATCATGAGTCCTGAGCTGCGCGAGTATTACGCCCTGGAGGATCTCTGGGGGGATGCGGCGCGGATCGAAATGGGCGAGGAGGAACGCCAGTGATCAACGTGGGCATAACCGGTGCCGGCGGCCTCGTCGGGGAAGGCCTTGTGCGCACGCTGCTCGGCCATCCCGGCGTCGAGCTCGTCTACGTGGAAAGCTCGCACGCGGCGGGGAAACGCCTGGACGAGGAATTCCCCGGCCTTGCCGGGATGACGGACGTTGTTTTCGACGCCCCGGACCTCCAGAAAGCCTGTTCGACAGCGGATGTCATGTTTCTGGCTCACAAGGGCGCTCAGAGCATGGCGGCCGTCCCGGAAATATTGGCTGCCGGCAGGAAAGTCATCGACATCGGCGGGGAATTCCGCCTGAGAAACGCCGAGGAATATGAAAAGTGGTACGGCGGCCGTCACACCGCCCGGGATTTCCTGTCCAGGGCCGTCTATGGGCTTCCGGAACTGTTCCGCGAGCAGATAGAGAAAGCGGACCTCGTGGCCAACCCCGGCTGCTATCCGACCGGTCTTGTCCTGCTGGTTGCCCCGTTTCTCAAGTCGGGCCTCATCACCGACAGGCTGCACGTGTCCGGTTTCAGCGGGCTTACCGGTGCAGGCCGGCGCTATGTTGAAAAGACCTCCAACCTATTCATAGACGTAAACGAGAACATACGGTCTTATGCCGTGCTAAAACACCGCCACCAGCCGGAAATGTCGGACGCCCTCGCAAGGTATCTGGGCAGGCGTGTGGAAGTGTCTTTCGCTCCGCATCTTATCCCCGCCGACAGAGGTATTCTGACGGTTGTCTGGGCGGAAGCCGAAAGAGACGTGACGACTGCCGAAGCAGCTGGGATTTGCGGGGATTTCTATGGGATGGAACCTTTTGTGCGGGTTCGCAAAGACGCCTCCGACGTGCTGCTCAAGAACGTGTTTGCGACGAACTACTGTGACGTCGGAGCGGCCGCCGACGGCCACACGCTCTACCTTGTCAGCGCCATCGACAATACGACCAAAGGGGCCGTTACACAGGCCGTTCAGAATATGAACATCATGTTCGGCATCGACGAAGGCACGGGAATAACCGGCAGGTTTGTCTAGCGGGTACGCTGTGCGGATTGCGCTTGACTGCACATCTTCGGCCGTGCCTTTGGGACACGGCGTAAAAGTCTACGTCCAGGAGGTCGTTTCGGCATTAGCCGAGATCGCTCGTTCAGAAGACCGGTTCGATATCTGTTACGAGACGCACAAGTGGCATTCCAGGCACAAGGGCGTCGGTGAAATCGACGGCAGGTTCAGGCGTAGAAGGCTGTGGCCGACCCTCGCACAGTCGGCGTGGACCGCCGACGTCGATGTTTTTCATGCCCTCGATTCCCGCCTTGCAGGACCGAAACTCGCCCCGGAAATAGTCACTTTCCACGACATGTATCCCTTCGATGATTCCCTGTGGATGCAGAGCAGCGCCTCTGCTCAGGAATACAGGGCGAAACGCCTGGAAAGATACGCATCCGTCGCCCGCCGGGCGGATGCAGTTATCTGCGTTTCCCAAAGCACCCGTAGCAGGCTGCTTGGCGTCGTCCCCGACGTCGAATCCGGGGTAACCGTCATATATCACGGCGTGGATCAATCTATCCCGGAGAAAACTCCGGATGAATCACATGTGCTCCCGTCCACGCTGTCGGCGGTCCGCCGGCCGTATTTCCTGCATCTGGGTTCGATGTGGCAGGTCCGAAATCTTGAACGTACGGTCCAGGCATTTTCCCTGTTTGCCGCCGGGGTACCCGGCGTGGATCTGCTTGCCGTCGGCAAGGAAGACACGTCTCTGGAGCCTGCAATGCGCATCGCGGCCCGTGAAGGCCTGGCGGACAGGTTCAAGGTGCTGGGAGTAGTTCCGGAAGCGGACAAACTGTTTCTCCTTTCGCGTGCCGAAGCCCTTCTGTACTTCCATCTGGATGCCGGTTTCGGCCTGCCCGTGCTGGAAGCCATGATTTGCGGAGCCCCGGTCCTTGCCGGACGCAGGGGAGCGTTGCCGGAAGTGGCCGGGGATGCGGCGCTCTATGCCGACCCAGATGACGCGGACGCCATGGCTGCCGCGATGTACAGAATCATGACCGACAAGGCGGAAAAAGAGAGGCTGGTGGGAATCGGCCGGCAGCGGGCCCGTATATTTACCTGGGAGAAGACGGCCCGAGAGACTTATGAGCTGTACGGAAAGGTCCTGGCGGCGCTGGCGTAGCGTGTCCGGTGCGCATTGGATGCGCTCGTGCCGTCCAAAGGCGCTGCAGATCAGCGGCCCCGGCCGTTGTTGCGGCCGACTTTCATAACAAGTTGAATATATAGGGGTATTTATGCGGCCGGTGGGGTAAAGCGTGTTGCCGGCGGCTACGCGGCTTTTTCCTTGACAGTGCAGTCCCCAGAGCCTAAAATGCCGCTTCCGGTGGGGATGTCCTACTTTGAGAGGAGGACTGGATGATGCGGGCATTTGCCAGGGGGGTGCTATTACTCCTTGTCCTTGCGGGCTCAGCCAGCGCCGAAAGCGTTCGTGACGAAGTGAAGCTACGCTTCAGGGAAGGCGTTGATCTATATCAGGAGGGCAAATTCAGCGAAGCCAGGTTGAAGTTCCGCCAGGTCATTGCCCTTGATCCGACCGAGAAGGAAGCGGAAGCGCTCGTCGGCGACGCCGGGAACAAGGCGATGTACAACATGATCGCCAACCCAGAGATCGGTCCTGAGCCGCAGATCGTCTGGAACCTCTACCGGCGCTACAGGCAGCGGCAGGAACGTAACGAAGAATACATTGCCAAGCTGGTAGCGGAAGCCGTGGATCCGAACCTGTCTGACAAGAAGCGCTGGGACGCCGTCCTGAAACTGGGCGACATCGGCCAGTTCGCCCTGCCTCTGCTTGCCAGGCACCTTGGCAACGAACTCGACAGGGAAGTACGCACCTATGCGCGCCTGGCCATTACACGCCTGGGCAGCCGTGCCGTCCTGCCGACCATAGAGCTTCTTGAGCATGAAAACCGCCTGGTGCGGGAAAACGCCGCCCTGATACTCGGCGATATCGAACCTTCCGATCAGCGCGCCATCGCCCCGCTTAAAGCGGTCTACGAAAAGAAAGACGAACTGAAGATAGTCAAGGACAGCGCCGCCATCGCGTTGGAAAAGATTACCGGGTTCAAGGCCGAGCAGCTGCTGCCCGCGGCAGAATATTACTACCGCAAGGCTGACCGCTACTATCTCGGCCTCACCGGTGTCGCCAGGGAAGCAACCGATATCGCCGACGGGACTGTCTGGCACCTGAAGCCTGACGGCGAACTGGTTTATATCCAGGTCCCTTACTACGCCTGGAACGAAATCATGGCGGAAGAAGCATGCTACGACTGCTTCAGGGTCGATCCGTCTTATGACAGCGCCATTCCCCTCTTCGCATGCGTAATGGCCGCACAGTACGCCGAAGTGAATAACCTGAAGGATCTTGCCGGGGAACGTCCGGGTGGAGTTCCCATCAGCAAGGAATCCATCGAAGAAGTGGAATCCAGGGCTGACCGCATGAAGGATGCTCCGCTCCTGGTCAGGTCTGTCGGTCCGGATTATCTTTACCAGGCGCTCGGCAAGGCGCTTGAAGACAAGCGTGACAGGGTCGCCGTCGTCGTCATAGATGCGTTGAGAGACGTTGACCCCAGGGGCGATATGCTCCCCGCCAAGGTCATTGCTGCGGCGGACACCGGCCGCAGGAGAGGCTCCGATGCCGCTGACGAAATCAAGTCCGCAGCGGGCGAAAGCCTTATCCGGGCGCTTACTTTCGTCGGCCAGGAAGGCGAAAACAGCGGACGTGAAGTGCGTTATCACGCCGCCGTGGCTATCGCCTGGATGAGCATGGACAAGCCTTTCCCCGGTTCGGAACAGGTCGTCAGCCTCCTGGCGGATGCCGTAGCCGAAACCGGTCCTGCTCAGGTGTTGTTGGTCGAAGAAGACCCGGGCAGCCGGAATACCATGCGGGCTCGGCTTGCCGGCCTCGGCTACGGCGTGACCATGGCCGCCGAAGGCCGCGACGGGTTTGAACAGGCCAGGACTTTCCCCCCCAAGGATTTGATTGTCATATCCGCCGAACTGGCAGCCAACTGGGACGCGATGGAACTTATCGAAAAGCTCAAGAGCGATCCCAGAAGCCGCTACGTCCCGGTGGTAATGCTTACCGAACTCGCAGCCCATGACCAAGTCAGAGGCAGGTTTGCCGATGCCGGCGTCATTCATCGTGAAGATGACCCTGCCCAGTTGAAGGCCGTTACGGAAGAGGCCCTCGCGGGCAGAACCACCGTTGCCGTCAACAAGCGCAGGGCCGAAGAAGTGGCCATCCTGGCGGCTGAAGCGCTCGCCCAGATCGATCCTTTCCACACGTCCCTTGTGCCTGCCGACGCCTCCAAGTCTCTTGTGGAAGCTCTCCAGGGACGTTCCGACAACGTGCGTCTGCCGGTCATGAAGGCCCTGGGCAGCTTCAAGCTGCAGGTGGCCTTCCAGCCCCTTGTTAAAGTTTTTAATGACAAGAGCAACGCTGTGGAGATCCGCCGCAGGGCTCTCTGGGCCATTGCCCGTATCCGCCCGGCCAGCGCTTTCACGCTCTTCCTGAATGCCGAAGAGGGCGAAACCGACTTTGACATACGCTACATCGCCAGCGAAGGGTACGGCCTCGGGCAGCCAGACTACGAAAGCGTCATCCGCTTTCTGGACGCGGCGCGCATCGACAAGGAAGAGAAGGAAAACTGAAAATCTGCAGATGCGTGATTCCCATAGGGGAGGATGCCTTTCCGCATCCTCCCCTGTTTTCTTAAAAGCTGTTGCTGGAAGGGCCTTCAAGTGTTTCTTTATCTCGAGCCACTCGGCGGCATAAGCGGCGACATGTTCCTGGGCGTCCTGGCCGGCCTCGGCGTGGACCCGCAGGAGATGTTCGCCCCTCTCGAAAAAGCCGGCCTGGATTTTTCATGGCGTTTTGAGACGGTGCAGAGGGCCTCCATGGCCGCCGCCAGGATCGTTATCGACGCCGGGCATCGGCACGGACCGGGTGGAATGCATGAGCACACGAACCTTGACGCCGTCAACCGTATTGTCGGCGTGTTGGAAGTGCCCGAGCTGGTCAGAAAACAGATCTTTTCAGCCTTCGAAACCCTTGCCAGAGTCGAAGCCGCGGCCCACGGCGTTGATGTCGCCGATGTGCATTTTCACGAAGTCGGAGCCGTTGATTCCATCGTTGACATTGCTGCAGGAATGCTGGGATACCACCTTCTCGGAGTATCCGGGGTCTACTGCTCCCCCGTCCCGCTCGGCAGCGGCTGGGTGGAATCGTCGCACGGGCGCCTTCCCGTACCTGCGCCGGCGACCGTTGGGATTATGGAAGGACTGCCCTGTGCCCTGAATGACGCTAGGCCCGGTGAGCTCACGACGCCTACCGGCGCCCTTATGCTGAGGGCTCTCGGCGCCGGGCCGCTGCCTCCGGCGTCTTACGTTTTCCGGAAGACCGCTTGCGGTGCCGGCAGCCGCGATCCCCATGAGTATCCCAATGTGCTGCGGGGCAGCCTGCTGGATATCGCTGATTCGAATACGGCTGCCGGTGAGGTTGTACGCCTTGAAGCCGGCATCGACGACATGTCCCCGGAAGCCCTGGCTTTTCTCCGGGAACGGCTCGAAGAAGCCGGTGCTCTTGAACTTGGGTTCATCCCGCAGTACATGAAGAAGGGCAGGCCGGGCATTCTGGCGGTTATCCTGGTCGAATCAGCCTCGGCCGAAAGGCTTGAGAGCGTCCTTTTCAAGCATTCGACGACCCTGGGCATAAGATGGTGGCCGGTGTGGAGAAACGTCCTTGCCCGCCGTAGCATTGTTGTTGAAACGGAATTCGGCGGGGTAAGGATGAAAGAAGTCCTGGTCGAAGGCGTGCACAGGTTCTCCGTCGAATACGAAGATGCCGCCAGGCTGGCCGTGGAGAAAGGCGTCTCCCTTATGGATATCGAAGACGCCGCCCGCCGCAGCCTGGGTCTGTCCGGAGAAGACAGGCAATGAAGGCACTGCGGCCGGCGGTTCCTTCCATCGCCGAAGCATGTGGCGGCGCAAAAGATGCGCTGCAGGCAGTGACCTGTTCCAGTAACAATGGTATTTAGCCCCTGTGGCTCTGCAGCAGGGACTGAGCGGACATGATGGAGGGAATGATGAGTAACCGTTCTGCGGCATGCCTGGTGCTGGTACCTGTTCTTGTCTCCGCCGCGATGGGCTGTGTGGCGACGTCTGTTGCCTTCCCGGCTCCCGCGGGGACTCCGTTGAAGGTCGCCGGAGACATCGGTATCGCCTACCGTTATCCGGAAAAGAAGTCAGTGCGTTATGCTTTCAGAATGCGCATGACCACCCAGGGCGAAGCACGCGCCACCGAAAACGCCGAAGGCTTCGTCCACATCGTCAACCACGGCGCTTCCGAAGGCGATTTCACTCGCCTCAGGATCCGCAGGCAGGAGACAAAGAGACGCCGCGTGGAAGTCGCCAGGCGTGTTGAGAGCATCGATACCGCCATCCGCGACGTTTTTCCACCGCTTTCGCCGAACGTCATCCGCCAGGACCCTGCCGACATACAGTTCACTTTTCCGGTGGACGTCTTCGGTCGCTTCGCCGTCAAACAGGACACTCCCTTTCACTACATGTTCTACGATTCCCTGTGTTACTTCATGCCGGCGTTCGATAAAAAAGGAGCGGAAACCGGCCAGTCGTGGAGGATTTCCATCCCGGTTATCCTCGGTTTCAGGTATGCTTCGAACGAGTTTACCATCAAGGCCGACCACAGGATCGATGAAATTATGAGGCTGGCGAACGGACACAGGGCGGCGCGTGTTTCCGTCGCTTTTGCGGGCCGCTTTGATACCGCCGAAGACCCCTATGCTGTCCGTTTCAGCGATGCCGTCCGGTCCGAACAGCGTATTGTCAACAGCGTTGCCGGAACCTGTGACGCCGTCTTCGATCTCGACATGGGACTCCTGTTGTGGAAGGCGGTCTCTTTCAAAGTGATTGACAGCCGCAGTCATGAAAAGACGGTCCCGGCAGGCGTGCAGAACGGACGCAAAGTCACCAAGACCGTGTGGGATACCAACGAAGTTATCCATGAGATACAGGAATCGTGGCGCTACGTGCCTCCTGAAGAAGCACTGCCCGTCAGGTAGCGTTTTTGCTTTGAAAGGGTTGGCGCTATGAAAAAAGTCATTATCGCCCTGGTTGCGGTGTGCTGTTTTTATGGCGTTCGTTCGGCGAGGGCTGCTGAAACCGGACCTGTCGTGCAGCGTACCCTCCTTGCTTTGCCCTCCAATACCGTGACGTGCATATATGGCTCGGGTTACGGGCCGATGAAAGAGGCTTTCAACGCCAATCCGCTTGTCAGGATGATGAAGAGTCCCGCGTTCGCTCCCGTGAAGTCGCACTTCTGGGGCAAGCTGGACAGCTTCGACACGTTCATCCGTAACGTTGCCGGCGGGCAGTTCGCCGAACTCTCCCGGTTCAGCGGCGACGAAATCATACGCGCTTTCAACGGTCCCGTTGCAGTTGCCTTCCCCCGGGACTTCATCCCGATGCTTATTGCGGATATCTCTGCTTGCAGGCAGGAGAACGATGCCCTGCTTCAGAAGTTCGCCAGCATGTACATGGAATTGTCAGGGGGCGTGGCGCCTGAAGCCTTCATCCATAAGGGTGTTGACGTAGTATCCTTTCCGATGGACAAGGATTCCTCCCTGGCATATGCGAAGATCGGCGATCTTCTTGTCGTAGGCATGGGTGTTGACAGGGTCGCTACGGCCCTTGACGCCGCTCTCGACGGGAACGGCCTCGCTGCGTCGGATGGTTTCCGGGCCGCCTTGTCGCATTTTGATTTCTCCCGCGTGGACGTCTTTTACTATGCCGATGCGCCCGTCCTTCTGGAGGTGGTCGAGGCCGAGGACAAGGGCATTGCCAGGGCCATGCTGGTCGCGGGGGTGGGCTCCGCCACATACGTGGTTCTGGCGGAAGAGCGCGGCAGGCTCGGTATCGTCGACAGGCTGGTCGTGGGG
>JAFGGJ010000038.1 GCA_016930595.1 Planctomycetota bacterium
CCAAAACACGCCAATTCTGCATGATGCAATTTCGTCCGCACATTGTGCAATTAGGGTTTACAAGTTAAACGTGCAGAACGTGCACCCACCTAGCCCCTTATCCCACCCCTACCCTAATATTACCCTTAATTGCCCGGGGAAAGGTCCATGCAGCAGCGGAAGCCGATGTGCCGGCTGCGCGTATCGGCGGTATGGGCGGCGGTGGCACGGCAGGAAGCTTCCTGCGAACTGGCGGCGAATGAACCGCCGACGGACATCTTGAACTGTTCGCCGGCGTCATCGGCGACCCATTCGGCGAGGTTGCCGGTCATGTCATGAACGCCGTAGCGGCTGACGCAGGAAGCCATGCTGCCGGACGCGGCGGGAGCGGCGGTGAACCTGTCAAGGCCTTCCCTGCATGCGCCGCGCCGGTACTGGTCGCCGTAAGGGTAGAGAGTCTTTTCCCTGCCGCCGCAGGACACGGTCCATTCGGCGAGGGAGCAGAGCCGTTTGCCGGCTTTTCTGCAGAGAGCCTGTGCTTCGATCCAGGAAACGAGTGCGCGCGGGGTTTCGCCCGGCTGGTTGGGATATTCGTAGCGGTCGATACAGAAAGAGCGGTCGATGGAGATCATATCCCTTGGGCATTCGATGACAGATGAGACGGCGGGGCCGGGGGTTTCGCGCGGCGAAGGTTCGATTTCCGCGGGGACCGCTTCGGCCGCGGGAATGGGAGCGGGGAGCTGTGAGATCAAGCCTGCGCCGGGACCGTCAAGGCAGCAGCGAAACCCGACTCTGTCCCAACCCAGGGACGGGTCATGAAATTGGCTGGACGAGCATGAGACGCTGGGAGCGAGGGACTGCGTCCAGTTGCCTCCCGCCGCCAGGACTCCCGCAGGCGGAACAACCACCCATTCCGAAACGTTGCCGGACATGTCATAGACGCCGAAGGGAGTGACGCACTTGGGGAAAAAGCCGGCGGGAGCGGCGCTGCCGCCAAGACCGCCGCCGACGTTGCACCTGTTTTCCCGGAAACGGCTGCCGTAGGGATAGGTCCTGCCGTCTTCGCCGGAGCATGCGAGGTGCCATTCGGCGTAGGAGCACAGGCGTTTGCCGAGCTTGTCACAGAGAGCCCTGGCTTCCAGGAAGCTCACGCCGACTTTAGGCGGGGCGCCCCACCTGCCGGGGAATTCGTACCTGTCGATGTAGAAGAGGGTTTTTTCATCGGCGGAGCGCCTGACGGCGACCATGTCCGGGGGAACTTCGGCGGGGGGAAGTTCGACGGAGAGGGAGACGGATTCGGACCTGCCGACTTCGAAGGAAACGTTCTGCGAGGGGCGGCCTTCGGGTTCGATGCGGAGGCAATAGCGGCCCATTTCGATATCGACGCCGTCGAGGGGAGAGAGGCCGAGCGGGGCTTCGGAGCGGTCGGCGGCGGCGGGGACCAGGACGACAAGAGCGCCTGCGGGGACGGTTTTCACGGTAAGAGAGCCGGTGCCGCGAGCAAGCCTGAGGCCCCGGGCGGCTTCGTCGTTCTGGGGGTCGAATTCGGAGAGGACGAGGTCGAACATGGCTTCGGCGACGTCGAACTTGCCGGTATTGAGGTAAGTCCTGGCGAGGTCCAGGTAATGGGCGGCCTTGCGGATCCTGTTGGCTTTTCTAGCGGCGTCGATGGCGGCATCGACGCCGTCGAGGTCCTGGATGAAAGCCTTGGCTTCGAGCGCTGAGTTGAGTGCGGCCCGGTCGTCGCCGGACCTGAGAAACCTGCGGGATTCGTCGAGAGCCGTCTGCGCCTTGTGGAGGCGGTCCTGTGCAAGGCGCTGAGCCTGTGCGCCGGAGCGAATATAGAAGACCCCGACGACGACGGCGACGGCGGCGACGGCGATGGTGACGGTAAGCAGGACCGGCCAGGAGCGTGCGACGCGCCGCATGGTCCTGGAAAGGAAACCGACAGGGCGGGCTTCGATGGCCTCGCCGCGCTTGAAACGGCGGATATCTTCGGCGAGAGCGAGAGCGGTGGGATAGCGGCGGCGCTTGGACTTGGCCATGGCGGTAAGGCAGATGGTTTCGACATCAGAGTTAATGCGCGGGTTGACGGACCTTGGGAGAGGAGGATCTTCTTCGATGACGTCGATAAGGATGCTCATGGTGTTATCGCCTTCAAAAGGCGGCTTACCGGTAAGGATTTCGTAGAAGACCGCGCCAAGGCCGTAGACGTCGGACTGGGCGTCGATTTCTTCAAGGAGACCTTCGGCCTGCTCAGGAGCCATGTAGGCCGGGGTACCCATGGTGGTGCCGGTGTGAGTGAGGTGGACTTTTTCATCGAGGCGCTTGGCGAGGCCGAAGTCGGTGAGCTGTGCGCGGCCGAGGGAATCAATGATGATGTTGGCGGGCTTGAGATCCCTGTGGACGACGCCGCGAAGATGAGCGTAGTGCAGGGCGTCGGCGATCTGCTCGACGACGTCGAGAGCGCGCCTGGGACTGACGGCGCCGGCTTCGATGAGGTCGGCGAGGTTTTCGCCGTCGATGTAGTCCATGACGATATAGGGCGAGCCGTCGACTTCTCCGACGGCGTGGATGCTGACAATGTTGGAATGCCTGAGGCGCGCGGCGGCGGAGGCTTCGCGCCGGAAGCGCTGGACGTCTTCATCGGCGGCGCCGGAGCCAGCGAGGAGCACCTTGATGGCGACTTCGCGTTCGAGTTCGGTATCAAAGGCGCGGTAGACGCTGCCCATACCGCCGGAGGCGATACGTTCTCTGACTTTGTAAGGGCCGGAGCGCTCGAGGAGTTCTTCGACGGAGTACCTGCGAGGAGCGGCGGAGCCGACGGCAAGAGGGGAACCGCAGTCGGGGCAGCATGGGGTGCCGTCCCTGGTGACGGGGACGACGTCGCGAGCGCAGGAATAGCAGAACATGGAGCCTTGCCGGGGGCTACTCATAGCCGGCCTCGCCCACGAAAGACAGCTTGCCGACGATTTCGCGAAAGGCCCAGTGCGCGGGCATGTGCGGTTCTTCGGCTATGCGGATGACTGAGTCGGAGTCGTGTATATAGGAGACTTTGATCTTCCTGTCTCCCTTGGCAAGGACCATTCTGAGTTCGCGGCGGCCATCGAGCGAGGAATATTCCTTTCTGAGGATCTGCCATCCCCTGGCGGCGACGCGTTCCAGGGTTTCGCTGAGCCGGTATTCCGGGGGCATTTCCTGTGCGGAGACGGAGAGCGAATGGGCGGGATCGGCGGTATCGACGAAGCGGAACGAACCGTCGGAGGCGGGTGCGGAGGGACGCATGTCGGGGAGCACGGGGAAAGAAACCAGGAAACCGTCGTGCACCAGTCTGCCGTCAGCCGGCTGGAGCCAGTCGCGGCCTTCTTCCCAGTGGCGGCGCTGTGCAGAGTACCTGACGCCGGTAACCCGCAGCCTGCCGACGATCTGCACAAGGGGAGCCATGGCGCCGAGGGCATCGGCGTCGTCATGGACGGCGGCGAGCCTGATATGGGTAGCGTCGACGCGTGAGCCGGAAGGGACGGCGCTGTCGAAGGGTATCCAGACTTCGCCGCTCCCGCCGGATCCGGCCCAGACTTCGACCCACATATGGAAGCCGAGCTGGCCGCGCAGCTGGACGACACCTGCGACGAGACGGCAGGGGATGCCGGCGGAGCGCATGAGGGAAGCGAGGAGAACGGCGGCTTCGGTGCAATCGCCGCGCCGTTCCTTGAGGATGACGGCGGCGGGTGCAAAGTTCATGCCGGCGCCGACAAAGACGATATTCTCGCGCACCCAGCGTTCGAGGCGGACGGCGGCGGCGACATAGTCGGAGGAATTGAGGACGACGTCTTCGGAGCGACGCTTTATTTCCGGCAGATCGCACTGGATGTAGGGACCGGGCCTGAGGTAGGCGGGGTCAAAGCCGGGAGGAGGGGCGATGCGTGGAGCGGAATCCACGCCCACGGCCGGGACGTGTTCAGCGGAGGGAGGAGACGGGGAGGCAACCGCACGAATGTCCTTGGGGGGGAACGAGACGTCGAGGACGATGCCGTCCTTGATGAGTTTCATTTTCTGGCCTGGGCCGGAGAGGTCGAGGCCGGAGAACGGCTTGTTTTCGACGGTGTCGATGAAAAAGGTGGCGCTGTCGACGCGGCGGGGCCTGGGGTGGGGCTGGACCAGCGTGGCGTAACGGAGGCCCATGAGGTCGATGCCGGCCATGGAAGCGGCGCGAGAGCGTGCGGAGCGTGCGGCCTGTTCGGAAGTGAGTTCGAGCATGAATTCCATACCGAAGACAGGAGTCCTGCTGGCGACGGTGCGGCCGGAGTCATCCCTGTATTCGGTGATGGTGACACCGGGGAGGATGCCGGAGACATCGATCCTGTTAAGGCGCATGGAGCGGCCGGCAACGGAGAGCGTTTCGGGCTGCATGACGGTGCGGGTGACAGTGATGGGACCGATTTCGGGGCTGTAGCTTTCGTAGGAATAGGAGGCGCCCGGCGTGAAGCCGTTGGAGCGGACGAGTTTTTCTTCCGAATAGCCGGTGAGGATATCCGGCGAGACCGGGCGGCGGCGCGTGTAGCTCCTGCCGCCCGAGGTGGTGGTGGTCACGATGGAGCCGTCCTCGACGACGCCGCGTACGGTCTTGGGGGAGACGCCGTCGTCGGTGGAATAGGAGAAGGAAAGCATGGCGCCGGAAGAGTTTTCGACGAAGACGGCGGTGGAAGCGATGGAGAGGGCCTGAATGCCCATGTCGAGGTTGATAATTTCTTCGACGGCGGTGCGGAAGGTGCGGACGCCGGCGGCGGAGGCTTCGGTAACGGTGATATGAGTGCTGCCGGCGGTACGGTCGCCGACCTTGAGAACGTACCAGGAATCTTCGAGGACTTTTTCAGCGGGAGGGACGTCCCGGGCCGACGAGGCAAAGGAGAAGGAAACCGCCAGGAGACAGGCCGCCAGAGACTTTTTAAACATGCTCAGACTCCCATAACGTCTTTTACCATCGAGGGGAGTTCTGCGTCATCGATCTTCTGAAAAGGGATGGAGAGTTGGCCGAGCGGCCTGGGACCGGGCGGCCTGAGGCCGAGCGTGTCGAGGGGGCGGTCTTCAGCGGAGGCGTTGAGCATTGCGAGGCAGCGCGAGGCGCCGGAGGGAGCGACGGGGAGGAGCAGAACGGAGAGAGCGCGTGCGATTTCGATGGAGGAGGCGATGACGGAAGCTGCGGCGGCGGGGTCTTCGCTGCGGGATTTCCACGGGGCGGAGTCGTCGAAGAAACGGTTGCCGAAGCGCGCCAGCGAAACGGTGCGCGCGAGCGCCTGCCTGAAACGGAAGCGTTCGACGAGGGAGTCGATATCGGAGGCGGAGGCGGCGATCTCGGCCATGACGGGGGCGGAAAGGGGGGCGTCCGGGACGGCGTGATGGAAATACTTGGAGGCGAAGGAAAGCGTGCGGTAGATGAAATTGCCGATGACGTTGACGAGTTCGGCGTTGACCCTTTCGGCGAAGTCGTCCCAGGTGAACTCGGAATCCTGGGTTTCCGGGGCGGTGGCGGCAAGGTAGAAACGGAGCCTGTCGGGGCCGAAGACGCGTGAGAAGGCGTCGAGACGGATGACGTTGCCGCGGCTCTTGGAAAACTTGTTTTCGCCGAAGTTCAGGTATTCGTTTGCGACGACGACGGAGGGGAGATTGTAGCCGCCGACTCCCATGAGCATGGCGGGCCAGGTGATGGCGTGAAAAGGAATGTTATCCTTGCCGATGAAATGAACGATTTCGGCGTCGGGGTTCTGCCAGTAGCCGCGCCAGAGGTCGGGAAGGCCCCTGCCGGCGGCCCACTGCCGGGAGAAAGAGATGTAGCCGATGGGTGCGTCGAACCACACGTAGAGGACTTTGCCGGAGGCTTCGTCGAGTGGGACGGGGACGCCCCAGTCGAGGTCGCGAGTGATGGCGCGTTCGTGGAGGCCTTCGTCGATCCAGCCGAGGGCGAAGTTTCTGACGGAGTCGCGCCAGCCTTCGGCGGCGGTCAGCCATGAACGGAGGCGGCCGGAGAAATCCTGGAGCTTGAGGAAATAGTGGGTGGTACTCCTGACAGTCGGCACCGCGCCGCAGATCTTGCACCTTGGAGAGACGAGTTCCAGTGGGTCGAGGGCCTTGCCGCAGGCATCGCACTGGTCGCCGCGCGCGCCGGCGGCGCCGCAGTCGGGACAGGTGCCTTCAACGTACCTGTCCGGAAGAAACCTGCCGCAGTCGGGACAGAAGAGCTGTTCGGTGGAAGCCTTTTCGATGTGGCCGGCATGGAAAAGCTTGAGAAAGAATTCGCTGCTGAGAGCGTGGTGGGAGGGGGAGGACGTGCGTCCGTAAATATCGAAAGCCATGTCCGCGGAGGCGAAGGCGGCTTCGTTGGCGGCGTGGTAGCGGTCGATGACGTCCGCGGGAGTGACGCCTTCCTTTTCGGCGGTGATGGTGATGGGCACGCCGTGCTCGTCGGAGCCGCAGACGTAGACGCTGTCCACACCCTTGAGCCTGAGATACCTGTGGTAGATGTCGGCGGGCAGGTATGCTCCGGCCATGTGGCCGATGTGGACGTTGCCGTTGGCATAGGGGAGTGCGCTGGTGACGAGGACCTTGCGGGACATCAGGTTCCTTTCCATAAGAAACAGCAAAGCGCCGGCAGATATGTTAGCCCGCGGCAAAGACGAAGGCAAGCGCGCCTATGCTGGCGCGCTCCGGCGGGCCGGGTAGAATCGGGGTATTTGCGGCCGGCGACGGGAGGGAGACAGGCTTAGAACGCGTGCGGCGTTTCGCCGCGCCGGTGTACGCCTTTTTCCAACGGCTCGATCGGAGTCGGAGGATAACGCGTTATCCACCGCTCCGGAGCATAAGCAGGCTCAGGTAAGTGCTCCCTCCCGCCCGGCGCTGAAAGAGGAACGCTTTGGGCATACTGGACTGGCTGGCGAGGCTGCTGCGGGGCGGAGGAGAAAGTCCGTTTGCGGCGGGAAGGAAGGGGCCGCGGCTTGGACTGAAGCTGAACAGGCTGTGGCACCTTGCAAGGAACGTCGAAGGGCATTACAGCGAGTTCGACCTGGAGATGCCGGGCGGCAGAAAGCGGCGGATAGAGGCGCCCGACGGCAAGCTGCGCTGGGTGCAGCGGAAGATCCTGCGGAACGTGCTAGACAGACAGGAGCAGGGGCCGTGCTGCCACGGGTTCAGAAAAAAACATTCGATAGCGACGAATGCGGCCGGGCACGTGGGCAAGGAGATGGTGCTGGCGGTGGATATCGAGGATTTTTTCCCGTCGATAACTTTTCCGCGGGTATACGGGTTGTTCAAGTCGATGGGGTTCGACAGGGGCAGAAGCGCCCTGCTGGCGAAGCTGACGACCAGGAACGGAACGCTGCCGCAGGGAGCGCCGACGAGCCCTGCGATAGCGAACCTCTTGTGCCGCAGGCTGGACCGGCGGCTGGGAGGACTGGCGGCGAAGGCCCGGATGACGTACACGCGCTATGCGGACGACCTGACGTTTTCGGGATCGGCCGATGCGGCGAAGTACCTGAGGCTGATCGTGGAGATCGTCAAGGAGGAAGGGTTCGCGCTGAACCCGGCCAAGACGCGCATGATGCGGCGGAACCGGAGGCAGGAAGTGACGGGGCTGGTGGTGAATGACAAGGTCGGGCTGCCGCGGGAGTGGAAGCGCAACCTGCGCGCCGCCCTGCACCACCTGCGCACGGGCCGTCCGGCAAGCGACGGCCCGGAGAAGATTCATGGGAAACTGGCGTTTCTGAAGATGGTTCACCCGGAACAGTACGTGCGGGAGTTGGCGGCGCTGAAGGCGCTGTCCTGAGGCGAGCCCCCGGCAGAGCGCGGGGCGGATAGTTCCGTGCGCCGGTTCAGACCTGGAGGAACATGCTTCCGAAAACATGCGACTTCCGGCGGCAAACGTTCGGGCGGCTGCCCGAAGCAGGGGTGCTGCGCGAGATCGCGCTGTCGTCCCCGGGGGCGGTATTCCTGGATTCGTCAATGAAACAGGACGGTTACGGTGAACGGGACATGCTTTTCCTGGATCCCGCGGCAACGCTGCAGCTGCCGCTGAAGGAAGCGACGCTGCTGGGAATGGGCAAAGGCCCTGAAGCGCACCGGCTGCCGGGGAATCCGTTCGTGACGATGGAGATGCTGCTGGCGGAATCGGAAGCGGGCGACGCGGGGCTGTTTTCACCGCCGTTCCTGGCGGGCTACATATCATACGAGGCCGGAAGGTTCGCCGAAAGGATGCCGGTGCCGGCGGAGGAAGGCCCGGATCTGCCGGAAATCCACATGATATGCCCGGCGACCGTGGTGATTGCGGACCGGGCGGCGGGGACGACGCTGATAGTGTCGGCGGACGGGGGCACGGAAGAGATCGCGGAGCGGGTATTCGGAGGAGGTCCCGGCAGGGCTGCCCCGGACATACCGCGCACGGCATTCGGAGACACCGGGAGTTCGCTGCCTCTGCCGGAATACCTTGAAGCAGCGGCGAGGACGGTCGAGTACATACGTGCCGGGGACATATTCCAGGCGAACCTGACCCGGCAGTTGTACGTCGACGCGGCATGCGGGCCTGCGGACGTGTACACGAGGCTGGCACGGTTTTCGCCGGCCCCGTATTCGGCATGGATAGACACTGGGGGAAACCGTGCGGTGCTGTCGTCGTCGATGGAGTTGTTCCTGAGAGTACGCGGGCGGGAGGTGACAACCCGGCCGATAAAGGGCACGATACAGAAGGGCCGCACGATCGAAGAAGACGAATTGCTCATGGAGACGCTGCGGCGCAGCGCGAAGGACCTGGCGGAACTCACGATGATAATAGACCTGGAGAGAAACGACCTGGGGCGGGTGTCAAGGACCGGCAGCGTATCGGTACCGGATCTCTACACTCTCGAGAGTTTCCCTCACGTGCATCACCTCGTGTCAACGGTCCGCGGGGAACTGCGCGACGGAGCGGGGATGGGAGCGTTGTTGAACGCGACGCTGCCTGGAGGATCCATAACCGGGGCGCCGAAAGTGCGCGCGATGGAGATAATCCGCGAGCTGGAGCCGATGAGGCGGAGCGCGTACACGGGAGTCATCGGGTGGATGGATTCCGCGGGTAACGCGGAGTTCAACATAGCGATACGCACGATCATGATGGACGGCGGCAGGGCGTGGTTCCCCGCCGGGGGCGGCATTGTTGCCGACAGCGTGCCGGAGAAGGAATACGAGGAAACGCTGCACAAGGCCCGCGGGATGGCTATGGCGCTGGGCATAGACTGGCCCGGCACGGGAGACAACGGGTGAAGAGGATCAGGGAGGTATCGCTGAACGGCAGGATGATGAGCGCGGACGAGGCGCGCGTGTCGCCGTACGACCGGTCGCTGCTGCTGGGCGACGGACTGTTCGAGACGGTGCTGGTGAAACGCGGAGAAGCAAAGCACATCGGCCGGCACACGGCCCGGATGGCGGCGTCGGCGGAAGAACTGGGGTTCGCCACGCCGGGACGCGTGGAAATCGAGCGCGCGGTACGGGAGTTCGCCGCGGAGGCCGGGATCAAGGATGGAGCGTTGAGAATCACGCTGACGCGGGGTGAGGGGGCCGGGGTATGGCCCGAGGATGAAACCGGCGTGATGCTGCTGATAACGGGATCGGAGGGCATCCCTTATCCCCCGGAAAAACTGAAAGCGGGACTGACAGCGGCGGTCGTGGACGAACCCAGGAGAACACAGGGCATAACGGCCCGCCACAAGACGACGTCGTACATGCCGTCGATACTGGCGCGCCGTGCGGCCCGCCTGAGAGGCTGCGACACGGCGATAATGCTGAACTCCGCCGGCAGAGTGGCGGAAGCGGACGCTGCGAACGTGTTCGTCGTGAAGGGCGGGGTCGTCGTGACGCCGCCGGTGGACGAGGGCGCCCTGCCCGGCATATCCCGCGGCAGGCTCGTGGCGGCGATGCCGGACATCCGGCAGGCCGCGGTGACGATGGAAGACCTGGCGGCGGCGGAAGAAATCGTCTTTACGAACGCCCTGATGCCGGCGATACGCGCGTCGGAAGTGAACGGCAGGGCGATGCGGCCCGGGAAGTTCTGGAGGGCCGCCCTGGACATACTGAGCACGTGACGGGGGGATTTTCCGATCCGGCCGGTGACCCGGGCCGAACATACCGATATAATACTCCGTGAGGGAACGGAAACTCTCAAGGCAAGGAGAACCGGATGAGACTGCCGGCAGGGGTCATAGTCACCGTATTCGCGGCACTGTGCGCACAGGCCGATTTCAAGGTCGTGGAAACAGTGGACGTGGTCACGCTCGTGGACGGGACTGAAATTGCGGGAACCATAATCGTCGAAGGCAGCCGCGGCGTGATACTGGTGAAAGACGCCGAGGAAGTCATTATTCCCCGCAAGGACATCCTGAAGATAAAAAAGGGCGAGCCGACGCCCAACACAAAGGGTTACACAACGGATCCCGTGGAAGGACAGAAGGTGGTTACGGGGGAAGGGTTCCGTGACGGCGGGGCGGCATCGGCCGGTCCGGCATCCGGAGGCAATACGGCGGGAGGCGGCACCGCCGCGGCGGGGAACCCGGCCGGGCCGGCGCGAGGCGGTAAGGGCGGCAAACCGGCGGCCGGCGGCAAGATAACGCCCGACATGGTCAAGGACATGATGGCAAAAGACAAACGCGTTGAAGCGTGGGTCAAAATAGCCGGCGGTCCGGACAAGGCAGCGCAGATGCTGAGCGATCCGAAAACCCGGCGGGAAGTGGAACAGATGGCCCGGAACATGGGCCTGACACTGCCGAAATAACCCATGTGGAACATCCCGCGGCCCGCCCGCCGGAACATCGCAGCCGCGGCGCACGAATTTCCAGAAGCAGGGAGGCATGACCACCGATGAAGCGCGTCGTAGAGCGGCTGCTGACCGAGCCGATGACCAGGATAGTTGCGCTGGGGTCGTCGAACACCGAGCGCGCGTATCACTGCCAGGGAGCGCACAACTGGTTCGACTGGCTGGAGGTCGGCATAAGGGGACATTACGGACGGCGGCACATAATGGTCAACGCCGGAGTATCCGGCCAGACAACCGATCAACTGCTGGAACGGTTCGACCGGGACGTTGCAACGTTCGCGCCGGACGCGGTGATAGTCACAGCGGGCGGCAACGACAGCAACCCTCAGAGAGACGTCCCTCCGGAAAGGTTCCGCGGCAACCTGCAAACCCTTGCGGACAGGATAGGCGGCCTGGCGGACTGCGCCGCGATATTCCAGACGTACTACAGCTTCGACGTGGAACATTTCGGGGCGGAGGAGGCAGGCTGGGCGGAGAACTTCCCCGTCTACATGCAGATCGTCCGGGAAACAGCGGCCGCGGCCGGGATACCTCTGGTGGACCACCTGCCCCGCTGGGAAAACCTGCGGATGAACGAGGTGGAAACGTTCAGACGGATGATGCGCGACACCAGGCACGTGAACCCGCTGGGGAACATGGTCATCGGGCTGGACGTGCTGCGGCGGTTCGGCGCGCGGGTCCAGGGGGAACTCGAGGACTTCTGCGCGGAAGGACTTGCGATCCAGCGGCAGATGGACAAACTTGAGCAGAACCATGACGAAGGGAAGAAATGAAATGGCGAAAATAGAGGTCTCGCGCCTTTCCCGGGAAGCGCTGGAGAAAATGGGGGTATTCGGCTGGCCCGTGTGGGAGAAGGCGGCGTCCGAGTTTCCGTGGCATTACGATGAGAAGGAATCGTGCTACATACTGGAGGGGATGGTGGAAGTGAAGACGAAGGAAGGGGTGACGGGTTTCACCGAGGGAGACTTCGTGGTGTTCCCGGCCGGGCTGGACTGCGAATGGAAAATCATCCGGGACGTGCGCAAACACTACAAGTTCGGATAACCGGTCATACTTCTTTCAGCAGGCGGCGCAGGGCGTAGGTAAGGCGGCTCCTGAGGGTTCCCTGCGTGCCTTCTATGATGCTCGAAGCGTCGTCGTAGTCGATAAGGGGCTCGATACCCGAGAGTGCGAGCGCTTCGCGATAGGGCGGGTCGAGTTCTTCCCATGCGGAAACGAGGCGCTTGATATCGGGGTCGCCGCTTTCGGCCATGTAGCCCGGAGCGGGGGTCTTTTTCTTGCCGCCGGCCCGTGGGGCCGAAGGGCCGCCGCCGCCGAAAGCGGATTTGACGGCGGCCTTGTGCGCTTCACGCCACAGGACGACTTCGACCGTGTCGTTTTCGCCGAGCGAAGGTATCGAGCGGACGAAGGAAACCATGACCTGCTCGAGGACGTCATCGGCCTGTTTCCTGTCGCCCAGGAAGCGGTAAAGAAACCTGTAGATGGCCCCGGAATTTTTCTTCAGGGCCTCTTCCATTGCGGAGGGTTCGCCCTTTTTCAGCCTGTCGATGAACCTGGCGGCCGGATTGACCACCGACTGCGACTTGCGAAGATTGGTATTGGTGTCAGGCACGGGTCATTCCAGGCATTTTGCGAGTATAGCCACAAGATCCTGCTTGCCGACCGGGACAGGCGCCCGGTTACAGGCCCCGCCCATTGTATCAAGTGCGAGCGTGGCAATTCTGTCAAAATCGTTTTCGGCGAAGCCCAGGTCGGAGGGCGTCCTGTCCATGCCGACGGACTGCAGGAACTGCCTGTAGCGCGTACCCAGGGCCCCTTCTCCCGGAAGGAGGGCGGCGACCAGCGCTGCGCGTTCCGGGGAAACTTGTTCCAGCCACGAGGTGACGCCTTTCAGGACGAAGGCGAGACCTTCGCCGTGAGGGCAGTCCGTTATGGCACTGATGGGGTGTTCGAGGGCGTGGCCGACGTGGGCGCCGGAAATGCCCAGGGAGAAACCGCCGTAGAAGCTGGCCACGGCCATGCGGGACCTGGCTTCCATGTCGGACGGCTGAGCAACGGCCGCCGGGAGCCATTCGCCGACGAGACGCATGGTTTCGACGTTAACGAGGTCGGTGAAGGGATCGCTGGTGCTCTGGGTATAGTTTTCGAAAACATGGCTCCAGGTATCTATTCCGGTGGCGGCCGTGAGACGCGGGGGCATGGTGGCCGGCAGCCTCGGATCGATAACGGCCATGCGCGGAAACAGGTACGGGCCCGCCAGCGGCACCTTGGCGCCTTCCGCGGTGTTCGAGATGACGGCTGCGCAGGACGTTTCGGAGCCGGTGCCGCTCGTGGAAGGGATCATCATCGTGGGGAGCGGGATCCTGGCGGGCTGTTTCTTTTCGCCGGACGGGGAGATGTATTCCCACACGGATCCTTCGTTCGCGCACGAAAAAGCGAGCGCCTTGGCGGAATCGAGGGCGCTGCCGCCGCCGAGGCCGATGACGATGTCCACCTCCCCGGGCACGTATTCTTTCAGGCGCCCGACGCTTTCATCGACGAAATCGACCGTTGGGTTGGGCGGAGTACCTTCGATAAGAAGAGGGACGGCCACGCCGGAGGCTTCCAGCGATTCGACGAGTTCGTCGAGGAACCCGGCGTTCTTCATGGAGGAGCGGCCGGTGACGACGACCGCCCTTTCGGCGTAGGGTGCGACAAGCTCGCCGGCATCCTTCAGTCTGCCTTCGCCGAACACGATCCTTGTCGGCATGTAGATAGTGAAGTCTTCCATCGCGTCTTCTCTCCTTGACCCGCCGCCCGCCTTGATTGTATCATCCCTAAGGCCGGGAACCAAGCGAATCCCGAATCGGAAGGCCGATATGACAGCAGTAGAGGAGGAACGCCGGGCGCGCCGTGAGGCGGGATTGACCGTGGTCGAAATGACCATAGTCATACTGATAATCATCATCCTGGCGGCGATAGCGGCTCCCCCGATACTGAAGTTCGGCTCCACGGGGCGTATCCGGTCCGGCGGCATGACGGCTTTTTCGATACTGAAGAGCGCCCGCAGCCGTGCTATTACCGAAGGCATATCCGTGCACGTGAAATACGGCAACACGGGCGGCGGAGCGATGATTGAAGCGGTCCGCGTGAATCCGTCGCAGGCGGACCGGTTTGCAAGCCCTGACTGGAACGACGCGGACAACGAAATCCTTGGGTCGGCGGTGCTGGACGGGACGCTCGAGTGGGCGGTTGAATCCTATCTATATTTCAGGCCGGACGGGTCCGCTCCCGCGTCCGCGACGCTCCGGCTGCAGAACCAGCAGGAAAACGACAGGTACATGGAGCTATTCGTCTACGCGGGATCCGGGCTGGTGGAAACGGGGGACCTGCATGACGAATGAGCGGGGAATGACGCTGGTGGAAGTGCTGGTGGCGACGGTCATCGTAATGGTGGCGGTGCTGAGCGTTTCCGCCGTGTACCTGCGTTCCGCAGGCGGCGTCAACCGGTCCGTGGGGCGCGCCGAAGCGGCACGGCTGGTGCAGGCCATAAGGGCCTACACCCTGGACGAAGTCGTCGACGCCGGCACCGGCCAGGTGACCGACGCGACCATCCGGTCGAACGAGGCTGTTCCGCCGCTTGTTGCTTTCGCCGAAGGCCAGGAGATGCTGCCCGCCAACCTGGCGCATTCGCCGGTCAAGCTTGTGTGGGAAGTCGCTGTCACGCTGGACGGTCCCGGCCCGGGCTACGTGGACCCCGGGACGGGCGTTCGCCGCCATATTGCTGCGACAACCGTGGCATTGGACATAGAACATGACGGCACGAACGGCGGCGTGGTCAGCAGCGGAGACACGGTGCTGCTGAAGGACAGTTTTTTCATTTTCGACTTGGAGCCGTAGGACACCATGAAGAAAAACAATACCGGTTTTACCGTGCTGGAAATCCTGGTGGCGATAGGGATTTCCATCATCGTGACCGGGGCGGCGATGTACGCGTTCAGCCGGCTGGAACATTACCGGCACGTGCAGGAAAGGCGACTCCGGTACACGGAACAGGCCCAGTCGTTCTTTTCGCTCCTGCAGCGGGAAATGGGCGGTGCGTACCAGACGGCGGACAGCGCATGGACGGTTTTCGGCGTGACTTCGCCCGGGGGCCCCGTAGCCGGCGACGAACTGGTAATCACGTGTGCGCTGGATTCGCCGGCCGAGGCGGACTACGCCCAGGTGAAATACTACGTCGTGATGAACGCTGCGCCGCGCAGGAACGGACTGTACCGCATGGTGGAAACTCCCGGCGAAGCGCCCCCGGCGGAAGACGCCTGCCTGTTCGCGCCCGACGTCCGCTCGCTGGACGTGCGCACGGATCCCGACCCGGTCCCTGGGGGAAGTCTTCCGGAGAGACTTCTGGCCATAATAGAACTGCCCGATCCCAGGGATCCGAGGTCGGCGACAAGCGTGAAATGGTCTCAGTACATAAAGGTCCAGAATGAAGAACCATAGACGTCGAACCGCAGGCGACGAACGGGGCATCACCATAGTCATGGTGCTGATAGTCGCGCTGGTCCTGACCATGGCGGCCACGGCGTTCATGGTGCTTGCGAACGTCGAGACCCGCGCCCTGAACTACAAGGCGGTGGCCACCCGGACGGAACTGGTGGCCGAATCCGGCCTGAGCCACGCCATAGCGGTGATAAACGAGGTGCATGAAAACCTGGCAGACGACGCGAACCTTGTGGCCACGCCAGACGGCGTGTGGGACATGGACCCGGCACCGGGCGCGCTGGACGCCGCGGCGCTTTCGTGGGCGACTTTCTTCAGAGACGGGGCGGAAGAGAGAGAAGTCGTGCCGAAGGAGGTTTTCAACGCCTACGGCGACGAAGATTACGGCGATGGCACCAAGGCCCGGGACAACAAGGCGACCGTGTTCGAGATAACCCAGGACAACGAATTCGGGCAGGCCAAGGTCGTGGCGGATTACTGCGTGCTGGTGTGCGACATGGACGGACGCATGCACGTGAACCCGGACTTCTGGATGAAAGAAGGCGGCGTTCAGGCGAAAAAGATCCTGGAAGTGATAACCGATGCTCTCACGCCCGTGTACTCGCCCCCCACCGTCAACAAGCTCATCGGCG
The DNA here is from genome assembly GCA_016930595.1 of Planctomycetota bacterium. Taxonomy (GTDB): domain Bacteria; phylum Planctomycetota; class SZUA-567; order JAFGGJ01; family JAFGGJ01; genus JAFGGJ01. The sequence goes on from JAFGGJ010000038.1 coordinate 15,922, forward strand.
ATGCCGGCTCGGCGACGTGGCATTCGTTCGGAGAACTCGCCGCATACTGCAGCCTGGACACCGAGCAGACCGACGCCCTAAGACCCTACATGACGCCTTACCCCGTTATCGACCTTGCGACGACGCCTCCGCGCCTGAACGTCAATACAGCGCGCAGGCTGACGATGGAAGCGATACTGGAGGAAATACCGTCGCTGGGCGACGCCGAACGCACGGCCGTCGCTGAGAAGCTCACTTCCGCGCGTCCCTTCAGGGACCGGCGCTCTCTGGAGCGTGCGTTGGAAGAACTCGCCCCGGAACACCAGGTGGTCGGCGAAGGAGCGAACGTCGGCACGGGTGACATCACCGAAAAGCAGTTCAACGACGTGCTGAATTCGCTGAACTCGGCGGGGAACCCCGACGCTGCAAGCATATTTTCGAACGACGCGGACTACACTGCAGGCGATCCTGCGGCGGCCATCGAAGGGGCGGGCGGGGTTTACGAATTCGATTTCAACCCTTATACGCCTCCTGACCCGGAACCGGTTCCGCCGCATGCCCCACCTTATGCGAACACTGGCGGGGAAAAAACCCGCGACAGCGATACAACGTGGGGATGCGAAGTCGTGTTCACAAGCCGTTTCTACGAAATACTGGTGCTGGGACGGGGCTGGAGGCTGGGGTCGGACCCGGACGCCGGACGCGGGCGGGCCCTCCAGCGGCTGTTATGGGCGGTGTATGACGCCCAGGACAAGAAGGTCGTCTGGAAACGCTGGCTGCTGCCTTCCGACAGATGACCTTGACTGCAGGCCTTTGCTGCGATATGAAATTACGGTTTACCGTCTAATCAACACTTCTGAAAGGATACGGTGCAGCAGGAAGCCGCCAAACCCCCAGGCCGCAACTGGTGGCTGCCGGTACTGATAATCGCGCCCTACCTGGCGTTCCTGGGCACGCTGCCCCTGATGGAGCCTGACGAGGGGCGGTATTCGGAAATCCCCCGTGAAATGCTGGAAAGCGGCGACTGGGTAACGCCGCGGCTCAACTACGTCAAGTACTTCGAGAAACCCGCCCTGCACTACTGGCTGACGGCGTTGGCGATGAAGGCGTTCGGGCGGAACGAGTTTGCGGCGAGGTTCTTCCCCATGCTCTTTTCGCTGCTTACAGTGGGAGCGGTATACCTGCTGGCCGGGAAACTCTACGGGAAGCGCGCCGCGACGATTTCGGCGCTGGTGCTGGCCGGATCGCTGTTCTGGTTCATCATGGGGCGGGTGAACATAATCGACCCGGTGGTATCGTCGCTGATAGCGATGTCGCTGGTCTCGTTCCTGATGTGGGACCTGGAAGAAGACCGGAAAAAGAAGCTGTTGTACCTGTTCGGCTACTACGCGCTGGCGGCGCTCGCCACGCTGGCCAAGGGCCTTATCGGCATTCTCTTTCCCGGCGGCATAGTGTTCTGGTACATAGTCGGCACCAGGCGTTTCAGGATTTTCCGGGACATGGGCCTGTGGTGGGGAATACCGCTCTACCTGCTGATAGCGGCGCCGTGGTTCATAGCAGTAAGCCTGCGGAACCCGGACTTTGCGGCCTTCTTCTTCATCCATGAACACGTGGACAGGTTCCTGACCAAGGTCCACAAGCGCGACGAGCCGCTGTATTACTTCATCCCGATAATGACAGGCGGCCTGCTGCCGTTCACGGGTTACCTGATTCCGGCGGTCATCGAACCGGTGCGCAGGATATGGAAAACGAAGGTCCGGGAGGCACAGCCCGAATTCTTTCTCATCCTGTGGATGCTGCTGGTATTCGCTTTCTTCTCGGTATCCAACAGCAAACTGCCGCCGTACATACTGCCGGTGTTCCCCGCCGCGGCGGTGCTAACGGGCGGGTACATAGACAGGCGTGAACGCGAGTGGGACGCGAGCGGATTCCTGCCCCGGGCGCACTGGTGGGGGATGGGCGCCCTGATACTGATGCTGTTCATCCCCGTGATCGGAGCTCTCATACAGGAAGACTACCCGGTCGCAAGGGCGCTGCCGTATGCGATTCTGCCTGCGGCGCTGGTGGCGGCCGCCGTGGTTTCGGCAATAGTCGCGGGCAGGCGAAGCGCGCACGGCGTTACCCCGTACCTGCACCTGGCCATGGTCGGGCTCGTACTGGGGCTGCTGCCGGCCATACGGGACATGATACTTCCGTTCAAGGCGGAGCGCCCGGTGTCACGCGCTCTTGAACAGCTCGCGGCGCCGGACGAACCGATAGTCGGCCTGTATCACTACAAGCAGTCGGTGCCGTTCTATACCGGCCGCAGGATGGTTGTAGTGGAACACATGGGGGAGCTTGAATTCGGGTATTCACGCGCGCCAGACCGAGAAGAATGGCTCTGGACAACCGACCGGTTCCTCGAAGAATGGCGGTCGGGCCGGAGGCTGTGGGTGATTGCGGCCGACAAAACGCTGGAAAGATCCCGCGGCGTGGACGGGCCGACGACGGGCGACCTGCTGGGCGAATACCATCTCGTCGAACGGTCCGGCTACATGAACCTTATCACCAACCTGCCCGTGGACATGCACAGGTAGGAGCATAGCAAGTCACGCTTGAGATTTCGCTCCGGCCGGAGATAATAGGCCCGGCACATCCGGAGATACCATGGAGACCCCGGCGCAAAAGAGCATACGCGAGGAATTCCTGCCTTTCAGCAGGCCGACCATCGGCGACGAGGAAATAAACGAGGTCGTCGAAACATTGCGGTCCGGCTGGATAACCACCGGAGCGCGCACTCAGAAATTCGAAGAGGCTTGCCGGGCCTACGTCGGCGCCGAACACGCCCTGGCCGTTTCCAGCGCGACAGCCGGCCTCCACATAGCCCTGCTCGCGCTGGGCATAGGACCTGGGGACGAAGTCATCGCTCCGAGCATCACTTTCGCCGCCACGATAAACGTCATCGAGATGGTCGGGGCCACTCCCGTCTTCGCGGACGTTGACAGGGACACGCTCCTTATCGACTGCGACGCCGTGGAATCGGCTATAAGCGCGCGTACAAAAGCCGTCATCCCCGTGCACTACGCCGGCCAGCCGGCCGACATGGCCCGCCTGGAAGAGATCTGCCGCCGCCACGGCCTGGCGCTGCTCGAAGACGCCGCCCACGCGATCGGCACGCGCTACGGCGACAGGAACGTGGGGGCGGACTCACGCATTGCCGTGTTCAGTTTTCATCCCATCAAGAACATGACGACGGGCGAAGGCGGCCTGATAACGACGTCCAGCGCGGAACTTGCGGACAGGCTTCGGCTTTACCGCTTCCACGGCATGTCCAAGGACGCATGGAAGCGCTACGACAAGGAAGGAACGCCGCACTACGACATCGTACTGCCGGGTTACAAGTACAACTTCATGGATATCCAGGCGGCCATCGGCATCCACCAGGTGGCCAAGCTGGAATCCTTCATAGAACGCCGCTCTGAAATAGCCCGGCGCTACGACGCCGCGTTCGGCGGCATCGACGGCATAAGTCCCTTGAAAGCGGCCCCCTACCCGGCCAGGCACGCACGGCATCTCTACGTCGTGCGGATAGAAGACCGTGCCGGCGTAAGCCGCGACGATTTCATCCGGCTGCTCGGACGGAACAACGTCGGAACCGGGATTCACTTCACGGCCATCCACCTGCAGCCGTACTACCGGAACAAGTACCCGCACTGGGAGGGCAGGCTGCCGAATTCCGAGTGGAATTCCGCGCGTATCGTGTCGCTCCCCATCTATCCACTGATGTCCGATTCCGACGCGGAAGACGTGATCGCCGCATGCAGGCTGGCGGTCGGCAGCGAAGGGAGGCAAGCGTAATGCCTGAGACGGAAGCCGTCGCGAAGCCCCAGGTATCCATTGTCGTGCCGGTCTACAACGAGGAAGACAGCATCCCTGAGCTCATACAGCGCATAACCGACGCCATGGAATCGACCGGACGGCCTTACGAAATTGTGGCGGTGGACGACGGGTCATCGGACAATTCACTGGCGCTCCTGCTCGACTACCAGAAGAAGTTCCCAGGCCTCACCGTCGTTGAACTCAATCGCAACTTCGGGCAGCACGCGGCGGTTTTCGCGGGTTTCGAGACTGCCCGTGGGGACGTGATGGTCACGCTGGACGCGGACCTGCAGAACCCGCCCGAGGAAATAGAAAACCTCCTGGAACTGTGGGACCGCGGCCACGACGTGGTGGGCACCATACGCAGGGAACGGCAGGACAACCCTTTCCGCAAAACGGTCTCATGGCTTGTCAATACCACCACCAACTACATGACGGGCCTGAAGATAAGCGATTACGGCTGCATGCTCCGGGCCTATGACAGGCATGTCGTCGAATCCATGGTGCAGGGGCAGGAAGTGAGTACTTTCATACCGGCGCTGGCCGCCGCTTTCGCCCGCAACATGGCGGAAGTCGAAGTATCGCACGCCGCCAGAACGAGGGGTGAAAGCAAGTACAGCCTGCTGAAACTGATAATGCTGCATTTCGACCTCGTCACCAGTTTCAGCATGTGGCCGCTGCGGCTGCTGATATTGCTGGGGGCGGCCGTCGCCCTGCTGGGCATGGGCTTCGGCGCTTTTCTCCTGTTCATGCGCCTGGTCATGGGTCCGGCATGGGCGGCGGAAGGCGTTTTCACGCTGTTTGCGATTCTATTCGTTTTCATCGGCGCACTCTTCTTCGGCCTCGGCCTTGTCGGCGAATACCTCGGCCGGATATATTCGGAAGTACGGCGGAGACCAAGGTTCGTCGTGAGAGGCGTATATGAACATGCGCCCGCCGTGCCGGCGGCGGGTAAAAAAGCGGGGCAATCCACCCGCTCCACGACAAAGTCAAAGAAGAAATCCGGCGGGAAAAAGAAAGCGAAATCGGGCTAGAAGCGGGGAACGGCCGGCAGCCTGGATGACCCGGGCGGAGGCGTGACGACATGACAAGCGTGCTTTTCATGGGCTACCATTCGCTGGGAACGGCGTGCCTGCGCGCACTGCTGGAATGCCCCCAGGCCGACGTGAAGGCACTTCTGACGCATCACGACAACCCGGCGGAAAACGTGTGGTTCGAGACGCCCCGCCACGTCGCCGAAGCAGCGGGGATACCAGTGCACTATCCGGAAGACCTCAGCACCGACCGTGCCGTCCGCATGATGAAGTCGATGGCGCCGGACATCATCATCTCCGTGTACTACCGTCTCATGGTGCCCGAAGAAGTCCTCCGCATACCCCCCATGGAAGCCGTGAACCTCCACGGTTCACTTCTGCCCGGGTACAGGGGACGCGCCCCGGTGAACTGGGTCCTTGTGAACGGCGAATCCCAGACCGGCATGACCCTTCACTATATGGTCAAGGCTCCGGATGCGGGGGATATCATCGACCAGGTCGCCGTGCCCGTTTCCATCTACGACAGCGCCCGCAGCCTTTTCGACAAGATGAACGCCGCCGGCAGCGACCTCTTCCGCTGCAACCTTGCCGGGCTCCTCGCTGGCACGAATGACCGCAAGCCGCAGGATCATTCCCTTGCAACGTACTTCGGCGGGCGCAGGCCCGAAGACGGCCGCATCGACTGGTCGGACAGTGCGAACGCCGTCTACAACCTTGTCCGAGCGGTCACACGCCCTTACCCGGGAGCTTTCTCACTGCTGCCCGGCAGCCTCAAGCTCACCGTTTGGTGGGCCTTCCCCGTACGGGGCGGCGGGCCGCGCCCCGATGCCGAACCGGGGACGGCGTTCCTGCACAAGGGCGAAGCATTCGCGGCCTGCGGCGGCGGCTCGTGCCTCCGCCTTATAGACGTGGAAGAATCCGGGGCCGGCGAAAACGTGACCGGCGCAAACGCCCTGCCGGCCCGCGACTGGCTTGAACTTCAACAGGACGGGGAAATCAACCTGCTATGACCGGGAGCATGCCATGAAAGTATTGATACTCGGAGTAAACGGATTCATCGGCCATTCCCTTGTCAACCGCATACTGGCGGACACCGACTGGGAAATCTACGGAATGGACCTGGACTCGCACCGCCTGGGCGCTTCCATCGACAGCCGGCGTTTCCACTTCATCGAAGGCGACATCGGAATAAACCGTGAATGGATAGAATACCACGTCAAGAAATGCGACGTCATCCTGCCGCTGGTCGCCATCGCCACGCCCAAGAGTTACGTGGAGCGCCCGCTGGAAGTATTCCGGCTGGACTTCGAGGAGAACCTGCGCGTGGTCCGCCAGGCGCACCAGTACGGCAAGTGGGTCGTCTTCCCTTCCACGAGCGAAGTCTACGGCATGTGCCCGGACCCGGAATTCGACGAGTACACTTCCCCCCTGGTGCTGGGGCCCATTTCCAAGTCGCGTTGGATCTACTCTTGCGCCAAGCAGATGCTCGACCGGGTGATTTCCGCATACGGCGAACAGGGGCTCAAGTACACGCTTTTCCGGCCGTTCAACTGGATAGGGCCCAAGCTCGACGCCATCGACGTTGCCAAGGAAGGCTCCTCCAGGGTCGTCACACAGTTCGTCTCGGACCTTATTTTCGCCGAACCCATCCGCCTGGTGGACGGAGGCCTGCAGAAACGGTGCTTCACCTACATCGACGACGGCATCGACTGCCTGATGACGATCCTCAAGAATCCCGGCAAGGTCTTCGGCAGGATATACAACATCGGCCACCCCGGCAACGAATGCACCATTAAAGATCTGGCGGAACTGCTTCTGGCACTATTCAAGGAACACCCTGATCACACGAATGACCCTTCCTATTCCGAAATAGTCACGGTGGCGTCTAACAAGTTCTACGGCGACAAGTACCAGGACATTACCACGCGCAAGCCTTCGATAGAGCACGCCGCCATGGAACTCGGATGGAAACCCGGGATCCCTCTCAGGGAAGCCCTCAAGCTGACCATGGACAGCTTCCTGGCCGAATGGAAGGAAACAGGTGGCGCCGGCTAGCGGACTCGACGGTGCAGTCGCACTCAAGATAGACGTCGACACCTACCAGGGCATGAAGAACGGCGTGCCCGGACTTCTGAAAGCCTTGAAGGATTTCGACGCGAAGGCCTCCTTCTTCCTCAGCTGGGGGCCCGACAGGTCCGGGCGGGCCATATTCAACATCTTCCGGCCGGGGTTTCTCAGGAAGATGTTCGCCACCAACGCCCCTGGCCTGTACGGCATCAGGACCATGCTCTACGGCACGCTGCTGCCTTCGCCCATGATCGCGTCCGGCCTGCCCGGCGTGGTTAAGGCCGTGGCGGAAGCCGGCCATGAAATCGCAGTCCACGCATGGGATCATCGCACCTACCAGGACCGCCTGGGCGCGATGACCGACGCAGACCTTTCCGAATGGCTGGACAACGCCTTTGCCGCCCACGGCGACACCCTGAAGAAAAATGCCGTCGCGTACGGGGCGCCGGCATGGCTGGCCGATTCACGCGTCCTGGCCGACCACGACAGGCGCGGCCTGCTTTATGCGAGCGACTGCCGGGGACCGGGCCCGGCCTTCCGCCCGGTGCTGGACGGCACCGTGTACGCGACTCCCCAGATACCTTCAAACATGCCGGCGATAGAAGAACACCTTACGCTCGGCATCGGCAGGGACGACCTCCTGCCGGCCATCACAAGCGGCCTTTCCGGCGGGGTGAACGTCCTGCCGGTCCATGCGGAAGTCGAAGGCGGCCCCTTCGAAGACGTGTTCAGGGCTTTTCTCGAACGTGTCCGGCAGGACGGCCGCCGTTTCGTCACGCTTGAAGAAGCCGCCCGCTCTTATGCCGCTGCGGACATCCCGTCCGCCGAAGTGCGCCTTGCCCGTTATCCCGGCCGTAGCGGCGTCGTGCTCCAGCGGACCGCCTGACTGCGGCCCGCCCCGGTTTCAGAATCGCAGCCCCAACAATAACTCCGCCCTGCCTTCGATACCGACGTCGAATTCGCCGTCCCGCCGGCCGAACGAAAGGTACCCTTTCATCGCTGCGCCGCACTCCGCGTGAGGCCCGTACCAGCCCCACGCAAGACCGGCCGTGGGACCGGTCCCCCAGTCGCCGTCCTCGTTCCAGTGCCCGGCCCACCCGACGAACAAGCCGGCCGCCAGCAAAAAACCGGGCTCCACGAACAGTTCCACGGAGACATATTGAATCTCGCCCTCGTCGCCGAAATCTATTTTTGAATACCCGGCCCGCCCTACAAGCTGGCTGAAATCATACTTCTGCAGATCCGTTATGCGCGGGTCCCCGCCGTGCAATTCGCCGATACCGATATTCAGGGCGGCTTCCCACCCGGTGCCGCCGCCGTTCTTGGACCTTGCAGCAACCGTCGCCCCGCCGGAAACACCCACTTTGAATCCCGCCGGTCCCATGCAGCCCGCGGCGGGCACGACTGCCAGGACTGAAACACAGAGCGCTGTGCGGAATCGCCGCGGCATGGCGCTGCACCTCCTTCCAGGCCCTGTTTTATCTGTCCGCGAAAACGGTGTCAAGCCTACTACACTATTGAAGTTATGGGAATGCGGATTAAAATGCGACATTCACGCGGATTTCGTATGGGAGGCTTTATGCTTTCAAAAAGGTTTTTCCTCATCCTGCTCACGTGCAGCGCCTTGAGTTCCATGGGCTGCATCACCAAGCTGTCCACCGCCTACTGGATGCCGGGTTTTGAAACCGAAACGGCGTCCGGCGCCGGCAGCGACATGGTTAACGTCAAGAACGACTTCGGCGTCGAAACCGATTCCGGCATCCTCGCGTTCGACGTGATGGGCGAAACTTCCGGACAGCGCATCCACCTTTCCTACTGGAAGATCACCGGCGACGGCACCGCTGTCATCGGACCGGGCGGTATCGACTTCGCGGACTATACCTACTCGGCCGGCGACCAGACCTCGACCACCCTGGACCTCACCAATATCGGCGTCGTATACGAACCGGCCCTTGTCAAGAAACCGCGCTTCGACCTGCGGCTCCTCATCGGCGCCAACCTTGTGAACTTCAACATGGTCGCCACCGACGTCACTTCCCCTGCCCCCCCTGGAGACGGCGAAGTGCACCTGCCCGCCGACGGTTCTGATTTCGAAAGCATCGGCTACCTGCCGGTTCCACTCGTCGGCGCGGGCTTCGACATCATATTCACCAACTGGATCTCGCTGTCCCTGCGCGCCCAGATGTTCGACACGTCCTACGTCGGCCTTGAAGACACCGCTGACGCTACTTTTCTGGGGGGGGAAGTCGGCCTGTATTTCGGCCGCCCCAAGTTGCACGTCCAGGGATTCGTCGGGTACAGGTATTTCCACACCGAATACACCGTTGACGACGACAGCGGCGATTCCACTCTCGACGGCATCACGGGAGGCGTCTTCCTGACGTTCTAGAAAACCGCTCGCGGCGTCAGCCCTGCTTCGGCCTCGGCTTGAGTCCCAGTACGGCGCAGGCCAGTTTCAGATCTTCCCATACCAGCTTCTTCTGCGACGGGCTGCGCAGCAGGTACGCCGGGTGGAACGTCGGCAGCACGAGGGAGTCGCCGTACCGGAACAGCCTCCCGCGCATCTTCGTTATGCCGTCTTTCCTCTCCAGCAGGGCGTGCATCGCGGGCGCGCCGAGGGCGATTATCAGCTCAGGCCGGATGATCTCCAGTTGCCTGTACATCACCGGCCCGCATATGGCCTCCTCGTCGGCGTTGGGAGCGCGGTTTCCGGGCGGACGGCATTTCACAACGTTGCAGATATAGACGTCCTCCCGCCGCAGGCTCATCGCCTCTATCATCTTCGTCAAGAGCTGCCCCGCCCGTCCCACGAAAGGCCGCCCGCTCGCGTCCTCGTCCGCGCCCGGCCCTTCACCCACGAACACGAGAGAAGCATCGGGATTGGTCTCGCCGAAAACCACCATGTTGCGGCCCGCATGCAGCGGACACCGGGTGCAGTCGCCCAGCCAGTCGCTAAGTGCCTTCAGCTTTTCGCCCCTGGTCTCCCCGGCAAGATCTTCGACAGGAGGCGGCTGGTCGGCTCTGCTGAACAACCCGCTGCCGGCAAGGTGGGGGATTTCCATCTCTTCCACGTCCGGTATCTGAGGCAGCGTTACGCCGCCGCCCGTCCCTGACTCCGGTTCGGCGGCGCTCTTCTCCTTTTCACGGCGCGGGCCGGGGACGAGCTGCCCCGAGCTCCGCTTCTCGACCCCCATCAGTCTCCACGCCAGCCGCTGTCTTTCAGACATCAGTATCCCGCCTTCCTGGCGGCCCTTATCTCTGAGCGCGTCAACGCCTTGAGAGCCCCGGCGTTTTTCGCTTCCACCAGGAACATCGTCACCGACCCGAAAGACAGGTCCACCGCTACCCTCAGCGGTATCCCCGTGGTTTCCTCTATCCACATGTGCGATTCGCCTTTGCCGAGCGCCGGGGCGTCTTCGATCTTCTCCGCCGGCACTATCCGCAGCGCCTTTACCGTCCCCAGCCTCCTCACCTTGATCAGGTCCTTGCGGTCAACGCGCATCTTGAGAATGTAGTTATCGCGCCCGGTGTTGATCGGGACGTCGATTTCGTCGTCCAGTTTCAGCGGCGACAGCAGCCGGTAGTAGAAAACCACGCTCACGGGGTCGGTCAGGTAACCGAGCGCCTTTATGTCCGTCGGATTGTCCGTATCGTTCTCATGCCTCTTGAAATGAGCGATCCCCTTTTCATAGTCGAAAGCCACGGAATCCACGTAGACGTGCCTGCCTTCTTTCTTGTCTATCTGGTAGAACCGGCTGAACCCGCCTTCCAGGTCGACAAGGCTGTACGAAACGTCGTGCACATCGTAGAACGCGCTTACGAACGCGTTGGATTCCGTCAGCGAATCCAGCTTTATCACCTTGTGCCCTTCGTAAGGCTCTTCGACGGCAACCACCTTGATGGACGCCTTCCCCGCCGCTATCCCGGACCACTTGAGCGTGTAGATGAACTCCTCGCCGGGCTGGTACGGAGGCGCCTTGCACTTGAAAGCCTCGGCATACCGCTTGGCCTCGGCCGCCGCCTTTTCGGCCTCTTCCTTGTTCTTTTCGGCGTCGACGGCGGCTTTCTCCGCTGCGCCGTCCGTATCCTCCGCCTTTCCCCCGTCGTCCTTCCCGGCGCTTTCCCCGTTATCTTCAGGCCCCTTGTCCGCGGGGCCGGCGGCATCCTCCGGCTGTTCCGCTTCGGCCGGCGGCGAAACAACGGCTTCGTCCGCATGCGAACGGCATCCCGAAACCGCCGTGAGGACTATCCCGCAGAACAAGAACATCCATCCCCATCCACGGGAACCGCCTGAACTCGCCGCACTGCCCATGGCGCCGCCTCTCCTCTACCCGCCGCCGCCCGACTTTCTCTTCGCCCTCTGTTTGAAAACACACAACTCCCCGCACATGGAACACACGCTGTCGTCGTCCGACGGCACCAGCGCCCGCACCTCGGCGGCACGTTTCGGATCGAGGCATTCGCGTATCATCCCTTCCCAGTCGCGGGCGGCGCGCAATTCGGCCACGCGGTTGTCCGCTTCGATGAACCTGTCCCTGCGCCGGGCTATGTCCGCGGCGTGTGCCGCTATACGCGAAGCAATGACCCCGTCCCGCACTTCCTGCACCGTGGGCAGGGACAGGTGTTCGCTTGGAGTCACATAGCACAGGAAATCCGCCCCGTGCATCGCCGCCAGGGCGCCGCCTATCGCCGCCGTGATATGGTCGTACCCCGCGGCGATATCCGTCACCAGCGGCCCCAGCACGTAGAAAGGCGCGTTGTGACAGATAGTCTTCTCCAGTTGCACCTGCGCCTGTATCTCGTCTATCGGGACGTGCCCGGGCCCTTCGATGATGACCTGCACGCCCGCTTCGTGGCAGCGCTCCGCCAGCCGCCCCAGCATTATCAATTCTTCTATCTGCCCTGGGTCTCCCGCGTCCGACAGGGCACCCGGTCTCAGTCCATCGCCCAGCGATATGGTCGCTTCGTATTCGTAGGCTGTTTCCAGTATCTCGTCGAACCGCTCGTGAAGCGGGTTTTCCTCGTCGTGATACGCCATCCACTCCGCCAGTATGGTCCCTCCTCGGGACACGATGTCGCATATCCGCCCATTGCCTTCGAGGGCGTCGACAGCGCGGCGCGTCACCCCGGCGTGCACGGTCACGAAGTCCACCCCGTCCTCTATGTGGCGCTGAACGGCGCCGATCATGTCGTCCGGCGTCATTTCCAGTACGGACCCTCTTTCACGAGCCGACGCCACCGCCGCTTCGTAAATCGGCACGCTGCCGACAGGCAGGCTCGTCGAAGCGATGATCCGCTTCCTTATCGCCGGCACGTCTCCGCCGGTTGAAAGATCCATGACGGTATCAGCCCCGGCATCTTCGGCCGCCTGCAGCTTCTCCAGCTCGAACTCCACGTCCGCACGGTCGCCGGACGTCCCTATGTTCGCATTGACTTTCACCCGCAGGATGCGCCCGACGCCCAGCGGCGGCAGTTGTTCGCGCATCTTGTTTCCGAGGATTACGCTCTCGCCCTTGGCAATGCTCTCGACCAGCGCCTCCGGCTCCACTTCCTCTTCCAGGGCGACCGCCTGGATCGCGGGCGTGATACGGCCTTCGCGGGCCGACATGTATTCCGTCATCTCAGAAGCCTTTCACCGAACGGGGGAAGCAAATACCGGCAGTGTCCCCCTCCACATTATAGAACACGCCCCCCCAAAAGCAAAGCGATGTGCAGCGGCTCCCCCATGGGGATCGGCTCCCCGGACTGGCTCAGCCGGCTGGCCCGTTCCTCTTTCTCCTCTCCGTCAATTCCTGTGACCTTCCGGCCGGCGCGTGTATAATTGTAATGTGACGACCCCAGACGCAGGAGCCCGATGTGCACCGGACTTGTCTCCGCATGGCTGCAATGTCCGCCCTGGCCATGTCCGCCCTTGCGGCCCCGGCGCGGCTCGACGCCGATACGGTTATCCGCAAAGACGGCACCAGGCTCGAATGCATGGTCGTTTCTCCCGTCTGCCCCACCTGCCGGGGCACCCAGAACGTCACCTGCCCCGTCTGCAACGAAACCGGCAGACTCCACGATGAAACCTGCCCCCGGTGCAACGGCCGCGGCAAGATCACCTGCCCTACGTGCGGCGGTCTCGGCTACGCCGATACGCAGATTTCCGTGCTTGTCAAGGGAGGCATCAGATACCTGATACCGGCGTCCGAAGTCTCCTCCGTCACCCTTTCGGACGACGAAGACGAAGAAGACTTTCTGCCGCCCAAGGTCGCCTACAAGGCCAAGGCAGCCCGCGTCGCCGCCAACGACGTCGAAGGCAACCTGCACCTCGCCACGTGGGCGCTCGAAGCCGGCCTTATCAACGAAGCCGAAGTCCATTTTCTACGCGTCCGTATCCTCGACCCCGCCAGGGCCACTGCCGTTGATCCCTTTCTCTCCCATATCCGCCGAGACCGTGAAAAAAGGGTTGCTCTGGCCGTCCGCTCCGCGCTCGAAATGATCGTCCGCAACCGCATGAAGGACGCCGGCGCCGCCCTCAGTGAAATCCTCGAAAAACACCCCGAAAGCGAACTCGTCCGTTCCCCGGCCCTGCAGAAGGAAGCCATCGTCGCCGTGCTCGGCGAGAGCGCCCCAGACTGGGGCTCCACTCTTGAAAAAGTCGCTGATTCACTCTCCCGCAAGCTCCACATGCTCTGCCCATTCTGCGAAGGTACGGGTTCCCTCGAATGCTCCCAGTGTCACGGCACCGGCGGCACCAAGTGCAGCAGGTGTCACGGTACCGGGGGCATCGTCTGCCCCGACTGCAACGGCACCGCCCTCCAGATATGCCCCCGCTGCTTCGGCTCCGGCAGCGTAAGGCTCCGTACCAACTTCGCCGGCGACGCCAGCGGCATATGCGACCTGTGCGGCGGCAAAGGTACCGTCCAGTGCCAGACCTGCTCCGGTAAAGGCAAGACCGTGTGCCCCGACTGCGGCGGCAAAGGCACCGTCAAGGGCGGCTGTCCCCTCTGCAAGGGCTCCGGCCGAGTCCAGTGCAACCACTGCCTCGGCACCGGTCTCAGGCCGCCGGAAAACTATTCCTGGGGGCCCTACCCGGAACTCCCGCCGGGCTCGGCCGCAGGCGACGGTCCCATCGCTTTCCAGGGCAAGACCGGCGGTACCGTCATCACGGTTCTTCCTTCCCACGTCGTCTTCGGCGGCCGCCTCGCCCTCTACCTTGACAAGCGCCTCGGATCCGAACATTTCTACCTCCTCCTCTGCGTGGACAACAGGAAAAGCGCCAACGTCGTATCGTTCGATGCTTCCGGCCGTTCCCTACGCATCGTCACTCCAGACGCCAGGCAGGTGGAAATGCTCGAACCAGCCCCCGTTGCCGCCGCTTTGCGCAGAATGGGCGCCGACAAAAACCTCCTCGCCGCCGTGACACCTTCCGATGCCCTCCCGGGCGTCGTCCGTCACTACCTCTGCGTCTTCCCCGCCGGCACTGCCCTCAAACCCGGCACCAGGATGTTCTGGGGCACAGGCGATGTCTGGGAACTCGACCTCGTTGATGCCAGGTCCGTTACAAAACAGCACTAGCCCGGCGCATCGCGCGCGATACCATAACCTGAAGTTTTCACGTTACTTGCAAACCGGCCGATTTGTTGTACAATGAGTAGATGTTGTTTGAACCTTGCTTTGCAGCTCATGGCACTGCACCCTGACGGACTCGTCGATCAGCATGCATTTGTACTCGACCGGCACATTGGGGGCTTTAATGTTCATCCCGAAAGGAGCAGTGATATGCCAGGGGCGGTGACCAAGCGCGACCTCGTAAAGACTATCGCTGAAAACACGGGCCTCAAACAGGGAGACATCCAGAAAGTCGTCCAGGTCCTTCTGGACAGTATCATCGCCGAAATCGCAGGCGGCAAGCGTATCGAACTGCGGGACTTCGGCGTTTTTGAAGCACGCCGCAAGAAAGCCAGAATCGCCAGGAACCCGCGCACCGGGGAAAGTGTCCATGTCGGCGAACGCCTTGTTCCTCACTTCAAGGCTGGCCGCCTCATGAAACTTTCTCTCAACGGCAAGTAGTACCGGTACTTTCTCCTCTGCTGTTCCTTTGCGAAAGGAGACACCTAATGGGAGACGCTCAACAGACGGACCTTTCGCCCTACGAAAGAATGGCCATCCTCCGCGACGAAACCGACCGCTGCCAGAAAGAGCTTACTTCCCTCATCCGCCAGATATCCGTCATCAGGGATTCCATCGCACGCCGCAAGTACCTCTGGTCCCTCTCTCCTGAATACTACAAGGAAATGCCCCCGCCTGAAGGCGCCAAGGAACTCCCCGAACTGGAAAAACGCCGGATACTCCTTGTCTCCGTCGTTCAGCGCCTTACTCAGGAAAGCTCCGCCATCGACGCCATACTGCAGAACCAGCCCTCCCCGCAGCCCCAGCCTGCCGCCCCAAACCCTCCAGCCGGCCGGCAGCAGGCGCCCGCCGCCCCCAAGAAAACACGCTTCGCCTCTTTCGACGATTTTGCTTCCCAGAACCCCAGGAACCGCAGGACGCAGTAGGCGTCCTCCCTCAAGGATTATCGCTCCATGGCCAAGAAATCAGCTAACCGTGACCAGACCGTCTGTTCCGTAAAAGGCTGCTCCAATCCCCACCACGCACGCGGCCTCTGCCAGAAACACTACGACGAATTCAGAAAGAAAAACCGCAAGCCCGCCTCCTCCCAGGGCCGCAAGACCTGCTCCGTGGAAGGCTGCAAACGCACCCATCACGCCAAGGGCTACTGCAAAATGCACTATGCCAAGCTCGTCAAGGGCAGCATTCCCAGGGGACCCGCGGGAGACGTTACCCTCCCGCATGATTCGCAGATTCAGGACTCTTCCGATCCCCAGACTGCCGAATTCCTCGAAAAACGCCTCCAGCTCATCCGCCGCAGGCATCAGATCCTCCTCAAAAAACTCAAGACCAAAAACCGCTGACATCCTGTCTTCCCCCCTGTCATTCCGACACTCCGGCCGCCCTTCTCCGACCGGGCCGTCAACCTGCAACCCTTTGCCCGACATGCGGATGCCGTATCGCCTCCGCCTGGCACGCTTTTTGCATACATCTATACCAGTGGTTCATGATCCGTCTGGTACTGGAATAGGAGGTGTATCATGACACTGCTTCCTTCGAGAAAAAGAAGCGGCTCCGGTCATCCCGTGCTCGGCTTCAGGTCCGAAATGGACAGGCTCTTCGACGACTTCTTCGGCGCTTTCATGCCGGAACGCGTCTCCCTCGCACTGCCCGCCGTCGATGTCTCAGAAAATGAAAA
Organism: Planctomycetota bacterium; assembly: GCA_016930595.1. GTDB lineage: Bacteria > Planctomycetota > SZUA-567 > JAFGGJ01 > JAFGGJ01 > JAFGGJ01. Next base: position 32,152 of record JAFGGJ010000038.1, read on the forward strand.
CACCGTCGTCGTCCACGCGGAAATTCCCGGCGTTTCCGCCGAAGACCTCTCAATCAATGCCGACGAAGAAGCCCTTACCATCCGCGGCGAAAAGAAACTGGAACGCGATGAGAAAAAGAATCAGTGGCACATCACCGAACGTTCCAGCGGCAGCTTCACCCGGGTGGTCCCTCTGCCCGCACCCGTAGACGCCGGCAAGGCCAAGGCTTCCTTCAAGGATGGCGTGCTCTCCGTCGAACTCCCCAAGCTTCCTGAAGCCAAGCCGCGCAAGGTGGACATTAAAGTGGAATGACCCCTCCCCAGTGGCGCCACGCACCGCGGCCGGTGGACGTAAAGTCCACCGGCCGCTTTTCTGTCCGTAACGGCGCTCACTCGGGACGGTTCATCCCGTATGCCCTCAGCCCTTCCACTTCCTCGGCGGGAGCGCCCAGCGTCTGGGCTTTCCAGAGCTCCTTCATCCCGTCCATGTACATCCCGTTCCCCAGGCAGTAGTGCGCCAGTTTCATGTGCGCTTCCGCCGTATCGTCCACCGCCCTTGACGCCAGCTCGTAGAACCGGACCGGTCTCAGGTCTCTCCACGACACCGTTATCTCGTTTCCCACGACTTTCGCCACCAGCCCCTTGTCGTCCATGCTCTTCAGCGTGCCCCGCATCGGCATACCCGCGAACTCCACCGTAACCCTCACCGCCTTACCGCCGTCCACCGCCCCTTTCACGACGCCCATCAGGTACGTGTACGCGCCCGCGGCATCGGGCTCTACCGCGCCGGCCGGAACCTCCTCCGCTGTCCCGCCGCCCGGCGTTTCCTTGCCGCTTACAGGCGCGCTGGCCGGCCTCTTCGCCGTACCGCCGCTCCCTATGGCCTGGGCTATTCCTTCCCGTATTTCGGCAAAGCTCTGCTGCGACATGCCACCGAATGTAACCGCCGCCGCGTCGTCGCTGAACTTCTGCTTGAACTCCGTTCTCAGGTTCAGTTTCTTCAGCATCAGGTCGCGCACCTGTTCCCTCGTGTACCTCTTGTTCTCCATCAGCAACCGGTAATATTCCACGTCCTGCTCGCCCCGCCTCATGGCCTTCAGTCTCAGGCTCGCAACCGGCCCCGCCTCCTTGGGGAACTGCTTCCTGGCGTCTATCAGTATCGCCTCCTGGTTCGGCGATCTCAGCGCCCCTTCGTTAGCCAGCGTCTGCCACGGCAGCACCCCGTCCGCCCCGTACAGGAACGCCTTTATGCACCAGGCCTGCGTGTCAAGGCTCGGCCTGTTCACCGCGTTGCACGACCCGTATGCTCTCGACGACAGCGGGTACTCCCTGTTCTGGTTGTTCACCGCTATCCACTGGTCGAAGAACGCTCCCCCCACGTACTGTATGTGCATTATCCCCTTCAGCCAGTTCCTCTGGAACTGCGGCCGCGATATGTCGCCCCGGTAATACATCTTCGGCTGTCCCGGCCCGTTCGCCGCTCCCTTTATCCCCTCGTTGAACAGCCTGCCGAAATGCGCCAGCGCCTCCCAGTCCTTGTACGCGTACGGCTCGTCCAGTATCCACCACGACGACCCGCCCCCCGACTCGCGCCACGAATACTTGTTGTTCAGGTAGCAGTGCAGTTCTGTCTTTAGCCACATCTTCTCCTTGAAATGCTTCGCAAAATCGCGCGTGATCGCCACGAAAGCGTCGTTGTATGCCTGCGGGAACAGCTTGTCCAGCCCCGGGGCATTCTGGAAGAATTCGTCGTGCACCCCGTTTCCGTGCTCGCGTCCGCTGTAGTTTATGGCCGTCACGGGCGTGGGCCAGTTCTCGCACAGCGGCATGTAGAGCACCGGCAGGGGCTCCCCCTCACGCGGCAGCCCCTCGAACGCGCTCCCGTCCAGCAGCGGCCCCATTATCCTGTCGTAGTTCGACCAGTCTCCTATCCGCGCCGAAGAACCCGCCCCGGATACCGGCGGCACGTAGCTGTGCGGCCTCCCGTTCTGCCCGTACGCCACCACGTTGAGCACCGCCCGGTGCTTGTGCGCCGCGCGGTGGCACCCGTACCAGTACTCGCTTCCCGCCCCCCCGGGCTCCCCGTAAGCGTTCAATTCGGGGAAAAAGCTGAGTTCTCGCGGCATCTCCGCCGGGTACACCCTCACTTCTATCGGCAGTTCGAACGCATTCACCCCTCTCGCCGCCACCTGCACCACGCCCTTGTACAACCCGGCCGCAACATCCGCCGGGATCGGCACGTCGCAGTACAACGCCTGAACTCTCTGCCCCTGAACGTTGTTGTCCGGCGCCGGTATGCTGAAGGAATCCCCCGGGTACAGAGGCACCGCGACTTCCGGCTGCCCCCCCACGTACCACTCCCGGTACAGCTCCGTCTTGTTGCCGGGGATCGTCCCCTCCCCGCTTTTCATGTCGCTTATCTTCACCTGTATCCCGTCCGCCGTCCCCCGTACCGCTTCGAAAACCAGCTGGAACGCCGCTATCTCGCCGCGCAGTCCCGCCAGCCTTATCCTGCCGCCGGCCCCGTCCCACACGTGGTTCAGCTGCCGGTAGTTCCCGGGGTCGTTCGTCCCCACCAGGCTCCCGTCAACGGGGCTTGTTTCCTCCACCTCACCCAGCGCCCATACCCGCAGCACGCCGCTCCGGACGGGCGGTTCGCCCGCCGTTGCCGCCTTCCCGTCGAACAACGCCGCATGGTTCACTTCCGGCAACGCGGCGGCCGCTTTCCTCGACTCCGATGCATTCCCGTTCGCCATGAACGGCCCCGTCCTATTCCCGGCGTCGTCGCACACCGTTATCCCGACGCTCACGGTCCCGCCCGACGCCAGTTCGTCTATCACGATTTTCTGCCGGCTTCCCGCTTCGCACGGCCTCGGCGTCCTCCATCTCTCCAGGGCCTTTCCGTTCACCGTCACGAAATAACAGAACGCGTCCTTCGGCGCCGTGAATACCGCCTCAACCGCCCCACCGCTCATCGTCGCCTCTTCCGCGGACGCCCTTATCTTCAGGTCCCGTATCTCGCCGGGAAGCTCCTTGTCGGCCTTACCCAGCACCACGCCTATATAGGGGGCGTTCGCCTGCCCCGCTTCCCGGCTGTGGACGTAGCTGTTGTGCCCGACGCTCAGCCCGTCGTCCATCACGAACAGCCCGTAAGAATCCCCCACTGCCAGCGCGCTCACCAGCTTCGGGTCTATGTCCAGCGCCAGCCATCCCCCGCCGATGCGCCTCACCTCCCCGTGGCTGTCTATCGTGTTTCCGGCCGTCATCGTCACGTCCGTCACGCTGCTGCCGGGATACGACCACGGTTTTACCCTGTGGCTGGCCCACAGGTAGGACGCGCCCCCGGTCGGATCCGGCTTGTAGTCCGAATTTCCGCTTCCCTCCATCCAGTCGCTGGACACCGTGGACGCCCCCATCCACCGCAGCTTGGTGCTGTCGCGCTCGTGCAGGTACAGCGTCGCCTTCTCTATCGTCTTCCCCCGGCAGGCGGATGCATCGAAATCGAAAAGCCCGTTCTCCTGCAGCGTCTTCAGTTTCACCCTGTCCCTCTTCCCCATCGACGTTTCCGTCTCCGGGTTCTTGCCACCCAGCCCCGGCGCCCCGAATGCCGAAATCCACACGTCCCGCGTGCACGGCAGTCTTATCTCGCCTCCGTACACGGCTCCGGCAAACACGGCCAGCGCCGCCACGACGCTCAGGATCCTGCGCTCTTTCATTTCATGTTCCTTCCGCCGGCTTGAGACCTCCTCATTATTAACATTCCCGCGGCTGCCGAGTCAGCGTTATTATCGCCGGCTCTTAACGCCGGCACTCCTACCACAGCGCCAGCCCGTAGAACGCCACCGCCAGCCCCCTCACCACCGAAAACCTTATAACGTAGTGGAAGAAATACTTCGCCTTCTCCCCACGCGTCCCCTTTTCCGCCGCCTCGTAGAACTTCCCGAAAAACTGCTCCGGCGTCAGCGCCAGGTTCCCCAGCGCGTGTTTCACCAGCCACCTCGCCCACCCTGCTCCCAGTATGTATCTCGCCAGGAACAGCGCCACCTTGCCCAGCCACCCTATCGTCTGCCACAGCACGAACTCCAGCCCGGTCACGAAAAGCAGCCTCCTGCGCACCTGCGGCTTTTCCGCCGTGGCGTCCTCGACGTACGACTTCAGGCTGAACAGCGTTATCAGCAGGTCCAGCACCTTTATCACCGTCAGCCCCGTAGCCGTCACCACGGCCGCCGTCATCCAGACCTTCGTCCACATCCCATGTTTCCAGATCTCCGCCAGGGGCTGCATCCACATCGATTCCTCACCGGCCTTCCGCCCCAGCCTCCACACCGCGCACCACAGCCCCAGCGTCGCGGCGAACACCGCCATGTCCGCCAGGATCTTCAGGTACCCCCCGAACGGCGGCGCCGGCCGGAAAAACGTCCTGACCGTCTTCCCGCCGCCCAGCTTCCCCCACAGGTACGCCGCCAGCAGCGCCGTTTTCGCCACTGCGTGCGATATCAGCGCTCCAAGGGCCGCCAGCATCAGCGGCGCAAACGGTATCTTCCCTATGTATTCCATGGCGCTCCCCGCACCCTTGATGATCCCCGTTATTCTATCCTTCCACGCAAAACTGGAAAGTTCACCTAATACTTCCCTTCCCGCCGCCGATTTAATAGCCGGGTAGAACCCTGCAGGAGGGACCCGTATGGGCAGCACCTATGTTTCGGGCCTGATTTCCGGCATCGACACCGCCAGTATCGTTTCCCAGCTCATGTCCATTGAACGCCGGCCTCTCAATCTCCTCCAGGCAAGCATCGACGCCGCAAGACAGCGCAAGTCCATCTACCAGGAACTCAATACCGCTCTCCTCGCCCTCAAGGAAGCCGTCGAAGACCTCGATTCATCCTCCGAACTCAACCCCCTCAAAGCCTCCTCTTCCAACGAAGACCTCCTGTCCGCCACCGCCACCTCCGGCACCATCGCAGGCAGCTACACTTTTTCCGTCGTCCACGCCGTCTCCACCGGTCTCGACGCCTCCGAACCTTTCGCATCCATGGACGACCACCCCGGCCGGGGATGGCTCCGCTTCTACGTCGGCGGCACACAAATCGGCGCCGTCAGGATCCGGAACAGCGATACCTACGCCACCGCCATCGACAAGATCAACGATGCCGGCCTCGGCATCACGGCGGAAGTCGTCAACGACGGCTCCAACTACCGCATCCTTATCCAGGCCCCGGGCTCAGGCGCCGCCAACGATATCGAAATCACCTCCACCGTCAACAATCTCAATTTCGTCACCGTCACCCAGGGACGCGACGCCGAAATCAGCTTCGGCGACGTCACGCCCATCACCTACACCAGCTCCGATAACGTCTTCGAAAACGTCCTCCCGGGCCTCACGCTCACCGTTCAGGCCGAGCCTTCCGTCTCCCCCACCAGCGTCACCGTCAACGTCCAGCGCGATTCCGAAGCCATCGCGGGAAAAATCCAGGCCGTCGTCGAAAAGTACAACGACGTCGCCGCCCTCATCGAAAAGTATTCCTATTTCGATGAAGAAACCGGCACGAAAGGCGCCCTCTTCGGCGACCTCACCGTCCGCCTCATGATGCAGGATCTCACCGGCATCATCACCTCCATCAACGGCGCCGTCGCAGGCGACTACTCGTCCCTGATGATGATAGGCGTCGACATCGGCAGGGATGGCCGCCTCGAACTGGACGAAGACGTCCTGGCGGCGGCAGTCAAATCCTCCCCCGCCGACATTACCGCTCTCTTTGCCGACGCCGCTGAAGGTATCGCAGTCAGGCTCGCCGAACGCCTCGACTTCCTCACCGCCTTCGGCTCAGGCGTCATCTATACCCAGCAGGACGCCATCGACGAACAGATCCGCACCATGGAAGACCGCGCGCAGCACATGGAAGACATGCTCGACCGACGCGAAGAATTCCTCCGCAATCAGTTCGTCGCCATGGAAAACGCACTGGCGCTGCTTACTTCGCAGAGCCAGTTCCTTTCCACCCAGCTCGGCGCAAACTCCGGCCTCATGGCCCTGCTCGGCGCCTGATCTCTCCGGATACCCCCGCGCCAAACCGCTCTGCTCCTACCCCCTTATCTTCTTCAGGTATTCGCAGCTCTCTTTCACGGCCTGCAGCATGTCCGTCGCACAGTGGTCCAGCTCTACAATCAGCCATTCCGCGTGTGTCGCGGCGGCCAGCAGAGGCGGGAAATCCATCTTCCCCTGCCCCACTGCCACCTGCGGGTCCTTGGGATTGCCCGGCCCGTCCTTTATGTGCAGAAGCGGCGCCCTGGGACCGAGCTCCTTCACGAGCGCCACCGGATCCTTGCCCCCGGTCATCGCCCAGTACGTATCCACCTGGAAAAACACCTCCGGCGCCAGGTATTCCTTCATGTGCTCGTATACCCGCTTCCCCTCCACCATGTTCATTTCCCAGTAGTGGTTGTGGATGCCGAGAGTCATGCCTTTTCCGGCAAGGTTCGCGGCGCCTTCGTTGAAAAGCTCGCACGACGCCTTTATCTTCTCTACGGTCTCGAAATCCTTCGGCCCTTTTCCCGTAATCAGCCTGGTGGCCCCTATCGCCTCCATCGCTTCCAGCGATTCGTTAAGGGCTTCGCCGACGGGCAGGCCCATGTGCGCGCTGGGGATCTTGAGGTTCAGGTCCCGGAAGAGCTTCCCGGCTTCCTCCGGCGACGTCTTCGCAAAACCCGCCGGCTCCACTCCTTCGTACCCCATCTCCGCCACCTGTCTCACTATCGGGGCGTACCCCTTCTCTCCTATCTGCTCCCTTACGGAATAGAGCTGCAGTGCTATCCCCGCCATCGTTGCCTCCTTTGCCTGTAGTGCCCGGGGCGCGATGATATGTCCGCTCCGGGCGCTGTCTATCACCATTAGGCATTTAAAGGTATTAGGTTGAAGGGGACGCTGCCCTTTTACGCCGCACCGTCCCACGGCACCCGCCCGGATTGTGTGCGCACAGCATAATTTCACTGTTTTCGGCACAACAGAATTAACTTTTTTCTCCTTGCTGCGGCAGGAGATACAGAAGTCTTCCGGTTTTTTATC
>JAFGGJ010000039.1 GCA_016930595.1 Planctomycetota bacterium
ATCCTCAGTCGGGTATGGAGCAGCGTTTGGGGCCGCCGCCAGCCGCTGATCAGTCTGGTGGGAAACTTCTCGTATCGAAAGAACCTCCAGGTAAGTGGCAAGGCATACGATGACTTCAAACACTACTGCGACAACGCGACCGGCGAGCCATTATAGGAAGTGAAGTTGATAATCCCTCATCCTTCCGTTTTGCAGCGAAGAATCAGGGGTGTTCTGGGACAATGAAGGTTTCCGCGAGCATCCGTCGGCAAAGAAGTGTGCGATGGTTACGAAGAGGGTTCACTTCGGGGAGCCACCCTGAAAATTGCGGAATTCCGACTGCCGTCTGGTGAACGCAAACCGCCCGGAGAGACACTTCCTTCTGATTTCGCATATCCCGTTGACGCCAAAGGGTTAGCCGGATATATTCGCAAAGTATGACAATCTCTGTTTCGAGAGCGAGAGTTTGGGGTCCGAACGTAACCCCCATGTTTACGACCGGACCCCAAAGGTGACCGTCTCGAACTTCCAGCGGGATGCGAGCGAATCAAACATGATAACTATACGACCAGAGCAACCCGATGACATCGCTGATGTACGCGCAATCAACGAGGCGGCCTTTGGCGAACCAGCGGAGGCGACCATCGTTGACTCGCTTCGTAACGCATGTCCGGATGCGGTCTCTCTTGTCGCGGTAGAAGATGGCAAGATTCTAGGCCACATCTTCTTCAGCCCGGTCTTTATATCCAGCGGGCACGGAATCAAAGAAGGCATGGGGCTTGCGCCTATGGCCGTACTGCCGAAGCGACAACGCCAGGGGATCGGCTCTATGTTGGTTCAGGCCGGAATTGACGCGATGCGTGAACGGAACTGCCCGTTTATCATCGTTCTCGGCCACCCGGAGTACTATCCACGGTTCGGGTTCGTTCCAGCTTCACAGCATGGCCTCTCGTGTCAATGGAACGGGGTTCCAGACGAGGCATTCATGGTGCTGATTCTCGACGATTCAGCTATGGCAGGTGTATCTGGAACGGCCCGATACCGGGACGAGTTTGACCAGGCAATGTGAAAGCAGAGCCAAACGTTGCAGGCGACGCTTGACGGCGCACCCGACGCTTGCCGCGCTGTAGTCTCGGTTCGTAATGCTGGTCATGCTTCAGCCACTTTCAGTTCAGTACACCAGTTTGCGAAACTGTTTCACCCGGTGGAAGCTGATCAGGTTGCCGTCGTGCGGGGTTTTCGCGCGTTCGTCGCCGCTGCGGCTGAGCGCCACCAGGTCGTCTCCGTCGATTGCCATGCTCGCGTAATGGCGCGATGCTTTCTCGACCGGGCCGGTTGCGACCAGGCCGGCGAAACACCAGTCGATCATGTTCTTCGAGAAATGCAGTTGCAGGCGGCGGCGTTCATTGTTCGGCAGGTTGTAGCGGTCGTCGGGCATGCATTCAGGACGGATCATGCTGTCGGTGACCTGGGTCGAGAGCAGCCAGTAGAGCTTGGTCACGTCATCGTAGACCACGTGGAACTTCATCTGGCCGCCAGGACAGGGGACATAGAGCATGGTCTTGCCGGAGGGTACGGTCTCGAGTTGCGTGACCATCGCGCCGGTGCCGGGTTTGTCGCCTTGTTCAACGACCTTGGCAATGCAGGCGTAGCCGGTGCCGCCGGTGTGGGCGCGCATCCACAAATGGAAGGTGCGGCCGGTCGGGTCGTGCCAGAGATGGTCGGGATCGCTGAACTGCACGACGTTCGTCTCCAGCCAGCCCATGGGATTGCAGTGGCGCGTGGGCGTGACCATGACGCCGTGGATCGGGTCGGCGGCAAAGAACGGCACGCCGAACCAGTCGGGTCGATCCTCGGTCATCACGTCGCGGAAGGTCAGTTCCGAGGCAAAGGTCCAATTCTCATGCGTCGTCAGATCATCATGGAGTCGTCCGCGCATCAGGACGGGTGCCATCTCGCCTACGTACCAGCCCCGGATCTCGAAGCGGGTGCGCCGCTCCATAACCAGGTAGACACAGCCATTGGCATAGTGAACATTGCACGGTGCCTGGTGCCAGTACTGGCCGTCGGTCAGCTTGGCGGGGGGCGACCAGGTTTCGCCGTTGTCGTCGGAGCGGATGATGTGAAGATCGCCGGCCTGGCCGAGAACATAAAGGCTATTGCCGGCCGCAAACGGGCGGGCATGCATGAACGGGAAATCGGCGCGGTGCGTCCAGTTCCGGCCGCCGTCGTCCGAGGTGAAGACTTTGCCCTGCCAGGACCAGCCCATTTCGCCGCGCTGGTATTTGGGTTCCGGCAGTTTGGCCGCGCCGGGCCCACCGAGATCGAGCGTGGCCACCAGGCGGCCGCTGTCGAGCCGGGCGATGCCGGGGCTGTAGGCGAAGAGCCGCTGTGGATCGGACGATTCGTAGAGGCTCACGAAGTCGTTGGCAAGGGGGCGCATCATAGGTTCTCCTGTTCGGCGGGACCAGCGACTTGACCTGCCCCCCGGGAATCGGTCCATGGGTTAGTATAGTAGTTAAGGGCAAAAAGAGCAAGGAGGGGCAGGTCATGGCGAAGAAGCGGAGTGTGGAAGAAATCATCAGGAAGCTGAGGGAACCGAAAGGAATATGCGCATGTTTGTCACAGCGGCTTTAACGCAGCGCACATGTGCAAGATGCTTTACACCGGCTGATTTCCGTGCACAATGGTGGGTGAAGCCGGCGTGCAAGGAGCTAATGCATGGAGATCCTGTTCCTCGGGACCGGGGCTGCGGAAGGGTTCCCGGCGGCGTTCTGTTCCTGCGATGCGTGCCGCAGCTGCCGTGAAGCCGGAGGCCGCAGCCTGAGACTGCGATCTTCCGTGCTGATTGACGGCGTCCTCAAAATAGACAACGGTCCCGACAGCCTGGCACAGGCGCAGCGCCTGGGCCTGTGCATGGATTCCGTCAGGACGATAGTCTATACCCATACCCATCCCGATCACGTAAGCGGGGAAGAAATGTTTCTGCTGGCAAAACCGTTCACCTGGACGCTGGAGCACACGGTGAACATGTATGGGCCGGGCGGAACGTCCGAAGTCATATCCGGCGCATCAATGTACGAGTGGGTGAAGGATGACATTGTGTTCGAGCCGGTGCATCCGTTCAAGGCCTTCGACACCCCGGAAGGTTACAGTATAGTGCCTCTGCTCGCGCGGCACGTGTCCGACAAGGTGTGCCTGAATCACCTGGTCACTGGGCCCGACGGCCGGACGCTGCTCTACGCGACCGACAACAGCGGGTGGCCGCCGGAAACATGGAAATACCTCGAATCGGAAAAGCCCGGAATAGACGTAGCCGTGATGGAGGGGACTTATGGTACGAAAGCCCCGAAACGCGGAGGTGTGCATCTTGATTTCAACGGCCTGTACGAACACAGAAACCGCATGATGAAAATGGGCCTGCTGGGAGCGGGACACAGGTTTTACGCGACGCATTTCAGCCACAACGGCTGCGGCACACACGATGAGATGGAAAAACTGCTTGGCGCCGAAGGCGTGATCCCGGCGTACGACGGCCTTGTGGTGAAGGTCTGATCGCAGGTGGAAGCGTGGCTGGATGTGTTCGGGTGGTTTCTGCTGAGCGCTTTTGCTCTCTTCCTTACGTATCCCTCGGCAATGATACTGTGGAAACTGGGCCGCGCCAGTTTTGACTACGGCAGCCTGAGAAAAGAAATTGCGCCTATCCTCGGCGCGGCGGCTTTTGACGCGTTGCTGATCATGATGCCGGTGGTTGTGATGGGGCTGCCGGCTGGATACGTCGTGATAGCGGCGCTGCCGGCGACCATAGTCATAGGATGGATATACCAGAGGACTCACGGCGACTGGCCGGCGCTGAGGCCCTACCTGTTCGCATTACTTTCACGGATGCTGCTGATAATCGAAATACTGCTATTCATGTATTCGGTGGCCGGAGTACCCAGGTGACACGTTCGCCGGCATTCTGCAGGCGATAAGAATGGCAGGAGCTACAGTCCCAGCAGACGGATGGCGTTTTCACGCGCTATCTTCGAAAAGACGCTTTCTGTGATGGCGCCGTTCCGACGGAGTTCCAAGAGGTAATCGACGAGCGGAGTGGGGGTGCCTGGTGCGCAGATGTCGGTGCCGAAGTAGAGCCGGTCCTGGAATTCGTTGAGAAATGCGATGCCGAATTCCCTGTCCCGACTGACGGCGTTGAAGCCGCTGTTGGCCGAGAGATCGCCATGGAGATTGGCGTGTCTGCGGAACAGTTCGACGGTACGGCCTTCCGACTCCACCGGGTAGGCCGGATACCCTTTGCGGTCATCGATGTGCCTGAGCGGCGCCATTTCGGCCCAGAAGACCTGCGAATGCCCGAGGAACACCAGTTCGGGGAACGCGGCGAGGGCGTTTTCGAGAAGGGGCAGGCCGGGTTCATCATAGAGTCCGTAGGTCCCGCCGATCGAGGCGGCAAGGTGGAAGGTGACCGGCATGTTCCGGGAAGAGCAGTGTTTGAAGAGATTGAGGACAAGCGGATCGTCCATGCGGAGGTTGGCGGTGATTTCGCCGACCCCTCTGCATCCTGCGGCTTTAAAGAAAGCCAGCATTTCGCCAAGAGGGGCTTCGGGTGAGTTGGTCATCGCCCGGGGGTCGATATTGCAGAAGGGGATGAAGCGGTCGGGCCAAGCGGCGCAGATATCCAGAACGTCCTGGACGCCCTGGGGGACAAAGACGCATTCAGGGCTGACGCCGGGGAGGATGACGGCTTTTTCGATGCCGAGGGAATCGCAGCGGCGGATGAGATCTTCCGGCATAGTATAAGCGGGCCCGCCGTTGCGAAGCATGCCGGGTTTATGCCGGGTATGAACATGAATATCGATAAACATCAGGAATCTCCGGTCAGGGGTCGGCTGTAAGCGGGGCGATGCCCAGGGCACGTTCAAGGGATGCCGCTGCCTTGAGAACCAAGTCTTCGCGGAATGGGGGGGCCATTATCTGGATGCCGATGGGCAGGCCTGAAGAGTCCAGACCGCACGGCAGCGAAACTGCGGGTATGGTGGCGAGGTTGGCGCTGATAGTGAAAACGTCCGAGAGGTACATGGACAGGGGGTCGTTGATCTTCTCGCCGATTCGAAAAGCGGTGGTCGGGGTGGTGGGAGCGATGATGACGTCGACGTCCTGGAATGCGAGGTCAAAGTCGCGCTTCATGAGGGATCGTACCTGGAGCGCTTTCTTGTAGTAGGCTTCGCTATAGCCGGAGGATAGAGCGAAAGTGCCGAGCATTATGCGCCGCTTGACTTCGTCTCCAAAGCCATCCCGGCGGGTTTTCTGGTACAGGTCCACGAGTCCGACAGCCTCCGGAGTCCGGTAGCCGTAGTGTACGCCGTCGTAGCGGGCGAGGTTGCTCGATGCTTCGGCGGTGGCCACCACGTAATAGACGGCTACGGCAAACCTGGTATGCGGAAGAGAGATATCGAGCGTGCGCGCTCCCAGCGAAGTGAAAACTTCGGCCGCCGCCCGAACACTCTTTTCGACTTCCGGCTGCATGCCGTCGATGAAGTATTCGGCCGGAAGGCCGATCCGCAAGCTTCGGACACCATCATTGAGAAAGGAAAGGAAGTCCGGGACGGCAGTGCTGCTGCAGGTCGAATCACGGGGGTCGCGCCCCGAAATGACCTTCATGAGAAGTGCGCAGTCTTCCACGGTGCGGCTGAAGGGTCCTATCTGGTCGAGGCTGGAGCCGAAGGCGATGAGGCCGTAACGGCTTACACGGCCATAGGTGGGTTTGAACCCTACGGTGCCGGTGAGTGCGGCGGGCTGCCTGATGGAGCCGCCGGTATCGCTCCCCAGCGATACCGGGACCATGGCGGATGCGACGGCGGCTGCCGACCCGCCGCTGGAACCGCCGGGGATGCGGCTGAGGTCGTGGGGGTTGCGGGTCGGCTTGAAGGCCGAGTTTTCACACGAAGAGCCCATCGCAAACTCATCCATGTTCGTTTTCCCCACAATTACTGCGCCGGCGGAGCGAAGGCGCTCGACGACGGCGGCGGAGTAGGGGGGGACATAGTTTTTCAGGATGCGGCTGGCGCACGAAGTGGGCAGGTCGGGCGTGGCGATGTTGTCCTTTACGGCTACGGGTACGCCGGCCAGGGGACCCGGATCGGCGCCGGATGCGACCATCCGGTCTACGGCTTCCGCTGCAGCCATGGCGCCGGCCCTGTCCAGATGAAGGAAAGCATCCACCCTGGGTTCAACCTGTTCAATGCGGGTAAAGGCGGAAGAAACGGAATCGACGGCCTTGACGTCACCGGACCTTACGAGGCGTGAAATTGCGGAAGCCGATAGCGTATAGTCCGACATGGCGCGCTATTCCACTACTTTCGGCACACGGAAGTGGCTGGCGGCGACATCGGGCGCCCCTCCTAGCGCCAGCAAGGTGCCGATGCCCGGGACCGGAACGTCGTCCCTCAGAACGTTGTCGTCTTCGCGCGGAGTGTGTTCCATGGGCGGCACGTCGCGCGTGTCGGCTTCATTGAGCTGGTCGACATAAGCGACGATATCGGCGAGTTGGCGGGTGAACATGTCGAGTTCGGTATCGGTGAGTTCGATTCGCGAGAGCAGGGAAACGTGCCTGACTTCGGCGGAATCAAGCGCCATGTCGGGATCCTCCGTACCTGAAAGCTGACGAAGGAATGATAACGAAGGAGGCGCGGGTTGTAAAGACGGAGCGCCGCATCAGAACCATGTGCCCAGGCTGAAACTGAAGACTTCGGTTTCGTCGCCGGGTTGGTCATTAAGAGTTCTGCTCCAGAAAAGTGTGATGGGCAGAAGACCCAGCGGCTCTATGCGGAAGCCGAAACCGATGGAAGTGCGAATATCGTCCGGATCAAAATCTTCGTAGTCCGCCCAGACGTTACCGGCGTCGAAGAACAGAACGCCGATCCAGTGTTCCGGGACGAGGGGGAAGAGGAATTCCACGTTACCTATGAAGCGGAAATTGCCGCCGACAATATCGCCGGAAGGGTCGTCGGGGTAGCGCGGGCCCAGGGACCGATAGTCATAGCCGCGTACGGTGAAAATACCGCCGGCGGTGTAGCGCTCGTAGACGGGGACTTCCAACGTATCGCCAAAAGGCTCGGCCCAGTCCGCCTGGACTTTGAAGCTGAGAACATTGTCGGCGCCGCTGGAGGTTTTGAAGAGGGGGACGAAAGCGCCGAAAGAAGCGCCGTACTTGAGGAATTCCTTTTCTCCCCCGGCCACGAGACCGTCGACTTCGCCCCAGAGCTTGGTGCGCCAGCCGCTCGTGGGGAGCTGGGGTCTGTCCACAAAGTCGAGTTCAAAACTTCCGCCGAGGGAAGCGAGCGTGAAGCGGCCTTCTTCGGACCAGATGGGGTGCCCCGGATCAACAGAAGCATCGATTTCGGATATACCGACGTCCTGCCGTTCGACGTAGACGCTGGAGACGAGAAAACGCCGGTTGTACCTGCTGAGACTCGAACGCTTGCCGAAGGAGAGCTTTGCGCCGGTCCGCTCTTCAGTGTACTCGCGTCCGGCGGTCAGCGTTTTGTCATAGGCGTTGAACCCCAAAGAGACCGGGTAACCCAGGAAGTAGGGTTCGACGAAGTTCAACTGCACCCTGTCAATTGAACCCCTGTCCAGCGAGAGTTCGAACTGCTGTCCGCCGCCCCTGAACCCCTTACGTGGCGCGAAGAGATCGAAGTTGTCCCAGCGGAGGGCAAGCGTCCCCAGAAAGCCCTGCCCCGTGACGTATGTGCCTGCCAGCGAGAACTTCCCAAAGTCTCCTTCCGTGATGTCGAACATCAGGTCGACTTCGTCGTCCCCTACGGGGAACGGCCGCGGATAGACCATCTTGTAGAATCTGGTGTGGGCGAGGTTCTCCATGGTGCGCTGCAGAAGCCGGCGGTCATACGTGTCGCCTGGTTTCAGCGCAAATTCGCGCCGGATGACGTCGTCCCGGGTTATGCGGTTGCCGCGCGGTTCGATAAGTCGGACCTTGCGGATGGCGTCTTCCCAGATGGAAAACGTGATATCCACGGAGCAGTCGTCGTGAAAAACGGGCTTGGCGCGAACGTTGCTGAAGACGCGGCCGTCATCGCCGTACCGCTGGGTGAGAACGGCGCGGAGGATATCTTCGGTATCTTGGGAATAGTACGGGAAGTCGTGAAGGCGGAGGATGTCCATGAGCTTGTCGGACGGGATGACCTTGTTGCCTTCGATCGAAACCTTGCCGATCCTGTAGCGGTACCCTTCGGTTATTTCCAGCAGGAGGACCCAATAGGGGTTTTCAACGACGGTCGGCGCCAGGCCGGGTTCGCCTACCGATACGGTCGCGTCGAGGAAACCGCGCGAGCGGTAGAAGATTTCGACCGCGCGGGCGAGTTCGTTCTCGTAATGCAGCCAGCCATCGATGTCGACTCCGTCGGTGTAAACGTCGCGCATTTCTGATGAACGCAGGTGTTTGAGGAGTTCTCTGTCCGAGAAGGCCGTATTGCCGATGAAACGAACCTTCTTGACAACGCGGCGCGGCCCTTCGGTAATCAGAAAAGTGACCACGACGCGCTCGGGGTAGGATTCGGGCTCGCTGGCCGCCGGGGAAACACGTGTGTCAACGGATACGTCGGTGAAGCCCTTCTTGATGTAGGACAGCCTGATGCCTTCAACGGCCTTGGCTATCTCCTGCTCGTTGAACGGGGCACGGACCAGCGTGCCGGTGCCGGCATAATGGCGCGGTTTGAGAACGTGGTAAGTAGTGGGCTGGCCGTCTTCGAGATATTCGTACTGGATGCCGACGACGGTGGGGCGCTCGCGGAATTGGTATTCGACGACAACGCCGGCATCGGAGAAGAGCGGATTTATGGTGATGTTGGTGAAAGGAAACTTGTTATCGGCAAAATTCCATAGCGTAAGGAAATCCCTGTCGGCCTGGGATGGATTATAAGGTTCGCCTATCCGCATGCCGATGCGTTTACGGACAGCCTCTTCGCTGATCTTCCGAAGCCCCTTGATGACGATGCCCGAGACAACCGGGCGTGAGTCGGAGGTGGATTCCCCGGCAGATGCAGAAACCATCGCAACGAGAAGGAACAAGACCGGGATGGGCGCGCGAGGTTGTATCATTCTGCAAGGACTCCATGGGTAATGTCTTCCATGCGCATCTGGTTGCGCATGTATGCCAGGGTGACGTTGCCGGTGGGGCCGTTTCTGTTCTTCGCGATGATGATTTCAAGTTCGCCGGGATGGTCGTCCGGGTCGTAGTAGTCATGCCGGTGGAGCAGCATGACCACGTCGGCGTCCTGTTCGATAGACCCGGACTCGCGCAGGTCGGAAAGCATGGGTCGTTTGTCAACGCGGCCTTCGGGATTGCGGTTGAGCTGGGAGAGGGCAACCACTGGTACCCCCAGGTCTTTGGCGAGACCTTTGAGCCCGCGGGAAATATCGGCGACCTGCTGTTCCCGGCTGTCGAGGCCGCTGGCGCCTTTCACAAACTGTATGTAGTCGATAAAGACGACCTTGGCCGAGTGTTGCCTTATGTAGCGGCGTGCCCGGCCGCGGATTTCGGTGATGGTGAGTTCCGGGGAATCGTCGATGTGCAGGGGCGCATCATAAAGCGCCGGACCACCTTCGGTAATGAGGGCGCCGTGATCTTCGGCGGAAAGGTGCCCGGTGCGAACGCGGTTACCGTCAACGTGACAGTGGCAGCAGAGAAGGTTCAGCCCCAACTGGTCTGCCGTCATTTCAAGGCTGAAAAAAACAGCCGGTATCACTTCTGTTACGCACATGTGCTGTACAAGGTTCAGGGCGAACGTGGTCTTGCCCATGGACGGCCTCCCGGCGACAATTGTGAACTCGCCCGGCTGGAGGCCGCCGGTCAACTTGTCCAGATCCTTGAAGCCGGTGGGCAGACCCGTGACATAGACCGGGGACTCGTAAAGCCTCGTGACGTTCTCGAGGACGTCCTTGATGATGCCTTCCAGGGAGCGCATGGCCACGCGGTCGGGATCGAAACTGAGGTCGTATATCTGTTGTTCGACCGTGTTGAGGACGTCCGCAGTGGGGATAACCGGGTTGTATACGTCGCGGACCGCTGCAGTGGCGGACTCCAGGATGCGGCGCCTGAGACAGCGTTCTTTCACAATAGCCGTATAGCTCGCTATGTTGGCTCCACTGGCAACTTCGTCAAAGAGTTCCAGGATGAACTCCATGCCGCCGACGTCTTCGATCTCCCCGTGCTTTTCGAGGTCGTCCCTGACGACGTTGGCGTCGAGAGGCTTCCCATCCGAATACAGGCGGTAGAAACACCGGAACAGCGTGCCATGCTGGCGGGAATAGAACTCGTCGCCCCTGAGATCTTCGACCGCCTTTGCGGCGGCGTCTCCAGACAGCATCATACTCGCCAGGACGGCACGTTCAGCAGCGATGTCGTGAGGCGGGAAGAGTTCTTCGGAATTGCGGCCTTCAACGCCAGAGGGCGCAGTAGAGTGGCGTCTGCTGTCCCTTGCGGTCACGGTCCTTCCTTCCTGCTGCCGGATACGGTCGGAGAGGGTACCCGGGGGCAACTATTGTGGCCGCTCTTCTGCATCGTCGGACGAGGCGGGTTGTGCATCGGGCGGGGCGGATTCTTCCTGATCCGGTGCCGGCGAATCGGCCGAGTTTTCCTGGAGCGGCTGGCCTTCCGGAACAATCTGGAGCGAAACGTCGGCGCCGATGCCGACCGTGAAGCGCAGGTGTACCTCGTAGTCGCCTGGTTCCTTGTAGGGTGCCGGTATCTCAACATGCTCCGGGGAAACAGCCGTGTTGAACGTGCTGTTGAGGGCAGCGGCGATCTCCTTTTCTGCAACGGAGCCGTACAGCCTGCCGGCTTCGTTGACGCGCGCTTCCACAACTACCGACTTGTCAGCGAGCCTGACGGCCATATCATTGAATCCGTCGAGAAGGTGGCTTTCTTTTTCATGGTGGCGGCGTTTCAGGTTTTCGATCTGCTTGAGGTTTTCGCCGATGGCGGGTATGGCAAGATCATGGGGGAGCAGGAAGTTCCTGGCATACCCTTCCTTCACGTCCACTATGTCGCCGACGTCCCCAATCTTGCGCAGGTAATCCTTTAAGATGACTTTCACGACCATTATCCTTTCGACACGAATGGAAGCAGGGCTAAAAAGCGCGCGCGCTTGATAGCTTGGACCAGCTTGCGCTGGTGGTAGGCGCATTTGCCCGTCCGCTTGCGTGAATGGATCTTGCCCTGCATGGTAGTGAATTTCTGAAGCGTTTTGAAATCCTTGTAATCGATGTAGCGCGCTCCGCTGCGGCAGTCGCGGCAGCGACTGTGGCGTCTTCTTGCGTCATTGCTTTCTTCGGCGGTCATTTTGCTTGCATCCTTCCGGTATTAGCGGGTCCGGTGTTACAGCGGGCCGGTTACTAGAACGGCGGCTCGTCGTCTTCCGGCGGAACCATGTCATCATTATCTGTGGAGTCAGCAGGGGGGGAATCCTGGGCCTGGTCGTCATCGGACGAATACGTCTTGCCCGAGCCCGGCTGGCTGAGCAGCGCGGCCCAGATCGCGACGACAACAAGCTTGGACCTGTGAGTGCCGTCCTTCGAAGTCCACTCGTCCATTTTCAGGCGGCCGTCCACAAAAACCGTGGAGCCCTTGTGGAGCTGGCCCGAAAGCTGTTCGGCCTGGCGCCCCCAGACTTCCACATCAAGGAAGACCGTGTCGTCGCGCCAGTTGTTGTCGCGGTCTCGATAACGACGGTTAACAGCGAGACGGAGCTGGGTGACAGGGGAACCGCTGGGAGTGTACCGCAGTTCGGGATCGCGGGTAAGGTTGCCGATGAGAAGTACCTTGTTGAGACTGGCCATGTCGCACTATTCTCCTTCCTCGTTAACATCGGTGCCGGCCGTGTCCTTCTGCGGGGCCGGGGTGTCGGGGCCATCCGCCGCAGCGGAAGATTCGGCGGGTTGTGGCTGCGTATCGGCGGCCGTTTTGTCGGGGGCGGTGGGGCGGGTATCGCCGGGGACGTCGGTGCCGTCCTGGTCGCAGATAACCATGATGCGGATAACCCAGTCCAGGTTTCCACAGACCCGTTCCAGTTGCGCCACGGAATCGCCGGGAGCATTGAAATGGCCGAGGAAATAGACCGCCCTGGTGAATTTCTGGTGATTCTTGTGGATGGGATAGGCCAGTTCCCTGTCGGCCCAGCGGACGAGATTCACAACGTCGCCGCCGACGCGCGTTACCAGTTCACGCAGTTCCTTGACAGTATCTTCCTCGCCCTGGCGCGCTTTCCCCGGATCCACAAGCATCATTACCTCATACAGGTTTTGTTTTTCGGTGGCGTTGTGCATGTGATATTTCAGCTCCTTTCAATGGGCTGCTGGTTACCGCCGGTAACGGTTTTCTTGTTGTATGCATTCTGGCAATACGTAAGCCCGTATGCAATCCAGTCGACAACTGAATGCGCTGCGCCGTTTATGGCATCCGCCATAACGCCCATTTCATCCTCGGCGAAGGGCGACAACACGTGGTCGCGCAGCCGGCCGCCGGATCGGCCGACGCCGACCCTGAGCCGGGTGTAGTCGTTGCCTACGGCGGCGGAAATGCTTTCGATCCCGTTATGCCCGCCGCTCCCGCCTCCACGGCGGAAACGGAAGACTCCCGGCTCCAGGTCCGCGTCATCCGTGACGACTAGAAGGCCGGAAGCGGGATCAACACCCAGTCCGGAAACGGCGAGACGGGCACAGTCGCCAGAGAGATTCACAAAGGTCAGCGGTTTGAGGAGCGTGAAAGCTCTGCCCGCATGACGTCCGGTGGCCGCCATGGCCCGATAGCTGCTGTGTCCGAAGCGGATATCCATGGCTTCGGCAACATTGTCCAGGATCATGAATCCCACGTTATGCCTCGTGTCCTTGTATTCCGGCCCTGGATTCCCTATGCCTAAGACCAGTATCAATAAAAATCCGTTCCACCGGCAGCAAGAAGGACCGGCTCATTCGTCCGAGCTGGTTTCGGAGGTCGTGTCGCCTTCTTCGCCGGTTTCTTCTTCGCCGACACGGGTAGGCTCGACGGCTTCTTCAGGTATTTCAGCTTCTTCCTCTTCGCCCCGCGGCATGTGGCATGCGACAATCAATGCGTCGCCCGGAGTGACAAAATCGACGTTGGGCGGCGCCACAAGTCGTTCGACGCGCCATGAATCCCCGACCTTGAGCTCGTTGATATCGATCAGGATTTCTTCGGGTATGTTGTTGGGGAGGCACGATACGGTGATGTTGTGCAGGATGCGCTCAACCATGCCGCCGGCTTTCAGCCCTTCGGCTTCACCGCGCAGCACGACCGGTACGTCCACCTCCATTTTCTCATCCATGCGCACGTAGGTGAAGTCGACGTGAAGGATCTTCTCCGTGAGCACCTCGTACTGGACCTCTTTGACAAGAGCATGGGCGGGAGTCGCGTCGCCGATGGATATCTGGACGATACGATCGCCGTGCCTGAGAGCGGCCTCCAGCTCAAGAGTAGGGATGACAAGGTTCACCGTGTCTTCGCCGTGACCGTAGACAACGCACGGGGTAAGGCCGCTCCCCCGGAGTTTACGGGCGGCGGATGTGCCCTTCGAATCACGCTTTTCGGCCTTCAGGGTATCGATTTTCATGGCTTGGGATTCCTCCGAGTGTCAAGAAGTACCGTCGAATAGACTGCCTTGGAATTCACGGAAAATTGCGCTTACGGACTGGTTGAAATGTATCCTGCGGATCGCTTCGCCAATCAGTGATGCGGTGCTCAGCACCGTGAGCTTGACCCCTTCTACAAAGCTGGGATCGACGGGAACGGTGTCGGTGACTATTACTTCGTCGGGGGCCGCCTGCAGCAGACGCTGGTGCGCCGGTCCGCAGAAGACCGCATGAGTGGCGGCGGCCGTCACCGACCGCGCCCCGTGATCACGGGCCGATGCAATTGCCTGCGCCAGCGATCCCCCGGTGGAAATCATGTCATCGACGATTATTGCGTCTTTGCCGTCAAGGTCGCCGACAATGTACCCCTTTTCAACGACGTCATCGCTGATGCGGCGTTTGTCGACGAGCGCGAGTTCAGTGCCGAGAGCAATTGCAATGGCCGAAGCACGCTTGATGGATCCTGGATCGGGACTCATGACGACGATACGATCCAGCCCGAGTTCCTTGATGCGGGAAAGGAGCAGAGGAGATGTTATGAGATGATCCACGGGTATGTCGAAAAATCCCTGGATCTGCGACGCATGCAGATCCACGCATATCAGCCTGTCTACGCCGGCGGTCACCAGCAGGTTGGCCACCAGCTTGGCCGTAATCGGCACGCGGCCCTCATGTTTGCGGTCCTGTCGGGCATAACCGTAGTAGGGGATGACGGCTGTGATCCTGGCCGCCGATGCCCTGCTCAGGGCGTCGATGATGATCAACAGCTCCATCAGGTTTTCATTTGCGGGAAAGCTCGTGGGCTGTATCACGAAACAGTCGTCGCCCCGCACGTCGGCGTGAACCTTGATCTTCGTTTCCCCGTCCGGGAAACGGCCGATTTCAATCGATGCGACATCGAGCCCGATGTACCGGCATATCGCTTCGGTAAGCCGGGGATGGGCGGAGCCGCTGAAAATCTTGAGCCGGTCCACGACGTCAGGCCTTCCTCTCGCGTTCGGAGAGGAGCTTTTCAGCTTCCTCAAGGCCGCTCAGCGTATCCACACCCATGGCCTCTCGGGCGTCCGGTATTGTGAAAACACCCACCTTGCCGCCGTTCCGCTTGATGATTTCGAAAACGTCGGTCAGGTAGTATTCCCCCTGTTCGTTCTCATTCGTCACCTGCTTCAGGCGCGTGAACAGGATCTCAGACCGGAAACAGTACAGTCCTGTGTTGATTTCGGTTATGAGGGTTTCCGCTTCAGATGCGTCCTTGCGTTCAACTATGCGCTCGAATGCGCCGTCTTCGGCGCGGACCACTCTCCCGTAGGATGTATCACCTTCGACGTTGGCGGATACGAGGGTCGCATCGACACCCAGCTTGCGGTGTTCGGCCACAAGCGTCTTGAGCGTGCCCCCTGTTGCCAGCGGTACGTCGCCGTAAAGGACCAGGATATCTCCCGGAGTATCGGAAAGGACGCTTTCGGCCTGCAGAACCGCGTGGCCGGTCCCCAATTGCTCCTTTTGGTTGACCCATGCCACGTCGCCGGGCAGCGCGCGAATGACGGATTCGCGGTCAAAGCCGACGATCACCACGATCGGGTCGGCTCCGGAATCCCTCACTGCACGAAGAACCATGTCAAGCATCGTGTTACCGTGGAGCCTGTGGAGCACCTTGGCGCGCTCCGCGCCCATCCGGGTGCCCTTCCCGGCAGCAAGAATCAGCGCCGCAAGCTGCCGTTCGTCTTTTTCTTTGCTCACCACAAGTCTCCTGCCGGCCGCTCCCTGCGGGCGCGGTCCAACCGCACAAGCCGCCTCCCCATGAACAATGAGGGGAGAGAAAGATTGTAGGCGGCTGCAGGACCTGTGTCAAGGATAGAAGCATCCACTCCGTAACGGCGACTATGCCGTTTTGCGGCGGGCTTTTACCAGGGCGCACTGCCTCTGAAGACTTCCTTTGCCGGGCCTTCCAAGTAGAGCTCCGGGTATGATCCGTCCACGGCCGCGGTGAAGTATATGGTCAGAATATCCCCGCCTCGAGTCCGCACTGCAACGGGACTCGACATGCCGAAGGCATGACTGGCGGCAAGGGCTGCGGCGCACGCTCCGGTCCCGCACGCAAGCGTTTCGTCTTCAACGCCGCGCTCGTAAGTCCTTAGCGAAACGGTGTTTTCTCCCGTGCGGACTATGAAGTCGACGTTCGTACCCGCTGGCCTGAACCGGTCATGATACCTTATGGCCGTTCCCAGCCCTCCCACATCCACGGTCTCGATATTGTCAACCGGAATGACGGCATGTGGGACCCCGGTATTGGTGTACAGGATGTCCACGGTCCGGTCGGCTACAGCCAGGCCGGGTACTTCCTGGATGGCAGGCGCCGGGGTCATATGCAGCTTGACGCCGCCCTCGGTCATTTCAGCTTCGATCGGCCCTGCCGCCGTGCTAAAACGCATGCTCCGTCCCGCAACACCCAGCCCGTGGGCAAACAGGGCGATGCATCGCGCTCCGTTCCCGCACATCTCCGCTTCTGAACCGTCGGGATTGAAGAACCGC
The DNA here is from genome assembly GCA_016930595.1 of Planctomycetota bacterium. Taxonomy (GTDB): domain Bacteria; phylum Planctomycetota; class SZUA-567; order JAFGGJ01; family JAFGGJ01; genus JAFGGJ01. Next base: position 16,171 of record JAFGGJ010000039.1, read on the forward strand.
ATGCGGAAGTCGTGCTCTTCTTCCGCTGCAGGAAGAAGAACGATAATGCCATCGGCGCCAATTCCCCGCTTTCTCGGGCCGTACTTGGCGGCAAATGCCCCCATGTCACCGTCCAAAAACGTTCCGCCGCGGCCGTCTATCATTATGAAATCGTTGCCCGCGCCTTCCATCTTGACAAAATCCACCTGCATATCGTGTCTCCGCGAAAATCCAGGAAGATGCGATTATAGACGTTATTCGGGGATTACAAGTTTCGAACCGGGCTTGAGCCTGTCCGCATTGATGTCCGGATTGGCTTCTTCGATCTTCTTGTACTTGATTCCCGAGCCATAGTACTTGACGGCCAGGTCCCACAGCGTGTCGTCGGCCTGCACAATATGTGTGCGCTTTGCGGACGAAGCAACCGCCGTGGTCTCGTGCGCCTGTGCCTCCGCCGGCTTTTCAAGCCCGGGGATTACAAGCACCGTTCCCACGGAAAGCTTATGCGCTTTCACATTGGGATTGGCCGCTGCTATCTTGTTCGCGTGTATCCCCTTGCCATAGACTTCAATCGCAATGTCCCAGAAAGTGTCCCCGGCCTTTACCACGTATTTCCCCGTTGAATCCCCCGTAGAAGACGTCATGGCTTCTTCGACGGCGGCGATGGCGGTGCTCCTTGCCGGAGCCTCCACCGACTGGCCGGCAGGCTGGGCATCGCCCGGCTCGATGTCTCCAAGCATGGCGTCTATTTCGTCCATGGCCTTAACATGGTCCTCCGGAAGCCGCCCCGCCTCGGACCGCGCAGGGAACTCCGGCGGCCGCAGCTTCTGCTCCTTGAGCGTGATATCGGCCAGCGTTTCGAGCGTGTCGACACGGACAGGCGACTGCGTTGCCCGACCGGCATTACGGGTATCGTCCTTTTTGCCCGCGACGATGTCCGCTATTTCCGAGCGCTTCTGTCCCATGTCGGCGGTGGAATCGCCCCCCGCGGCAGTACCAGATGACTCTGCTCTGGTCGGCGCTTCCGGTATTCTGCCCGACGGGATACTGTTAATGAGCTCGTTCACGGCGGCTTCGGTATCGTCTTCCGCCGGCTCCTCCGATTCCCCGGCCGGCCGCGGCGCAGGAATAACACTTTCGAGCGGGACAGGCAAGCGTGTGATGTCCGGGCCGGAATCCTCGTTGGCAAGCAGCGCCAAACGTTCTTCCGGTGTGGGAGTCTTCCCTGTTATCGCCTTGCCGGTGACAACGGCGATAACCAGCCCGGCAGACAGCGTTATGAAAATACCCAACTTGACTTCGCGCCGCATAATAGCCCTCCATAAGCCATGCGGCGACTCTCCCCCCTCGAGCCACCTGTAGTTGTCCATGCCCCGCAGGATGCCGGGACAAAACCACGCTATAACCTAACACTTCCCTAATTTTATCGGCAACCGCAAAACTTTCTACTGTTTTTTCGGGCTTTCTGTCTTTGTCCGGTAGAAAGTTGCCACTACCGGCGAGGCAATGAACACCGAAGAGTAGGTGCCCACTATGACCCCGACCATGAACACGAACGCAAAACCGTGTATCACGCCTCCTCCGAACAGGAACAGCACCGCTACCGCCAGGAAAGTCGTGAAACTGGTCAACAGCGTCCGGCCGAGCATCTGGTTTATACTGAGATCTATGACCTCTCTGATCGGCATGTTCGGCTGGTTTGTCCGGTTTTCCCTTATCCGGTCGTAGACCACTATGGTGTCGTTGAGCGAATACCCCACTATGGTCAGCAGCGCGGCTATGATCGGCAGGTCAATTTTCACTTCCATCCAGCCCAGCCAGTCGGCCACAATCATTGCCCCGAGAGCGATTGAAACGTCGTGAAACAGCGCCACGATCGCACCGAACCCGAACGACGCGCTGAAATCAAACCGCAGGACTATATAGAAAAATGTGAGCAGCAGTGCAACGGCAACGGCAAGGAAAGCCGCCTTGCCCAGTTCCTTCGCCACGTTGGGCCCGATGCTCGTCGTGGCCGGGAACGGGTCGTCGTCTAGCTGGCCGCTCAGCGCTTCCGTCAGGATCTCCTTCATCCGGTCCACCTGGGGGCCTGCCAGTACGGTCGTCAGCGTGAATTTCTTCTTCGCCGATGCCGTGCCACCTCCTCCGAAAGCGCCCTCTTCAAATGTCTGGACCTTGACTATCCCTGTTGACGCAAGGCCGAATTCCTGCCCCACCTGCGCCGCAGCGGCCTGGGCGGCCGGACGAAGTTCATCCGCCGTGGGCCTGTTCCCCTCACGAAAACTCACTTGGATAAGGGTGCCCCCGCTGAAGTCGATGCCATACTTGTCCTCGTAGGCGAAAAACGCATATATGCCACCCCCCACCAGCAGTATCGAAACTATGAACGCCGGAATTCGTAGCGCCATGAACGGTATTTTGGTCCCGCTCACTATCCGCATCATGCTCAGCGACTTCACGACGTTCTTCATGACCAGCCATTCCAGTATGAAACGGCTGATGAACAGCGCCGTGAACAGGTTGGCAAGAATCCCCATCATCAGCGTCACGGCGAACCCGCGTATCGGCCCGGTTCCAAATTCGTAGAGAACGACGGCAGCGATGAGCGTGGTGACGTTGGCGTCGATGATCGTCACAAAAGCACGGTCGAATCCGGTATCGACCGCCTTGTCCAGCGGCCGGCCGGCGTCTTTTTCTTCTCGGATGCGCTCGAATATCAGGATGTTGGCGTCCACGGCCATGCCGATTGTCAGCAGGATGCCCGCAATACCCGGCAGCGTCAGTGTGGCGTTGGTCAGGCTCATGGCGCCGATTATGAGTCCCAGGTTCAGTACCAGGGCCACATCCGCCACGAACCCGGCGGCCCTGTAGTATATGAGCATGAAGAGCACAACAAGTGCTCCCCCGATCAGTACGGACTTGATGCCCTTGTCTATCGAATCCTGCCCCAGTGAAGGACCAACCACGTACTTGCTTTCAAAGTGCACCTTCATGGGAAGACGCCCGGACTTCAGCACCAGGGCCAGGTCGCGGGCTTCCTGCTCCGTAAAATTCCCCTCAATCTGCCCGCGGCCGGTTATCCGGCTCCTGATTACGGGGGCGCTCTGCATTACACCGTCGAGTACGATGGCGAGCCTTTCTCCGACGTTCTCTCCCGTGACCTTGCCGAAAAGCTGCGAACCCTCGGCCAGGAAAACCATGTCGATCTGGTAGCCCTTCTCGCCTACGTTCGGATAGGCGTTGGCGAGAATGGATCCCGTAAGTCCATGGTTGTCCTCTTCCAGTAGAAGACTTTCCTCCTTGTCATCCTTCTGTTTGCCCGGCTTGGCCTTTATGTAGCCCCGCGACATGGGCTTGCCGGCTTCGCGCATTTCCTGCGCAAACCCGTCGTACTCGGCGGTCGGTATGGCATACAGGTACCCGGCGGGCGGAGAAACGCGTTTCTTTAACTTTTCGTCGGCCAGCCGGTACAGGTCCATCGACTTGGCCCCGCGCTTGATTACCAGGTGGAAGGTCAGGCTCCCGGTGGTTTCTATCTTGGCCGTCAGATCGGCGACTTTCGCGTTGAAGCGCGCCTTTGCGGTCGCATCGTCTACCTTGCTGTCGGTCTGGTACGGTATCTGGATCCGTACGCGGTTCGGCTCCATTCTCGTCACGACGACGTCCATCGTGCCCGCGGGATTTATCCTCTGGCGGATGATGTCGGCGGCCACCTGCGTGGTCTTGCCGCCGAGTTGCTCGTCGATATTCTTCAGCACCAGTTCTATGGCCGTCTTGTTCAGGCGCAGGCTGATGTTGTCTATGTCGCGCTGGAGGATGGATTTTTCCAGCGGGTCCGTGGCGGTGTCGAGCCGTGCCTTCTTGTCTTTGAGCTCGGCCTGGAGCGCAGCGACTTTCTCCTTGTTTCCAAGGTCGCTCAGGTACCCCGTGTACAGGTCCTGTTCCTGCTTCAGTTCCTGGTCGTCAAGACGGTAGAGGAGTTCGGCGCCGCCGGCAAGGTCGATACCCAGGGGCATGCCCTTGCTGATATATGCGGCTGCTCCTGCGCCCACTACTATCAGGGCCACTATCACTCTCTTCAGAAACCTCTTCTTCATACATCCGCCCTTTGCAGTGATGTGTCAGATGACTGGGGGGAATATCATGAACTGCTCTCGGTATCCTTTTTGTCGGAGTCGTCGCCGTCTTTCTTGTGCTCGACGCCGCGAATAGCTTCTTTCAGAAACTTCAACTCCACGTTCTTGCTCTGGTCCACCTTCAGCGTCACGAACTTGCCGTCGATTTCAACGACGGCGCCGCAGATCCCGCCTACGGTCACCACGCGGTCCCCCTTGCCCAGCGCATCGATCATTTGTCGCCGTTTTTCCTCCGCTTTCTTCTGTGGCCGTATCATCAGCCAGTACATTATGAAAAAGAGAACCGCCATCAGAATCAGCATGGACATGAGGCCGCTGCCGGAAGACTTGCCGGCGGTTTCACCGGTTGCTTCTGCACCCAGAATGAGCCAGTTTTCCATCTCTTTTCCTTCCACTATGTGTTTGTCGTATTGCCCATTGACTCAGGATATGCTTGCCGGATCCGGGCCCTGAAGTCAGCCAGCGTTCCGCCCCTTATCGCTTCCCGCACCCCTTCCATGAGGCGTGCCGTGAAACGCAGGTTGTGTACGCTGAGAAGCACCGCGCCGGTAGCCTCTCCGGCAGCAAACAGATGGCGAATATAACCTCTCGTGAACTTTTTGCAACAGTAGCAGTCGCATCCCGCCTCTATCGGCTGGTTCGAGCCGCGGTGGCAGGCGTTCTTCATCCGCACCTTGCCGCCGAACGTGAACGCCGTCGCCCCCCTCGCATTGCGCGTCGGCATTACGCAGTCGAACATGTCGATGCCCCTCGCCGCCGCCTCCACGATATCGACCGGATCGCCCACTCCCATCAGGTATCGCGGGCGGTCTTCCGGCATTCCGGCCGCCGTGTAGTCCAGGACTTCATACATGTCACCGTGCGCTTCTCCTACCGACAACCCGCCGACGGCAAACCCCGCGAACGGCATGGCCGTTATTTCCTTCAGCGACTTCTCGCGCAGCGCCCTGTCCAGGCCGCCCTGGATTATCCCGAACAGCGGGGGCGCGGCATCCGTCGCCGCATCCAGCGACCTCGCCGCCCATCTCGACGTGCGCTCCACGGCTTTTTCCAGCACCGGCTTTTCCGCAGGCAGCGCCACGCATTCGTCCAGCACCATGGCGATGTCCGGTTGCAGCATCGTCTGGATGCGTACGATTTCCTCGGGCGTGAACCGCATCTCCGTCCCGTCCCTCGGGCTCCTGAACGTCACTCCATTGTCATCGATCCGCCGGTTCTCCGCCAGGCTGTACACCTGGAATCCGCCGCTGTCCACCAGGAACGAACCATCCCACCCCGTGAACGCGTTCACCCCCCCCGCCGCGGCGATTTCATCCATCGCCGCCGATATGGAAAGGTGGAATGCGTTGGCCAGCAGCACGCGGAATCCGGCGTCTTCCGCAGCCCGGAAAGTCAGCAGCTTCAGCGAGCCATTCGTAGCCACGGGCATGAATGCCGGCGTTTCCAGCACGGCGCGCCGCAGTTCAAGCCTGCCCGTTCGGGCGTTGTCGTCGTTGCCGGTTGTCTCGAATCTCATGCCGTTCACCGGGCCCCGTCGGCGGGCTGCGGTTCCATTGCTGTGTCCCTGTGTCCCTTGCCGGCAGCATACGGCAGAAGCGTAAGACGCGCCCCCTTGTAGTACCACGCAAGAATTTCGAAGTAGGACCATGACGCCCGTCCCGCCTGTTCGGCTCCGAACTGGCACATGCCCACCCCGTGGCCCCACCCCTTGCCCTTGAAACGCAACACGTTCCGCCCCGCCGCCTCGACGACGAAAAACGTGCTGGGCAGTTCCTTCGGCCCCACCGCCAGCCGGAATACGTTCGAATTCATCGTCATAGGCTCCAGGGCATTGATGATTCTCACCGACGTCACCCTTTTTGATACCCCGGTGCCCACCGGTTCTACCATTCTAACCTGTCCCAACTGCCGGCCGAACTCCTTCTGTGCGACGAGCTTCAGTCGCCGCGTCAGGATGTCGGTCGGTATCTCTGCTTCCCAGCTGTCGTACTTCGACCCGCCCGCACGGCAGAATGGACAATCCACCCCGGACAGCGGCGCCACCTTCAGGTCCCCGAAAACCTTCGACGAGTCCTCCGTGTGGCCACCGCACGCCGCCGAAAAGTACGCCGGGAAAATCTTCTCTTGGTAAGTGAGCACCTGGCCCCTCGTCGCGTTTACCGCCCTGCTTATCACCGGCTGGTCGATGACCCCGGGCTTGAACACCTGGCTCATGTGAGTGCTTACCACGTCATAGGGCCTTCCCGCACGCACCGCCGTCAGGTGCGCGTGCAGGGCGTATGTTCTGCTGGCCACGGCCTGGGCTTTCAGCGTTTCCCCGGGCCAACTCCTCCACGGCGTCTCCCCCGCTATCACTCCGCACAGGTAGACTTCCAGGTTCACCGTGTTTATCACGTCGAAATGCAGCGGCAACCCCGAACGCATGAACGTCACCTCGCCCGGCCACGGCATGTCGTTTATGTACAGGGATCCGCTGTCCACGGGGGCTACCGTGATCGTTTCGGTCCGGAATGACTGTACCCCCAGCGCTATGCCTCCGGACATCGCCTTCACGCTTACTTCGCCGAGGTTTCTGTTCCTGTTAGGGATCACCCTCCCGTCCTCCGTCTTCAGTTGAAACCTCCCGTGGACGGCAAGCTTGACCTCGGAAACATCCTGTAACACCAGCACCCTGATCTCCGGTGCATTCGGGATCGACTTCGGGAACGCAGCCAGCACGGCGTCTTCACGCGTCGGCAGTTCCCTGCATGAAAACAGCAGCGCAAGAAAGGCCGCCGTGCCCCCGGCCAGCAGGTATCTCAACGTCCGAGCGTGGTTCATGTCGGGTGCCCCGTTTCGTCGTCGGGCAGCAGGTGCATCCCCCCCGGGGAAAACCGTTCGTATTCGCTGAATATGCATCCACAGTATTGCTGCCTGTACGGCTGGAAACTCGGCGGCAGGCCCCGGGCGCTGCCGTGCAGCTCTCTCCAGTCGTTCTCCAGGAATCGAACGCCGAACGTCTCGGCGGCCGAACGCCCCGCTGCCAGAATGCCGTCGCGGTGCTGCATCCTGCTGACGAGAAGCGTCGTCGAAAACGCTTCGAATCCCTCCCGCTCCGCCGTGGCGGCCGTGCGCTCCAGGCGCATCCGGTAACACGTGGCACACCTCTCCCTCGCGCTGCCCTGCCACACGGTTCCGCCCAGAAAATCGCACGGGTGCGCGTTGACGGGGGGACTGTCCACCACGTCCAGTTTCAGGATCCTGGCCAGCAGCAAGGTGCTTTTCCTTCTCCTCCGGTATTCCACCAGGGGCTGTATATTCGGGTTATAGAACAGTATCGACAGCGCGTCGGAGTACCCGGTTGCGGCGGGGAGAACGTCGGCGAGACAGTTGGCGCAGCAGACATGTAGGAGAAGCCGCCCCAATTCACTGCTCCGGCGCAAACAACCCGGGTGTGCAGTCCGGTGGCTGTTTCCCCGCCGCCAGGTATGCCATCGGCGTGGGAATGCGCCCCCTGGCCGTTTTCAGCAGAAGCCCCTGTTGCAGCAGGTAAGGTTCGTACACTTCCTCGATCGTCCGTTCTTCTTCGCCGACCATCGCTGCTATGGTCTTGATGCCCACCGGGTGATCGGGATCAGCCGTCAGCACCCCCAATATGCGCCTGTCCAGGGCGTCCAAGCCCATTTCGTCTATGCCCAGCCGCTTCAGTCCGTCTCGCGCCACCTCCAGGTCTATCGAATCCGTTCCCTGCACGGTGGCCACGTCGCGGACCCGGCGCAGTATCCGGTTTACGAGCCTCGGCGTACCGCGGCTCCGCTTGGCGATTTCTCCGGCGGCCTCGTCCTCGATGCGCGCTTCCAGAATCCCCGCCGATCTCAGTGCTATTTCTTTCAGCTCGCCCACCGGGTAGTAGTCCAGTTTTTCCGGGATCCCGAAACGGCCCCTGAACGGCGGCCCCAGCAGCCCTTCCCGCGTGGTCGCCCCGATCAGCGTGAACGGCTTCAGCGTCAGTCGTATCGAGCGCGCCGCGGGACCCTGGTCTATCACCACGTCCACCATGTAGTCTTCCATCGCCGTGTACAGGTATTCTTCCAGCGTCGGATTCAGCCGGTGGATTTCATCGATGAACAGTATGTCGAACTCATTCAGCCGACTCAGCAGCCCCACCAGGTCCCCCGCTCGCTGCAGCGCAGGGCCCGATGTCTGGTGGAACTCCGCTCCCAGCTCATTCGCTATGATCCGCGCAAGCGTCGTCTTCCCCAGCCCGGGCGCTCCCGAAAGCAACACGTGGTCCAGCGCTTCGTGCCTCTTGCGCGCCGCTTCGATATACAGCCCCAGGTTATCCTTCAGCCTTGCCTGCCCGATGAATTCCTTAAGGATCGTCGGCCGCAGTATATGTTCCATCGGGTCCTCGCCCGGCAGGTTCACTGGCGTTACGAATCTCTCTTCCGGCATGGCTATTTGACCTTACTGAGCGCTCGCCTTATCAGAAGCTCCGTATCGGCTTCGCCTTCCTTTAGCGCGGCTCGCACCGCAGCCACCGCTTCCTTGCGGCTGTATCCCAGTGAAATAAGTGCTTCTTCCGCATCGGCCGCCGGACCGCTTGCTCCGGCCTGCCCGGCTTCTTCCTCCAGCGCCAGTTCCCCTTTCAGCTCCAGGACTATCCTCTGTGCCAGTTTTGTCCCCACACCCTTGGCACGCGTCAGCCCTTTCACGTCCCCAGCCGTTATCGCCCGGAATATCTCGTTGGCCGGCGCCGATGAAAGTATCGCCAGCCCGTGCTGCGGTCCGACGCCCTTCACCTTCACAAGGTCCAGAAACAGCTTCCGCTCCTCCCTGCTTGTAAACCCGAAAAGCTCCATCGCGTCTTCCCGCACCGCCAGGTACAGGAATACGAAGCACGCCTCCCCGACCATCGGCAGCTTGGCGTATGTCTCGGACGTTATCCTGACCGTGTAGCCCACCCCGCCGGCTTCGATTACCGCCCGTGAAGGATTCTTTTCGACCAACTCTCCCCTAAGGTGATGGTACACTGCTTCTCCTCCATCCCCCCGTTACGCCCCCTGCTTTCGCCTGCGCCGCCCGGGTCCCGGCATCAGTGATCGTTCTTGGCGGGTACCCGGAACGACAGGCCCAGCGAACTCAGTTTCATCTTGACTTCGTTCAGCGACACGAGACCGAAGTTCTTGATGCCGAGCAGGTCTTCATCCGTCATCTTTATCAGTTCGCCCAGCGTTTCCAGTCCCAGCGCTTCCAGGCCGTTCGACGCCCTTACCGACAGGTTCAGGCTTGAGACCGGCTGGTCCAGCAGCTCCGGATCCACGGCGGACCCTTCCGTCGCCGTTGTCAGCATGTGCCGTACCGCCCGTTGTGCCGTCATCTCCCGGCTCATGCCCAGCCGCAGCCCCCTGCTGGCGAGTAGCTGTTTTATCTCCCGCAGCGACGTCTCCCCGAAGTTCTTGTGGCTCAGCAGTTCGGCTTCCGTCTTCTGCACCAGGTCCCACAGCGTGTTCAGTCCCATGCGCGACAGACAGTTGCGGCTGCGTACGGACAGCTCGAATTCCGCCAGCGGCGTGCGCAGCAGCTTCCTTACCCTCTCCATTTCCTTTCGCTCGGCCTCGTCGTAGACTTCCTGCGTTGCCTCGGTCGCGGCGGTAAGGTAAAGAGCTACCCGCCTGTCCGTCGGCAGCACCCGCAGTGCCTCCTTGAAGCACGTTATGGCCTTATCCAGTTCCCCCTTGTCTTCGTAGAGCAGTCCCATGTTCACCAGCGCCCCCACGAACCGGTTCTTCGACAGCCCGGCCTCCCTGTACGCCTCCAGCGCCTCGTTGTCCTCGCCGCGCAGGTCCAGGATGTACGCCTTCCGGAACGCCGCATGCGGATGTCCGGGGCTTTTCTCGAGCGCCGCGTCGTACTTTTCCAGCGCTCCCACCCAGTCGTAGCGCATTTCGCATATCCGCCCCGCCAGGTATTCCACCTGCGCGTGCCCTTCGATTTCCCCGGGCACGTTCTTCAGTAGCTTCTCCGCTTCGTCGAGCTCCCGGGCACGGATGAGCAGTTCCACTATCTGCGGTACGGCCCACGAGTCTTTCAGTTCCTTTGCCACCGCCTTGCAGTTGCTTATCGCCGCCTCCTTCTCCCCGTCCTCGAATTCCCGCATCCCGCGCAGAAACCTCGCCAGTGCCGAACCGCTCTTTTTCACCGATTCCTTGAACCCGTCGATGTCGTCCATAATCCACTTTGCTATCGCCTCGGCGTCCTGCACCGGCAACACCCCTCCGCGGCCCAGGTACTCCTCCATTGCCTGGCGTTCCGGCAGCAGCTGCCTTACGGCGTGCCGCACCTCTATCACATCCTGCAGTCCCCATTTTTCCATCTCGAGCCTGCGGTATACCACACCTTGTCCGTTAGACATTTTCCCTCCTGGATTAACCCGTCAGAAAACCTCTTCTCCCACTATTTTAGCGGCATCACGGCCTCTTCAAGCTCATTTACGCCGTAAATACCCTTACAAAGCCCTTATGGTTTCCCGGAATTTGCAGGCTCAATAGCCTTTTCCCTACAATAGCATCCCCTTCGTGGTTTCCCTGATCCCGCTTTTATGGTAGACTCTGCAGAAATTTGGAGCGGTTCAATGAACGCCTTGACCAACTCCGGCAAACTGCTGGAGATCATCTTCGAAGAGCTGGACGCGATTTTCTTGGCGGAGGATCGTTTCCGGATGCCGCCTGATACATGGTTCGAAGAGGCTAAGGCCGACAAAAACTGGCACGTTCTCTATCCCCTGGCCTACGCGTGGACCACGGAACACCCCGCTAACCGGTTCTACCGCAGGCCTGAAGTGCTCGATGCGCTCAGGATTATTGCCGGTCGCCTGTTCCAGTGTCGGAACGTCTATCTGCGCATACCCTATACCGTGTTGCGCTCCTATGAACTCCTCAGGGACGTACCGGGAACCGTCGATGTCGGCTGGAAGCCGCAGATCCAGGCTCTGGTCCGTTCCGCAACCATGCCGCTCCTGCTGGACCGGGAACTCCTTACAAGGTTTTCTTCGCCCAATCTAGGCTATGGCACGAACCACCACGCTTACGTGTTGCTTTGCCTGGCCGCTTATGTCTCCGTATTCCGTAATGATGACGATTTTGAACACATGGACCCCGGTGGTGCGGCTCTCGTGGACTATACCGTAAGCTACCTCGATCGCTTCTTCGATTACATGCATCCTGACGGCTACTGGGTTGAAAGCGACGGGCCCGCTTTGTCGTACAACACCCTCAGTGCGCAATGTCTGTACCTGGCCGCCAGGATGCTTGGCCTGCTCGACAGGTACCTCGACAGGTTGAAGCGCGCCGCCTGGTTCACCGCGGTGACAATGTATCCGAACTTGAGCATGATGGAAGTTATGAACGGGCGCTCCCAGTTCCGCAAGGGAGCTATGCGGCTCGGTTTTACCGGTCTTATCCCGGAAGGGGCATCGCTGACGGATAAAGTGATTGATTTTCTCTATCGCACCCGCTCTGGACGAACCGGTGGCGGCGTCCCGAACGGTCTTGTCTACCTCCTTGACAGCTATCGCGAAATTTCGGCGCGGCATGACGCCGTGGCGCCACATGTCTGGGTCACGGGGGACCGCACCGAGCGTTTCTCGGACGACTACGCGGTCAAGCGGCGCAATTCCTGGATTGCGGTCGTCTCCAACCAGCAGTTCGTCCCGCGTCCTGAAGGCCACTGGAACCTCGACTACACCGCCCTCATCGGTCTGTACCATGATTCTTTCGGTACCGTTCTGTACGGTTGCAACAGCAAGGATGATCCGCTCGCCTCGACTTTCCACAAGACTTTTGACTCCTTTGACGGCGCCCCCTTGCCTCAGGGCCGGCTCATGTGGCAGTATCTCCCGGGCCGTGGACGTATCGACTGTGGTGAAGACGGCCTCCGTGTGTATCGGGAATACCGCGGGTTCGAAGGCATTGTGGATGTCTCCATGCCGGATTGCCGCTCTGCCGTCGTACGGCTCCATGCCCGCGCGCGCCGCAGCACGTACCCCGTTTTCGCAACCCTTCAGCCCGCTTTGAAATACGCGTCCAGATTCAGGGATGCCCACGGCCGGATACATGAGATTTCGGCGGACCCTTTTCGGTTAACCGCCGAAGAACTAGGCGGAACCATTGTCATCGACCCGGAAGATACCCCCAACTGCTTCCTTGATGCCGGAAAATCCCCGGCCGCATTGTATCTGCCTCCCGGCGCGGTCCTGATCTGGCCGCATGCCATGTGGGACCCCTACGACCTCGTCAATCACAGGTTCGTCGATATCGACAAAATGTCTGTCCTGTTGGAAATACCTCTGGGGCCGGAAGGGGCGGTCTTGAATATCGAAATAGATCCGCCCTCGCACGCCGCTGCCCGCTGAGCCTTGCTCCACACCCCCTGCGATGATGCTGCGTTCACCCACCCGGCATTGACACACCGCCTTCTATCGTGTATGCTCATATGGATGGAAGGGTTACCGGGACACCCGTGCTCCACAACGCCTCGGGGGATGACGGCTGCGCTGTTCTTTATGGAAAGGCGGTAGTTGGCATGGCCAAGAAACCGGAAAAGCACACTGCAATTGGCGACTTCTTCAACAAGACTGTATTGTCGGCGAAAGGAACGGCGAAAAAGGCGCTGGACACCGCCAGAAAGTGGTCGAAAAAGAAGTCATCCAGGAAAAGCGAGAAAAGCGCGGGAGGCAAAGATATCGACGCCGTTCTCAAGTCCATTGACCAGCGCCTCAAGAACATCGAAACCGGCCTCGCAAAATTGACCGGCGCCCCGAAAAAATCTAAGCCGGCGTCCAAGTCCAAACCAAAGGCAAAGTCTAACAAGACGGCCGGATAGGGCCTTGCTGCTCAATTGTCAGCGCTCTAACCCCTTATCCCCATTCTGATTAGAAAACCCAGGCCGCCAGGGCTACGGCTGCCCCTGAAACGGGACAAGGTTCGTTTCAGGCCTCCGAAAAGGGACGAACGGCCGGTACTGTTGCCGCGGTTTAGGGGAGGGAGGAATTGTTGCTGGACTCTTTGTCGGCACCGTTTTCAGGCGGGATGTCCGGTTTGCCTGATACGAGCTTGTCAAGAGGTGTTTTGCCGGGCAGGACGGAAAGCGTGCCCCCGTCTGCAGCCGGGGCGGGGAGCCCCTCCGCTGCTCCGGTAGCGGCCTCGGCGTTTTCCTGCCGGATGGCTTCCCAGACTTCGCTCCGGTGAATGCTGACGGACTTCGGGGCGTCGATACTCAACTTCACCTGTCCGCCGCTGACGGTCACCACGGTGACGCGGACCGTCCCGCCGATGACGATCGACTCGCCCTGGCGTCGGCTGAGGACTAGCACGAGGTTTCTCCGGCATCCGCAGCGGGCGGGGCGGGAGCGTCGGCTGGGGGTGCTATTCTTCTTACGATGAGGGGGTGTCTTATGGGGTAGTTTTCTTCCAGGATGACCTGGGCGCCGAGCCGTTTTTCCACGTTGAAGACGAGCGGGGCCAGCAGGTTGCAGGTGGCCCGGGCAAGGTCTCCAGGGACGGTGATTATAACCGCTATGGCGGCGTCTTCGGAGCTGGCGAGTTCCAGCGGGTCGAGCGTTTCGCCATGCGCCCTTACGACATAATCCGGCACGATAGCCGAAGGGTCCGCGACCACGAAGGCCACAGCGGGTTCTTCCGCAGACTGCAGCCACTTCAGCGGCGTGCCTTCCGGCCCCTCCAGAATGACGAACTTCCTGAGGTGTTCAAACCCCACGATGCCGTTCGGAAACGTGACGAGGACGGATTCGTCTACCGATACGTCTCCAAAACGCGTGGTCGGTATACTCGTCTGGGGCATGGTCTCTCCTACAGGAAGTCTACCAGCGACAGCGGGAGTATTTCGGAAGCGACCCTGAGAGCGGCTTCGGCGGCGGTTTTCCTTTCGGAAAACCGGACGGCCAGTTCAGCCAGGTCCGCATCCACCGTGTCGGACAACAGCCCCGCCACGGTCACTTTCCGGTCTTCCGCCCGTGCCATGGAATCTTCTATGCGGTCAAGCCGGGAGCCGATCCTCCCCTGTGCCGCCAGCAACAGGTCGAGGCTCGTATCGATGTCGTCCACCGCCGCCTGGATGCCTGCGGTGTCGTCCGCGGCCAGGGCGTCGCGTAGCGCCTGCAGGGATGAGAAAAGGTCGGTGCCGGTGATTGCGCCCGTGGCGAACCCGAGGTCGCCGGCTGTGGTGCCGGACGTCGCCACGTCGAGAGGGCTTCCGGAAGTCCTCCCGACGAGTTCCAGGGCCATGCCGTCGCTGGACATCTGGATAAAGACCGTGTTCCCTTGGGCGCCGAAAGCGTTGATGAGATCCTGGACGGTGCCGCCGAGATGTGCGGAAATGACGGTATAGGTGGTGCCGCCGTGGACAACAGTAAACCCGGAAGTGTCGACGCCCGCTCCGCCGTTCAGATCGGCGAGGCGTGTTTGCCGGCCGATGACGGGATCGAGGTCGGAGCCGTCGATGACGCCGGCGGGCGCACTGCCGCGGATCCCCAGAGAAAGCGCGGCCATGCCGCCGGCCAGGTCTTCGACCATAAGCGGTCCGCCGCCGGTGTCGGTCAGGCAGATGCCGTCACGGGTGGCGTTATATCCCACGGTGACCACGCCCGCGGTGGCGGATTCGATGCGTTGTCTGACGTCATCGATATTTCTGAGGTGGGAAAGGTCAATTTCCACCCGCCCGCCGGAAAATGTGATCCGGACAGAGCCGTCGAGAACGCCGGTGCCGGAGTTGAGGTCGTTTGCAGCCGTGGAAATGCCGCCGACTTCACCGAAGTAGAGGGCCGGGTCGAGGTCGGACGTACCGGTGCGTTCCGACAGCGAGCCGAAGACCATGGTGCCCGGCAGCGACGTCGCAAGAAGACTGGCGGGGCTGATTTCGATGGGTATGGCGTCATCGTTGCCGGTGTAGAGGACGCCGGCGGGAGTCTTGACGTAAGGGGCGGCGGAAGTGCTGGTGCCGGCAAAGACGTATCGGTTGCGGAAATGGAGGTTCGCTGCGGCGAGAATGGTGTCGATGGTCGAGTCGATAGCCACCGCCATGGCGGCGCGCGTGTCGGCCGAAGCAGTGCCTGAGGCCTGCTGAATGGCGATGGACCGGGCGTCCTGCAGGGCGGATACGACGTCGGAAAAGGCGCCTTCGGCGGTGGAGAGAAAAGACCTGGCGGATTCCATGTTCCTGAGCGAGACGTCCAGTTTCTTGCCGCAGTATTCGTAACCGATGGCGAGTGCGGAGCGGATGGGGTCGTCGGAGGGCCTGTTGACTTCCTTGCCGGAGGCGAGGGCCTGCTGGATTTTGAGCAGCGCGAGGGAGTTGAGGTTCATGTCTCTCAGGAAGGTGTTTACTGCCATCTGATTGGTGAGGCGCATGCCCGGCTCCTTACATTTCGATCAGTGTATTAAGAAGCTGATCTACGATGGAGATGAACTTGGCGACGCCCTGGTATGCCCGCTGGTACTGGATGAGGTTGGCGAGTTCTTCATCGAGGCTGACGCCGGCGATTTCCTGGCGCTCGTTCTGCAGGCTGAGTACGATGTCCGACTGGTTCTGGTGAGCGTCCTGGGCGGCGAGGGAGTCGCTGCCCAGGGAGCCGACAAGGGACTGGTAGGCGTCTTCGAGAGAGAGAGAGGTATCGAGGAACGGGGCGCCGGTGACAAGGGACGCGAGTTGCAGGATCCTGGAGTTATCCCCGGGGACAAGGGTTTCGGCGCAGGCGATGAATTCGGGATGCGATTCGAGGTCGGGGGAGAGCGCGATGGTGGAGGCGTCATAGCCGCTGAATAGGCCGCTGAGACCAAGGGTGGCAAGGATGCCGCCGGAGTCTTCCGAAAAGTAGAAGCCGTAGCCCGATTCGGCCTGCAGGACGACCCGGCCATGGTTGTCGACGCCGGCGGTGACGCCGACGAGGGCGTCGATCCTTTCCACAAGGCCGGAGACGGAACCGGCGAGCGGCTCCGATAGGTCGTAGTCGATGACGTGGCGTTGCACGAGACCCGAGGCCTGTTCGATGACGTCGATGGCGAGGCGGCCGTCCTGGATGGAGAAAACGCCGTTGCGCGGCTGGAAGTCAAACGTGAGGCTGCCGAGGTCCGCGGAAGGATCAAGCACCCGGTTGGACCCCTGCATGGACTCGCGCGGGACGAGGCCCGCACCGACGGAATGCATGCGGTTGACCTGCCAAATGAGGCTGGCGGCGAAATCATCGAACCATTGGCGGTATTCGGGGATGATCTCGTCGCGGGCTTCGACGGCGCCGGCGAGTTCCCCGCCGGTTATGGCGAGGTCGGCGTCGTCTTCCGCAAAGACGAGCTTGAAGCCGCCGGTGGAAGAATCCCTGCGCGCAGCGACCTGGTGCGCGGTGCCGAAGTAGACCAGCGGCCTGCCCATGGCGGAAACTATGACGCCGCCGCGGGAATCTTCCTGGATACTGACCGCGACGATTTCGGAGAGTTCCTGCATCAGCCGGCCGCGGTCGTCGCGCAGGTCGTTGGCGGATATCCCGGAACCGCCGGCTTCGGTCTGGACGATGCTGGAGTTCAGGCGGGCGATTTCGGCGGTGATGGTGTTGATTCGGGACGCCTGGCTCTGAATTTCGAGATCCACGCGTTTCCACATGGCGTCCAGCTGCGACGTTATGGAACGGAAAACATCGGTGAGGCTGCCGACCTGTTCGAGCAGTTGCTGGCGGATGGGGAGGCTTTCGACGTCGGAAGCCACGTCGTTCATTACGGCGAAAAGGCTGTAGAGGGAATCTCCCAAGTCGGCGTCGCCGAGTTCGTTGAGGAAGCCTTCGAGAGCGTTGAAGGTGCGCTGGAGAACTTCCCATCGCTGGTTCTCGCTGGAAGCCGCCCTGACCTGCGCGTCGAGAAAGGCGGAGGCCATGCTTTCGACCGCACCGACCATCGAGCCGCGGCCGATATCGCCGTAGACCCGGTGGTTGGGCGTGCGTGCCTGGAAGAGGACACGCTGGCGCGAGTAGCCCGGCGTCGCGACGTTGGCTATATTATGGCCGGTCGTTTCGATGGCGGCCCTGTACGCGGAAAGTGCGCTGGATCCGATTTTAAGGGCTTCGATGGCGGGCATGAGTGGATCCTTTCACGCGGTGGCATCAACGATGCCGAGGTTGCCGCTTATGGGGGGGGTGCCGGGGCGATAGGTGGCTTTGAGACCGGTGGCTTCTCCAATGGCGGACAGAATCCCGTCGAGGTGCGAGAGGTGGAGACGGGCGAAGTAGTTGAGACTCCTGAGTTCCCGGCGGAGGGAAAGCGAGGCGGCCTTGAGGCGCGATTCGGCTCCGACCACGGATGGCCGCACGTCGGGCGGCAGGTCCTGCAGCGCGAGGTCGAGAGCGGAAGAGTCCGATATGCCGGTTTTCCTGAGTATGCCGCGCCTGAGCATTGTGGCAAGTTTGAGCCTGTCGATGACGGAGGCGAACCGGGACGTCCAGGAGGAGATGTCCGAGGAGCCGAAGGAGGAGAGGCCGGACCGCAGCGCGGCAATGGATGCCGCGGCCTGTTCAAGCGAACGGGTGATTTCGTCGTCCCGCAGACCTAGAGCGACGAGCAGGGGCTGAGGAGTTCGGCTTTTGTGCATCGGCCGTGCCTTTCGAGTTGGTTGTAGATGGAATCAGCAATGCCGAAGCCGCGCCCGGAACGGCCCACGCGGTCAGCGACTTCGACTTCCCAGAGGCTCTTGAACATGTCTTCGCCGGCCGCCTGAGGAAGAAAATCACTGCGGGTCACGGTCTGACGCATCTGGCGCATCAGGACGGACAGGAAGATGCTTTCCATTTCGGTGCAGAGTTCGCGGAGCCTGGAGTTGTCGGAGGCGACGGGAGCGGGAGCCGCCGGATCGGGCGGAAAGAGGCCCCGCATGGCCTTGAGTGCGAGTTGTCCGACCGATATCGCCGCAGCCACCTGAACCTCTATTCCATCACAATTTCCGCAGAAAGTGCACCGACGGAGACAAGCTGTTCGATGACGGCTATTAAATCTCTGGGGGTGATCCTGAGTTGCTGGAGCGCCTGGACGAGTTCCTGCAGGCTGGTTCCTTCCTGGACGGGGACAACGTCGGGCGCGGGCAGGTCGGAGGTACCGTTGCCAGGCGTGCCGACGACGATGAAGATGTTGCCCACGGCGACGGCCGCGGAGCCGACGCGCACGGTGTCGTTGACGGCGACGGCCCCGGTATCTTCGTTGATGACGACGCGCGCGGGGAGATCGACGTCAACGGGGTAGCGGAGTATTTCGCTGAGGAAATCCACGGGCGAGCCGCTGAAGGAGGCCGGGATGGCGACGCGCACCAGGCCCGGGGAGACGGTTACGGCGGCTTCTTCGCCGGGACCGGCGCGCAGGCCCAGGTTGATGGTCTGTGCGATTTCGTGGGCGAGAGCGCTGGAAGCCTGCTTGAGGCCGAGTTCGACGACGCCCGATGCGGAGACAAAGGAGGAGTGCATCGTGCGTTCGATGATGGCGCCGTCGCGGACGATGCCGCTGGTGGTGTGGACCGGTTCCTGCCTGCCCATAAAGCTGATCGTCCCCTGTGCACGGGCGAACACGATGGAAGGGTCAGGGCCATGGAGAGGCGTGACCACGAGCCTTCCGCCGGCGATGCTGGTGGCGTCATTGACGGCATTGACCGTGACGTCGATCCTCTGCCCTTCCTGGGCGAAGGGGGGTATTTCCGCGGTGACGAGGACGAGGGCGACGTTCCTCGGGTTCGTATCACCGGCCTTCATGGTCATGCCGGCCCGCACAAAGAACCTGTTGAGCGCGTCCTGCGTGGCCTTGGACTTGTCGCCGGTGCCCTTGAGTCCTACGACGAGGCCGTAGCCGATCACCTGCTGGCTGCGGACGCCTCTGACGATGA
Source organism: Planctomycetota bacterium (assembly GCA_016930595.1). GTDB lineage: Bacteria > Planctomycetota > SZUA-567 > JAFGGJ01 > JAFGGJ01 > JAFGGJ01. The sequence goes on from JAFGGJ010000039.1 coordinate 35,190, forward strand.
CGACGTCGCGGATCTGGGCGGCGCCGGCGGGGAGCGCGTAGGAGAGGACTATGAAGGCGGCGAAAGGAAAGCGGAGCTTGCGGAACATGTCGTCTCCTTCAGAAAATATTGGTATAGTCGAAAAGCCTGCTTAACCATCCGCGCTTCACGGCGTCGGTGACTTCGCCGCGCCCGCGGTATTCGATGCGGGCGTCGGCGACGTTGTCGGAGTAGACAGTGTTGTCGGCATCGACGTCCTGGGGGCGGACTTCCCCGGAGAACACGATGGTGCTTTCTTCTTCGCCTATGCGCACGGTCTTGCGGGCTTCGAAGACAAGGTTGCCGTTGGGGAGGACTTCAACGATGCGGGCGGTGATCCTTGCCGTGAACTGTTCCTTGTGGCGGATTTCGCCGTTCTTTGTGCGCTGGAGGGAATGCCTGTACCGGATGGCAGGCCGGCTGCTGGGGTTGTCTTCCTTCAGACCCCGGCCCTTGAGACCGAAGAAGTCGATGAGGTCCAGATCCCTGGAGGAATCCTTTTCGGTAGAAGTATCGTTTTCGGTCTGGGCCTGGCTGGCTTCCTTGATGACAATGGAAATGAGGTCGTGGACTCGGTAGGTCTTGTCGCCGATCATGTTTTCGGAGCCCCAGATGGAGTCGGGACGGCAGATGCCGGCGGGCAGCACGAGGCTTGAGAGAACGATGACGGCGAGCAAGGGGGAGTTGGAGTGTTTCATCCCTGTTCCTTTCCTGTAACCGGAACGACGGTGTCTTCTGAGATGACCCTGGCCCGGAAAATTTCCCTTGAGCGCAGGTTCTGGACGCGGACGATTTCTCCGAGGGCACCGTCGTCGCGGCAGAGAGCGCGGTCGATGAGACGAAAGCCCCTCCCATGGACGATCACGTTGACTTCCGTGTTGCGCGGCACGAGGACCGGGCGCTCAATATCGGTGGGGGAGAGGATGTGGCCGGGGGGCGCGGGAGCAAGGACTTTCCTGCCGGTGACTTCGGAGAGGGATGAGAAGCAGGCAGCCCGGCCCGGGGCGAGTTTTACTTCGGCGAGTTCGACATCCTCCCGGGTAAGTAGTTGTCCCCGGGAGAGGCTTCTGGCCGAGACGACCGCCATCTGCTTTATGCTGACGTTGAAACGCGCCCAGCCCCAGAGGCGGTGACCGAGCTTGTCTGTGCCGGTGAACCTGACCCAGCAGGTGTCACGGTTGTCGCCGGAACCTTCGACGCTGGTGGAAGCGACGTTCTCCGGCGGCACAGGGCCGTCGTCGGAGAATACGTTGAACGCGGCGAGAGAGAGGACCGTGTCCGGGGAGTGCCCGGTCATGGCTTTGAGCGCGGCGGCGGCAAGGACATCAACGAGGGCGTCGGTGGGGGAGGTGGCGGTGCGGGCGTGGGCGCCGGCGCGGACGACCTTGCAGTAGGAAGCGCCCCGCACTTCGACGTCCCTTCCCCAGCGGGAAAGGCTCGCGGAAACCGAAGCGGCGGAAATGTGGACGGGGAAATCGTCAGGGGCGGCGAGGACAAGCCGGGCGACGCCATCGGCGGCTGGACCGGAGACATCTGCGATATCGCGGACGCGGACGTAAGGTTCGGAGACGGCCGCATCGAGCTTCAGGACGACGGCGGTTGGTGGAACTGCAGAATCAGCCTGCTGGAGGGCATTGAGTCCGGTGCAGAGGAAGAGGGCTGTCAGAACAAGGCGCACGACTGCTATCTCCTGAGATTGCTGGCGACCTGCAGCATTTCGTCAGAGGACTGGATGACCTTGGAATTCATTTCGTAGGCGCGTTGGGCGGTGATGAGACCAACGAGCTCCTTGACGGCTTCGACGTTGGAGGTCTCAAGAAAGCCGGCGACGAGGGCGCCGAATTCGCCGGTGGCGGGGGTGCCGGTCCTTGCCGATCCGGAGGCTTCGGTGGGGAGATAGAGGTTGTCGCCGTAGGCCCTCAGGCCGGCGGGGTTTACGAAAGAGGCGACTTCGATCTGCCCGATTTCTCGGGGTTCGGTTTCATCCCTGAGGACGACCTGTACGAGGCCGTCGGTGGAAATCTGGATGGCCAGATAGTCTTCCGGGATGCCGGTGACCGGCGGCTCGACGAGATAACCGGTGGTGGTGACGAGTTCTCCGTTGGCGTTGACCTGCAGCGAGCCGTCCCGGGTATAGGCGATGCGGCCGCCCGGAAGCCTGACCTGGAGGAAGGTCCTGGCTACGCCGCGGTCTTCGATGGAGACGTCGAGTTCCCGGTCGGTGGCGAGAAAGGTGCCCATCCTGAATACCGGAGTGGTGGCGATATTGCGCGTGCCGTGGCCGATCTGGATGCCGGTCGGATAGACTGTGCCGGCCTGTGCATTCTGCGCGCTGCCGGGGTGCCGGAGCTGAACGTAGAGGAGGTCTGCGAATTCGGCCCTGCGGCGTTTGAAGCCGGTGGTGTTGACGTTGGCCAGGTTGTTGGCTATGACGTCAACGTTATACTGCTGCGCCGCGAGACCCGTGGCGGCCGTTGACAAAGCTCTGAACATGACATGCTCCTCCCCGGGCGGTTATCACGCCCCTAAAGGTCTGGCGAGTTCCGAAACGACGGAACCGAGAGCCTGGTCCTGCATGCTGACGAAACGCATCGCTGCTTCGTAGGCGCGCATCGAACTGATAAGCTTGGTCATTTCGTTGACGGCGCTGACGGCGGAGTTCTCGAGAGCGCCCTGGGCGACTTTGGGCTCGTCGAGCCTTTCCATTGAGGCGAGGGGGGCGGACCAGAGGTTATCGCCGCTGCGTGTCAGTATGGAATAATCGTCGCCGCGGGGCTTGACGAGCCACATGTAGCCGAGCGGCTGCTTGGCGCCATCGTGGTCGATAAGTGTGATGAAGCCGCGGCTGTCAACCTGGAATTCCGAGCTGCCGACTACGATGGGGACACCGTTTTCGAGGACGACGCGCGTGGTGCCGTCACCGGCAACGAGGTGACCATCGGCGCCCACGCGGAAATTGCCGGCCCTGGTGTAGTAGTATTTGCCTTGGCGTTCCACCACGAAGAAGCCTTCATCAACGATCGCTAGGTCATACGGCCGTTCGGTATGTTCTATGACGCCGGGGGCAAAAAGATTGCCGGCTTCCTGCAGAACGGCGCCGGCAAGACGGCTGATCTGTCGCTGAACGGGAGATGTCCCGGAGGCCTGTGCGAGGACTTCGCGGAACTGTGGTCGCTGCGGCTTGAAGCCGACGGTGTTCATGTTGGCCAGGTTGTTCGAAAGGATATCGTATCGTTCCGCCTGGTTGAGGGCGGCAGCGGCGGATATGTACATGCCTTTGAGCATACCAGGACTCCAGTCAACAAGGGGATATATCAACCGGCGTGCCACGATGACGGCTATCCTGTAACACCCTGCAATGCCAAGGGTTGTGGGGCGGGCCGCGTGGCGGTGCGGAGAAAGATAATCCGCGGTGCGGCAGTTTCTGCCGGAACGATCACTGCGGGCGGCGGAACTTTCCGCCGGTGGCGGGCAGCGAAAAAGGCCATTTCCAGGGGTAATGCATTGGACACGTCCGGGATCGGGCGTAATCTTCCGGTAAGACCCCGGCGGTCCAGAGGAGGAGGTTGCGCCATGAAGGAACTGAAGTTGAAGCAGCTTTCGCCATCCGACGTCTACAAGCTTGAGGCGGGAAGCGGCGAATTCGCTATTGAGAAGAAGACGGGCTGGCTGAGGTCGCTGGTATGGAGCGGAAAGGATCTGGACCTGTTCCAGCAGGTGCGCGGGGGGATTCCGGGCTACATCGGAGCGATCCGCGTTTACGACGAGAAAGACCGCGTGTGGTATTCGGACTACGAGACCCAGTTCAGTGTGTCGAATATGCGGAAGAAAGGGAAGAAGATATCGTTCGACAAGCGGTTCAGGGGGGCGCCCTTCAGGCTCACGGTATCGTTTGAGGGGGAGAAAGACTGCCTGCGGTGGCGCGTGGCGGCAGAGAAGGCGAACAAAAAGGTGGAGGACCGCTCGCTGCGCGTCTATTTCTCAATGCCGCTGATAGCGGGCTGGGACTTCTGGGCCCCGTGTAACCACGGGGAAAAGGCCTTCGACGGCATGACCGCCTTTGAGTTCATGTACACGCAGATACCGTATGTTTCGGAGCAGGAGATAATCCTGCCCATGATCAGCCACTACAACCGGATGCTGGGTGTCGGCTACTCGATGGTGGAGCCGATAGACGCGAACGTCCCCGCGGCCAAGTTCGGCTTCAACAACATGGACAAGTGCTACAACTGGGGGAGCATGCGGAAGGACGCAAGGTCGGCCCCGGTGCTGGAAGCGGTCAACTACTACATAGGCCTGGTGGGGGACCGCCCTATGACGACGGAAGTGATGATATTTCCGCACGAGGGCGGATGGAGGCCGGGGTTGGGACTGGTGTACAGGCGCTGGCAGGAATATTTTGACCCCTTCAACGATGCGATCTACGACCGTGAAGGCGTCTTCATGTGCGGTGGTATCCAGGTGTCGGATAACGTGGACGCATACAAGAGGATGGGGCTGAAGACGCTGGAAGTCCACGGCCACTTTCAGGACTACTGCGACTATTTCCAGGCGGGCAAGGACAGGTGGCTGAGGATAAACGTGAAGGAAACACTGCGCCGCAAGCTGCTGGAAGACAAGAAGAAGCCCGATATGAAGGGATGGCAGGAGGGGACGCCGGAAAAATGCATCTCCGCCGAGGTGGAAAAGTGGCTCGAAGAGCACACCGACGAGGAACTGGCGGCGAAACTGAACATGCCCGTCGCGGAGCTCTATCATACCCGCGACGACATAAAACGGCGGCTGCGGGTGCTGGCGGAGAACGGAATATCCTGTCACTGGTATTTCAACTACACCGACGGTTATCGCCCGCGCGTCGAAAAGGAATGGGCGGATTCCATTACACGCGACGAGGATGGGAACGCTATACCCAGCGGGTGGTACATGTGCCATAACCTGAACGCCGACCCAAGGTGGTCGTTCGGAAAATTCGCGTACGATTCGGCCAGGAGGATATTCGAGGAATACCCGACGCTGGACGGCTTCTTCCTCGACTGTTTCCGGCACTACGAGATCGACTTCGGGCACGATGACGGCACGACGGTGGTAAACGGCAAGCCATGTTATTCGGTGAACCACAGCTACGACGACATAGAGCGGCTCATAAAGACCGAGATAATGAAGCCGAAAAACCTGACCTCGTTCGCCAACAAGCCGATGTCCATCCGCTCCATGCGCTACTGTGACGGCCAACTCCTCGAAGGCAATGGGGACATGTACGAGGAGAAATTCTTCTGGGCCTGCATTGCCATGCCGATGTTTTTCATGTGGACGCGGGGGGACGTGTCCCTGGACGAAGACCTGCGGCGCTCGGTGCTCCACGGGTGCTATCCACGCGATGACAAGCCGAGCGAGGAGATTATCGCCCTGTACCGCAAGTATCTGCCGCTGTATGCGCAGTTCCGGCGGAGGGTGTTCTGTTTCGAGCCCGACCCGATACGCGTGCCGGACGGCTCGCGCGGCAAACTCTACACGGTGGACGACGGCTATGTCGCCGGGATTGTGAACCTGAACATTGACGCCGGAGATGAAGTGAAATGGGCGAAGCGCCCCTACGCACTCTTCCGCGTGGAGAAGGGCCATGACGTGGTGGCTGCCAGCGTGATGTATCCGGGCGACAGCGAGATGCGCAGGATCCCGTTCAAGTTTGACGGGACTTTCATCGCGGTACCGATGGACGGGTACACGAATTGCGCCGTCGTCAAGCTGACTGCGGGCGGTGTCTCCGGCAGGAAGATAGGCGGAGACATATTCGCACAGCGGGCGCGCATGTGCGGTGATCCGGACTCGGCGTTCGAGGACATATCCGAGCGTTAGTCCGCGGCCGGGCAAGGACCGGGAGGATTGCCGGGCGGACTTCGGCGCCGGTCAGGATGCTTCAGGACGCGAGGATAGTCTGTATGACGGAGGCTATCCAGCGCTTTTCGTTTTCGGGGAGTGCGCCGGCGAACCTGACGGACATCCGGTCGCTCGATACCACAACGTGCGAGGCATTGCCGGTCCCGAGTTTCCTGACGACGACTTCTTCGATTTCGTCGGCGTCGAGTTCGGCCGCGGCTGCCCACGGGCCGAAAGCCTTGCGCCGGACAAGCCCGGACGGCGAGACTTCAACGTGTTCGCTCGTAAGAAAAGCCTTGAGCGCCATCGAAACGCCCATGACAAGCGGCAGCAATATGAAGAATACACATATGAACCCCGTGAAAACATAGCGTATCCCGGGTGGCATTTCTTTTTCGGCGAGCAACGTCCTGAGAAAAACAAAGTAGACGAACGAGGGGAAGACGAGGGCTACCAGGAGACCTGCAACTCCCTGTGGAATGTTGCCGGCCGGCATGGTGAACCGGACGGTGGTTCCTTCGACTTCGTAGGTGCATTTCTTGGAGGAGGGCTCGTCGATATGGGCGATCCTTATTTCTCCTTCGCGCAGCTTCTGCTTCAGGTTCTTGTCCAGATTTTCCGGCTCGATCCTGCGCGGCTTGTCGCCTGCGCGGTCCGAAAGAGGCTTGCGGATACCCTTGGCGACGAGTTCGGCCATGCGGCGGGCCTGGTCGAAGTCGCGCGGAGCGGCGACGTTGAGCGTGACCGCTCCCGCCTTGACGCGCACAGGGAAAACCACGTAGCTGGATTTGTCGGAACGTCGGACTTCCCGCGAGAGTTCGACTTCGGTGATGTCGCTTATGAGACCTTCCTGTTTTTTCCTGAAGACGAGAACCCCCCACCACTGGTGCCACGTGCCTTTGTCGGGGTCGAAGGCGAGTTCGTGCCGGGCGAAGACGAGCAGACCGCCGACGACGGTGAAGATCCCCCCGACGACGTAACCGACGGCAAGGGGACCGTCGACTCTGCCGAGTAGTCCCGCGGACACGGCGAAGGCCATCAGGCCGCCGAGAAGGAACGGAAGGCCGAAAAGAGCGATGCATCCTCCTCCCGAGCGGAATGTGAGGTCTTCGCGTGACGGGAGCCTGGGCATGAATTCCCTCTCTTCGCTTCATGGCTGCATTACATACTACCGCCGGAGACATTTGAAGGCAAGGCGCCCCTAGCGTGCCGCTCCGGCGGTGGAGATGGAACGCGGTAGCATGTATACTGGGTCATGTCCAGAATACCCAGAAGGAGGAGCAGATGGTCGGTATCGAACCGGTGGGCCTGAATATCGGGAGAAAGAGCAGCGCGGGCGGCAGTAGTGGAAACCCGTGGTTCCTGCTGATATTCGTCGTGGTGGGGGCGGGGCTGGCAGTGTACGGGAACAGCGTGGTGGCCAAGGCGAAGGCGAGCGCCGGGTGGCCTTCGGCCAAAGGCAGGATCGAAAGATCGTCGCTCGATAGCAGAAGGACGCGGTCGACAGATTCCAGGGGACACGGCCGGGAAACTACGAGCTATTACGCGGATATCATGTACTCGTATACGGTGGACGGCAGAAAGTATTCCGGGGGGAAGGTGAGATACGGAGCGTCGAGTACGTCTAGGGCGGCGGCGGACAAGCTCGTGGAAAAGTACCGCGCAGGCGAAGATGTGGACGTGTACTACGATCCTGCAAAACCGGAAGAATCGGTGCTGGAACCCGGCGCAGTGTGGCAGAGCTATCTGATGCTGGGTATTGGAATCTTGCTCGCAATAGGAGGGCTCCTGCTCTTCGTGTGGGCGATGCGCGGTGGTGGAAAAGCCCGGCAGCAGCAAGGCCAACACCGTGAACAGGATGTCGGAAGCGAAGCCGGAACCGAAAGCTGATTGCCGGCCGGGGCGGTTCAGGGGGCCCAGCAGCGGTAGATTTCCATGGGCTCCTGCGAGGGTTCAAAGAGAATTTCAGCGTGCCCTTCGCCGACGATGTAACGATCGAAGCGCTTCAGGGGCACGCCGTCCGCCGAACCCGATCCGCTCACCAGGATGTGGATTTCAAGGGGATTCACAGGCACACGGGCCCGCTCCGTCACAACCATGCGCCGGACGAGAAAACGGTCGGTGTTTTCGGGAGAGCAGATCCATTGCAGCGAATAGCCGGCAGCGCCGACCTCGTCACGCGGCAGCAGTCTCCATCGCTCCAGCGCCTGTTCGAGAGACAGGGGCTCGTAGTCGAACACGTCGAGGCATTCGGTCATGCCGATGCCCATCCAGCGGGCGGATTCGGGCAGGACGTAGCCGCCCCGTTCGAATTCGCAGCGCACCGCCCAGTCGCTGGGTTCCTGGACTTCGACCAGCAGCACGCCCGCCCCGATGCAGTGCGGGACACCGGCTTCGATGAGGTAATTGTCGCCCGGGCCGAGCGGTACCCGGTGCATGTGGTCCAGCATTTCGTCGATGCGCTGGGCGGCTATCAGAGCGCCCCAGTCTTCTTTCGAAACCCTGCGGCGGAAGCCGAGATACCCGCAGGCCGCAGAGTCTTCGCGGGCGGCTATGCCCATCCACAGTTCGGTCTTGCCGTGGTCCGAACCGAGACGCCGGCGGGCGAAAGAGACCGACGGGTGGGCCTGCACGTGGAGGCGGATGGATGAATCAAGAAACTTCACTAGAACCCCAGCCGGCCGGCTGAGCACGTCGGTTATGGGAACGTGGGAACCGTCCGGCAGAACGACCCTGGAAATACCTTCGTCGGGGCAATCCTCGCGGCCAGGGTTCCTGGCCAGCGTCGATGAGCCTATCCAGTCTTCGGGAAAGTGCGTGTCGGCGGGTGCCGCTTTGCCTTCAAGAGAGTCGAGCACGAGGCCGCCGAGGTATGTGCGCCAGACTCTGTTGGCGAGTAGGGGGAATATCACGCCGGGAAGCTCCTTGTGCTGGACGCCGTCATGTACTTCAAGCAAGTATACACGGGTATGCTCCACCGTAAAAGCAACGGGGCCACCGCAAACGCCGCAGCGGTCAGGAGCAGGACCCTCCTGAAGGGCAGGTGTCCTGAGAGGCATTCTGGAAATATGGCGCTTCGGGAGAAAACGGCGACATCGCACGGAGCTTGGCGACGATTCCGGGCATTACCTGGATGACCCGGTCTACATCGGCATCCGAATTCTGGACCGAAAGCGAAAACCGGACCGAGCCGTGGGCGGATGTGAACGGAACGCCCATGGCCCGGAGAACATGGGACGGTTCGAGAGAGCCGGAAGTGCAGGCTGAGCCGGATGAGGCGCAGATGCCATGTATGTCGAGGCTGAGGAGGATGGCTTCGCCTTCAATATATCCGAAGGAGATATTGCAGGTGTTCGGGAGCCGGTTTTCGGGGTCGCCGTTGACGGATACGTCGGGGCACGAGGCCAGTATGGATGATTCCAGGCGGTCGCGGAGCGCCCGGACCATCGAGTTTTCGATCGGGATGCGCTCGGCGGCCAGTTCGGCGGCTTTCCCCAGCCCGACTATGCCGGGGACGTTTTCGGTCCCGGCGCGCCGGCCGCCTTCCTGGTGCCCGCCGATGACGAGAGCTTCAAAACGGACGGCCCTGCGCACGTAAAGGGCTCCGATCCCTTTGGGCGCGTGCAGCTTGTGCCCCGAAAGCGAAAGTAAATCGACGGGCAGCTCCGAGAGTCGCATCGGGATCCTGCCTACGGCCTGGACGGCGTCGGTGTGAAACAGTATGCCGCGTTCGCGGCACAGGGCGCCGATCCGTTCGATCGGGTAGATGTTGCCGGTTTCGTTATTGGCCCACATGATCGAGACGACAGCGGTGTCGTCGGTAAGCGACGAGCTCAGTTCGTCGAGGTCTATACGGCCCATCGCGTCCACGCCTATTTCCGTCACCCGGAAGCCGCCCGTAACAAGGTGACGCGCAAGGTTCAGAACCGCCGGGTGTTCTACTTTGGATATGACCAGATGGCGCCTGTCCGCATTGGTGGCGATGGCGGACCTGATGGCGGTGTTGTCCGATTCCGATCCTGATGCTGTGAAGATGATTTCGTCCGGCCGCGCCCCGATCAGTCCTGCCAGCCGGCAGCGCGCTTCGTCGATCTTCTTTCCCACTCCGCCCCCGAAGTTATGTATGGATGAAGGATTGCCGTAGCGCTCGGAGAAAAACGGGAGCATTTCCTGCAGGACTTCGGCGTCCACGGCGGTCGTGGCGTTATTGTCCATGTAGACGGGGGGTGTGTTGGTCACGGCGCTTCCTTCACTTCAATTGCCGCATCGACGACTTCTCGGAGCGTATGCTGGACCACGTCCCTCAGAGTCACGGCCCCGGCAAGGCATCCGGCGCACCGGCCGCGGAGCGCGACCGTGACCGTTGTACCCTCGATATCGACCAGTTCGATATCGCCGCCGTCAAGGCGCAGGGAGGGGCGGATCCTGTCGTCGATGACCTGGATGATCTGCTGCATGCGCTGGAGATTGGTGCGCGGCGGCGATTGGCTGGATCGCTTCGCCCTGGCGGCCATATCCGCGCGCGTATACCGGATGATTTCCGCAATCTCTTCACGGCACTTGCCGCAGCCGCCCCCCGCCTTCGTGTAATGCGTGACTTGGTCAACGGTTGTGAGATCGTGGTCGCGTATCGCGCGTATTATCTTGTTGTCGGTTATGCCAAAGCACCTGCACACGATGCGCCCGGAATCTTCCGGAGCAGGTTTTTCGCCGCGGTAGAGTGCGAGCGCTTTCGCAAGCGCTTCGCACCCCATGACCGAGCAGTGCATCTTGGCTTCCGGCAGGCCGTCAAGCTCGCGAACGATGTCGTCATCGGTTATGCCGGCTGCCTCGTCCACGGACATGCCTTTGACGAGCTCCGTAAGGACGGAAGACGACGCTATTGCGCTCGCACACCCGAACGTCTTGAAACGGGCGTCCGTGATAATGCCGTCTTCGATCCTCAGGTACAGCCGCAGGGCGTCCCCGCAGGCGATATTGCCCACGTCCGCCACCACGGTCGGTTCGGCCATCTCGCCCGCATTCCGCGGGTTCAGGAAGTGCTCTAGGACCTTTTTGCTGTAGTCCCACACGGGGAACCTTTCGTGGAGTTGCGGAAGACGTCTGTTTATAATATAATCCCGTATAAAGGAAGGAAGTTCATATGAGGCCGGAACTTAAGAAAATAATATCCGAGCTGGACGAACTCGAGGCGGGCCTGAAGGCGGCGGGGCCGGAGAGCGCCGCCGTCAACAAGATTGACGATTTTTTTCGCATGCTCCTTATCGGCGACAACAATTACGTCGCGTCATACCTGTCGCAGTTGAAGGAAGGCGACGACTGGATCCTCTTCAACGATGTCGTCGCGGCGCTGGAGGCGGGGGGGTTCTTCGACGTGTTCCCCAAGAAAAAGTGGATAATCCACATGGTCAGGGGATCCTGGGACAAGGCGTTGAGGGAAGCCAGGGAGGAAATGGAGACCCCCGCCAGAAAGAAGCGCGGTAAAAAGTCCTGAGCTCTGCGCCGTCCGCCCTTATTTCGTCTTTACGACAAAATCGAAGAGTTCGATGACTGTGTCCGGGCCCGTGTCTATCTGGATGCTCCCGGTCGATGACACGTTGCTTGTGTGGGTGATCTGGACGGACCCTATGCTGCCGGCGACCTTGTCGCCGATCATCTGGATCCTGTACTGCTGGAAGGCGTCGGTGCGCACGGGTTTCTTGGTCGTCCACAGGCGGTTGCCGAATTCATCCTGCACGTGGCGGCCTACCCAGCCGCGCGCGGTCTCGCTGAATTCCACGCGGTTCGAGACGGCCCGCAGGTAGTAGCCGTCGGCATTGGCGGGTATCACCACGCGCCTGCGCCCGACGTCGCGTTCACTGCCCGGGCCGACTTCGCCGGTCCACCGCCAGCGGAAGGCGAACCATGCGCCCTTGGCTACCCTGGCCTTGAATTCACTGTAGAAATCGGAAACACTGTGGGTGCTGACCAAGGCCCCGGATCCCGAGATTATATTCCTGCCGCCCTGTTTCTTGAGTTCCCATTCTCCTGCGACGGCACGGAGACCGGAATCCGCAAGGATCTTGGCGAGTTCGGGGTCGACCTGGACTTCGTCTTCGGGGATGCGGCCTTCCATAAGCTCTTTTGCGGCATCCTGCAGCAGGGGCAGATCCGGCGTGTCGGCGTACTTGCGGACCATGTCTTCAAAAGCGCGTTTGGCGCGATCCTCCTGGCCGCGCTGGACAAGCTGGATGAGACGGTCGAGGTCGGCGCGGGCTTCCTTCGAGAGTTTGTCCACGGCGGAATCGGGTCGCTTGGTGGCGGATGTGCCGGATTCCTTCTGCTTCGCGTCGATCCACGCCTGCAGTTGGGCTTTCCGGGCGGCAAGTTCCCCGTCGGGGAAGACCGCCACGGAATCCACGTCGAAGGGACCGTCGGTTGAGCGTATGTCTACCCAGCCCATCAGCCCGGTGCTGGGTATCTTCCCCCAGTCGCAATCGCCCAGCCGGACGGCGAAAAGCTGCCAGTCGGCCGACGTCGTCTGGTTCTTGAAGAAGTGCGTGTCCATGAAATCAGGCTGCGCACCCGTGAAATCTACCTGTAACGTTACGGGCTTGGACGAGCGGGCGGCAAAGACTAGTATGGAATCCTTGCGCATCGGGAAAAGCGCGGCCGACGCACCCTTGTTCTTCGGGTCGTAGACTTTCCGGAAACCCGTGCGGTAATTCTTGGGCTGGCTGAGGGAATTGGCCTGCGCTTTGCCGGGAAAACCATCGTTCACAGGTTTGACCTGGAACTGGAAGTAGTCTGCTACGCTGGGCGTTTCGCCGGCCTCAAAGCCTACCCAGAAGACCGTTCCGGGCGGAGTCGCAGAGGGGGCTTCTTCGGTTGCGGGCGGCGCCACGGGGACCGTGGCGGGGGCGGTTTCTGCGGCGGCGAAGTCGGGATGATACGAAGCAAGCGTCGTCCTGAACCCGTCCGCGGCGGCTTCGTCGTACTTGGACGCGATGTCGAGGGCGGCGAGCGCCCGCTCTTTTTCACCAAGCAGGGCGGCAAGGGCGGCCAGGTCGATGCGGTCCTTGGCCGAGCGCGGCAGGGCCAGGTCCGCAAGCTTGAAGAATTCTCCGTGCTCAAGGTCTTTCCAGTCGTGCTTCATGGTCAGCCCGCTGGAGGCAACCGTGTACTCTTTTTCGTCGGCGCTTGAATAGACGCCTCGGACTCCCGGCGTTATGCGGTCGAGGCTGATCTTGGGATGAGCGGACACGATGCTTTCGGCGAGCGTCTGCATGGCGTCGCGGCCCTTTGTCAGAACCTCCGAGTAGACGTCCAGCTTGGCGAGCGCTTCCTCGTCAAGCCCCGTCCGGGCGGAGTTGATTTCGTCAAGGGCCTGGGCGAATTCCATGTCGGCGATCAGTTCCTGGGTGCGATCAAGTGTGCGCGCGAGAATCTTGCGCACGCGTTCGTCCGCGGCGGCCTGTTTCTTCCGGCGCTCTTCTCCGACGCGGGCGATGCCGTCACGCGCCAGTTGCGGGTAAGGATCGACGGCAAGGGAAGCAAGTTCCCGGAAGGCTTTTTCCGCAGCGGCTAAATCCCCGTCCCTGAGAAGCTTATCGGCGCGCTCCCGCATGCCGTCGCCCGTCTTCTTGAGCCGGCTTTCGACGTCCCTCCGGGCCCGCTGGAGTTCGGCGAGAGCTTCGGGGAGCTTGAACTGCGCCTTCTGCGCATCCAGAAATTGCAGGGCCTGGGCGAACTTGTTCTCGTTCATGCGTGAGCGGACGCCGGCGGCAATATCGGAAGCGAGTTGGATTTCTCTGCGGCGCTCTTCCGCTCGTGCCTTGGCCTGCGCGTCTTCGACAAGCGCTGACTCGAACTCGTCGAGCTTGGCTACGGCCTTGTCGATGGTGTCGCTGGCGTCTTTCAGCGCTTCCTCCGACAGGAATGATTCAGAGAACCGGTTGTCCCGGAACGTCTTTAACGCAGTGCGGGAAGCCATGATTTCATCGACCGTTTGGGCGTCGGCCGAACGGTCAATGATGTCGTGCAGGTCGTTGAGGAGCCTGAGTGAGCGGAGCTCTTCGAGTCGCTGTACCGCACTGTCGAACAGCTGGGCCGTGACGGGTGTACGGCTGAAATCGGTCGTGATGGACAGGAGTATCTGTTCCTTTTTGTCCGTGGACGTGGCCGCCTGGGCTTCGCCCATGCGCTTCTGGAGGTTGACAAGAATGGGATCCGGGCGGGTGAGTACCATGACAGCGGCCGCGACGGCCGCCAACACTCCCGCACCCACTCCTGCCCACAGCTTCACGTTGAAGCCTTCGGGCTTGTCCGGGACCGGCTCGCGCCGGCCCGTCGTCACGGAGCGCCGCTTGGCCGTGACCGTGCCGTATTCCTGCTCTGCCAGGGTGCGCTTGCGCGAAAGGAAGGATTCGAGGTCGTCGACCATTTCCTGGGCTGTCTGGTAGCGCTTGTCTGGATCCTTGGCCATCATCTTCTGTACCGCGGCCGAGAGCGATCTCGGTATGCTCGGGTCTTTCTTCTTGGGGGGGACCAGTTCGTCCGTGGCGTGTGCCATTATCACCCCCGTGGGTGTCGGTGCAGAGTAGGGTGGGGACCCCGTCAGCATGTGGTATAGTGTGGCTCCCAGGGCATACATGTCGCTGCGGGTGTCGACCTGCTCGCCGCGGCCCTGCTCCGGCGGCATGTAGTACGGTGTCCCTACGACCGAGGCGTTGGCGGTCCCCGGCGCGGCCGTTGCACGTTTCGCCAGGCCCAGGTCGCAGAGCTTGGCTATCCCGTGGCTGGTAACCATGATGTTGGCTGGCTTGATGTCGCGGTGCACCACGCCGGCTTTTTCGGCGGCGACAAGGGCCTTGGCCACGTCCCGTGCATAAGTGGCAGCGGTCTGAGGGTCTACCGAGCCGTTTTCGTCGATCATGGTCTGTACGGAAGGGCCGTCTATGTACTCCATCGCGAAGAAATACGTGCCGTCCACGTTCCCGGCGTCGATCACCTGAACGAGATTGGGATGCCCGATGGCTCCGACCGTCTTGGCCTCGTTCACAAAACGTTCGACGTAGGCCGGATCCTGCGCAAACCGCGGGGCAAGCAGTTTGAGCGCAACCATGCGGTCCATGGAGACTTGCCTGGCCTTATAGACCTCACCCATGACGCCGGCGCCTATTTTCTCTGTCAGCTCGAAGCCAGCAATTTTTCTCGGTTCCATTCACATCTCCCGACGGCTCTGACGGAAAAAGCGTCCGCGCGCGGTACGCAACCCTCCCAATAATATACAGCACAATTGTCCACGCGGTCACCCGGGAAGCAGTCCAACGCCTTAAATTATAGTATAGCAGCAGAATCAGTCGAACAAGGGGAGACGCACAAAAGACCCAGGCCAACTATTAAGAATGATGTCGTAAAATACTTGACAACAGCAGGTTCAGCGGTAAATTCACTGTGCCCCGTGGGTTGAGACCCGTGGGGAGGGTTGTTTCTGCACATGTGAAAACAGGGGATACGTTTTGGTACTGCAGGAATTGAAGAAGCACGAGAACGACACCGGCAGCGCAGAAGTACAGATAGCGCTGCTGACCGAGCGTATCAATCATCTGAGCGAACACTTGAAGGCCCACAAGAACGATAAGCACGGCCGCAGAGGGATATCTCTTATGGCCAGCCGCAGGAATCGTCTCTTGCGGTACCTCAGGAGACGCGATTTTGAACGTTATCGCATGGTCGTGGAGAAGCTGGGTCTAAGGAAGTAGATGCACTATCTGTACTGTTTCCTGGCGGGGTGGCATTTTTGCCGTTGTGGCTATTCGGGGGATTTCTCCGTTCCGCCTGCGACTGCAGGCGTCAATTTGAGGCCGTGGCCCGCCGTTATTCGATACGCGCCAGGTGGCGCGACAATCATTAGGAGGAACTAGTGAGCATCATTGTGGAACGTGAAATCGCAGGAAGAAAACTCACCATCGAGACTGGTAAACTGGCCAAGCAGGCTGCGGGGGCGGTAACGGTTAGATATGCCGACAGTGTGGTGTTGGTGGCCGTGTCAACGGATGAACCCCGCTTCGAAGGCCAGGACTTTTTGCCCCTCACCGTCGATTACCGCGAAAGAGGCTACGCGGCGGGTTATATTTTCGGAGGCAGGTTCAAGAGAAGGGAAGGCCCGCCTTCCGAAAAGGAAATCCTCACCATGCGCCTCATCGACCGGCCCGTAAGGCCCCTTTTCCCCGACGGCTATTTCGACGAGGTCCTGGTATCGGCTCTCGTCCTCTCGGCCGACCGTGAAAACGACCCTGACATCCTCGCCATGATTGGCGCATCGGCGGCACTCTCCGTCAGCGCTCTCCCCTTCGCCGGTCCACTGGCCGCCTGCAGGATCGGCAAAGTCGACGGCGAACTCGTCGTCAATCCCACCTACAAGCAGATGGAGGAATCGGCTCTCAACCTTACCGTGGCCAGCAAAAAGGACGGCATAATCATGGTCGAGGCCGGCGCCGCCGAGCTGAGCGAAGCCGAAATGATAGACGCCCTCGAACTCGCACGCCAAACCAACTCCGAAGTCGTGGAGATGATCGAAGACCTCGCCCGCCAGGTCTCTCCGGCCAAGGCGGACGTCCCGGCCAACCCGGTTCCCGCCCTCGCCGATACCCACATGCCGGCCTATGCCGAAGATGTCAGGCAGGCGTTGCTGACACCGGGTAAGTTCGGAAGAAAAGCGGCCCTCAAGGATGTGAAGAAAAAATTCCTCGAAGCCGAAGCCTCCGAGCTCGAGGATGAAGTGGCGGCCGGCAAGCTCTCCCTGCTCGCGGCCAACGGCGTCTTTGCCGAAATCCATTACAGAGTCATACGCGAAATGATAATGGACGGTGTTCGGGTCGATGGCCGAAAGACGACCGAAGTCAGGGAGATTTCCACGGAAGTCGGCCTGTTGCCCTATGCACATGGTTCGGCTCTTTTCACACGCGGCGAGACTCAGGCCATCGCCACTACCACGTTGGGCACGGCCGACGACGAACAGCTCGGCGAAACCCTTATCGGCGAGACGACCGACAGGTTCCTCTTGCACTACAATTTCCCCTCGTTCTGTGTCGGCGAGGTGAAGATGCCCAGGGGCCCGAGCCGCCGTGAAATCGGCCACGGCGCCCTGGCCAAACGGGCCCTTCTGGCCGTTATGCCCAGCTTTGAGGAATTCCCGTACACGATTCGAGTTGTATCCGAAGTCCTCGAATCCAACGGCTCCAGTTCGATGGCCACCGTCTGCGGCGGCAGCCTTTCGCTGATGGATGCCGGCGTCCCCGTGAAGAGTGCAGTGGCAGGCGTCGCCATGGGCCTCGTCAAAGAAGGCGACAAAATAGCCGTCCTGACCGATATCCTCGGTGACGAAGACCACTACGGCGACATGGATTTTAAAGTGGCCGGCACCTCTTCCGGTATCACGGCGCTCCAGATGGATATCAAAATCTCCGGCATAACAAAGGGAATTATGGAAAAAGCCTTGGCCCAGGCCGCCGAAGCTCGCACCCACATCCTCGCCAGGATGAATTCCGTCCTTGAAAGCCCCAGGCCGGAAATATCCGAAAACGCTCCGAAAATCGTGCAGATCATGATCGACACTGAGAAAATCGGCAAGGTCATCGGCCCGGGTGGCGCAACGATTAAGGGCATACAGGAAGAAACCGGTACGGAAATATCTATCGAGGACGACGGCCGTGTTTCCATCTATGGCCCCAACAAGGAAAGCGCCGAAGCCGCCCGCCAGATCGTGGAAAGCCTGACCGAAGCGCCCAAGGTGGGCAAGATCTACACGGGCAAGGTCCGCACCATTAAGGACTTCGGTGTCTTTGTGGAAATTATCCCCGGAACCGACGGCCTTGTCCACGTCTCGGAGCTTTCCAGCGATTTCATCGAGGACATCGAGGGCGTGGTGAAAATCGGTGACGAGTTCCCCGTCAAGCTCCTGTCCATCGATAACCAGGGTAGACTGCGTCTCAGCCGCCGGGCGGCCGAGGCCGAGATCAATGGAGAGCCCTACGAGGAAAGACCGGCTCCTTCCGGAAAAGGCGGAGACAGACGTCCCAGAAAGGATGGCCGTTCCAGAAACGATCGCGACCGCCGTAAAGGCGGCGGCCGCGGCCGCAGTGACTGAAAAAGTAACGGGGCCGGATTCGTCTGGTGGATGCCGTTTCCACCGGCCGGCCCGATAGGGATGCCCTGGCAGGGCAAGTCGTAAGGAGTAGTGTTATGGCAACAGGTACGGTGAAATGGTTTGACGCGAAGAAGGGCTATGGTTTCATAAGCCAGGAGAATGGCGAGGACGTCTTTGTCCACTACACCGCCATTTCCGAAGATGGCTTCAGAAGCCTCGATGAGGGTCAATCCGTGGAATTCGACGTGGTCGAGGGGGAAAAAGGCCTCCAGGCCGAGAACGTGCGTAAACTTTAAATCAATGCGATAACCTCACCGGACACCGCCCTGCACAAGCAGGGCGGTGTCTTTTTAAGCCGCGCTTCCGCCCGCCCCATGGCGCGACGGCTGTTCCCGCGGCGCATCCTCTCCTGTCGACTCGCTTGGAAAATGCCGCGGCGGCGACGCTTACCCGACGGTTTCTGATCGGCCCGCCAGGATATCTTCAATTTCGGAAAGCGGAAAATGCATCCCCTCGTTCATGCCGGGACACCCGCGGGCTTCTTCATCCCAGTGACCGCGGGAACGCAGGTTCTCCGGCCAGAACGGCCATGTCCTGCACTGGCGCGGGCGGATGTCGTAAACTAGGCACTTGCCGTTTTCCAGCAGGATACAGTCGTAATTGGCTTTCTCCGTCAGGCTGTACCCGCGGTACGTCAGTTTCAGGTACTTGTCGCGGAAGTCTTCCCGGCTCAAACCCAGCCTCGCCGCAATCCCCGTGATCTCAGCGTCGTTTACCCACACGTAGCCCGGTTTCCCGGAGCAGCAGGCTCCGCACTGCTTGCACGAAAAACGCAGGCCGTCTTTGTACCACGGGGCTTTGCCGGACGGCTTTCGACTACTCCGGGAGGTGGACACCGGTAATCTCTTCCTCCGGCTTCCGGTTTTTCAGGAGATATGCAACTCCAGCCCTGATGAGCCCGTAGCCGACGTATGCCTGGAACCCCAGAAACAGGGTGACTTCATGGTTCAGAAAGACAAGTATGATCGTGACGACAACAGCTATGAAGTAGGTGAAAGGCCTCTTGCGTGCTAGAAAGATCTTGGCAAGGTGAGCATATGGTACCCTGCTGACCATAAGCAGTCCAATGAGGAGCATCAGAAAGGGCAGCGCCTTCAGGATCGCAGTAAGGAACCACGGCCAGTGCAGGTCTATCCAGCAGCCTTCACGACTGGCGTAATCGACCAGGATTATCGTGCTTATGACCGTTCCACAGGCTGCCGGAATCGGCAGGCCCGAAAAGTGGAGAGGGGGTGGCGGTTTTTTGGTCGACATGGTGTGCGGTTGCATGTCTTCGACGTTGTACCTTGCAAGCCGGAGCGCTCCGAAACCTACGTATGACGCCAGCAGCACGGCCGAATAACGGTCGATCCCTCCCCACGCCGGGTTCCTCAGCAGTACGAGCACTATCACCGCAGGCGCCAGCCCGAAGCTCGTCAGGTCGGCAAGGCTGTCGAGCTCCGCTCCGAACCGTGAAGTGCTCTTCGTAATGCGGGCAACCGAACCGTCCAGCATGTCGAAGACCATGGCTACGAAACAGAACATGGCCGCCTGCACCAGCTTCTCCATGTCCAGTGCCCCGTGCGAAGTACACGCCGAAAAGGCCCGTTCTATCGCCGCAAACCCCGACAGCAGGTTGCCCAGCGTCAGCAGCGTGGGGATGACCGCTATCGTCCTAATCCTGGCCACCGCATATCTCCGCTATGATTGTCTTGCCCGCCCTCACGACGTCGCCCGCCTTTACCTTGATTTCCACCTTGCCCGCAGGCAGGTAGACGTCGGTTCTGCTGCCGAACATGATCATGCCGAAACGCTGCCCCTTCGCAACGCTGTCTCCAGCTTTCACCGAACAGCGTATCCGGCGGGCTATGGCGCCGGCGATCTGTACTATCAGGACCCTGCCTATCACGGTCCTTATCCCCACGTAGTTGCGTTCGTTTTCGACGGCGGATTTCTCCTTCATGGCGTTCAGAAACTTCCCGTCGCAGTGCTCAACGTGCTCAACCGTCCCGTCTATTGGTGCGCGGTTCAGGTGGACGTCCAGGACCGAAAGAAATACCGAAATGCGCGTCGCACCCGACCCCATGTACTTCGGTTCTTCCACTGCTTCAACGGCGGTGACCCTGCCGTCCGCAGCCGATACCACCACCTCCCCCGGCGGGACCGGACGTTCCGGGTCGCGGAAGAAATACATCGTGAACAGCAGCGGCGGCAATGCCGCCAGCGACCACCATCCGCCTCCCAGCAGCGCGATGGATGCTGTCAGCCCGGTGCATATGACCGCCACCGCCACAATTACGTTCCTGCCGTAACCTGTAAGTCTCATTCCGCTATTATAAACGGCTGGACGCGCCCTCCAAGAAAATATCCGGACCTCTCTTGAGATGCCGGGCTTCACCGGATGCATCGCAATGAGCTTCCCTTTTGCCCGGGGCCGTACCCGCTATACTGGTGTGTCTTGACGTGTCGCGTGAACCGACAACTGGAGGATGACTATGGCGGTTGAACTTATGTTCGCAAAATATGCTCCGAAGAACCTTGAGCCCAAGAACTCCATAGGCGCAAAATGGCTCCGCTTGCTCGATACCGTCGACCTCGCGTCGGTTGTGGCCGGCAAGCGGACGGCGATAAAGTTGCACCTTGGCGGCAATGTCGGCTTTACCAGTATTCACCCCTTTTTTGTCAGGAAACTCGTCGATAAAATCAAGCAGGCCGGGGCTGCTCAGGTCTTCGCCACCGATGGCGCCGGCGCCGTAAGGAGCGCGGTGGACCGTGGCTACACCCAGGAAGTCCTCGGCTGCCAGATAGTGCCCGTCTCGGGTACGGCGGACCGCTATTTCTACACGCAGCCCGTCGAACCGCCGTTCCTGTCTCTCTCCGAAGTGGAACTCGCCGGCGAAATCGTGGACGCCGAAGCCCTCATAGACCTCTCACATGTCAAAGGCCACGGCGACTGCGGTTTCGGCGGGGCGTCCAAGAATCTTTCCATGGGCGCGGTTACGGGCAGGACCAGGGGCGCTATCCACGGCTTGGAAGGTGGACTGGTTTGGGATGAAGAAAAATGCGTCAACTGCGGCGCATGCGTGGAGAACTGCCCGAACGGCGCAATGTCCTTCGACAAGCAGGGCAAGCTCAATGTCTTCTATCATCATTGCAAGTTCTGCCAGCACTGTGTCCTTATCTGCCCGGAAAAAGCCATCCGGATGGAAGGTGGCCGCTACAAGGACTTCCAGAAAGGCATGGCACTTGCCACCACCAAGGTTCTGGAGACTTTCCAGGATAAAAACGTCCTCTATATCAACTTCCTTGTCGACGTCACGATCTTCTGCGACTGCTGGGGAATGACTACGCCCGCTATTGTCCCGGATATCGGCATACTGGCCGGCAGGGACATCGTGGCTGTCGAACAGGCGTCTCTGGATATGATCAGGATGGAAGATCTGATCCCAGGGAGCCTGCCGGAAGGCACTGAACTGGGCGACACGGGGCACCTGTTCGAGCGCATTCATCGCAAGGACCCGTACGTTGTTATCGATTACCTCGAGGAATTGGGCAACGGCACCAGGGACTACGTGGTGACGGAAGTCGAGTAGACCATGAATCCAGCGGCTCGTTCGGAATGCAGACTCCTTCCAGAGAAGGGGGAGGGCCGTCTGCCGGAATAGTCATGCCTTTCAAAAGATACATAGTTGAGGACATGGTCGATGCGGACCTGAAGGTGGACTTGCCGGCCGGTCCTCCGCCGGATGCAGGCGATGAAGAACTCGCGTTGTTCAGAAAGCAGGCGAAAGAAAAAACCGTGGAGGCGCTCGCGGATCTGATGGCCAGCAGCGGCCAGATACGCAACCCCACAAGGTTCAGGCGCGAGCTCTTGCAGAGAGAGAACGCCTCCTCCAGCGCTATAGGAAAGGGCATCGCTCTCCCTCACCTCAGGTCCATGCGGCCTCGCAGGCTGGTGATCGCCATCGCACGTTCAAAAACGGGGCTGGAATTCGATGCCCCCGACGGCGAGCCGGTCCAGTTGTTCTTTTGTATAACGGCGCCTCCGTACGACGATAACGTCTACCTCAGGTACTACAAGTGGGTGACGACTGAACTGCTGGCCGAACAGTGGCTGAAAGACGCTCTCCTGGCCGCCAGTAATTCCCACGAAATGGTGGGAATCATCCGGGGCCTGTATTATTGACAATTGTACTGCCGTCCCATACACGGTCCTTCGTCGGCGGGAGGATGACTTGAAGATCCCATCCGCACGGGAACTGGGCGCTTTCTACGGCCGATGCGCCGCCATGTTTGACGCCGGCCTCTCGTGTTCGGCGATCCTTGATACGGCTGCTTCCGGCCGCGGGGACGCGGCCGGCCTCGCCGCCGATCTCCGCAGGCGTATCGACGCCGGCGATACCCTGAGCGAAGCCATGCGCAACTCCGCACGCTTCCCTCCGCTCGATGTCGCGGTGACGGCCGCCGGTGAAAAATCCGGCCGCACCGCCGAAATAATGCTCCTCCTCTCGCGGTTCTACGAGCGCAAAAGCCGTTTTGCGGCACGGATAAAAAGCCGCATGGTCTTCCCGGCCCTTGTCTTCACCCTCGCCCTCTTTGTCGTGTCGGCGCCGCCCTTATTGTTGGGGACCATCGGCACGGCAGGCTATCTCCTTAGGACGGTGGGCGTTATCGCTGCGCTCCTCCTGCTCGTTGCCGCAGCGAGAATCCTCTATGGCTTCGGAGGTCCGGTTTCTCAGAACGTTCTGGATCGCGTCCCTTTCGTCTCCGGCCTCGTGCGCGGCATGGCGCTGGAACGTTTCCTCCACTGCCTCGGCATGCTCCTCGAAGCCGGCCTCGTGGAAGACCTGGCGCTAGAATCCGCCCTCGGAGTTGTTTCCTTTGAGCCGGTGAGAAAAGTATGCCTGAACGGCCTGGCCGCCGTGCGGGCCGGCCGTCCTCTCTCCTCCGCCTACGAAGCCGAGCCCCTCTTCGCAGGCCTGCCGCTCAATTTCTTGAAGACCGGCGAGGAATCCGGCCAACTGCCCGAAATGCTCGCCAGGGCCGCTGACTCCCTCGGCGAAAAAACTGCCGCCCGCCTCCAGGCACTCTCCTCATGGCTTCCCAGGCTCGTTTATGCCGTCGTGGCTCTCTATATTATCTACAGCATTTTCTCCCTCGTGTCGGGTTACTACGTCCCCTCCCTGCGGGGCCTGCAGCCTTAGATTGTCCCACAGACACTTGGCAGAAACCGGCCGCCTGTTACAATGCTACAGCCGTGAAACGTTTCACAACTACGGAGAGGAGCCCCTTGTGGCACAGTTCATCCCTTTCAACGGTTTGACCTATTCGGATACCCAGGCTCTCCCCAGCCTTATCGCTCCCCCTTACGACGTCATCGACGACGCCGAAAAGGAGAACCTCCGGGCCCTCTCCCCGCAGAACGTCGTCCATCTCATCCTCCCCGACGACGACGATGACAGGGACAGGTATGCTGTTGCCGCCTCCCTCTTCGCCTCCATGCTCGCCGACGGCTCCCTCCGCGAATCCCCCGTCCCGGCCTTCTACGTGCTTGAGCAGGAGTTCGACGTCGCCGGCCGCAGACTGGTACGACGCGCCGTTTTCGGCGCCCTCAGGCTTTCTCCTTTCGGCGACGGCGTCGTGCTCCCCCATGAATTCACCTTGTCGGGCCCCAAGGAAGACAGGCTGCGCCTTATCAGCGCCGTCAAGGCGAACCTCTCCCCGGTCTTCGGCCTGGTGCCGGACGAAAACGGCGAAGTGGCTCAGTGGTCCGACCTTGCCGTCCGCTCGTCCGCCAGGATCGTCGCCGACGGCAGGGACGGTGTCAGAAATACCTTCTCCGCCGTTACCGATCCCGTCATGACGGCCCGCCTTACCTCCCTCCTCGAAAACCAGGTCGTGCTCATCGCCGACGGCCATCACCGCTACGAGACCGCCATTAACTACAGGAACCGGGTCGGGGCCGGCGGCGACGGCGCCAGCCCTGCCGACTACGTCATGATCGCTCTCGTCTCGATGAAAGACCTCGGCCTCGTCATACTCCCCACGCACCGCGTCGTCTACGGCACCGGTCGCTCCGCCGGGCTCCTCGACAGGCTGGCCGCTTCCTTCGAAATCCATCCGGCACAACGGCGTGGCCTGGAAGAGCTCGCTCGCGACCAGGCCCACGATGAAGTCGGTGTCATCGGCTACCTGGGGCCCGAAGGCGAAAAAGTCCTACACCTCAGGGATGCCTCCGTCGTCGACGCGTGCTACCGGGGTATGAGCGACGCCTATCGCTCTCTCGACGTCGCCGTCCTTCACGGCCCGATCCTCGAAAAAGAGCTGGGCATTGACGCCCAACGCCTCGCACGCAAGGATAACATATCCTACCTCAAGACCGTCGACGACGTCTACAAGACCATGGCCGCCGGCGATCATGAATGCGCCTTTGTCCTGCGGCCCACGTTGATGAGTGAAGTGCTCGCCGTGGCTAAGGCTGGCGACAGGATGCCTCAGAAGTCCACCTATTTCTACCCCAAGCTCCCTTCCGGCCTCGTGATCCGGAAGATCTTCCCTCCCGACGCCGGCTGAAAGCGCCTCCTCCTCCCCGCTCTCTCCCGTCCCCTCCGCCCCGTCAGCGCACGCCACTCTTCTGCCACGGCGGCTCTTCGGGCAGGGATTTGTCGAGCTCCTTCATGAGCTCCGCTTCGTATCCCCCCTTGTAGGTGCCCCCGAAAAACTTCTCGAGCGCTTCCTCGTGGAAACGCCGCCAGCTTTCCTCCTCATGGCCCGGCACTATGGGATAGAACAGGGCGTTGTTCGCCTTCCCCGCCTTGTGGTCCCCCATCGCGTCGCCGATCATCAGCATCTTCTCGGGATCGTACTTCCCTCCCGCCGCCAGTTCGATGTGTTCCGACTTCTTCCCGTATTCCTGCCCGGCTATGGCGCGCACGTACACCTCTATCCGGTGCTCCTCCCATTCCCGCGCCAGGGCTTCGTAGGGCGTCTGGCTCACCACTATCATGTCCGCCCTGTCGTACGCTTTCTCCAGTGATTCCCTCACCAGCGGAAAAGGCGGCACGTCGTGCACCCACTCCGCTATCATGGCGTTTATGTCTTCCGACCACGCCAGCACCGACGTCAGCTCCGGGTCCCCGCTCTCTTCCACCTTCTCCTTCAGCGCAGGGTTCCCAAGCCGCGTTTCTTCCTTCGTCCATCGCCGCAGCTCCGGCAGGTCGCCTACCTCCACGCCGCGTGCAAGGACTTCCTTCCTTGTACGCAGCAGGTCCAGCACCCTCAGTATCGCCAGAAAACGGTTGCATCCACGCGTCTTGGAATACAGGTTTACGAAGTCCCATGTCTCGCGGGCGTATTTCGAAACCGCCTGCAGGTGGTAGTGCCGGATGGTCTGCGGGCAGAAACATTCCTTGTGCTTTATTTCCATCGTGTCGAATGCACACCCGTCCGAATCTATCCCGATGAAAAACTCGTGCTCAGGCTCTAGCTCCCTGAGCTCCTGCTGCGGGTCCGGCATGCCGCAATCCTTTCGTCTGCCCGGGTGGAAATCGCACAAAAGGATTATCACGCAGAAATACCCGCTGTAAAGAACAAGCCGCCCTTCTCTCCCGCTCTACCCCTACAGCTCGAAACCCGCCGGCTCGTCGCTCATCCCCCATTTCCGCCTCAGGCTCCGGGCGCACGCGGGACAGATCCCGCGCGATATCGTGTCGCCAGGCCGGATGACTCCGCTGTCCCATTCCGAACCGCGCTTCAGCCTGCTGCAGAACGTGCATTGCACTGTCATTGCCTGCCCCTTCACTCAATCCGCGCAATTCAGCCCGCGGATGCCGTAAAATCGTCCGATCCGTCACCCAGCCCCCACCTCTTGGCCAGCCGTTCGGCGCAGACCGGGCACACTCCGTGCGATACGACTTCCCCCGCAGGTACGGCGCCCCTGCGCCATGCGCCGCCCTGCTGCAGCCTCAGGCACCACGCGCACTGGACTGTCATTATCGCCTCTCCCTGCATCTGGTTACGGAAATCCTTGCCGCGGGGTTAGATATCGGCAGCTCTGCCGGCGCGGTTGCGCAAATTGTCATCCCGTGGAACGCTCCTCGCACCCCGGCCGATGACGCCTGACTCCCACAACTGTATAATATCCTCAGTGGTTCCGGTTAGGCCGCAATGGCGGTCTTGTGCTCCCCGGGAGGCCGTGCTATGACTCAAAACCTTCCTCCGGCGAACCAGAGCCTTTCGACGCTCAGGTCCAGGATGGACGAAGCGCGCGGGATGCTCTGGCGGCGCGTCTTGTTGTCCGGCTTCGGCATGGCTCTCCAGGTCGTCGTTGTCTATGCCTGGGGCTTCACCCTGCTCGATTACCTGCTGGAACTCCCCGTCTGGGGCAGGACCCTCGCGCTGGCGGCCCTCTTGACCACGCTCGTCTGGGTCAACCTGAAATATGTCCTCGCTCCCTTCAGAAAGCTTTACAGGCATGTCGCTGCAGCGCGGGCGGTCGAAAAATCCGCCCCGGATCTCGAGGAAAGCGTCTCTACCGCCCTGGAATACGGCGAACGCGACGACCTGCGGGGGCTCACCAGCCCGGCTATCATGGACGCGCTCGCTTCCGACGCTGCCGACAGGGTCGCCTTCGTCGATATGGGCGATGCCGCCAGGAAGGGCGTCCCCGTCAATTGGAAAAGGGTCCTCCCGGCGCTAGGTCTGCTCGCCGTCTTCGTGCTCCTTGCAGTCTTTGTCCCACAGCTCGCAGCCAGGGCCCTCGAAAGGCTCCTCCTCCCTTGGCTCGACCTTCAGCCCCCCAGCCTTACCGTGGTCGAAGCCGTCTCCCCCGGCGATTCCGAAGTCGTAAGAGGCGGCGACCTGGACGTCTCCGCCAGGCTGCGCGGCCCGGGCTCCGGCTCCGCGCGGCTCTTGTGGCGTCAGGCCGCCGCTCACGAAAGCTCCCACGTCGTTCTTGACATGACCGTGGCCGAAGGTACCGCCCATACCCTTGTCCGTCGCTCGGAAACTTCCTTTGAATACAGGCTGCAGGCCGGCGACGCCTCTACTCGCTGGTACGCCGTCGAAGTCTACGACCCGCCCGCCGTCAGGCAGCTTGTCGTCAGCGTTACACCCCCGCCCTATACCGGCGGCCTCCGCCGCAACCTCCCCGAAGGTGAAGGCGCTCTCAATCTCCTCCCGGGCAGCCTGGTGGAAGCCGACGTCGTCACCACCATGGAGCGCGGCTCCCTGGCCGTCTCTCTGCAGGGTACCCAGGTCGGCGGCGTCGTCGAAGATGGACGCGGGACCGTCTCCTTCCAGGTCGAAAGCCCCGGCAGGTGGGAACTCGCCGTGTCCGATGACAGGGGCCGCAGTATGGATCCGCCTCTCTCCTTCCCCATTACCATCGTGGAGGATAAGCCCCCGGTCGTCGCCGTTACACAGCCCAGGCTTAAAGAAGCGGCCGTCTCGCGCGAAGACACCGTCGAAATCGAAATCGTCTCCAGAGATGATTTCGCCCTGGGTGAAGTCGGCATCGTGCACAACCTGGGTTATGAAGAACAGCGCTCCCCGGTCAAGAGGTTTGAGCCGGGGGTCACCGACGATGAAAGCACCTACAGCCTCCGCCTCGCACTCAAGGGCCTCAAGGGCGGTGAGGAAATCGCCTACTACGCCTATGCGCTGGATGCCGATACCAGGAACGGCCCCAAGGAAGGCAGGAGCGATCTCAGGTTCCTCGTCGTTTACGACGAGAACAGGTACGCCATGCCGGAATCCGATAAGAAAAACTCCCCGGGCATGAAGGAAATTACGGATCTCATCGACGGTCAAAAAGACGCCATGAAGGAAACCTTCCAGGAAAGATCCCGGCTCGATGACGGCGAAAAGTCTCCGCCGCCAGAACGCGGCCGCATGGCCTCTCAGCAGGCCGCTCTCCGGGATCGCGTCGATCGTCTCCTCCGCAAGCTCGACGAAATCCCCGATGAAAACCTCGGCATGCGCGAACAGGCTCATCTCCAGAGCGCCTCCGACGAAATGAATAAAGCCGCCGACGGTCTCCGGCGCGGCGACCTCGACCAGGTCATGTCCAACCAGGGCGCGGCTCTCAGGCACCTTTCCGACGTCCGCCGCATCATCCTTACAAGGCAGGGCTCCAGCCCTCTTGACCAGGCCGCTTCTCAGATGCAGAACCAGGATGACGCGAATAACTCCGCCGCACGGCGGGAAACCGAGCAGGCCGCACAGAAACTCCCCGAAATGCTCGACAGGACGCGTGACCTCCAGCGCAAACTCGAACGCCTCGACGAACAGCCCCCTCAAAGCGGACAGGCCGCAGCGGATACTCCCCCCTCTCCGGAAGACTCGGGCAGGCATCTGAAAAAACCCGAAGAGGAAATGCGCGACCTCGCTCAGAACGCACGTAATCTCGCAGACCGCCTCGCTGACAACCCTCCAGCCGGCGTCCAGCCCCGGAATACTCCTTCCCATGCAATGAACGACGCCGCTGAACAGTTCGGCTCGGCGGCGGATTCCATGCGCCGCAACGAACCCGACAAGGCACGGCAGGCTCTCGACTCCGCTCGCCGTAATCTCGAAACCGCCGGCGCCACTCTCGGCGCCTCCGGCAGCGAACTTGCCAGGCGGGAACTCGAAATGGCCGAAGGCAGGGCTCGGAGTGCCGCTGACAGGGCCGACTCGGCCGCTCGCAACGACTCTGGCACCGGCGCCGATTCCAGGGCCTTGGCGGCCGAAGCCGCAGCACTGGCTGAAAAGCTGCGCGAGCTTTCCGGCAGTCCCTTCCTCCCCCTTGGCGCAAGGGAGGCTACGGGTGAAAGCGCAAAACATTCTTCTCAGGCCGCCGCCTCCACCGATCCGGAATTGATGGCCGATTATCTCCGGCAGGCCGCGGACGCAGCCGGAAACGCCCGTGACGAAATGGCCGTCGCCGACCGTTCGGGTAAGCGCGAACTGGCTGAAAAATTATCCGGCCTCGCTGGCAGGCAGAAGGATATTGCCGACGCTCTCCGGCAGGCTTCTCTGCCCTCTCCCTCACTCTCCGCCGACCAGGAGAACCTCGCGGCTGAAACTGCTGAAGCCGCCGACCGGGCCATGAATCTCTCCGGGCGCGAAAAGGAATTGCTTGAAGCCGCCGACCACCTCGCAGACGCTCTCACGAACCAGGCCGGCGCCGCTTCACAGATGAAACACGGCAATTCCGCTGCCGCCAGGGAGCCTGCGGGCCACGCGGCCAATTCCCTTCAACAGGCGGCCCGTGTGGCGCAGGACGCCGTCGACAGGTCGGCCAGGCAGGACCTCCTGGAAGCTCTCCAGGCTTTAAAAAAAGCCGGCGCCATTGCTCAGGAGCGGCAATTCGCGCAGGTCGGCGATGAGTCGCTTCAACCGGGAAAACAGCCCGAAAATCAAGGTCAACTGAGCGGTCAACCGGTTGACGGTCAACCGGATAACAGTCAACCGGGTAAGCAGGGGCAGCAGGGCCAGCAGGGCCAGCAGGGCCAGCAGGGACAACAGGGGCAGCAGGGCGAGCAGGGACAGCAGGGCCAGCAGGGACAGCAGGGCCAGCAGGGCCAGCAGGGCCAGCAGGGACAGCAGGGGCAGCAGGGCCAGCAGGGCCAGCAGGGCCAGCA
>JAFGGJ010000040.1 GCA_016930595.1 Planctomycetota bacterium
GTCCACAACAAGTACTACCGCAAGGACGGCACCAAGGTAAACCTGGGCGGAGGCCCCAGCGAACACGGAGGAATAAACTGGAAAGCCGCCTTTGTGGACGCGCACGAGTTCAAGCGGCAGGGCGCCCTGGCAACGCTGGCATGCGCGTGGGAACAGGCGACGTCGAAACGCAGGAAGCAGCTTTACGCCCGGACGTTCGAACGGTGGCTCAGGAGCCGCGTCACGGCCAACCCTTTCGTGCTGATGCCGGGATTCCACCGGGAGGCGTTTGCGGAATTCGGCGGCAGGTACAACGAGCAGCAGACGACGTCGTACATACTGTTCAACTGGGGTGCGGCGGTGGACTCCGGGATGTTCAGGACACCCGGGGCGCTCCCGGACGAGTTTGCGTTCTTTTTCCTTAAGCAGTACTGGTTCAGGGTGTTCAACTACACGCGCCTCATCGGCTCGTCGTGGCGTGCGGACAATCACCACCTGATGGAAAGGGGAGTGGCTCTCTATTACGCGGGGGTACAGTTTCCGGAATTCAAGCGTGCGCGCGAAATGGAGGAATACGCCAGGCTCATAATATTGCGGCACTTCGACTACAACCTGCTGCCGGACAACGTGGGCAGCGAACACTGCACCGCCTACAACTACCGCTGCCTGGTGCGCTACGCCCTGCCGACTTCGGTGGCCAGGGCCAACGGGAGGACGCTCCTTGGGCCGGACCGGGAACGGCGACTGAAAGACTGGCTGGAATTCACCGCCTTCATCACCGCCCCGGACGGAAGGCTGGTGGACACCGGGGACGGAGCGGCATCCTCGCTTGCGCTCATAGCGCACGAAACGGGGGCGATGTTCGGGAACGCCGTCGTGAAAGGGGTGCTGGGAAGCCTGGGGAAGTTCGAACCCGTCAACCCCGAATTCCGGAGCGAATGGCGCAAGCTGAAGCCCCTGGTGCCAAAGGACGGCTCCAGGATATACCCCTGGGCGGGCCACGTCGTCATGCGCGACGGGTGGAAACCCGGGTCGATGTTCCTCCACTCGTCCATAAAGAGCCGCAGCCTGTACAACGTTCATGCCCACTGGAACGTGTACGCGTTCACTTTCGCGGCCAACGGCAAGAGGCTGATAGGCAATCCAGCAGCCCGGACGTACGGGCTGCCGACCGGCGCCACCAGGGGGTTCTACTTCAGCATGGACGCCCACAACACCCTGATAATAGACGACGACAACCTGAAGAGCCACCGTGCCCTCGCCGGCCAGTGGGGCCTGCAGCCGACCAGGATTCATTCCGCCCACACGTGCCTGAACGCCGGGAGCTGCGACTACGCTTCGTTCACGCACCGCGGCTACCTGCCTCTCGTGCACCGGCGAGACATCCTTTTTATACGCGGCAGGTACGTAATCATGACGGACGGCATAACGATGGACTTTGCGGATTTCAATGCGGTCTTCGACAGCGAGGGGGACATAAGGCCGCACCTGTACCGCCAGCGGATTCATTTCGAACAGGGCGTGCG
The DNA here is from genome assembly GCA_016930595.1 of Planctomycetota bacterium. Lineage (GTDB taxonomy): Bacteria > Planctomycetota > SZUA-567 > JAFGGJ01 > JAFGGJ01 > JAFGGJ01. The sequence goes on from JAFGGJ010000040.1 coordinate 1,506, forward strand.
TGCGAAGCGCGTCGGGGGCGGCGTAGCGGCACACGACCGCAAAACCGGCGCCGGCGTGCTCATGTGCCCGGAGCCTTTCGAGAACCTGCGGGTGAACGTCGCTCCCAACGAATACATGGCGGCGCTGGACAGCCCCGACTTCAGGGGCTATGAGATGGCGGACGTCTTCCGCGAGACCATCGGGCCGTGCTTCTTCTCGACCGTCTACTACCCGTACGCCGGCGACGTTCCTCCGCCGGTCGCCGTGACGCCGCTCACCCCGCGGACCACTCCGTACCGGGACGACCGCCACCACGCGATCCGCGTAACGGACGGAGCAGACATCGACTACTGGTTCGTTCAGCGGGAGATGGAAAAGCCCCGCATGTGCACGGTGGAAGCAGCGGACGTATCACTGGCCACGGACGCGGCGTGCCTTTTCGTTTCGACGCGGCGAGGCCGCGTGCGGGATGTTTTCATGTGCGGAGGCCGCAGGGCGGAATTGAACGGCAAGCGGCTGGAAGCAAAGGCCCTTGAGATTACCCGGGATTTCTGATGCCCGGATGCGGCAAGGCCCGCCGGCCCCGCTCTAGTAAGGCGAGCCCGTCCGGTCCGCCTTCTTCCCCATGACGCCGCCGACGGCCGAACGGGCCACATCGGCGGCATCGCGTGACCCCGCCGACAAAGCGCCTACGTCGCTGCCGCAGGCCAGCATCCTGAATCCCATTGCGGCGTAGAAAGAAACGAGTTCGGCACCCATGCCTATCGCCGCCGGGATCTTGCCGTGCAGCCTGCACGCCTCGATGACGGGTTCGTGCCAGGCCTTCAGCATATCCACAGGCTTGGGGGCGGTCATCGAAATCCCCCCCGCTGAAAGACTGACATCGTCGGGTCCAACCAGAAGTATGTCGACTCCTTCCACGGCGGCGATTTCGGCTGCCTGCGCAATGGCAGCGGGGGATTCGAGCTGGACCATCAGGAGCGTGTCGCTGTTCGCCGTGTCGGAATAGCCCCTGCCGCGCATGTCGACGACCCGCCTGCCTCCATATGAACGGCTCCCCACGGGCGGGAACCTGGCCGCCTTGACCGCCTCGGCTGCCTCGGCCGCGCAGCATACCTGGGGCACGATAATTCCCGCCGCCGCCGTATCGAGAGCCCTCATTATCCACCCTGGCTCATGCGAAGGGACCCTGACGAAAGCCGGCCTGTCCAGGGCGTCGCAGGCGCGCACCAGGGCCAGCACGTCGGAGTAGTCGAGTTCACCGTGCTGTGCGTCCAGCCAGAACCAGTCCCAGTCCCGGCCGATTCTTTCAACGGCCCCCGGGGGCGGATAGGTGATGACGCACCCGAACTGGTATTCACCGGAATTCAGCACGGAGCGAAAATTCTGCATGGAAGCCTCCTTCACCGTTCAGATGGCGAGCCCGACGAGATCCTGGACGTCGATGATCCCCGTAACCTGCATACTGCGGTTCACGACGGGGAGTTCGTTTATGCGCTTTTCGCCCAGGACGCGCATCGCCTCCGCCGCCAGACGGTCTTCTTCTATGGAAAGACAAGGAGAGGTCATCACTTCCCCGACCGGCAGGAGCATGATGCGGCCGAGCCTGCCGGCGGCGGCATCGCTTCCTCCGGGCATACCCGCGGCGTTCTCCGTCCACATGCGGCGGAAGTCGCCGTCGGTGAAAATACCCAGCAGTTTTCCGTCTTCGTCCACAACGGGCGCGCTGCCGGCGCGGGCGCGGCTGATGGCGCTTATGACTTCGCCCACGGGCGTCCGTTCCGCGGCCAGGGGCAGGCGCTCGCCCGTGCGCATCACTTCGGAAACTTTCAGCAGGCGGCGGCCGAGAGCGCCCGCGGGATGAAAGCGCACGTAGTCTTCGCCCGTAAAGCCCCGGCAACGCTGCACCGTGAGGGCAAGGGCGTCTCCGAGGGCCAGCATGGCTGTCGTGGAACACGACGGAGCCAGTCCGAGCGGGCAGGCTTCGCTTATCGCCCCGATGTCCAGCACCACGTCGGCGGCGCCGTCCTGCATGAGCGGGCCGTGCGGATTGCCGGTAACCGCCATTATTGACGCGCCCACTTTTCTGAGGTGAGGCAACAGGTCCATTATTTCAGCGGTTTGGCCCGAATTCGAAAGAAGAAGCGCCACGTCGCCGGCAACGACCATGCCCAGGTCTCCGTGGAGGGCTTCCGTCGGATGAAGAAACAGCGCCGGAGTGCCGGTAGACGCGAACGTTGCGGCGATCTTCTGCGCTATTATGCCGGCTTTCCCCACTCCGCTCACGACCACGCGGCCGCAGCAACCGAGCACCATGGACACCGCCCGGAGGAATTCCTCACCGAGGCGCTTGGTAAGGCCTTCGACGGCGGAGGCTTCCAGCCGGAGGACTTCTACGGCAAAGGCGAGATCTTCGGACGACGGCATGTCAGGCATGGTTCACTCCGGTATTTCGAAGCCCTGTTCCCGGTAGGCGTCGAGCTTCCTGTAGAGGGTTTTCAGGCCGATGCCGAGAACCTTGGCGGACTGAGTCTTGTTGCCCCCCTGCGCCTTGATCGTGGAAAGCACGGCCGCCCGTTCGATTTCGTCAAGGGACCGGCCGGCGAGCTGGCCGTCGAAGGCGGCGCCGACGGGGCCGGCGGCGGAAGCGGGCCCCGCGCCCGACATCTGGGCCGGCAGATGCTTCAACTCGATGCTGTCGCCGGCAACGGTGATGTTCAGCCGTTCCACAAGGTTCCGCAATTCGCGCACGTTGCCCGGCCAGTCGTAAGCGGTCATGGCCAGCATCGCCTCGTCATTCACGTGCCGCCTGTCCCTTCCGGCCGGAGTGAATTCGTCCATGAAGTGGTCCACGAGAAGGGGAATGTCGTCGCGCCGCTCCCGCAGGGGCGGCAGGTCGATGCGCAAGACGTTGATACGGTAATACAGATCCTCGCGGAAGGTACCCGCCTTGACCATGGCTTCCAGGTCGCGATTGGTGGCGCAGACGAGGCGTATGTCCACGGCGATCGTCTCCGTCCCGCCGACCCGTTCAAAGCTGCGCATTTCGAGCGCCCGGAGAAGCTTCGTCTGCAGTTCGACGGGCATGTCACCGATCTCGTCCAGGAAAAGCGTCCCGCCGTGGGCCAGTTCGAACCGGCCCTTGCGCGACTGCAGAGCCCCTGTGAACGCGCCCTTCTCATGGCCGAAAAGCTCCGACTCGAGCAGGTCTCTGGGCAACGCCGGCACGCCGATCTTTATAAGCGGCCTGCCCGCACGGTCGCTCGAGGCGTGTATGGCGTCGGCCACGAGTTCCTTTCCCGTCCCGTTCTCCCCGGTCACCAGCACCGTCGCGCCCGTGGGCGCCACCTGCCTGATAATATCCTTGATCGCCGTGATCGCCGGACTGTTCCCCACTATCCGGCTGAAGGCGCGCCTGGCGTCGATCTGTTTGTGGAGGGCCAGGTTTTCCAGGTGGAGCTTGCGCGTCCTGACGGCGCCTTCCATCACGGCGCGCAGCCGGTTCAGCCCTATGGGCTTCGGGATGTAGTCGTGCGCACCGCGCCTGATGGCGTCGACGGCGATGTCTTCCGACCCGTGGCCGGTAATCAATATGACCGGCACCTGCGGAGCGCGCCGCAGGATTTCCTCCATGAGGCCCAGGCCGTCGCCGTCGGGGAGACGCAGATCCGTAATGACGATATCGATGGGGGTTTCCGAGAAAATCGCCAGCGCCTGCTGGACGGAAGACGCCTTTTCCGCCACGGCGTCGTATCCGCGCATGGTTTCGGCGATGGTCTCACGCGTGCTTTCGTGATCGTCCACCACGAGAACGGTCCATTGCGGGGTATCAGGCACCGCTGTCCTCCGGTATCAATTCCTCGTCGACGTATTCCAGGTACTTGCCCTTGGGCAGCCGTATGATGAATGTGGCGCCGGCCCCGGGCCTGTTCTCAAGTATAAGTTGTCCGCCGTGTTCCTCAACCACGCGGCGAGCTATGCCGAGGCCGAGACCCGTCCCGCGCTCCTTGGTCGTGTAGAACACTTCGAAAATACGCTGTTCGTCCCCGACGGGGATTCCGCCGCCGTTATCCTGAATGCGGATCTCGACGGTTTCTCCGGTATCGCGAACGGAAACGCGCACCTCGCCGTGTTCGCCGATGGCTTCCCTGGAGTTCGTCAGGATGTTCGTCAGTGCCTGGCCCATCTGCGCCTGATCCAGGGGCAGGGGGTACATGTCTTCCTGGAAGTCCGTGACTATGGCTATCCCGGCCGCCGTGAACTCCGGCTCGATAAACTCGATCAGCTCCCGTAGATAATCGTTCAGCCGCGTCGGGAAACGCTCCATCCTGGGAGGCCGCGCGAATGCCAGGAACTCGTCCAGGGTCTTCTTCAGCTGTTCGGATTCTCTCCGTATGCGCTCGATACGCGTGGAAAACGTCTGCCTGCGCTTTTCGTCCAGGCATGACACTTCTTCGGACAACAGTTCCGCGTTCAGCTTGATGGCCTCGAGCGGAGACCGTATTTCATGCGCCAGCCCTGCTGCCAGTGTGCCCAGGAATGCCAGCCGGCTCTGCCTTTCTTCTTCCGGGCTGCGCCGGACCTTCCGAGCGGGCTTGAGGATTTCCTCTTCTTTCAACTGGGGCGAATCGGTGTCCGGCATCAGTCGGATTTCCCGTCAGGTTTCTCTCCGGCAGACTCGGCCGGAGCGGCGGGCGGCACGGAAGAATCCCCGGTCCCCGCCGATCCGGCGGCCCCGGAAGATCCGGTGTCGGCGGATGCCTGTGCAGGGGCCTTTTCCTCCTCCGCCTTTTTCTTCAACGGCCACGGCGGAGGACTGTCGGGGTCGTGGAAAGCCACCCTGGCCACAAAGACAAGGTCCTTCAACGTCTTGCCAAAATCCCCGCGCTGGTGCGTGCGCAGGATCACCCTGCTGGCCGCCCCCGATTCGTCTTCAATATAGACGGGCGTGCCCAGCAGGTGCCCGCGGTGCTTTTTGCCGTCCGCCAGGGTGAACGTGAACAGGTAGGTTCTGTCCGGATAAGTCCGCCCCGTCCTGATCTTCTCGTCGTTGCCCATTTCCTTCCACGTCCATTCGTCTTCGATGGATTCCTTTTCCACGGCAACGTCGATGGCTGTTATCAGCGAAGGCCGGATGGTCGTCACGTTCTTGCGGTCGATATCATGCAGTCTTAACAGCTTGCCGTTGGTAAAACTCAGGTGCCCGGTCAGCGTCTGCCGTTCTTCCGGGCCCCCCAGGAGCAGGACCGAGCCCCACCTGCCCGCGGGTTTGCGGGCGCCGCCTGCGGCGAAAGGTGACGGCGGCGCTTCGTCCGCCGGCAGCAGCGCCGCCAGCGATACCGTCGCCGCTGCCAGCAATCCCCCCTTGTGCATAGCCTTAACTCCTTGTCCTGCCGGGATTATACAACTTCCGATGCGGAGTTGCAAAAGTATGCAGCGGTGCCGGCCCGGGACTGGGCCTTTTCAAACGGAATTCTGGGCAACCACAGCGAAAGGCAGCTCCTTCAGCAGCCCCGTGGAAGCGCACAACTCTTTAAGCTGCGGGCCTATGAGCACCTTTGGAGTCTTCCCCATCTCACGCGCTCTTGCACAGAACCGGACCAATTGTCCCATGAACGGACTGAACAGGAAATTGACCTTGGTAAGATCGATGGTCGGATTCTTGTCTGGGGACTGCAGGAGCAGCGTCACGCTCTGCTCGTACTCCTCTTCGCTGTCCCAGTACAGATCGTCATTGACTTTCAGCGTACCACCGCGGATATCGAACATCTGCACCACCGGGCCTCCGCTATTCCGCCTTCAAAAAACAAACGTGATTACCTGTGGTAGATGTTAACGCACCTGAATTGAAATGTCAACACCGGCCCGGAAAATTATGACCCGCTTCAGGTGCTGGAGAACGGTCAGGAACGAGGGAGTATCCTGTACATGGCGCTGCCGCAGTCCGGACAGACGCCCCGTATGGCACGACGGCCGTTCTTAAGGGTAATTGTCTTGGACTCAGAAATACCCTTGCGGGTTTTGCACCGGACACAGTACCCGTAGAAATCGGACACCGCCTGTCCTCCTCTCAAATCAAGGCTCTATCGCTGCTGCGCCTGTTGAACCGGAAGCTTAACCACGCATCCATATCTATCGGTTAAAACCCGCGGGGGCTTTAAGCCGTTAGCCAAATGCTTTGCCGCGTGTACGGCAATCCACGAATACGCGTGCGCCCGCGGCCGGGGTCTTCGGACGGGACGCCGCACTCTCCACCGCCGGAATCATCCTTTATTTAGGCTTGAGATATGCCGATTATCGTGTAATCTTGTTAAACGAGGGGTGGGGGTTTGTCCTGCAGACAGAGTCATGGGAGGTAAACCGTGGGCGAAAGACGCCGTGTGCGACTGGGGGAATACGAAGTAATTGAGCGTATTGGAGCGGGAGGCATGGGACAGATATTCAAGGCGTCCCAGACATCGCTCGACCGCGTCGTTGCACTCAAGCTTCTCCCCAAGAGCATGGCGCGGGACCGCGCCCTCGTCGAGCGCCTCTACCGGGAAGCCAAAGCCGCCGCGCGCATCATTCATCCGAACGTCGTGCAGATATATTCCGTCGGCGAAGAACACGGCGTCCCCTACTTCGCGATGGAATACGTCGAAGGCGACGACCTGGAAAAGATGCTCTCCGGAGGCCGCCGCTTCACGCTAGAAGAAGCGATCGACCTCGTCGCCGCTGTCGCCCTTGCGCTCTCCGCCGCCGGCGAACTCGGCATTGTCCACCGCGATATCAAGCCGGCCAACATAATGATAACCAAGGCCGGCGTCGTTAAAGTAACCGATTTCGGCCTCGCCAAACCGACAGCATCCGCCGACGCCATGAACATCACCCAGGCCGGTTACATCGTGGGCACGCCCACCTACATGAGTCCGGAACAGGCCGAAGGCACCGACGTGGACATCCGGAGCGACATGTATTCCCTGGGGGTCGTCTTCTACGAACTGCTCACCGGCATGCCGCCCTTTATCGCCGACTCTCCGGCGGCTCTCATCTATAAGCACGTGCACGAAGACCCCCGCCTGCCCTCGGAAGCCAACGAGGCCGTCCCCCCCGAGCTCGACAGTATTCTCCTGAAATGCCTGGCCAAGAAGAAGGAAGACCGTTACACCTCGCCGGGCGATTTCCTCGCTGATCTCCTTGCGCTCCGCAGGAACCTCGGCGTCGAAGCCGGCAACACCATCGTCTTCGATACCAGCCAGGCCGAAAGGTTCGTCGGCAAGACGCCTCCTCCCGTGGACTCAGCCGTGTCCACCAAGCCACGGGACACGGTGGAGTCAAAATCCCCGTTCGCCGCCCTGACCACCATAATGGGAGCGGTCGTGGCCGGCGTCGTCATCATTGTGGCCGTCGGCGGATACCTGCTGTACAGGAAGAGCCATACTTCGGGCGGGCCCGACACGCCGGTGCCGCAGCCTCCCGTGGTCTCGACCCAGCCGCCTCCCCCCCGCAAGGGCGACGTGCAAGTCGACTTCGCCTTCCTGGAAACCGCCATTCCGAAGGGTACCACCTGCCTGCTCCGCAGCAAAGACGGCGCTTCTCCCCTGCCTTACACCCGCCTGAATCTAAAGGAAGGCAGCTACAGCATCATGCTGACGAGAGACGGCTACCTGCCTCTCGTCAGGACCTTCACCGTCGAAGAAGGCGAAGTCCTGCCCGCCCTGCGGCCGGAATTGTTCCAGATGGAACCCAGGCCCGAACTCGTCGCGGCCTATGACGACGCCAAGAAGCTCCTGGAACAGGAAGACCTGGAAGGCGCCCTGGCCGCTCTCGAAAAAGCCATGAATCTCGATCCGGGCTACCTTGATACCGCCGCCCTCGCCGCCTCCATCAAGACGACCCTCGACAGTGCGGTGAAGGCTCGCGAGGAAAAGTGGGAAAAGGCCACCGAATTCTACGCCAAGGGCGAATTCGAACACGCCGTCAAGCTGCTCAAGGACATCAATACGGATAACATTCATTTCACCGAGGCGCAGAACATCATCAAGCTTGCCGAAGACAGGCTTGCCGAACTCGCCAAGATCCGGACGGCCTGCATGGAAGCGATCAAGAAAGGCGAAGTCTCCAACGCGGAAAAGGAACTCGCCGCTCTCGAAAAAGTCGCCGGCGAACGCCCCGCAGCGCAGATATTCCTCAGGGAAAACAAGCGTCTCCTGGCCGAACTCAGGGATCACATGGCCGCCGCAGACAGCAAGGATCTGTCGGATGCCGAGAAGAAAAAGCGCCTCCTGGCCATCATGAAGATCGCCCCCCTCTATAAACCCGCCAGGACGGCCGCCGAGAAACTCGACGAACGGCTCCAGGCCAGGAGTATCGCCCAGGGCATGCTGGCCACGGCGCAGGGCCTTTTCGACAAGGATCAGTTCCAGGAATGTATTGACACCATCGCCAAGGCACGCGAGGCATGGAGCGAAGGCCTGCCCGGCATGGATGAACTCGCCGAACGGGCAAGGCTCGGCACCGTCAGGCTCGGCCTCTCCGACACGCTCGCGGCGTGGCGCCAGGTACTCTGCGGCGCCGCCCCCGCCAGGAATCCTTTCGTAGACGCCGCCCTCGCGGACAAGACCAGGACCTATGTCTCCGGCGCCCCTTTCCCCGTTAGAAAATTCGACATCGTCCTAACCGGCTTCACCGAAACACAAAACGGCATCGACGCCGACGTCAGCTTCATGGTCGTACTTGACCCTACGCCCGCCGGCGAATTCATGCTGAACGGCGTTCTCAAGACTTCCTTCATCCTCTCCGGCGCCTCCTACTACGTCAAGGCCGTCACCCTCGGCAACGGGGACGCAAAAGGCGACAGTGAGGAAGCAGACCCGGGCAAGCTCCAGCGCGGCACCGTCAAGTCCAGGGACGGCGCCCTCGTCAGGGTCGATTTCGATTCCCCGGACACCATTCCCCTGGGCGAAACCGTCCTGTTCTACGGCGAAGGCGAAGTCGTGCTCTTCCCCTACAGCGACAAGGTGGCACTGCGCAGACCCAAGGTCGTCGCCAGGGGAAGGGTTCTCAGGAGAGTTCCCGGCGGCGTCACCGTCGATATCGGCGCCCCGGTCGAACCCGTGGCCGAAGGCACCCTGGCCGTCTACGACCCCGGGCAGCCGGCCGTAACCACGCCGCCCAGGGTCCTGTCACTCAAGGGAACCGTGGCTTCTTCCACCACGTCCACCCCCATCGAACTCAAGGCGGATGTGGCGAATCCCGATGACGCGCCCGCCGCTTTCAGCTGGAGCGCGACCGGCGGCAGACTGCTGGCAGAACTCACCCCCACCCCCGTCAACACCTGGTACCCGCCTTCCGAACCCGGCAAGTTCAAGGTTGCCGTCGCGCTCAAGACCGGCGCCGAAAAGACCTCTTCGGCGGAAGTCGAGATCGAAGGTCTCGGTCCCACCGGCAAGCTCCCGCAAGGTTACCGCTCCGAAGGACTTCTGAGCATCGGCGGGGGCGTCTTCCAGCAGGTGCGGCACATAGCCTTCGATTCCGCCAACAACGCCTACGTTCTTGACGGCCTTGCACGCAAGATAGTCGTCCTTGCCGCAGGCACCCTCCGCACCGCCGGCGAATACGCCCTGCCCCGGGGCGGCGACTTCCAGGCGATAGCGGTCTATGGCGGCAAGATCTACCTACTCGACACCACCCGCGCCGCGATAATCCGCTGTGCGCTGGATGAAAAGGAAGGCCTGAAGCCGGAAGTCTCCTTCGGCGGGAAAGGCAACGGCAACGGCTTTCTGAACAAGCCCGTTGACTTCGCCATCCTGCGCGACGGGACTATTCTGGTCGTTGACCAGATGAGCCAGTCCATCGAAAGCTTCGCGCCCGACGGCCGGTTCCTGTTTTCCATCGGCGCCCCGGGCAAATCCACCGGCAATCTCGACAAGCCGGTAGCCATAGTGGCCGACAAGTCCAACGACTACCATGTTCTGGACGCGGGCCGCTCGGCCGTCCTGCACTTCCGCGTTGCACGCCTGATCGGCGAAAGCATCCTCGCCGAACGCGACGTTCCCGCCGCCGACATGGCGTACGATGCGTTCATGGACCGCCTTGTCGTCCTCAGTGAAAACGGCGACGGTTACGCCCGCACGAACTTTACCTGGAAAAAGATCTTCGCCGGAGGCACGGAAGTCGGACAGGTCAAGGATCCCGTGACCGTGGCTGCGGACCGCATGGGCGTCCTGTATGTCGCCGACCGCCGCGGCAAGGCCGTTGAACTCTTCCGGGAAGACGCGTTCGCCGGCCAACTCGGCGGTGAAATTCTCGACAGTGTCGACAGGTTCGCCATCGCCGGCGACGGCTCCATGTACCTTCTGGACGGCCGCAATGCCCTTGTCGGCAAGATATCCTCCCAGGGCGCGCTCATCGGCCGTTTCGGCGGCCGCGGCAAGGGCGCCGTGATGAATTCCCCTGGGGATATCGAAGCCGGTCCCGACGGCAGCCTGTACATCCTGGACCAGCAGCGCAGACAGGTTCTCAAGTTTTCCTCCGCCGGCGAACTCCTCGGTACCATCGGCGAAAGCGGCAAGCTCCCCGCCAAGCAGCTCCTTCAGCCTATCGACATGTTCGTTTCCGGCGATCACATATACGTCCTCCAGGACACCGGCCAGTACTGCGTCCACATCTATTCCGCCAAGGACGGCTCTCTTCTGCAGGCCTTCCCGGGGATGAACGACGAACGTCTGCGCAGCGTCCAGGCGGTTGCCGCCGACGCCGCCGGCAACATACGCGTCGTCGTCGCGAGAAAGCCCCTGCACGTTTTCAGCCCCCAGGGCGGCCTTGTCACCGTGGGCAAGACCAACCTCACGCCCGTCAACGCTTCCGCGGCAAGCCCCGACGGCACCATCGCCTTCCTCGACGGCGCCAGGAACGTTCTTTACGTCTTCGGCCCCGGGGATGAAGAGAAACTCGTCGCTGTCGACCTGTCGAAACTCGTCCAGGAGCCGCTCGACATCTCCACCGACGCTTTCGGCGGCATCTGGGTGCTCGGCAACCGCGGTCACCTCGTAAGGCTGGTCCCTGTCTGGTAGCCGGGACGGGAGAAAGCGGTTTGGACATTCATATTACGTTCCTGTGCCCGGCCTGCGGCAAAGAAGTCAAGGCCAGTGCCGCCGAAGCCGGCACCAGGTGTTTCTGCCCCCACTGTTCCGCGGAAATGCTGGTCCCCTTCATCAAGCTCAACGGCGTCGACAGGCAGAAAGCCCTGGACCTCCTGGCGTCCAAAGGCGCCGAGCGTGGTTTTGCCGACCGTGCCAAGGAAGCCGACCGCCGCGATTCCGCCAGGTGGGGGGCCGAAGGCATCTGGGCGCACATTGAAGGCCGCGGCCCCTACCGGGTTATCAACATCAGTTCCGGCGGCGTGGCCGTTGAAATTCCCGTCGAGGAAACTTCCCAGTTGGGCCGCATGCTCACCGTTCAGATCGATAACCCTTTCCAGGGCGGCAAGTTGACCGTCTCGGCCCAGGTCGTATGGCTCACGCTTGTTTCCGCCTTCGACGGCGCCACCCCCGTCGGCAACGGCCTTGTCGCCGACCGTACGTACGTCAGGATGGGCATGTCCTTTGTCGACGTCCCGCTGAATGACAAGAAAATCCTTGAAGAAATCCGCTGTTCCATCTCGCATTGAGTCGAACAGATCTGCCCGTGGGGGCGCCCTTCCACGGTCGTTTGAAATTCCCCCATGGCGGGATATAATCGCTGTCCCGGAAGGAGACCCTCGTGCCCCACGTGGCCGTGGTAATACCTGCCCGGGGTGAAAGCACCAGGCTGCCCGGCAAGATGCTTCTCGCCGACACGGGTTTCCCCCTGGTGGTCCATACCGCCGCAAGGGCCCGGGACGCGGCCGAACTCTCCGGCGGCGTCATATCATCCGTCCTTGTCGCCACCGATTCCCCGGAAATCGCCGCCGCCGCAGAAGACCACGGCTTCCAGGCCGTGATGACTTCCCCTTCTCACCGCTCGGGCACCGACAGGATCGCCGAGGCCGCCTCGCACATCAAGGAAGACCTCGTCCTGAACCTCCAGGGCGATGAGCCCGAAATGCCCCCCGATATCATCCTCGCCGTAGCCCGCTCCATTTCCTCCGGCACCGCTCCGCTGGTCACCGCCGCGTTTCCCCTCGACCCGGCCGGCATGTCCGACCCCTCCACCGTCAAAGTCGTCTGCAACGACCTCGGCGACGCTCTTTATTTCTCCAGGGCCCCCATCCCGTTCCTCAGGCAGGACCGCTCCGCCGAAGTGCTCGAACCACTCGGCCATTTCGGCATTTACGCCTATACGAAAGAGCTGCTTGCCGAATACACCGCGTGGCCCGAAGGCCGGCTCGAATACGTCGAAGCCCTCGAACAGCTCAGGTTTCTGGAACACGGCTGCAGGATTCACGTCGTTTTGATCAATAACCGCACCCGTGGCGTCGACACCGCCGACGATTATTCCGCATTTGCGGCGCGCTTCCGCGCCTCGGGCAGAAAGGGCCCCTGAATGGCCGGGTACGTTTTCATCACCGGCGGAGTCATCTCCAGCCTGGGCAAGGGCATCACAGCCGCCAGCATCGGCATGCTCCTAAAGCGCAAGGGGCTCGAAATCCGCATCCAGAAGTTCGATCCCTACCTTAACGTGGACCCCGGGACCATGAGTCCATTCCAGCACGGCGAAGTCTTCGTAACGGACGACGGCTACGAGGCCGACCTGGACCTGGGCCACTATGAGCGCTACTGCAATATCACCACCACGCGCGAATGCAACTACACCTCCGGCAAGATATACCAGTCCGTGCTCGACAGGGAGCGCCGCGGCGACTACCTCGGCGGCACGGTACAGGTCGTCCCCCACGTCACCGACGAAATCAAGGATTCCATAAGAAAACTCGCCTCTCCAGGCGTCGACGTCGTCATCTCCGAAATAGGCGGCACCATCGGCGATATCGAAAGCCTCCCCTTCATGGAAGCTATCCGCCAGTTGCGCTTCGACGAAGGCGCGCGCAACGTCCTCTACATCCACGTAACCCTCGTCCCGTTCATCCGCACCGCCGGCGAGCTGAAGACCAAGCCCACCCAGCAGTCCGTCGGCAAACTCCGCGAAATCGGCATCCAGCCCGACATCCTCA
>JAFGGJ010000005.1 GCA_016930595.1 Planctomycetota bacterium
AAAGGACGATAAAAAACCGGAAGACTTCTGTATCTCCTGCCGCAGCAAGGAGAAAAAAGTTAATTCTGTTGTGCCGAAAACAGTGAAGTTATGCCTTGCGCACACAATCCGGGCGGGTGCCGTGGGACAGTGCGGCGTAAAAGGGCGGCGTCCCCTTTAACCTTAGAGCGCCAGGGCTTTCCTGAAAGCAGCGGCGGCACGTGCGGGGTCATCGGCGATGGAAATGGCTTTGCCCACGACAATCCGGGTGGCACCGGCAGCGAGAATCCCCGGCACGTCTTCGACTTCTATTCCTCCAGCGGCGAACCACGGCACCGTAAGTTCCGCGGCAGCGCGTTCCAGACAGCCGGTATCGACCGGGACATCGAAGTCCCAGCAGACTCCGATACTGACGTAAGTCGCCCCGGCTTCCTGCGCTTTCAGGGCGGATCCGGCGTCGGTCACCGAAATTCCAACAGCCCTGGCGTTCCCTGCAACGCGCCGGGCGGCATCCAGGGACATGTCGCCCGGCCCGAGGTGGACTCCATCCGCGTCGACGGCGACCGCCACGTCGGGCCGGGAGGCGATGATGCAGGGCACGCCGGCGGCGGCACATGCGTCCCGGACAAGGGAAGCGTCGTGAAGAAAGCGGTCGTCCGGAACGGAAGATTCCGCGAAGCCGACGATATCCACGCCGCCTTCGACGGCGCCGCGCACGGTCCGCTCGATATCAACGGACGACCCGGCGGCGGGCGCAAGGACGAAGTAGAGCGAAGCGGAGGAAAGCCGGCGCCACGGGAGCCAGGTGGACAGGAGTTCCTGCTCAACGGTATACAGCCTGTAACGGATATCCTGGAACCTGAGGGCGTTGGCCGGGGAAACGAGCTTGGTGAATTCTTCCAGGACCCTGAGGGCTTCTTCCGAGCGCTTGAGAGCGCTCTTGAGTATATCTTCCTCGCCCGCCCTGCGGACTTCCGGCGCCAGCGTGATACGGGTGCCCACGTCGCTTTCGGTATCCCTGGAAGCCACGATGGAAGCGTCGCTGCCGACTTCACGGACTGCGGCGGTGACGGAATGGCGCAGGTTCTTGAGCGCGCCGGCGAGACGCTCGTTATCCAGTATGAAGCGCGCGTAGTCTTCCGCCACGCGCAGCCCTTCGCGGCAGCGGTTGGCGTTGGCGTCGATGGCCCTGTATGCCGAACGGGTGGTTCTGCCTGCGGACACCCTGCACCTCCCGTTGATATTATACGGCGGCACGGGCGCAAGTTCCCGCGAAGAAAGGTAAAGGCGGAGGGGAACGTCCGGCCGGCGGCGGGACTAGTCGGCGGAAGTGAGATAGGCTTCTTCGATGGCGGCGAGGAGGCTGTAGGCTTCGTTTAGGCGGCGCATCAGTTCCTGGTAATAGGCGTTGTCGACGGATTCGGCGGCCTGCTGTTCCATGCGCTGCCTGAGGGAAGCGAGTTCGTCTTCCATGGCCCGCAGGTGGGAACGCTCGGAGTCGATTTCCGAGCGGAGGCGTTCGTTTTCGGATTCACGTTCGCGCAGGCGCGCTTCGACTTCCCTGAGTTCCCTGCGCGCTTCGACGCTGACCTGGTGGACTTCCCTGAGGCGTTCGCCGGCGCTGGTGCGTATTTCCTCGAACATCCTTTCGACGGCGTCATAGAACCTGTTGTCGTCGTCGACGGATTCTTCGACGTCGAGTTCGCTGCGCTGGAGCGCCTGCCTGGCAAGGCGGCGGCCGGCGAGATCCTTGACCTGGCCGAGTTCGTTGACGAGATTCTGGAACATGTCCTGGACGGCGCGAGAAAAACCGGTGACGGCTTTGGGGTCTTTTTCTTCGTCCCCGGGAAGGGGGGTGCGGTCGACCAGTTCGCCGAGGTCGTGGGCGGTGACGATATCCGCGGTATCGCCGTCGCCGGGGAGCGGTTCAGGCGCAGGGCCGGCGGATTCGAGGAAGGCGGCATCGGCCGGGTCGTCGTCGAAAACGCGTTCCATGAGGGGCTCGTCTTCAAAAAGCCCGCCGGAAGCGGAATCGTCATCGTCGGGGAATACGGGACCGCCTCCGTCGTCCGGCTCATCCGGCGAAACGGAGCGAAGGATCTCTTTGAATTCTTCCAACCAGTCCCTGGTCATGGCAAATCAACTATCGGCCGCGAAGGGGCGGCACTTTGGCATCAAGGGGAACGATTAGGGCTATTGAAAGAGCGGCTTTCACGCGCGAATTCCCATTCCCTGAGGTCTCTTTCCCACTGTGCGGCGCGGCGGAAATAATCCTGTATCCAGGCCCTGGAGGGGTACTTGTCGGCGAGGACCCCGAGGGCCTGCACGGTGGAGGCGGCGTGAGGGAGGCCGCCGTCGTAGCGGCGGTGGACCATTATGAGGAAAAGCCGGTTATAGGAATCCCTTGCGGCGAGCATTTCATCGTCGAAGGCTTCGGCGGGCGTGCCGGGAGGAGGCGAATCGCCGCCGTGTTCGAAAATGCCTCCGGAGACGAACGCGACCAGGATAAGGAGGAAAACGGCCGCCGCGGCGAGGAGAACGGCAGCGGGGAGGCGGCCGGGGCGTGAGCGCATGGATTCAAGGCGTCCGAGCGCCCTGCCTGAGCGGGCCCTGGAAACATCTGCGGCAGTGTCCTTATCCTGTCCGGTCATGGCAAGACCCTGTACGGGGAGGAAACGGAGCGGGGACACGGGGTTCAGCGATGGTGCTGGAGACGCTCGCGATTCTCCCTGGCGAGTTCGATTTCACCAAGCTGGCGTTCCCAGAAGACGAGTTTCTGAAACTTGTCTTCAACCCACTTGGGGTGGGCCGGGTTATCCAGCATGACGCCGAATTTTTCGCGCGCCTTCTTGACGATGGGGAGAGTGCCTTCGTATATCTTCCTGCTCATGCGGCGGGAGGCTTCGGTATAAAGCTCGTCTGCGTCGGCGGAATCAAAGGACTGCGGCCGGGCGTTCGTGTCAGCCTGCGGGCGCGATCCACCGTTGCCGCCCATGCTGAAGGCGATGATGATGACGATGACGAGAAAAACAGCACCGCCCACGGCGAGGACGGGCGTCTGCATGTAGAAGGGCTTGTCGGAAGCGGTGCGGCGGGAGGACCTGCGGCTGGAGCGCCTGTCGCCGTTGTCATCGGAGCGGGAGTTGCGGTCCCTTTCGGTGCGGGAGGACCTGTCGCGCTGCGTGCGGGTATCTTTGGGCCTGCGGCCGGAGCGCGAGGCGGTATCCCTGCGGGAGGGCCGGTCGGCCGGGGGGGCGGAGCCGCGAGGCTTCCTGCGGGGGGGAGGGCGGCGGCCGGCAGAGTGCGTGGGGGGGCCGGCGGAGTCCGGGACGTCGTCGGGGATGGGAATGGTACTGAAGCTGGGCGGCTTGGGAGCGGCCGGGGGACCGTCCTGAAGGACGATACGGAAAACGGTCTTGCCGATCCTGATGGCGTCACCGTTGGAAACGGCGATAACCGAGATGGGCTGGTCGTTGAGCCTGGTGCCGTTGGAGGAATTCATATCGCGCAGGTGCCAGACGCCGTCGATGACTTCGAGGCGCGAATGGTGGCGGCTGGCCGTAGTGTCCTGAATGACAATATCGCTGTCACTCTTACGGCCGATGACGGCACCTTTTTCCGGCAGAACGACGTAATCACGCGCATCGCCGCCGGATTCCAGGATCAGGCGCAAAGGCCCCGGCATGTGCAAGTCCTCCGGTGTCCATTCATGTTACCACGCCGGAGCGGTTTAGCAAGGGACGGCAATGGCGAAATTAGGCGACGGCTGCAGTTGACTGCAGAAGACGGCGGATGTATACCGTGAGGAGCGCAAGCGGGAAGACATGCCGCGGAAAGAGAGGGATACCTTGATAATAGATGCACATAACCACGTAGAGTGGCACGGCTACAGGGCGGACGACCTCGTGGCGAACATGGACGAGTACGGGATAGACAAGACATGGGTATGCACGTGGGAATGCCCGCCGCGTGAAATAAGCCTGGAGGGATACGCCAAGGCGTTCGCCCCGGACAGAATCGGGATGCCGCTGAGGGACATGGTGGACGCTGTGGATAAATATCCCGAGCGGCTGGTGCCGTTCTATGCGCCGGACCCGCGTGACCCGAGCGCTGCGGAAAAGCTGGAATCGGCGGTGGATATGTACGGGGTAAGGGGATACGGGGAACTGAAGGTGCGCATAATGGCGGACGATCCAGACGCCCTCATGATGTACAGGCTGTGCGGCGAGATGGGCCTGCCGGTGGTAATACACATAGACATAACGTTCCCCGTTGGGGGGGTGCCGAAGTCAAGGCAGACATGGTACTGTTACGACATCAACCGGCTGGAAAACGCCCTGAAGCTGTGCCCCGGGACGAACTTCATCGGACATGCGCCTGGGTTCTGGCGGGAAATAAGCGGGGAGAACACCGTCGAAGAGGCCTATCCCGGCGGCCCGGTGAAGCCCGGTGGAAAACTGCCGGAACTGCTGGACAGGTACGGGAACCTGTACTGCGACCTGTCGGCGGGCTCCGGATACAACGCGATAGACCGGGACAGGGAGCACGGGAAGGAGTTCCTTACCAAGTACCAGGACAGGGTGCTGTACGGGAGGGACTACACGGACAACCGGCACCAGGAGATGTTGAGGGAAATGGGGCTTCCGGGGGAGGCGCTGGAGAAGATACTGGGCGGCAACGCCCTGAACCTGGTGCCTCTGGACTAGGTCGCCGTCTTCGAGTCGATGAAGGCGACGACGGCTTCGGCGGCGCGCCGGGAAGCGCCCGGAGGACCGAGCCTGAGGCTTACTTCACGAAGTGAAGCGAGCATTTCATCGCGCGCTTCACCCTGCCAGAGCGGGGCCAGCCTGTCGGCAATAGCCTGAGCGGAAACACCGCGCATGATCTCAGGATAGATTTCAGAGCCTGCGATGATGTTGGGGAGGGAGAAATATCTGGTGCTGACAAGGTAATGGCCGACGATGGAATTGAAGAAACCGGCCCTGTAGGCGACGACGGCGGGCGTGCCGAGGACGGCGGCTTCGAGCGTGCCGGTGCCGCTTTTGACGATTGCACAGTGAGAAACGCGGAGGACTTCCCTGGACTTGCCGGGGTGGATCTCGACGGGGAAGGAGGAAACGAGCGGGCGGAGGATGGCGGCTTTTTCGTCATCGGGTGGGGCCAGGAGGACGCGTGCGCCGCCGAAGCGGGAGGCGACCTGCAGGGCGGCCTGGACGAAAACGGCGGCATGGCGGCGGATTTCACGGGGCCTGGAGCCAGCGAGGACGCCGATGACGGGTTCGTCGGCGGGGAGGCCGAGTTCCGAGCGGATGGCGGCGGGGTCGCGCTGAAGAATGGGGGCGAGCTGGTCAACGAGAGGGTTGCCGACGTACTTCACGTTCTTCATGCCGCGAGCGGTGTAGAAGTCTTCTTCAAAGGGCAGGATGAGAAGCATAAGGTCAACGAGTTGCCTGATGGTCCTGGTCCTGCCCTTGCGCCAGGCCCAGACTTTGGGGCTGATAAAGTAGACGACCGGGATGGAGAGGGTACGGAGGCGGCGAGCGAAGCGGAGGTTGAAGTCAGAATAATCGGTGAGAACAGCGGCGGCCGGCATGCGGGAACGTGCGAGGTCCACAAGGCGCTTCATGGCGTTGTGTATTCTGCCGAGCGAAGCAAGGACTTCGACGGTGCCCATGACTTCGGTGGCCCGCATGGGGCGTTCGATGGCGACGCCTGCCGAGCGCATGTGATCGCCGCCCATGCCCCAGAGGCGGATATCGGGACGGAGAGCAAGGATCTCGGATGCGACGGAAGCGGCGTGGATATCGCCGGAAGTCTCGCCGGCGACCATCAGCACGTTGAGGGCATGGGATTCCACGTGGAGCCTAACCTGTAAACGGGGTCAATGGGACGTAAGGCTGAGGGCGTATCAACCCGTGCCGTCACGTTCCTTTTTTTCCGAGAGGGGGTTTTCGGAAGAGAATCCGGCCGGGCGGTCTGGACGCAGAGCTTCACGGCCGCGTCCGCGCCAGCCCATGACTTCGCGCTCCACAAAGTGTACGAGGTGGCGGACTTCGGCAAAGGCTTCAAAAAGAGGATCCTCCTTGAGTTCGTCGATGGCCTGGGAACGGTTCATGTCGGACCTGTAGAGGACGCGGAATGCTTCCTTGAGGCCGTTGATGGTACTGCGGTTGACGCCGGAGCGCTTGAGGCCTTCGATGTTGAGGCCGCGTACGCGGGAAGGGTTGCCGTCGACGAGGCAGTACGGGGGCACATCCTGTGTAATCTTGCTGGCGCCGCCGATGAAGGCGAGTGTGCCGACGGTGACATAGTGGTGGAGAGCGGCGAGGCCGGAGATCCTGGCCTTGTCTTCGATGACTATATGGCCGGCGAGCGTGGTGACGTTGGCAAGGATGATGTCGTCGCCGAGAAGGCAGTCGTGGGCGATATGGACGTAAGCCATGATGAGGTTGCGGCTTCCGATGCGGGTGACGCCGCCGCCGCCGATGGTGCCCTTGTTGATGGTGACGAATTCCCTGATGATGTTGTTGTCGCCGATTTCGAGGAGGGTGTCTTCGCCGTGGTACTTGAGATCCTGCGGGAAGCCGCCGACGACGGCGCCCTGGAAAATGCGGCAGTCGGCGCCGACGGAGGTATTGCCGATGACGGTGGCGTGGTTCATCAGGACGGTATTTTCGCCGAGGGAGACTTTAGGGCCGACGTAGCTGAACGGGCCGATCTCGACGCCGGGGGCAAGGCGAGCGCCCGGGTCAACGACCGCGCTGGGGTGTATGACAGGATCGGAGGGCATGGCGTGGCTACTCGCTTTCCCCGGAACCGTTATTATTCTTTTCGGCGCGCCGCGGCACCACGCTGAAGAGCAATCTGGCTTCGCAGGCGACATCGCCGTTGACCCGGGCCTGGGCGCGGACGACGCCGAGGCGGCTGGTGACTTTCTCCTTGGTGACGGTAATGACCATCTGATCGCCGGGTTCGACGGTACGCCTGAAGCGCACTTCGTCCATGCCGACGACGGCGACCATCATGTTGCCGGGGTCGGGATGATAGTGCATGAGGAGGAGGCCGGCGGCCTGGCACATGGCTTCGATCTGAAGGACGCCTGGCATTACCGGCCTGTCGGGGAAATGGCCGTTGAAGAACTGCTCGTTGATGGAGACGTTCTTGACGGCGACAAGGCGTTCGTCGCCGTCGCTTTCAATGACCCTGTCAACAAGGAGGAAAGGATAGCGGTGAGGGAGAAGGTCCCTGATACCGGAGATATCGATCTCGCCGGTAACGCCCTTGCCCCTGGCTTTAAGAGTTGAACTCATAGCAATCTTCTCCACAAGGATACGATTCAGCTTGTGGCCACTGAGGCGCGCCCGGACATCGCCGGTGACGGGATAGCCGAGGAGCGCCAAATCCCCTATCAAGTCCAGTATTTTATGCCTTACCGGCTCCAATGGAAGTCTAAAACCACCGGGGTTCTCGGGACCGGATGGCCCGATGAGAACGGTGTTGGCATGAGCGGCGCCCTTGCCGAGACCGGCCTTGAGCATCAGATCGGCTTCCGTGGTGGTGGCGAAGGTGCGTGCGGGGGCGATTTCCTGAAGGAACGTTTCGGGGGTAAGATCCACCTCGAGCCAGCCGGTGGCGTCTGGGAAACCGTCGTAATGGAGCCTGTAGGAAAGGGAAAGGCCGTCGGAGCGGGGCCAGATACTGACCTTGGCGCGGCCGTTGTAGACTTCGATGGCGGTCATGGGCGCATAGTGAAGAAGAGGGAGGCCGGAATCCACGGTACCGGCATCCGCAAAGGCCCTGGCGAAAAGGAAGGAGCTGCCGTCAAGGACGGGGATTTCCGGTCCGGAGACTTCGATCATGGCGGCAAAAACGCCCATCCCGTGAAGTGCGGCAAGGAGGTGTTCGACGGTTTCGATGACGGCGTCGCCTTCGCCGATGAAAGACCTGCCCGGGAGGGAGCCAACGGG
>JAFGGJ010000041.1 GCA_016930595.1 Planctomycetota bacterium
AACCGGAAGACTTCTGTATCTCCTGCCGCAGCAAGGAGAAAAAAGTTAATTATGTCATGCCGAAAACAGTGAAGTTATGCCGCATACACAAAACAGTTTGCCGTGCAGGCGGGGTGGGGGTGGGGTTTTTTGCTTTTATCCCGGCTTGGCAGGGGTAAGGTTAGACGGATCAGAACGGAGGCAGTGCCATGATTGACGACTTCCGCGAAAGCTGTCGAAGAGAACTGCTGGAATCCGTGGTACCTTTCTGGCTGAAGCATTCCGTGGACCGCAAGTACGGCGGAGTATTCACGTGCATGGACAGGTACGGAACCGTCTACGACACGCGCAAGTACCTGTGGCTACAGGGGCGGGCGGTGTGGATGTTCAGCAGGCTGTACAACGCCGTGGAAAAGAAGCAGGAATACCTGGACATGGCCGCCAGCACGATAGCGCTGCTGAGGCGGTGCGCGTTCGACGGCGAGGGGCGGATGTATTTTGCCCTGACGAGCGACGGGCGTCCGTGTTCCCAGCAGCGGAAGCCTTATTCCGCCGTGTTCTATATGCAGGGGCTGGCGGAGTTCTACCGAGCGACGGGAGACAAGGCATGTCTGGACGAAGCCCTGGAGCTCTACGAGCGGATAACCGGGTGGATGGACGACCCTGGACTTCTCGGACGTCCCGTCCTGTCCGGAGCGCCCCGCACGAGCAGCCTGGGCACGGTGATGACGAACGCCCTGATGGCGCTGGAGCTGGCCGGGCATTCGGAGGACCCGAAGTTCACGGAAGCCATCCGTGCGGCGGCGGAGAAGGTGCGTGCGCACTACGATCCGGAACTGCGGCTGCTGAGGGAACACGCTACGGCGGATGAAGAGGAAGCGGAGACTTGGGCCGCGCTGCCGGAGGCGCGGTTCTTCGTGCCGGGGCATTCGATCGAAGTCGCGTGGTTCCTGCTGAAACTTCTGGACGCCGGGGCCGAAGGATCGCCGGACCTGGCACTGGACATCATCCGGGGGTCGCTGAAAACGGGGTGGGACAAGGAATACGGGGGGCTGTATTACTTTATGGACCTGGAAGGCCGCCCCACGCTGCAACTGGAATCATCAATGAAGCTGTGGTGGCCGCACACCGAAGCGATGTACGCCCTGACGCTGGCGTATGCGAAGACGCGCGACGGGGAGTGGCTGGAGCCGCTCGACCGCGTGACGCGTTACGCTTTCGAGCATTTCGCCGACGGCGAGCATGGGGAATGGTACGGATACTGCGACCGGAGGGGGAACCTGACGCACACGTGCAAAGGAGGGAACTACAAGGGGTTCTACCACGTGCCGCGTGCGCTACTGTTCTGCTGGAAGGAACTGGAAGGGCTGGACGGGCCTATTTGAGGAGAACGGAGGAGCGTTCGGCGAGGTCCAGTGGAAGGGACACGGTGCCGAGGGCGCCCGCCCGGGCGGAGGAAACGCGTTTACCGTCCTTGTAGAGACCGAAGGTGCGGCCCGAGGGGAAGCCGCCGACGGAGACGGAGACCTTGCGGCCTTTTGATTTATAGGGGGCTTCCGCATCGACGGCGACGGCGTTCCTGTCGATACGGAAGGCAGCGTTGACGTCCCCCGGGGCCGAGAGGAGAGTCTTGCCCTTGAACCTGAGCGACCCGCCTCGAACCAGAAACACCCCCGTCGCCTTGCCGGATTCGCAGCGGACAAACGCTGCGGCGCCGCTGAAAGACACGTCGCCGGCCTTGGCCGGGCCTTTACCCGAAGCGACCGCGAAGACGTCCGTGGAGCGTGGCGTTGTGATTTCGACGGCGACGCAGCCGGAAGCGGGAAGGCGGCGGGCCTGGACGGCGGGGAGGCCGTTCTTCTGCGGGATGAGGACGGCGAGGAAGAGGGCGTCGCGGGCAGTCTGCCGGACGGAAAGGCCCGGGGGGGCGGTGAGTTCGGGGCCGAAGAAGGAACCTCCTGCGTCCGCCGGATGGAGGAACTGGATCCGGAGGGAGACGCCGCCGTCGGCGACGGAGAAGGAGCCGTTTCCGGCGTCTTTCCAGTCGCCTTTCTTATGGAGACGCCAGTCGTATTCATGGTCGCGGCCGCCGGAGCCAGCGAGGTCGTCGAGCAGGACGAGGTAATCGCCGCCCGCGAAGAACACGTGGCGGACGAACCTGTCGGCGCCGTCGTAGAGCCTGCCGCCGTCGCCCGCGGCGTAGGCGAAGTTGTGGTAGAGGAAAACGTCGCGCATGAAACCGGTGAGGGAGTAGTCGAAGGGCTGCTGCCAGCCGGTGCCTTCACGCGGCTGTCCCTTGCCGTCGATGACGATGGTGTTATGGCTGCGTGTGAGCTTCTTTTCCTTGGGATAGCCGTCGTCTTCGGCAAGGAAGACGCCGTTGGAGAAGAGGAGGAAGTGGTTCTGGTCGGGGTGGTCATGAGCGACATTGGCCCAGCCTGCGCCGCGCAGGTTCTGGAGCTTGTGGCCGCCGACGGGCCCGCACTTGAAGACAAAGGCCGCGGCGTCATCGGCCCAGGAGCTGCGGATGGAAAACATTTCGAGGTCCGGCCAGAAGCGCCAGAGGGGGAGTTCTTCAACGGGGCGGGGCTTGATGGATGGGTCGTACCAGAGGAGGCCCCAGGCTGGGTGCTGGTAGAATTCGCCTGGGTTGAGACGCATCATCCTGTGGAGCCAGTCCTGGCCGTAGGGGTCTTTGGCTTCGGCGACGATCCTCGAAACGGCGGTGAGATTACCCGGGGGGCCGTCGCCGGAATCGCCGATGCCGAGGGTATGTTTCCAGCCTGGGGCAGTCATGTAGATGCGGAAGTAGTGGGCGTTAGTGAAGTGGGGATTGGCGGACACGAGATCTTCGCCGGTGACGTGTTCTACGAGGTGGACGGTACGGACGACCCAGTGATGCCCGTAGCTCCAGTACCCGGGACCTTCGTGCTGGCTGCCGTCTTCCGGTAGCCACTCCGCCAGCTTGTGAGCGCAGGCGCAGGCGAGGTCCGCGTGCGGGCCGACGTCAATATTGGGATCGTCGCCGTAAACGGCGAAAGCGGCGTTGGCAAGGCCGTGGATGCGGTTGTGCATATGATTGTTCTGGAAGTCGCCGGTCCAGTACTGACCGACAAAGAACCGCTTGCGGATGGCTTCGGCTTCCCTGAAGAGGCGCTCGCGCATTTCCCTGCGCTCGGTGTCGGAGAGGTCATTGTAGAGGGTATCGTAAGTGATTGCGAGGCCGGAGAGTATATCCATGGGGATGAGGTCGTCGCCGCCCCAGTCGGGCCGGCCGAGCCAGTAGCGGGACCAGGTCTTTGCGACGTTGCGGTACTTCGTATCGCCGGTGGCGACGTAGAGGAAATCGGCTCCGACAAGACCCCAGAAGCCGTAGAGGTACTGCTCCCACCCGGAGACTTCGGCCTTCATGGGGCTGTTGTAACGGCCGCCGAAGCCTTCCAGGATCCTGTCGGCAAACCACTTGCCGGGACCTGCGGCGTTCCGCCTGATAGCAGGGATATCCCCGGAGGAAAAATAGAGCCTGGGATGCCTGCCGATGAGCTCCTTACGCATCTTGAAAAAGCCTGGAGGCGGCTGCGTGACGATTGAGCCTTCACCGCAGAAACCGTGCCGGACCGGCACGAGCAACAGAACGAGCACAGCCGCCGAAAAGCGCATCTTATCCCCCCTGACAACGCCTGGAGTCATTGTAGCCGGCGGGACAATTTCCGCAACGGGGACAGGAGAGGGAGCGAACAAGCCGCCGTGAAAAGGTATCATGATACGGTAGAGCGAGATAAACAGGCCGCTCCGGAGCGTTCCCGGTAGAGACTCCTGGACGCCGAGGACGGGAGGATAAAATGTGGCGGTGGACAATGGAAGCGGTATTCACGGCAGCGGTCACGGCGGCGCTTTCCGCGGGAGGCTGCGACGGCGTGAAGAGCAGACAGGAGGAAACGCGCATGGCAGACGGCGGGAAGCCGATGGACGTGGAATGGGACAAAAGGCTGACTCCGGAACAGTACTGCATACTGCGGGAGAAGGGCACGGAAAAGGCGTTCACGGGCAAGCACTGGGACAACCACAGGAAAGGGACGTACCGGTGCGCGGGCTGCGGGCAGGTGCTTTTCCGGTCGGGAGACAAGTACGATTCGGGCACGGGGTGGCCGAGCTATATGCGGCCGGCGGAGGATGCGGCGGTGGACACCTCTCCCGACGACAGCCTGGGGCGGCAGCGGACGGAAGTGCTCTGCAGCCGGTGCGGGGGGCACCTGGGGCACGTCTTTGAAGACGGGCCGGAACCGACGGGGTTGAGGTACTGCATCAATTCGGCAGCTCTGGAGTTCGAAGAGGCGGGGGAATAGGCCGCTGCGTGGGAGGTTCACTCTGGCACGGAGCGGACGCGCCTGCGGTGAACAAGGGCCTGGAAAACCAGTGCCGCCACGATGAGGACGGCGCCGCAGACGTAGACGACGTCAAAAGAATAGAGGTCGGCCAGCGCCCCGGCCCAGAGGGGCCCGAGCATACTGGCCGTACCGACGACGGCTTCATTTATGGAAACGTAGCGCGCGCTTCTGCTGGGGTGGCTCAGGGCGTGGAAGACCAGGTAGAAGAAGAAAGCCCCCGCGTAGACTCCGAAACTGACGGCACCCAGGCAGGCGGCGAGAAGGCTGTCCCCGAGGCTCAGGATAATCATTCCCGCGATGCCGAACAGGCCGAAGGCGCATATCCTGCGCCAGTCGTACATCCAGGAGCGCGTGCGCCTGAGAGCAAAGGCGACGAGTGCCAGCGTGATACACATGAGGAAAAGGACAAGGCCCTTGCGGTCATCGCGCCACTGCAGGTCGGTGGCTTCCTTGGGAAATATTCTCATGATAATATTGAAAATCATGACGCCGATACCGCTGGCCACCCAGCCGACCCAGGCGAGGTCGGGCATGCGGGCATAAGGGGTTTCGCTGCCGGGGGCGGAATCCTGCGCGACGGGAGCGGCGTGATGCCTGAAGATGAGCGTACCCGCCATGGTGACGAGGGCAAGGCCGCCGCAGACGGCGTAACAGTACACGCATGGTGCTCCCGGCTCGGCGCCGGAAAGCTGCTTGAGGAAACCGCCGACAAGGGGGCCGATCGCGTAGCCGACGGACCATGCGAACGTATAGGTGCCTGCGGAATAGGCGATGGGACGCTTTCGGCCGGTATCGACGGCCTTCATGAAAACCTGGAAACTCACGAAAAACAGCGCCAGCGAGACGCCTGCGAACATCATCAGGGGAAACATCTGCGGCACGGTCGAAACGAGGGAGAGGAGAACGGAAACCGCAAGTGTGCCGGCGCAGCCCGCGACTATGAAAGCGGCGGAATTGCCCGGCGTGACGAAGCGGCCCACGATGAAACAGGTGACGAGATACGAGGCCGATACGGCGGATCCGAGCATGCCGACGACGATGTTGCTGGCCTTGAGTTCCGCGGCCTGGACAAGGGATGCAAAGCCGATTCCGCCGCCCGAGACGTCCATGAGGGTCGGGAACGTGTATATGATCCACGCGGTGCGGCTGTCGGAGGTATTCATGTTTCTCCATATACTGCGGCGGCGGGACGTTCCGGTCCCGGTGCGGGGGGACATTGTATCACGGCGCTTTCCGGTTGCAGCCGCCGGACCAGGAATAATAATAGCGGGACTCCGGAAAAGGACAGAACAGTGGACTACGGCAGGAACGCAATCATGGCGGCGGACACTCTCGAGATGAAGCGGACGAACGGCGTACCGACCATGATGGTGCACGTCATGGAAACGGGAGAGATAGAGCATTTTAGCGGACATCCGCCCGGGACTTACCTGGAAAACCCCGAAAAGGTGTACCTGGACATGCAGCGCAGCATAGGCGCCTGCCTGATAGACCAGTACATTCCGCGCAACCCGCTGTCGATGCACAGCGACGGCTACGGCAAGGAAACCGAACGCGGGGCGACAACGGGCGCCGAGGAAATCGTGGTGGACGGGATGGCCATAGACAGTCCGGAAGCGGTGGTCGAACACCTGGAGAAATACGTCTTCCCGGGGCTGGAGTCGGCGACGGCGGGACGCGATCCCGAAGCCACCGGGGCGGAGCGGGAACTAATCGAAGCCGAAAGGAAGGTGCAGGAGGAATTCGGCCCGGAGATCCTGAAGTCGCCGTACGGGAGAGGGTACAACGGCTTTCCATACTTGCGTTACGGCACGTACGGGTACGTTAACTACTTCATGGCGTACGCGCTGTACCCGGAGGTCATGGAGAAGGACTTCCGGCTGCAGGCGGACAGGGCCGTGCAGGCGAACAGAACCGCGGTGCGGGCGATAGAAAAGGGCGGGCTGCCGAAGGTAATCCGGCTGGACCACGACATGGCGGATTCACGTTCGACTCTGGTTGACATAAAGACTCTGGACAAACTGTGGTTCCCGCATTTTGAAAGGTCAATAAGGCCGTACGTCGAAGCGGGGATACGGCTGCTGTGGCACTGCGACGGCAACCTGATGCAGATGGTGCCGAGACTGATAGCCGCGGGGGTCGGCGGATTCCAGGGGTTCCAGTACGAGGACGGGATGGATTATGAAGCCATCTGCCGGATGAAGGACCGCGATGGGGGCCCGCTGATGATATGGGCCGGGGTGTCGGTGACGAGGACGCTGCCGCACGGAAGTCCGGAGGACGTGAAGAAGGAACTGCGGAAGCTGGTGGAACAGGGACCGGAGACGGGACTGTTCCTGGGGGCAAGCAGTTCGGTAGCACCGGGGGTACCGCGGAAAAACCTGGAGACGTTTTTCGAGGGACTGAAGTATTACAGGGAACGCGGCCGGGGCGACAAATCTTCGTGACGCCGACCGGGTGCGACGTCCGCCGGGCGCACCAGACCGTATCGCCTGCTTCGTCTTCCTTTCCGGGGAACGTTTCACGCGGTATCCGGTCCACGGCAGACTTACGTGGCACAGCCTAGGGGACGTAGTCGGTAAGGCAGGAGCCTTCGCCGTAAGTCATGAAGACCCCCGGCCCCGGATACCGCCACACTCCGCCGCCGCTGTCCACCGCGGAAAAGTAATAGGGCCTGCCGTTGGAGGGGTCGTCCCTGGGGAGGTCGATCGTGTAGGTCCCGGCGTGAGCGGCGCCGATATCGAGCGTCAGATCGTATTCCACGCCGTCGAGCGTGAGCTTGACCGACTGCGGAGCGCCGGACGGATCGTAGTAGTTCAGCAGGAAAGTGACGTTGCCCGACTGAACGTAGTCGTGGCCTGCGGCGACGACGGGGTAGTTCGGGGGTGAAGGGTGACCGCCGAAGTCCTGAACCCAGTAATGCATGTAGGATCCGCCGAAGGCGTAACCTGCGCCCATGACTTTGAAGCCGCTGCGCATGATGTTCGTGCGGTGGCCGGCCTGTGGCGTGCCGTCGTCGGCTTCGCCGTCGCATATCCAGCCGCTCACGACGAGCCACGGGAGCGTGTAGCCAGCGGCGATGTTCTCGCCGATGTAGGCGTCGTCCGAAAAGAAGGACATGATGCGGTCGGACCACAGGGTGCCGTCGATAGAGTCGTGGGCGAAATAGTCCTGGTCCCGCATGTCTTCGGCGTGGTAGCGCGCGGCATCGTTGAGGTCGAGGTGGTGGTAAAGCGGCGGGACCACGGGATGGGTTTCAAGGACATCCTGGTTCCAGCCGGGGTTCTTGAAGTAATAGCGGCTGTCGCGGTATTCGATGGGGGCCATGCGGACCATGTTGGTAAAGACGAGGACCATGCGTTCTTCCCAGCAGGGGCGGCCGGTGTCAGGGGCGCCGAGCCAGGTGGCATCGACAATGGTCCAGGAACAGGACGTAGCGGAAGCGGTGTCCTGCCAGACGCCGTGTACGTTCTTGCCGATTACTTCGATGACATGGGCCGTTTTTGCCAGACCGGAAAGGGAAATCAGCACGGCGACGGAGGTCTCCGCGCTCCAGCTCCCGCCGTCAAGGCGGTACTGGTACGAGAGGATATTCTCGCCGCCGACGGTTATGTTGACCTGCTGGGAATCGGTGTACGCCGGCGGGGCGCCGGCAAGCACGGCGACGGCGATGGAGTAGTCGATGGCGTAGGAGGCCTGGGTTATGCTGCTGTCATTCCAGTCGGGCTTTACCGCAATCGCCTTGAGCGTGAAAGACGTGCCGTCGCCGCTCACGGGAACGGGAGCGACGTATTCAGTCGACTGGTCGGTAGGGTCGGCGCCGTCAGTCGTGTAGTATATGGTCGCGCCCGAGGTTGCGCAGGTGATGGTCACCGCGACGTCGTCGTTATAGGTGCCGCCGGGAACGTCGAAAACCGGGGCAGCCGCCTTGTCCGGCGTGGAGAGACCGCAGCCGGCAGCGACGAGGGCAACCGTGCAGAAAGCGGCCAAACAGCGAAAACGGCTGACGAACAGGCTCATTTACACCTCCTCTGCCGTGCGCGACCGGCCCCACAAAACAGTATACATCGGCATTAAGACGAATTCAAACCCGTGGATATCAGGGGAAAAGTGCGGGGATCATTCGAGGCAGTAGAGAACGCCGTTTTCGTCGCAGAAGACGACGACGCCGGAGCCGATAGCCAGGGCGCCCATGAGAGGGGCACCGGCCTGGAAGGACCAGATCTCGGCGCCGCCCGCGAGGTCAACGGCATGGAGTTTTCCATCACGGCCGGGGGCGAGGACGACGTCGCCGCCGACGACGGGGGGGGCTTCGAAGCCTCCGCGGCTCCTGAAGGTCCATCGCAGTTCGCCGGAGGAGAGATCCAGGCAGTAAAGGGCCTGCCTGCGGCCGGCAGCGATGATGCAGCCCCGGCCGGGCGCCGCGGCAAAACCGCCGTAAAAATCTTCTTCCGCAAACACCGCGGCCCAGCGGCGGGGCCATCCGTTCTCCACGCCGAAGCAGACGACGTTGCCGCCCATCGTGCCGGCGATCACGGCGCCGGCCACGAGGACGGGTGGAGTGGGGATGATATCTCCGAGGTTTTCGGACCATGCCTGCGAGCCGTCTTCTGCCCGGACGGCCCGCAGGACGCCGTCGCAGCCGCCGACGAAGACGAAACGGCCGTCCACGGCGGGGGTGGCGTGGACCTGCGCGTCGGTCCGGAATTTCCACACGAGCGTTCCGGCGGCGGCGTCCAGGCAGTACAGACGGCTGTCATAGGACCCGAAAACGACGTTCGGACCGCAGAGGTTGGCGGAGGCGAAGAACTGGTCTTCAGCTTCATATTCCCACAGGAGGGCGCCGTCCTTGAGAGAGAAGGTGCGGAAAACGCCGTCGGCGTCACCCACGTGAAGCCTGCCGTCACGGACCAGTGGAGCGGCGGTGAATTCGCTGTCCGTTGAGATCTTCCACTTCAGGGCGCCCGAGAGGACGTCAAGGACGCGGACGACGCCGTCGGCGCCGGCCACGCAGACCAGACCGTCCGTCACGGCGGCAGAACATTTCGAGCCGCTGCCGACCCGGGATTCCCAGCGGATGGACATGGCAGCGCGCGGCAGGAAAGCAGCCGACCCGTGGAGGCGTCCGGCGCCTTGGAACCCGGGCCACGTGGCGTCACCGGGGATCGCCCTGGGCGTTCCTGCGGCGAGCGGAACGCCCTCCTGCGCTCCCGGTGAAGCCGTACGGAACCGGTGAACGCCGAAATAACCCAGAAGAGCCGCCAGTATCACGAGGACGGGCACCAGAAATTTCCGCATGCCGTTTCCTTTCGCTATTCCATGCGCAGCGCGGCGGGAGCGATCTTCCGGACCAGCACAAGTCCCGCGACGAACGTGGGGACCGCAGCAAGCACGAGCATGGCAAGCAGAGCGCACGCGGCACGCAGCACGGCAGCAGTGTCGCCTGTGGACCTGAGGAATTCAGGGTATACGGCCAGCAGCGCCGACAGGGTGCCGGCGGCAAAGCCGAAGGCGAGCAGGAGGAGATTTTCGGCCGCGACAATCCACGCCACGGTCCCCCGGCGGAAACCGAGAGCGGAAAGAAGCGCCAGTTCCGCCCGCCGTTCAAGGACGCCTTTCAGGAGCACGGCGAGAAGACCGAAGGCGCCCATGAACACTCCCAGCCCGCCCAGCACCTGGAACGCGGAAATGTAGGAGTCGGCGACGCGCGTGAAGGAAGCCATGCGTTCAGGGGTGGTTTCAACCGTAACGCCGAAGTCGGCCAGGCCGGAGCGAAGCGTGCGGGCCACCGCCGGCATGTCGTCCAGCGAAGCCTTGACCAGAAACTTGTTGTAGCCGGCAAAGCCCGGAAAGAGCCCGGCGAAACCATCGCTATCCACCAGGAGTTCGGACTGGAAGAAACTCTTCCTGAGAAACGCGACCAGGCGGAGGCGCACGGGCCTGCCGTTCTCATCCGTGACTTCGACGACGTCGCCGAGATCCCTATGGAGTATCCACCGGGCAGTTTCGTAGTCGGCGACGGCGGGAACCGCTCCGTCCGGCAGTTCCGTGCGAAGAAGCGTCCAGGGATCGGGCACGGCTTCCGCGGACGCAGCGAAGGCGAATGCGTCCGCATCCATGATAGCGTCAGGAACAGATGTCACCCTGGGGTCGGACGGCGAATAGAGGTTGCGGCAACTGACGTCTTCACCATCGGAGGAACGCAGACCGTCGATGCGGATCCTGGTCCAGAAATCTTCTTCCGGCAGGGCGAGGAGTCTGCGGCCATCGGCAGTGGAAATGTCGTACGGGACGGGTATGTCGGATTCGACTATCAGCGAATAGCCGCCGTAGGGTGCGAAGTCGCCTCCAGTGATCCGCCGCGTGGATTTCATGGAACTGGTCGCAATGAAGACGAAGGATGCGACGGCGACCAAGCCGGCGACCAGAATACTGCGCGCGGGACTGCGGGCGGCGTTCTTTACGGCCAGGGCGGCCGCCGAAAAACTGCCGACAGACCTCGTGCGGGCGGACGCTGCGCGCCCAAGCCACATGCGCAGACCCGCAAGCGAAGCGACCATGAGCAAGACCCCCGCCGCGTAAAACAGCGGCGTGCCGTGAGCGGCGCCGGAGAAAAGGGCGAAGACCGTCACGGCGGCGGCGAGAAGAGCGGCGGCGCCGCCAAGAAAAGGGAACAGTGCAGACGCATGTGGTGGAGGGAGGGCGCATTTCCCGGATACGGCTTCGGCGATCTGGACATTCCTGAGCCTGTGGACGCCGGCCCAGACCGCCGTGAGGCCGACAGCGACGCCGGCGGATGCGCCGACAACAAGCGTCGGGACGGTAATCGATAGCTCCAGAAAACTCATACCGACGGCCGTGTTCCAGACAGTGGCAAGGCCCCACAGCATCAGCCGCGCACAGGCCGCCGAAAGGACGGTGCCGACAAGGACTCCCGGGGCAAGAATAAGAACGTTTTCGACGACGAACAACCTGAAAACCGCGCCGGCGGAGAACCCGACGGCGCGCATCAGGCCCGCCTGGGCGGCGCGCTTTTCAACGGCAAGCAGCATGACCAGTACAACAAGGAGAGCGGAACTGACAACGAGCATGAAGCTGAGCCCCGCAAAAAGCCTCCCGAAGTCGGTGTTGCCGGCGCTGACGGCGGACATCCTGGCGCGGATCGGCTCTATCACGAGGCCGGCGTCTTCCGGACAGACGGAAGCCGTCAGGGCGGCCCGGAGTCCGTCCTCGTCAACCCCTGCTAACCTGCGGGACGTCGTCCCGCCGTAGGGGGACGCCCACATCTGCCGGGCGGCGTCGAGGCGGATAAAAGCCTTGGGGGCCGCACCGTACGACTTCCAGTAGTCCTCGTCGGCGGGGCGGATACGTCGGAGGTCGATGTCGAATTCCCTGGGCGGCTTCCAGTCCGAGATTGAGACGGCGCCGGTAATGGCGTCGTACCGGGGGACAAGAGTCTCATCGACGCCGATGCCGGAAGCATCAATGACGCGCCCCACGGTAAAGCGGCGGGAGAATTCCGAGGCAAGGCCCGTATCTCCCTTGACACGGCAGGAAAGTGCCACTTCGTCGCCCACGGCCGCGTGGAGATCGGCGGAGAGCCAGCGGTTCAGGACGATCCCGTCGGTGTCAATGGGACCGCCGGGGACGTGGCTGATGCCGGCGACCATGGAATAAGGGCATTCCCTGCCGCTCGTGGAATCGCGGATCGTATCCGCCAGATAGGAAAGCACCTTGTCGGCCCGGGGGAAAGAGACTTCCAGGGCTTTATCGAGGGCGGGCTGAAAGAAAACGCGGTCCGTTTCGAGGACGAGGCAATCATTCCCGCCGCGCCTGAACCTGAGGCCGTAGTCTTCGGCGGTGACGGCTTCGCTCAGGCTTTCCTGCAACAGGGCCGCGCCGTCTTCGCCCCTGTAAGGCGCGGCGGCTGCAAGCAGAAGGATATTCACATGCCCCGGCGCGTGCAGGGTCTCCTGGAATTCGGCAAGGGGGACCCAGGCGTTCTTGAGAGGTCTCTGGGTGTTCTGAAGGGAGAAAGCACCTCGAAAACTGCGTTCGCCGGCGATTTCCGCGACCCGCAGACGCAGGGACACGAAATCCCTGTCCGTGGCGGTGAAAAGCGTGCGGCTGTTGGCGCGGGCCAGTGGATCCGCCTTGAAGACCAGTACGTCGCCGACCTTCGCCTGCAGCTGTCTGGCAAGCCTGCCGCTGATGGCGCACGTGCCCGGTTCAACGGAACGGCAGCCGTATACGTTCAGCCCCGCGGCGACAGCGCCGGTGGACGGCATGACGCAACTGCCGGAAGCGCGCAGGAAGCTCCCGGCACGCAGGACGGCTTTTCCGCCGCCGGCGGCGGCAAGGCGGTCGCCGAGAGTTTCAGTGAAAAAATGGGGGGCGGCCAGAACGTGATCGGCGTCGCCCAGGCGGTAGTTGACCATCAGGGCCAGTGTGTGGCGAACGCTGTCGCCGACCAGCAGCGAACCAGTAAGGACGGCGGTGCCCGCGGCCACTGAGAGCAGCAGGGCAGCGGAAGTATACCGGTAACAGCGGATGCTCCTGAAAGCGAACCAGAGGCTATTCATGCAGCCTGCCTCCTGCAAGCGTGTGCCTCAAGCCGAACATGGAGGCAATTGCGGAGTTGTGCGTTACGACGATGACGGAGACGTTACGGCTGTCCCTGAATTCGAGGAAAAGCCTTGCCACGGCCTTGCCGGTTTCGATGTCCAGGTTCCCGGTGGGCTCGTCGCACAGGAGGAGGTCCGGGGAGTTGACGAGAGCGCGAGCGACCGCCACGCGCTGGCGCTCGCCGCCGGACAACTCCGCCGGGAAAGAAGCGGCCTTGTCCGCGAGCCCGACGTCTGCGAGGAGCTTTTCGGCGCGTGCCGCGGCATCAACGGGAGGGGCGGCCCGCGCCATGAGAGGCATCAGGATGTTCTCGAGCGCGGTGCACTGGGGGAAGAGATGGTGATCCTGGAAGACGAAGCCGATGCGGGCGTTGCGGAGCTGCGAGGCTTCCTTGTCGCCGAGGCCGTGAACGGACCGGCCGTCGAGGAGAACGGAGCCCGAGGTGGGGGCGTCGAGCGTGCCCACGATGTTCAGGAGGGTGCTCTTGCCCGAGCCGCTGGGACCCGTCACGGCAACGGATTCGCCGCGGCCCAGGGCGAACGACACGCCGGCAAGAACCACGAGCGGACCGGCTGGCGTGTCAAAAGTCCTGGTCACATCGCGGACATCGAGAAACGGTTCCGGCATCCGGTCCTACTCCTTTCCCTTTTGCGCGGCACCGCCCCGTTTGCCCATCCAGGGGCATGAGTCTTTCTGCGGGCATTCCGCGCAGCCGTGACGGGTGGAAAACAGGGGGAGTATCACAAAGGCGTCGGCGGCGAAAGCCAGCAGAATCACGAGCGTTGTCACGCTGAATTTGACGACCAGCATGATGATTCCGGCCACGGGCGGTATGAACCACAGGGGAACGATAACCGGGATGTGGACCTTGAACTTGTCGGCAAAACATTCAACGGAGGCTCTTGGCCGAAGCCTCGCCGCGATCCCGCCATAGCCGCATGGACAGCTCTCCGTATCGTAGTAAGCGCAGTAAGGACACAGGAAATACATTATCCAGAAGGCGCCCAGAATGCCGCCGAGGAAATAGGCAGCGGCGGTTATCCAGCCCCACGCGCTCATGTTCAGGCCGATCACGAACAGCAACGCCCCCAGGAACATCATGAGAACGTAGGGGATATTTGCGGCCAGCACTTCCCAGCGGGTGTAAGTCTTCATGGAAGGATCCCTTCAGCATGGGAGGGGAAACTATCGTGCGGGGCGGTGCCGCTGTCGGGCGGCGTGGAAAAACTCCATGTGGCGGACGTCATGGGCTCACCTTTCACTGGAATCCCGATGCCTCGGAGCTGGAACGGGGCTCCTGAGCACGATTGCGCCGGTGGGGCAGGCGTCAGCGCATTCCCCGGCGGTTTTCTCAAGGGCGTCGCGCATCGAACGGTCGAGCGCCCCACGCACCTGCACATCGAACCCGCGGCCCACAAAAGCCAGGCCGAAGCGTTCAAGGGCCTTTTCGGCAATACGAACGCAAATGCCGCAGGCGATGCACTTGCCGGGTTCGTAGATGACGTCGGGATGGGAGGCATCCTGCCGGAAGACCCTGCGTTCCGGAACACCTTCGCCCAGCGAGTAGCGGTACAGCCTTCCTTTGGCACCGGTTTCTTCGGCCAGGGAACGCAGCCTGCAGTCGTCCTGCCTGCGGCAGTCGCAGTGCAGGCACCTGGCGGATTCCGAAACGGCCTCGTCCCGCGACAGGCCGGCGGAAGCACCTCCCGCCGGCAGGACGCGTTCCCGCGGGTCGCCTTCGAGCAGGAAGTTGTCGATTTCACCTTCCAGGAGTCTGCCGATATGCGTGGAAAAAGGCGTATGCCGCCCGGCCGGGCAACCGCCGGCAAGGTAGTTGACGATACTGAAGGCGGCGGTCCTGCCCTGGGCCACCGAATGGACCGCCATGCGGATCGGCCTGACACAGTCGCCGCCCGCAAAGACTCCGTCAATGCCGGTCTGAAAAGTCTTGCGGTCCACGCGGATGCCGTGTTCATCCGTTTCCAGGCCGTCCGGGATACCGGCGGAGGGGACGGTTTCGCCCAGTGCGAGGAAAACGGCATCGTAGTCGGCACGGAGTTCGTCGA
Source organism: Planctomycetota bacterium (assembly GCA_016930595.1). Taxonomy (GTDB): domain Bacteria; phylum Planctomycetota; class SZUA-567; order JAFGGJ01; family JAFGGJ01; genus JAFGGJ01. Next base: position 15,059 of record JAFGGJ010000041.1, read on the forward strand.
GCGACAGGTCCGAGCCGAGACGCAGGCGCATGCGGAAATCACAGCCCATGCGACGTATCACGTCTGTTTCGGCGGCGAGAACGTCCCGTGGAAGGCGGTCTTCCGGAACGCCGTAGCGGAGCATGCCGCCGGGGAGGTCGTTCCCGTCGAAAACGGCAACGGCGGCTCCGGCTTTCAGCAGGTAATACGCGGCCGAAAGCCCTGCGGGGCCCGAGCCGACCACGGCTACCTTCCTGCCGAGCGAAGGTGCGGCCGGAGGCGCGTAGGGACTGGCGGAAGCGAGATCGGCGTCCGCGACGAAACGCTTGAGCAGGAGTATCGACAGAGGGGAATCATATCGGCCCCTGCGGCAGGCTTTCTCGCATGGGGCGGAGCAGATACGTCCGAGCACCCCCGGGAGCGGTATCGCCTCCCTGACGGTTTCAACGGCAGCAGTGAAGTCCCCGGAGCGAATGGAACGGATCATCCGCGGTATATCCATGCGGGCGGGACACGCCTGCTGACACGGTGCGATGCAGTCGCCCAGGTGGTCGCTGAGCAGGAGCTCGACCGCCAACCTGCGCGCCCGGCGCACATCTTCCGTATCAGTTTCGACGATCATGCCTTCTTCGGCCCTGGAGGCGCAGGAAGGGACAAGGCGTGAGTTGCCGTCCGGGCCGCGGACCGACACCACGCACACCATGCAGGAGGCCCACGGTTCGAGCCCCTGGCGATGGCACAACGTGGGGATACGGATACCGAGCCGTGCGGCGGCATCGAGGATGGTCGCCCCCTGCTCGACTTCAATGCGCCTGTCGTCTATGGTGAGTACCGGCATGATCATTCCACCTTTACGGCGTTGAAAGCGCACACGGAAAGGCACGTACCGCAGCGAATGCACCTGGCGGCGTCGATCTCATGTTTTTCATACGGCTTCATTTCGATCGCGTCGGCGGGGCAATGCTGTGCACACCTGGTGCAGCCGATGCAGTCGTCGGTGATGCTGTAAGTAACAAGGGCCTTGCAGCGGCCTGCCGGGCAGCGGCCTTCGAGATGGGCTTCGTATTCGCCGCGGAAATACCTCAGCGTGGAAAGGACCGGCGTGGGAGCGGTCTTGCCGAGGCCGCAGAGGCTGCCGGCACTGACCATGCGGGCGAGGTCTTCGAGCTTCTCCAGGTCCCCGCTGCGGCCTTCGCCCGAGCATAGCCTGGTCAGGATGTCCAGCATCTGGCGAGTGCCGATCCTGCAGAAAGTGCATTTGCCGCAGGACTGGTTCTGGGTGAATTCGAGAAAATAGCGCGCGATATCCACCATGCAGTCGGAATCGTCCAAGACCACGAGCCCGCCGGAGCCCATGATGGCGCCGGCCTCGCTCAGGGCGTCATAATCGATAACGGTATCCGCAAGACCGGCCGGCAGACAGCCGCCCGACGGGCCGCCGATCAGGACCGCCTTGAAAACCCTTCCGCCGGCGATACCGCCCCCGATATCGTTGACGATCTTATCAACGGTGATGCCCATGGGGACTTCGATCAACCCGCCCCGAACGGTCTTGCCCGCAAGGGCGAACACCTTGGTGCCGCTGCTGCCCGGGGTACCTAGGCGCCTGAAGGCGGCGGCGCCGTTGCGCAGTATCCAGGGGACGACCGCCAGCGTTTCCACGTTGTTGACCAGGGTGGGCCTGCCCCAGAGGCCGCTTTCGGAAGGGTAAGGCGGCCTGACGCGAGGGGTGCTTCTCCTGCCTTCGATGGATGCGAGCAGGGCGGTCTCTTCGCCGCAGACGAAAGCGCCGGCGCCTTTCATCACGCTGATATCCAGGCACATGCCGGAGCCGAAGATGTTGTCGCCGAGGAAGCCTGCCGAACGGCATCGCTCGAGCGCTTCCCGGACGCGCTTCACGGCAAAGGGGTATTCGGAACGGATGTAGATGTAACTTCTGCGGGCGCCGACTGTGAACGCTGCAATCGCCATGCCTTCAATGACCCGGTAGGGAAAGGATTCCAGGAGCATCCTGTCCATGAAAGCACCGGGGTCACCTTCATCCCCATTGCAGACGACGTATTTCACACCGGATGCGGCGGCCGCCACGCCGGCCCATTTCCTGCCCGTCGGAAAACCGGCCCCGCCTCTCCCGCGCAGGCCGCTTGCCATTATTTCTTCTATCACCTCGGACGGCTGCGAATGGGTGACGGAATTTTCAAAGGCCGTGAAACCTCCGGCGGCAACGTATTCCTGAAGGTCGGTCGGGTCCGCGCAGCCGTAGTCTTCGGTGGCGATGTGTTTCTGCGGATCCAGAACGGCGGCCACCTGTGGATCCCTGGCAGTGATGGAATAGCGCGTGACGGGCTCCCATGCTTCATCGGTAAGGATCGCGTCCAGGGTCCTGGAGACGGCGGAGCCTATCACGCGCCTGACGCCCGTGGGTCTGAAATGCCGGAGAATAATAGCTTTGACGTCTTCGGGCCGGACGCGAGCGTACAGGTAAGGGGCTTCGCCGGGGACGAGGACTTCGAGAAGCGGTGTTTCGTTACAGACGATAACGCAGCCGACTCGCTTTACGACGACCCTGGCGCCGGTTTCGGATATCGCGCGGAGAAGCGCCTGGTGAACGCGTTCGGTCCCCCTGGCAACACAGCACGAATCAAGGCAGATGCGCACTTCCCCGGCTCGGCCCTGCGGTATAACATCGCCGCTGCGCTGAACGCTAATGGCATCAGCCTGTGCGAGGAAATCCTGCAGCACGGAAGGTAGTTTTTCGGGCGTCAGGTGACCGTAAATGACGTCGTCGATCTGTGCCACCGGCGCCAGGGAGCAGCAACCCAGGCAGCCGACCTTGCGGATGGTGAATAGTCCGGAGGGGTCGGTGTCTTCCCCTTCCGGTATCTTGAGATACCCGGCGAGCGATTCGCTCAGGACCGGCGCTCCCTTGACGTGGCAGGCGGTGCCGTGGCAGACGCTGATGACATGCCTGCCGATGGGCTTGTGGCGGAACTCATCGTAGAACGTCGCAACACCGGTTATCGCCGCCGGCGGGATCCCGGTTATTTTGGCGATATGCTCGAGCGCCTCCCTGGGAAGATAACCGTATTCCTCCTGGACGGCCTGGAGGAGAGGCACAAGGGCGTCCTGCGTTCTGCCCGTTTCAGCGACGATGCGCTCCACCGCAGTCACGTCGATATTTTCGCCGGTCATGCCCATGTCCATGTCAATCGTCCCCGCAGATGCAGAAAAGGTGCCTGCGGCCGCGGACGAACAGCCGCCCTCCGGCAAAGGCCGGCGTGGCACTTATCTTTTCGCCCATGTCGATCAGCGCGACGGGCCTGTAGGAATCAGCCGCTTCCACGATATGGCACTTGCCGTCCTTGCTGAAAAGATAGAGTCTGCCGCCGATGATTATGGGGGAGGCCCAGAAGCTTCCTTCCAGCTTTTGGTTCCAAAGTCTTTTGCCGGTAGCGGCTTCATAGCACGACAGCATGCCGTGCGCATCGGCAACAAAGAGAAGCCTGCCGTCGGTGACGGGCGTCAGAACGTCCGGCACGTCTTCTTCAGCGAACCATGTGACGTGCGTCTTAGAGACCTCCCCGCTGCCGGAAGGGTCCACGGCGACGAGTTCATACTCGGAACAGCCGGCGATGACCCTGCCCGCAGCGGCAACGGGAGAAGCGACGACTTCGGTGTCGAGGCGGTCGATACGCCAGATTTCTTCGGTCGTGGCAGCGTCGTAGCCGATGATCCATGGGGAGGACGTGGTAATCAGTTGGTCGGAGCCGTTCACTGCCATGACAAGGGGCGTGCTCCACGAATCCAGCACGGGGCGGTTGACCGAGCGTATGTCTTTGCCGGTGGTCTTGTCCACGGCCAGCAGCCTGGAAACGGTGCGTCCGTCTTCGGTCCTCGCCTGGTCGAGCTGGAGGTACAGGAGGTTCCGGTAGAGCACGGGGGACGTCGAAAAACCGTAGCTGTTCCGGATGACCCCCAGGCTCCTCGCCCACTGCCGGCTGCCGTTGAAGTCGAGGCACACAAGGTCTCCGTTGGCAAAAGCGGCGTACACGCGCGTGCCGTCGGTCGCGGGAGTGGAAGCGGCATAGGTTTCATCGTTCCAGAGTTCGGCGTAGAAGGAGTCGCTGCCGCCGGGAAGCCTGCCTACCTTGTGCGTCCAGAGCAGTTCGCCAGAAACGCTTTCATAGCAGTACACTTCACGATTCTCTTTGTCCGCACCGGTCAGGAACAGGCGTCCACCCCAGATAACCGGCGAGGATGCGCCTTTCATGGGCAGGACTTCTTTCCATATGACGCCTTTACCCGTAGCGACATCCCATGCCGAAGGGCCGGTGGCTTCCGGCACATACCCGGCGCCGTCGGCTCCGCGGAAACGGGGCCAGTTCTTCCTGTTTTCCGTGTCGGCAGGGTAGGCCACCGGGCCGGACCTGACCTTGGCAGTGTTCTTCTCCGCGCAAAGCCGGCGCAAAGCGGTTTCATCGATACCTCCGGTCAGAGTGCCGGCGAAGACGACGACGCCGGCGAGAACGAGAGCGACGACGCCAACGGACCGCAGCGAAGCGCTTCTTCCCGGCGCTTCGGTTTCCCGTCGTTCCCCGGCCTTGAGCGGTTGTGGAATCTTCCCGCCCGAATACGCGGCGACGTGCAGGCAGGCAAGGACCAGCACAAGCGCCGCCGGAAGCACGTACCGGCCGCTGTTCAGGAGGCGCTGTCGCTCGAAATATTTCCGCCGAACCTCCAGGTCCACCTCCCGAATGCGCTGCTTGAGGGTCTCGTTGGCGGGGTCGTTACGCAGGGCCGCCTTCAACCCGGCGAGTTCCCTGGAATCCAGCGTAGCAGACACGCTGCTTCGTAAACCGACGGCCGTCATGACGGCGAGGACCACGAGCGCCGTCGCCATGCCGGCGGCCGCCGTGCGGAGGGCGGTGGTGCGAGCCGTCCCGGCAGTGTCCGCTCTAGGAGCCATCCGGCACGCTCCGTTCAACGGGCAGCAGGCCCCTGCGTTCCGCGCGGTGCTGCGGGCAACTCGAGAAACACCTGCCGCAGGACACGCACTTCGCCCGGTCGGGCGTGTAGCCTTCCCTGCGCCGCCTCAGCGACAGTGAGATCAGTTTCAGCCCTGTGACCGCACCCGCCCACAGGCCCAGTAGACGACCCCAGGACTCGTTTTTTGACTTCAGAAGCAATGCTTCACCGAAGAGTTCCTTCGGGACGCCTCCTTGTTCGATGAAGGCGAGGGTCTGGTCGCTTCGCACACGGGCGTTCCGTTCTTCCTCGACCCACAACTGTTCTGCCAGTCTCACCCGGGGGTGCATCTTCGAAAGAACCGGGCCCAGGCGCTTGCCGTGGATGTAGCCGGCCAGCATCAGGAGGGGCAACAGGATGATAAGGCGCGCCAGCAGCGCCCTGCCGGCGATTCCGCCGGGAGCGGATTCTCCGGAAGGCTTCAGGATGGCGTTATAAGGGCAGGCGTCTTCGCAGAGGGTGCAGGCGACGCAGTCCCGGGGGCCTATCCTGACGTGCCACTTCGATACGATCGAGAAAATCCTGAGTATCGCCCCGTAGGGGCAGATGAACCGACAGTAGATACGTCCGACAAAGACGCCGGCGACCAGCAGTATCCCGCCGGTGATGAGCATCGCCAAGCGGCCCGACAGCCGGAAGAAACCGACGTAGGGGTCCAGCCGGCATATCATGAACCTTCCGGTGGCCATCGTAACCACCACGGCGGTCCCGAGATACAGGTAGGGGAGGACGCCGAGGGAATGTTCCAGCCACATGGGCAGCCTGAGGGGCTTGAGGACGACGACGTCCTGGATCGCACCCAGCGGGCACACGGATGAACAGAAAACCCTGCCGAAGAGCAGCGCAAAGAACAGCGGGAGGAAGAAAAACGCCGCCACCGACAGCGGCAGCACGTAGCCGCCGTCCGACAGGGACAGGGCGACGTTCTGGATCGCCCCTACCGGGCAGATGCAGCCCCTGCGCCAGAGTCCGAAGTACGCCAGGGAGAACACTCCGAGAACCGCCAGGCCCGTCCTGCTGCGCTTCCTGATGCCCAGGTACGCGGCAAGCGACAGCGCACCGATGAGGACCGAGACGTCTAGATATTCGAGAAGCTGCGGGCGCGGCCCGGGCTTCGTCACTTCCGGGAACACGAAACCCGATTCGAAATCGGGCGGGGGAAAACGTTCCAGGCTTTCCGCCGGAAGGGCGTAAAGCATCGCCAGGACGGCCACCAGGCCCGCGCAGCATGTTTTATTCAGGCGCTGCATCGCCGCCTCTCAGCATGTAGGGACTGTCCGCCGGGACGCGCATGACCGCCCCTGCAGGACATGCCGCCGCTATGGAGCACTGGTTGCAATTGAGGCACCTGTCGTGGCGGATCTGCATGAACAGCGAGCCGTTCCCGAACATCCTGCAGCCCTTAGCGCAGCGGGCGCATCCCATGCAGAGGTCTTCGTCAATAACGTACTTGTAGTAGGGGTCTTCCACGAAGCTCCGCTGCAGCGCCCCCGTGGGACACAAAAGGTTCTCGGCACCGGTATTGAGGCCGTTCAACTCAGGCTCGAAATACCCCGTGCAGAATTCGCAGTACCCGCACATGGCGAAGGCGTGTACGCACTTGACGGCCGAAGGGCTCAGCACGCATTCGGTCGCGCAGCGTCCGCACTGCATGCATTTGTCGGGGTCTATCTGCCACACGTATTCCCCCGCGGAACCGCGCCCGGAAAACACGCCAAGGGCGGCGCCCGCCCCGACAAGGGCCGCGCCCCTGACGGCGCTGTGGAGCAGTTCGCGGCGGGTCAGTCTGCGTTCATCATCCGGCAAGGAATCACCGCCTGCCCGCCCGCCTGGCGGAAAGCGCCTGTGGCAGGGTACAATCGTCAAAAGAGTCGCAGTTGCAGCAGAGTCCCCTGTTGGAACACCGCTGCTCCGGCCGTGAGCGCCTGCCTGCGGTCAGTATCCAGGCAAGCAGGCCCAGGGCGGACGCCGCAAGGGCCCGCCACAGGCCCGCAAGCAACTCGCGCCTGTTACATTCGCTGTTTTCATGCTTTGACACAGGCGCATTCCCGTCCTATCCGGCGCGGCGGGTTCTTACGAAGATTCTCAGAACCTTGTCAGCGCTGTCCAGCAGGATCACCCTTCCCCTGACGTCCACCGCGACATCCAGAGGCAGCGTGCCGGGGCCAAGCGCTTCAGTCGAAGCGACGTAGCATACGAAACGCCCTTCGCTGTCGTATTCCTTGACGCGCCGCAGCTTGCCTTTTTCACAGGTGATAAAGCGACCGTCGAAAGCGATTGCGAACTGCGCCGGATTGCAGCAGCCCGAGAAACCGGCGTGTCCGAATCCAGGGGCGCCCCACCAGCCCGCCAGGCTTCCCTCCGGGCCGTAGGTCTCCACCCTGTGCCGCCCCGGGTTGGCCGCCCGCAGCATGCCGTCCGGCGCCACGGCCGCATCAAAATAGGGGCTGGGCACCACGAAACCCTCCGTACGCAACGACTCGTCTTTTTCACCGATACGGCGCTTGAGGTTGCCCGCCACGCCGTATACAAGGACGACGCGCGCCCCGGCGTCGGCGACGCAGATGTCGTCCTTCCGCAGGTTTATGGAAGCAATCACGGAACGCTCGTCGAGCCCCGGCCACCGGGCGAGGAATTCGCCCGTTTCGGAATACACTTCCACGGCGCCGCCAGCGCCCAGAAAAATCATCCCGTCCTCTCCCACCGCTATGCAGCGTGCGCTGCAGGTCGTGGACACCCGGCGGAGCTTGGCGCCGTTCGGGTGGAAAACATCGATGGCATTCGAGCCTGCGACGTAGATCCTGTCTGCCGGTCCGACGGCAACCCCCAGAGGCTCAGGCACATCGACCTTGACCGTGTTTTCCTCCTGGTAACCGATGAGCTCCCGGGGAACGTCCGTCGCGGCTTCATACGGATCATGCCTCGCCGCTGCCGGAGAAACGTGCGAATACCGCCACGACAGCAGCATGGCGGCGATCACGCCGGCACCGGTCAGCACAAGAAACGCCATCCGCCTGTTCCCGACCGTCATATCCTCACCTGCCGCTTTCCGCCCGCACGTCGTAACACTTCAGGACCGTTAGGTCACGGACCAGGAGCCTTCCGGAAACGAGCGCCATGGGTCCCCAGGCGTCGTGCCCGTCCAGGACCCTGGCGCGGGCCAGTCTCATGTAGCCATCCGGGCCCGCCGCCGCCAGTGTCAGAACACCTTCGCTGTCCATGACGAACAGCATGCCCGCCGCCGCCAGCCACGGGCCGTACCCCTTGTAGAAACGTTCTTCGTCGCCGCTTGTCCACTGCAGTTCGCCCGCGGGCTCCATGCACACGAGCCGACCGTCGGATCGAACAGCGTACAGGTAGCCGTCATAACAGACGGGGGTATGCTGCTCACAGCCGAAATCGGCCGGATCTTTACGATAGAGTTCCCTCGCGAAAAAAACGCCGTTGTTTTCTTCCAGGGCCAGCATCATCGCCCCGGAATTGTAGCCTCCGCATAAGAGTATCCTGCCGTCGCCGACATGCACCGGGCTGGGTATGTTCGCAATCGCGATTTTCCAGGCGTCGGTTTTCCAGAGGAGTTCGCCGGTGGCGGCGTCAACGCCGGCGACGCCGCCCGAAGCGCAGTAGACGTACATCCTTCTGCCCTTGAAATCAACGGGCGTGATCGAGGAATGGGTCATTTCCCATTTCCACGGATTGGGCGTCTCCCACGCGATGCGGCCAGTTTCGCATTCGACGGCCATCATCAGGGAGTTCCCGCCGTGAGCCAGAACGGCCCTGCCGTTTTCCACGAGCGGGCACTGTCCGGCGTACCAGGGAGGAACCCGGGTACCGAAGTCGTTCACGAGATCCTTGGCCCAGATAAACTCGCCGGTAACGGAATTCAGACACGTGACGTGGCACTTGGGGCCCATGGTGACAACGTACTCATCGGTCACGGCGGGCACGGTACGGGACATCCCGTGGTTGCGCTTGACCTTTACAGGGTAGGCGTAGTTCCATATTTCGGCGCCGTCCGCCAGCGAGAGGCACCTGATGACGTCGGTCTTCTGCGCCACGTCGTAATCCAGCAGGTAGACACGGCCGTTGAGCACGGCGGGGCCGGCGTGGCCTTCGCCGAGATCGCGCGCCCACAAGAGCGGCGGGCCGCCTTGGGGCCACGTGCGTGCCAGGGGTACGGTTTCGCGGCTTATGCCGTCCCTGTCAGCGTCCCTGAAGCACGGCCAGGAGCCCCCTATGCCGACGGCGGGAACGGCGTCGCCCGTCGCAAGGCGTCCGAGCTCGGGGGCCGGCCTGCCGGTGGAGCCGACTTCCTGGAACAACCTGTCCATGCCGGGCACCCTCATCGAAAGCGCGGTGCCGCCGCCACCCAGCCAGACGGCTATCGTCAGCGCTCCGGCTGCGGCCACGGACAGAGGTACAGAAAGCCTAACGGCCATCAAAAGCCCCGTATTCCCATTCAAAGGCAGAACCCCGGTCAACATCAGGGGTTAAAGCATACAGGCTGCACGTGAGCTCCGCCACCTACCGACTGTTTTTACACTCATACTCACTTTCCGTCACCCTGTTTATATCCCGGGGGGGCGACAATGTGCCGGAACCGCTTTCGGCGGAAAAACATGTTGACCGGCGGCGTTACGTATCTGTATTACATCTGGGAGCGGAAAGCTGTCGCCGGGAAGCGGGCGTACAATCAACGGACCGGGCGGCGGAGCCGACACCCGGTGAGCCAAGCCGTACAAGGAGAATCGTCTTGATGAAAAAACTTGCCAGGCTGTGGCCGGCATTGACGCTGTTGATCTATCTTGCCATGCCGAGAGCGCTTGCTTCCGACTGGCCCCAATTCCGCGGAGCCGGCCGGGACGGCAAATCCGACGAAAAGGGCCTGCTGAAACAGTGGCCGGCCGGCGGGCCCACGCTCCTGTGGAAAGTCACGGGCATCGGCGCCGGTTACGGGAGCACGGCCGTTGCGAACGGTATCGTTTACACTACCGGCGGCCGCGGCGGCCAGCTGGTGCTGACGGCGCTGGACCTCAGCGGGAAAAAACTCTGGGAGCAGACCCAGGGGCCGACTGACACTGGACAGTACGCCGGCTCCCGCTCCACGCCGACGATAGACGGCGCCAACCTCTACCTGATGTCCAGTAAGGGCCTGCTGGTATGCAGGGACGCCAGGACGGGCGCCCCCCGGTGGTCGAAGGACCTGAACAGGGACTTCGGCGGAAGAGACCCCAACTGGGGGCGGGCCGAGTCGATCCTTATATACCAGAACCTGGCCTTCGCCACCCCGGGCCGCAGCAACTGCATCGTCGCGCTGGACAAGCTCACCGGTCGCACCGTCTGGACCGGCAACGGCCTGAGCGACGACGTGGACCACGTGTCGCCGATCGCCTTCGAGTATAAGAACGTCCCGATGCTCGTCACCGTCACCAGGCAGGCCATGGTGGGGGTGGACATACGCAACGGACGCATGTTGTGGCGCAACACGCGGGTGAACAGCGGTACCGCCAACTGCTCCTCGCCGGTCTTCGAAGACGGCTACGTCTTCGCGGCCACTGGTTACGGGAGCGGCGGGGCGTGCGTCAAGCTGGAAGTAGGCGGCAACGACGTCTTCGCACCCCAGGTGTGGGAAACCAAGGACATGGTTAACCATCACGGCGGCTACGTGGTGGTGAACGGCTATATATACGGGAACCATAACAACGGGTGGAGTTGCCTGGAGATGAAGACCGGGCGCAAGCTGTGGGAAGACCGCGGCGTCGGCAAAGGCTCTCTCATCTACGCCGACGGCATGCTCTACACCTACAGCGAACGCCGCGGCCGCCTGGGACTGGTGGAAGCGAAGCCCGACGGATTCCGGATGGTGAGCGATTTCAGCGTGGAAGGCGAAGCACAGAGCTGGGCCTACCCGGCCATTTCCGACGGCAGGCTCTACGTCCGCTACGGCGACAACCTGTACTGCTTCGATATCCGCGGCCCTCAATACGAAACCCTGAACAGGAAAGAGACGAAACCCGCCCCCAAAACGACGCAAGCCGCCGAAAAACCCGCGCCGGAACCCAGACCCGCCCCGAAATACACGCCCCGGCCGCAGACGGACGAAGAAATAGCGCGCCGGCTCTATAACACCGCGCACAACTACCTCAGGAACAACGTCAGAAGCATGGCGAAGACCAAGCTCAAGGAAGTTGCCGACAAGTACCCGGATACCGAATACGGAAAGAAAGCGGCGGAAGAACTGAAGAGTTTCTGAAACCCTGCGGAAGCGCCCTTCCCCTCCTTTGCCGGGGAACAGGATTCAACTTGTGGCGTTTTGAGCCTTGCGGATACCGCGGCCGTCCCTATCATCCCCCACTGTCGGCGGTATCGACAGGATCCCGGCATGCCGTGAAGGGGCTGCGAAAATGGCCATGACCTTGAAAGAAATGAACCTGCGCGTGTTCAGCGGCGAACCCGTCCCCCACGTCTTTTTCCAGCCGCGGTTCGAACCGTGGGTCGCGTGGAACAAGCTGTTCAACAGCCTGCCGGAAGAAGTGAAGCACCTGGACCTCCGCCAGATATACGACCTCGTGGGCGCCTCCATGCGCACCGTGCACTACTACACGGGCCAGCCGGGACCGATAGTAAGCTCTTTCACGGATGAAGTGGCGGTCTCCCACAAGAAGGACGGGGGGATCATGGAGACGCGGTACGACACGCCGCACGGACCGCTGTTCTCCAAACAGAAATTCACCGAAGACCAGACGTGGCGGACGATCGAGTTTCCCGCGAAGAAAAAAGAAGACCTCCCTGCCCTGAAGTGGCTCATTGAGCGTGAGGTCATATCGTTCTCGGCGGACAATTTCAGGCAGGGCGCAGAATTCATAGGCGAGCGCGGCGAGCCGTCGTTCTGGGTGCCCAAAAGCCCGTATTTCGCACTGGCGCAGCAGTGGATGAAGTACGAAGACTTCATCTTCGCCATGATGGACGCCGCTCCCGAAATGCTGGACATCATGAAAGTGATAGACGAAGGCTACGACCGGGTGTACGAAGAACTCATATCCAGCGGGATGGTCAGGATAATCAACTTCGGTGAAAACATAGCCATGGCGTACCTGTCGCCGCAGTACTTTGAAGAACACTGCCTGCCGTGGTACGAGAAGCGTTCGAACCAGCTGCGCCGCGCCGGCATCTACACCCACATTCACATAGACGGGTATTTCAGGCCGCTGCTGCCGTACCTGAAGACAATGCCCTTCGACGGCCTGGAAGCCCTCACCCCCGAGCCGCAGGGCGACGTCTCCATCGACGAAATCAAGGAGCACATCGGCGACAAGGTGCTCCTGGACGGAATACCCGCCGTGTACTTCCTGGAACACCACAGCGAAGAACTGCTGCAAGAATGCGTGGAGAAGCTGGTGAAACTCTTTCACCCCAGGCTCATCCTGGGTATTTCCGATGAATTGCCCGAAGCGGCCACGGAAGTCGGCTTCGAGCGCCTGAAGCGCGTATCCGAATACGCCCGCTCCTGCAAGGACTGAAGCAGAAACACCGTACAGCCGCTCCCGTTGCCGGCGCGCGAAGGTTTCAGGCGGACGCGCTATTCTCCGGGAGCGTTCCCGTCGTCGTCCATGCGCACCCGGACTTCGTTTGACGCGTCGGAAGCGTTCCCGGCGTAGTCGTACGCGACAACCCTGTAGTGGTATCCGCCGGGGTTGACAAGGGTCGTGTCCGTGAACGCGACGTTGTGCGTCACGGCGACGAGGTTGCCATCCTCTGCTTTGACGTCGCCCGCGGCCGACCGGTACACGCGGTAGAGCACGGCGAAGAGGTTGTCTTCGGGACGCGACCACGTAAGCGTCACGACGCCCTCCGCCGCCGAAACCTTCAGATCCTCTATGGCCGCCGGCGGCTGAACGTCGTCGCCCCTGTAGAGAACGACGTTGTCAAGGGCGAGGAAGGTGCGCGTGTTGTCCCCGGCCCCGCCGGGATGAAAACGTATCCCGTTCAGGCTGTGCATCTCCGTGTTGATGGCAACGTGCGTGGCATTGAACTTGTTCCGGAAAAGGTCCCACGTGATGGTCCCCCATTGCCTGTCATCCAGGCGCTGCACGGGGTCCTGCATCCAGGGCGCGGGAGTTTTCCCGTCCTTCCGCACCGGGACGCTCGTGTTGTAGCAGTTGTCGTCGGCCCCGTCCACCGGGGCGATGGGCTGTACGCTCGCCACGTCTTCTGTGTAGGCGCACAGGCTGATACGCAGATCGCTCGTGGGAGTCCTGTCGAGAACCAGCCATATCTCCCGTCCGCCGTACCATGGTTCACCGCCCGGCCCGCCGGCTTCCAGGACGACGCACTTGCCGTCGCCCTCGTAGTCCAGGTCTCCCGAAAGCACCACGCTGTTCCCCATCGCCTTGTTTTCGGGATGGGGGTATTCGCCGCCGCTGGTGAATTCCTTCGGCCGCTCGCCGTCACTGTTGAAGTCGTACTTCCGGATGACCTCGCATTCCCCTGCAGACAGCGATCCGCACAGCAGTACCGGTACAAGCACACCCGCCAGTCGCTTCATTTCTGTTCCTCCGCGGATACGGCTTTCCCGTCGTCGTCCAGGACGATCTTCACCGTGTTCGACGCCTGCGAGGCGTTCCCGGCGAAGTCGCGAGCCACGACACGGTAATAGTATGTCCCGGGGCTGACGATCGAGTCGTCGGCGAATTCAAGCCTGTTGGTGGCGGCCACGAGGTTGTCTTTTGCGAGAGCGACGTCTTGGGATGCCGCCCTGTATATATCGTATTTCACCGCGAACAGGTCGTCGTCGGGACGGGACCATCTCAGCCTGACGCGGCCCTCCTCCGCGGTCGAAGCGAGGTCGGCCACGGCGGCGGGAGGGGTTTCGTCGGTGCCGGCATACAGCACGAAGTTGTCGATGGAAACCGACGCTTCCTTGCCGGTGTCGTCCGCCGCGCCGTGAAAACTCACCGCCCGACACTTGTGTATGTCCGGGTTGATCTGCGCGTGCGTGCCGTTGAACCTGTTCCCGGAAAGGTCGAGCGTAACCGTACCCCATTCGCCGTCGGCCTGGTTGTTCTCCGCCGGCCCGGCCGGCCACCCGGTATGGAGCTTCTCCCCGATGACGTTCCCGATGGCGGGAGCATACGTGTTGTCGCGGGGTTCGTACGTCGGCCAGTTCTGGCCGAGACCTTGCACGTTGACAAGCTTAACGCAGAAGGAAGCCTTTAGATCCTTGAAGGGGATCAGATCCTTCCACTGGGTCCCAAAATCTATTCTGTTCCGGTCGGCCTTCTTGAACAGGCACTTGCCCGTGCCCTCGTAGGGGTCTTCGGCAACGACTTCGCCGCCAGGCCCTCGCCCGAAATCAATCTTCTCCCCGTCGAAATCCTCCCTGACGTGGACCTGCAGGGCGGGACAGGGCGCGGCAAGGATCAAGGCCAGCAGCGTGCACGATACGGCTCTCACGGCGGCCCCCTACTCTATCTCGAAATGATGCGCGGCGGCGGTCCCCGTACTCAGGTCGAGAAGATTCACGGTCCACCTGCCCTTTGCATCGTTGTAGGCGAGCGGGAGGGTTATTTCGCCGGCGCCCTTTTTCGCCAGGATGGTCCTGGCGCAGCCGAGTCTCTCGGCGCCGTCGGGCCCATGCAGCCTGACCCGCACGACGTGGGTCCCGGTCACTTCGCCTTCGCCGCGGACCTGCAGGGACACTTTCAGGTCCGCCCCGGCCGCAATCTTATCCGGCGCCGTCGCTTCGATGCCCGTAACCCTGTACGGCAGCAGCGCATACAGCGCCGGCATGGTGGGTTCGGTGGCTATCGAAGCGGTATCCGTCAGCCCCAGGTACTTCCGCCCGCGCAGTTCATAGATGTGCGCCTTGCGGGGCATCGTGACGTCCAGCTTCTGCGAGCCGGCGCGGATCGACACGTATTCGATGCCGCCCAGTTCGTGGTAGAACGTTTCCGTCGTGAGCGCGGGCCTGCCGCCTTCGGCTATCTTCATCCTGGGCGCAACGCCCGCCTTCGCCAGTATGTCCGATATCATCTTCCGGCGGCGCGACGGGTCTCTCTGCCTGTCTTGGTTGTAGTCGTGGATGTTGGAAGCAAGATGCAGCACCCAACCCTGCCCGACCTGCTTCTCCGCGGCCTTGCCGGAATCAATCCCGAAGTATTCCTCCAGGAAGCCCTTATCCCGGGGAGCACCGTGCTCATCCCACCTGCCGATATTCGTATCCGTCACCAGCACACCGCCCGCTTCGACCCATTTTTTCGCCGCCGTGCATTCCTCGTCGGAAAGGGCGCTGGTGGACGGCATGATGAAAACCTTGTATCTCGGATACTCCAGCACCCCCTTTTCGAGCTGTTCATAAGACACGTATTCGAGCTGCATAGCCATGTCTTCGACAAGGGATACCCAGGCGGTGCGGCTGTCGCGCGCGTTTCCCCCGGCGATATAGTCCATGTTCACGGTGGCGTGGCTGTAGTGTATCGCGACGGGGTCGTTGACGTGCCTCGCCTTCAGGAAGAGCGTCCCGTAGCCGTCCCGGTAAATCTCCTTCATCCGGCGCCTGAGCGCTTCCCCCGCAGACGTCAGGGAAAAGTCCGGGTTCAGGAAGTGGGTATCGACCCACTGAAGCGAGCCAGGGTAGCCTTCCAGAAGCGAATGCCACTTGTCGCTCTGGCCGGGGTTCACCCGGACCTTCTTGTCGGGAGTGTTCCAGGACCGGATCATCTCGCCGGTCGTGCCGGATATATACGGCTCGGTCCAGGTGAAGTGGTTCATCACCAGCCACCAGTCCCAGCCTCCGTACGGGGCCGCCGTCTGGCTGCCGCCGATGCCCATGCACGCGTCGGGGTCCGTCCTGCGTGCGCATTTCCACGTGTGCTCCACGAACTCGTTGTACGTTATGTTGCTGAACGTCCTGTGGTCGACCCACGGGGCGTAGCTCGTCTTGCGCTCCCTTACCTTCTCGGCGTAGAAGGGCACAACGTCCTCCCACGCGGCAAAGTCCGTCTGCCACGTCCCGTTCAGCTCTTCCAGCGAAGCGTATTCCGTCTTCAGCCACTCTCGGAACGCTTCCAGCGCCTTGGGCGAAAAGTCAAAGTCGTGTTCCTTCATGTACGTGGTGAACGACATCTCGTCGCCCAGGTCGTAGAACCACGGGTCGTACTTCGCTATCGGCTTCATTATCCAGTCGATCCGGCGGCTGACCCAGTCGAGGTACGCCTTGTCGTTCAGACAGTGATAGGTATCGCCGCGCAGCCAGCGGTCAGGCGGCCATGAAGCATAATCCACGTCCGCCTTGGGCACCGCTCCTTCCTCCGGAAAACCGTTCTGATCCATCGGCACCAGCGGGCAGCGCCACAGCCACCTGGTGTCGTGCGTCTCGTGCCACTTCTTGACGCGCGGGAAGTAATTCCTTTCCATCCAGTTGTGGTTCGAGCTGTGTGCCAGGAAGTATTCGATGGGCAGCACTTCGTAGTTGTTGCGGATGTGCGCCCGCATGATATACGCGTTCGACCACGGCCTGGTTATCCATCCGCCCAGCATCCCCAGTTCACTCCGCATGTAACCGAACAGGTCCTTCATGTAGTGGTATTCCGTCGGGAACGTCAGGCAGATCGTGTACCGGAACTCGTCCGTGGCGTGCGCCGGCTGCCGTATGTAGACCGGAGTCCTGACATCGTGCTGGCTCACCCCGCCGCTTACGGCTTCCGCCATGGCGTAGACCATCTTGGTAAACGTGCGCTTGAGCGGCAGGTCGACTTCCCGGCTGCCCGCTGGCACGCTCTTCTGCTCGACGACGCGCCCCCACGTGTCAACCAGCGACACGACGACTTCGCCGCCCCCGGAACTGTCCACGGCGATTTTCACACTGTCGGCCGGCACGTAGTAGTCCTTGGCGTCGACGACCTGCAGCGAAGTAACGCGTATCGCGGGATCGATCGCAAAAGCCCCGCTCGCAAAATCCAGCACGGCCGACACGTCGTCCGCTTTCTGCCTGAGGAACACGTCAACCCGGTTGACGCCGCCGCGGAGACTCCGTGGTACGTCCAGGGCGACAAGGTTATCGCCCTTCACAAGGCTGACGGGATTGGAAGATTTCTCAATGGTCGCGCCGTGTCTGTCGCACCACCGGGCTTCGACAAGACATTCCCGGACGGCGCTGCTCGCCACGTTGACTTCGACCTTGCCTTCCGCCACGGCCACGACGGGGATGTCCGCCGCCACGCCGCCGGAACGCACAAGGGCTTCGGGGATCCTGTCCCTGCTCACCACGAAATTGTCGATCGCGTAGAACTCGCCTCCAGGGGCATCCGGTATAAAAATGCTCATGTCCACCAGCGGCGTTCCCGCAGGGGGCTTCTGGTCGGCGCCTTCCATGGACGACAGCGGCGCCTGGAAGAACGTCCACTTCCCGGTTTCCGGCTCGCGTATCCGGATTGCCCACCCCTGCCGTTCCCCGCCGACCATGAACTCCATCTGCGCGTTGAACGGCTTCTGCTTCTCCGCGTAGTAGTAGAAACTCAGCCAAGTTTCTTCGGGCGCTGCGGGCGTTTCGTACACCGTGCCACCGCCGCCCGCCCACAGCCCTATCCGCTGACTTGTCTGGACGGGTTCGCCGGCAAGCGCTCCGGAGCCGTCGAGACCCTTGCCCGGCGCATCCGTACCATGCCAGGGCTGTGCGACACCGCCGTTGAAATCCTCGCGGAAAACAACGGCCGCGGCTTCTTCCGCACGGGCCGCTCCCGGCACACGAATAGACGTCACCGCGACGTCGCTCTCCCTCTTCGAAGCCCACAGGATGGCCTTCGCCAGGAGCTGGTAGTGCGGTTCCCACCAGTCGTAATCGTACTTCGGATAGTCGTCTATCGAGAACCTCGGCAGCATCCCGCCGCGGGCGTTCCAGCATATGACGACCGACCGCCGCCCGGCGATTTCCCGGACGACCACGAGTGGCTTGCCGCCCACGGTCGCCGCCACTACGGCATCGTCCGCAAGCTCGTAGTCCATCCTGTCCGTGGCCGGGAACAGGCCGAAGGGTACGCCCACGGTGACAGGGTGAAGCTTCGCCGCGGCGGCCGTGCCGCCGGCCTGGGCGCGCCAGTTGGTCAGCGACTTCACCGGCAGGTATTTTGCGAGTTCGTCGTCCATACCGAAAGGCGCCACGTAGACGATGCCGCATCCCCCTTCCAGCTTGCTGAGAATCTTCTGCTGCTGGGGAACGGCGTCCCTCTGGTCGCCCCAACCGAGACCGCCCACCACCACGCAGTCGTACTTCCCTCCCATTTCCTCTTCGAGCGTCTTCGCGTCTCCGGGGGGAGCCGTGTGCCAGTCCATGTCGAGACGCTGGGCCAGTTCAGCGACCTGCCTGAACTCGTTGGCCAGCAGCAGCACCTTCGGCTTCCCGCCCGCCAGCGGCTTTGCCCACTTCACGTGCGGACTCTCCATCGATATGTCCAGCCAGTACTTGGCCTTTTCCTTCTCCGCCAGCCCGGCCTTCTGTTCGGCCGTCAGGAGCACCGCTTTCTCTTCATAAGGGCGCAGGACGCTTTCCGCCGTCGGCGTCCCCACCACCACGAACGTGCGCACGTCGTTTATCATCTTGCCGTTGTCGAAAACCTGGGCGTACACCGCATACGTCCCGGGCTGCTGCGGCGTGAACGCCGAACGGCCTTCCACCCTGCCCATGCAGCCGCTCTGTTTCGTCCGGCCTATCTCCATTTCCTCGCCGGCCGGCAGCAGCTTCGCCTTCTTGACCACCTCTATCTCGCGCTGCTTGCCGTCCACGACCTTCACCAGGAGCGGGATTTCGTCCCCGACCTTGAAATCCCCGCCTCCCCCTTCCACCTCGATGCTGCCCACGGTGCAGCCGCCCACTCCGTCCACTTTCTTCAACCACCGCACGGGCGTCAGACGGAAGTACGTGTTGATGCTCTCGTTCTGCTTCAACGGCACCTTCCTGAGCATGGCGTTCATCGTCACCTGTTCGCCCGGAGCGATGTACGCGTTGAACCTCTCCACCAGCGGGTATTCGGCCTCCACGGCAAGACCCACCACGTTTAGGTTCTCCGAAATAACCGCCTGCCAGGCCCGCGTGATGTCGATGCTGCGGAGCTCCCTGTTGGGATCCCCCGTGTTGATCGGAATTTCCTCCACCCTGTTCACCGGGTAGCAGAGCTTGCACGAACGCCCCGCCACGTTGAAGTTCGCACGGAACCACGGCGCCACCCACTGCGTCCCGTCGTTCTGCCATTCGTCGGTGACGGTAACCGTGTACCGCACGTCTATCGAAGCGTCCCCGGCCTTCAGCGAAACCGTCTTGAAAAAATGAATGAACGCCAGCTTGATCCCGCTGACGGTATTGCTGCCTATGCCTTCCATCCTGATAGTCGCTTCCTGGTCGGAAGGCCGCAGTATGTTCACCTTGTAGAGCGCTTTCTTGTAATCGCTGCGGAAGTACCCCTGCCGTTCCAATACGTCCTGGAGGGCCCCGCCCCTGCCGATAAGCTCCACTTCGGGCTTATAGACGTAACTGCGGATTATGCCGCCCGTCTTGTCTATCACCACCTTCACCTTGTCATTCTCGATGGCCACCTGCCCCGCGGTCTCCGTGACTTCAACCTTGCCCGCGGCGGCGCCGCCGCCATCGGCGGGAGTCTCATTCGGGGCGGGCGTCTCTTTCGTCACGGGCGGCTGCGGGCCGGGCGCCGGGCCGGCGTCCTCCCTGCGGGTGCACGACAGGAGCGCAAGCACCACGACTGCGGCAACGGGAAATATCTTCCTGGCATCCATTCGACTTCCTCCCTCGAAACGGGCCGTACCACTGTCCTACCATATCAGCGGCAGACGTCAAGCGACGGGCAGCGGTGAAAGGAAAATCCTCCGGTTCGCCAAGGCAAGAGCACCTCTCCGCCTCGCGGAAGCAGCGCGCCTCAGGCCTGCTCTTGCGCTTCGATGACGACACCGAGGACGTCGTCGGGGGACTTCATGGCCTGCAGTCCCCATCCCTCTATGCCGTCGAGAGGAACCACGTCGGTCGTCAGGACGTCCACGTCGAGCCTGCCTTCCGCCATGAACCTCAGGCACAGGGCGATGTTCGTGCGCGTGCCCCACCTTATGAACACGGGCGCATAGTCCGCACCCGTTTCCCACGCGTCGTCGTGGTAGCCCGGCCCGACGCGCGAAGCCCTCCTGTAGTCCATGTTGGTTAGACTGCTCCTGTATTCGAAGCTGCAGCCGCCGACCATTACCATGGTCCCCATCGGATGGCTGTCCGGCGAAACCTTGAAGCACTTCTCCAGGTTCCGGTACGCCCTGTTACCGTCGCCGCCGAACGCAAGCACGCCCAGGTCGAGCCCGTAGCCGCCGGTGAAACCCGCCGTCTTCGCCTCGGCGTCTTCGCTGCCGACGTGTGCCGTCTCGTCTATGCCCCACCTGCGGGCGATTTCTATCCGCTGCCCGATGGTGTCCCAGCCGATGACGTAGCAGCCGGAAAGCTGCATCAGGCGCGCCGTCAACTGGCCCACTATCCCCAGCCCCACGACCCCGCAGTAGTGGCCGATCTCGGGCTCGGCGCGCCTCACGGCGTGGAGCGCCGTGGCGGAAAGCATGGCGTAGACCCCCTGGCGGAACGTCACCCCGTCCGGCAGCGGCAGCACCAGGTTGTGCGGTACGACGGCGTAATCCGTGTGAAGCGCCTTGCCCGCTCCCACGGCGGCCACCCTGTCGCCCTCTTTTAACCCGGTTACGCCCTCGCCGACTTCGAGCACCACGCCCGCGTTGGAATAGCCGAACTTCGCCGGCTCGGCGCCGGGGTCGGGCCTTTCCATCCGGGCGGCCAGGCCCCGCCAGCCGCCAAGTTCCGTACCGGGGCTGACCAGGGAGGCGTGGACTTCCACCAGCACCCTGCCCGCGGCCGTTTTCGGCACGTCCTCTTCAACCAGTCCAAGGTGCCCGTTGCCCATGACCGCAGCAACCTTGCGTCTCATGGCCATCTGGTTCCTCCGTCCAAAAGAGTTCTCCGCATCCACTGTCCAGCGCGACTCTATTCTTCCGCCGCCGCGGGATTCTGTCAAGGCGGGCGGGCCTTCATCCCCGGCGCCCGCCCCGCTAAACCGGCCTTGTAAGCGCAGTATCCACGGCTAAACTGGGACTAGGGAACCGCAAGGAGGGCAGCAGGCATGATTCCGATCAGGAAGGTGATCCTTTATAAGCACGGCGTGGGCTATTTCGAACGCGAAGGCGAAGTCGACGGCGAGGCCGGCATCGACCTGCACTTCAAGGCCGGGGAGATGAACGATGTCCTCAAGTCCCTGACCGTCTTCGACCTCGGCGGCGGAGTCATATCCAGTATCAGCTACGAGTCCACCAAGCCCATCGAAAAACAGCTCGAAGACCTTGCCATACGCCTCCCCGACCACCAGGCCCTCACCGGCCTCTTGGACCAGGTCAAGGGAGCGCGCGCGGCAATAGAGATCGGCGGCGACAGGATCGAGGGCGTCATCGGCGGCATCGAAACGGTCCAGGTCAAGTGCGGCGACGACGTCGTCACGCGCAGCATGGTCACGATGCTCGTGGCCGGCGCCTCGCTGCAGACCTTCGACCTCCTCCAAGTGAAAAGCATAAGCCTCCTGGACGAAAACCTCCGCTCCGACCTCCAGTACCTGCTCGACACCCTCATCTCCGCCAAGAAAAAGGACGCCAAGAAACTGACCATCTACGCCAGAGGCGAAGGCAGGCGTACCATAGCCGCTTCCTACATAGTCGAAACACCCGTGTGGAAAACTTCCTACAGGGTCATCATCCCGGACTCCGACGACAAGAAGAACAAGCTCACCCTCCAGGGCTGGGCTCTGGTCGACAACACCCAGGATGAGGACTGGGAAGATGTTTCCCTCTCGCTGGTGGCCGGCCTTCCCGTCTCCTTCATCCACGACCTCTACTCCCCGCGCTATAAACGCCGCCCCGTGGTCGCCGTGCGCGAGGAAGAAGCCTACGGCCCCCCCGTGCTGGAAGAAGGCGTCCCGGCAACGGAGGAGGAAGAGCTCTACGAGGAAGACTACTCCGATATGCGCATGGCGAAAAAGGCCCGCAGGGAAGTGGACGCCGAAGCCCTCATGAGCGGCGCACCCGCCCGCTCCATGGCCGAAGCACGCCTCAGCTCCGTCGAGGTGCAGACCAGGACCGTGGAAGTCGGCGACCTCTTCCAGTACTCCATCGAAAACCTCGTCACGGTCAAGCGCAACCAGTCCGCTCTCGTGCCCATCCTCCAGGCCGACACCGAAGGCAGGCGCGTCGCCGTCTACAACCCGGAGATCCGCAATAAAAACCCCATGTCCTCCCTCCTCGTCAAGAACTCCACGGGCATGACGCTGGAAGGCGGCCCGGTCATGGTCATCGAAAAGGACACCTACGTCGGCGAAGCGATGCTGGATACCCTCAAGCCCTCCGAAGAGCGCATCGTCCCCTACTCCGTGGAACTGGGCTGCGTTATAACTTCCGAGAGCGACTCCCTCCTCAAGGATGTCCGCATGGCGCGGCTCGTCGACGGCTACCTCTATCTCTACAGGTACCGCGTTAACCGCGTGACGTACCACGTCAACAATAAGTCCGAGCGGCCCATCGACCTGTTCCTCGAACACCGCTTTATCAACGGCTGGGACCTCCTGGACGATTCCAAACTGCACGAGAAGACGGACAACTTCTTCCGCTTCCGCCTGGATGCGCCCGCAAAGAAATTGACGAAGTTCGTGGTGGAGGAACGCGGGGACGAGTCCGAGTCGCACTGGGTTCAGGACGCCGATAAGGATATGGTCAACTTCTGGATGAGCCACAACTATATAAACAAGGAAATCAAAGCCTCCCTCCTCCAGATCGCTAAGCTGAACCGCCTCGCGACGGACCTCGAATCCCGCATCTCCGAAACCGAAACTCTCGTCTCAGAAATCTTCGAAAACCAGGAACGCCTGCGCGAAAACCTTAAGGCCCTCGGCGACACCCACGAAGAAACTCAGCTCAAGGAACGCTACGTCCGCGAACTCGGCGCCGAAGAAGATCGCCTCGCCGAACTGCGCGACCGCATCGCCTCCATGAAGGAAGAACGTCGCGAGCTGGCCGAAAAGGTCGCCGACATGATAAGGGACCTGCGCTTCGAAACGGAACTCAAGTAGGGAGAAGCCCCATGCTGGCCGTCCACGTCCACGTGCACGTCAAGCCGGATTGCATCATGGACTTCATCGCTGCTACCGTCGAAAACGCCTCCAACAGCGTCAGGGAGCCCGGCATCGCACGCTTCGACGTCCTCCAGTGCAATGACAACCCCGCCAGGTTCGTCCTGGTCGAAGTCTACCGCACCCAGGACGACCCCGCCAGGCACAAGGAAACGCCCCATTATGCAAAATGGCGCGAAACCGTCGAAGACATGATGGCCGAGCCTCGCTCCAGCATCAAGTATTCCAACGTCTTCCCGGGCGAGGACGGCTGGGACTAACGTGGACTTCGAATTCGCCACCGCCGCACGCATCATCTTCGGTCCCGGCAAGGCGGCCGAAATACCCTGTGCGGCAGCGTCGCTGGGCACAAAGGCCCTGCTCGTCTGCGGCAGGTCCGCTCCCGGCGCACCCGACCTGAAAACCGCCCTCAGAAACCACGGCGTTTCCGTCTCCCTCTTCGTGCGCTCAGGCGAGCCGACGACGGACCAGGCCATGCTCGCCGCCGCCGCAGCACGTGATGCGGCGGCGGAAATGGTCATCGGCCTCGGCGGTGGCTCGTCTATTGACCTTGCCAAGGCCGTCTCCGCCCTCATCACCAATCCCGGCGACATACGCCGCTACCTGGAAGTCGTCGGCGACGGCGAAAAACTCGCGGCCCCGCCGGCCCCTTGCATCGCCGTCCCCACCACGGCGGGGACCGGCGCGGAAGTCACGCTCAACGCGGTCCTGGCTTCGCCGGAACACCGGGTCAAAGTCAGTCTGCGCGCTCCGGGTCTTGTACCTCGCTTCGCTGTCATCGACCCCCTCCTTACGCTATCCGCCCCACCTGCCCTGACGGCCGCCGCCGGCCTGGACGCCCTCACCCAGCTCGTCGAATCGTTTGTCTCCCCCTGCGCCAGTCCCCTGACCGGAGCGGTCTGCCTGGAAGGTCTGCAGCGGGCGTCGCGGTCGCTGCGGAGAGTCTTCTCAGACGGCCAGGACTTCCCGGCGCGGGAAGACATGGCCCTGGCGGCGCTCTTCTCCGGCATCGCGCTGGCCAATTCGAAACTGGGCGCGGTCCACGGCATCGCAGGACCTTTCGGCGGCATGTTCCCCGGCGCTCCGCACGGGGCGCTATGCGGCCGCCTGCTCCCTCATGTCGCCGCGGCCAACGTCCAGGCACTCTGCGACCGCGACCCTGACGGACCCGCCCTCCGCCGCTACGATGAGCTCGGCCTCCTGCTCACAGGCAACGACGCGGCCACTTCCGAAGAAGCTCTCGAATGGATATCCGCCCTCGTCACGGACCTCGCACCGCCGCCTCTTTCCGCCTACGGCGCGGCCGAAAGCGACGTCCCTGCGATCGTGGAAAAGGCGCTGAAATCCAGCAGCATGAACGGCAATCCCGTGGAACTGACCGCGGACGAAGTCGCCGGCATCGTGCTCCAGGCGCTGTGAAGAGGAACCCACGTGTCCCCTAAAAAACGCATCCGCAGCGCCATCGACGTCGGCGGCTGGGCTGAACACTACGTCTCGCAGCCCTTCTATGGCCACTACAAAGACGAAGTCTACCCGCTCTTCATCGACCTCCTGGCTCTTCTGCCGGACGGCATGCGCGTCCTGGATGTCGGCTCAGGGCCCGGCAACCTGGCCATGGAATACTACAGGCGCCGGCCCCGCAGCACGACCCGCTTCATCCTCCAGGACACGAGCGCCGAATTCCTGAAAATCGCACGTGCAAGATTTTCACGCCGTAAAGACCGCGTGAAAACCTTCCTCCGGGACTTCAATCGCAGGAACTGGACCAGCGGCATGCCGAAGTGCGATGCCGTCGTTTCCACCAACGCCCTTTTCTGCGTCGCCCTGCGGAACCTCAAACGCTTTTACGCCGACTGCTACGCCGTCCTGAAGAATACCGCCGTCATCCTCAACCTGCAGTCCTTCGCCTGGCAGGGGACGCTCTCGCCCTACGGGAACGACCGCTTCGCACGCAACGTCCGGGCCCTGCCCGCCGGCATACTGCCGGAACACCCTCCCGTATCCCGCAAGGTTGCAAGGGAACTGGCCGCACGCAAGAAAGAAGCTACCCGGCATCGCGAAGCGGCAATAAGGAAACTGGAGGCACAGGGCTGTTCCGTCCCGGAAGGCATGCCCTACCAGTTCGCGGAAACCTCCTCCCACCTGAACGCTATGCGCTCCGCGGGCTTCGCCGCAGGCTGCATCTGGCGCAAACGCCAGTTCGCCGTCCTGATGGGCGTGAAGGGCGACCCCTTCTTCAGAACCGGCGAAAGCGGCTAGAAGGCGTACTCGGCGCCCGCTGCGTCCCCAGGCGCTTCCGCCGGCGCCTTTTCACGCTTTTCGTAGACTGTCACCGCCGTCTCCGCACACCAGCCTGGGCCGATGGTCGCCAGCACCCGGATAAGCTCCCCCGTGCGGCCCGCCTGCCAGAGCTCCGCCGTGTAGAGGAGGTCCTTCCTCGTTACCGACGGAGGACGCGGCTTCGCCTCGCCGTAGTCCCCACGGGCGAGCAGCCAGTCAATGCTGTGCTGCTGCTCGAGAATGTACGACGCCCGGGCGTCCGGACAGAGGCGTGCCGCAGCGATGAACGCGGCTCCGACCGTGTCCTCGTCCGTCAGGTTCACACCGTCTTCCTTCAGGGCCGCGTACCAGTCTTCGGGAACAGTAATGAGCCGGGCGCTGTCCCCGTAAACGCTGAAGACCGCGTTGTACCGGGGCGCAACCGGTTCGGCGGTGGCGGCTTTCGGATCCGCCGGATGCACCGTGCTCCATGCTTCGTGCCGCGACAGCAACCGCAGGACGTCCCTGTCGGCAAGGGGTCTCTCGAGCCTCAGGCCGCCGAGCATGCCGTTCACTTTCTCCAGCACATCCACCTTCGTGACCGCCGCCTCCGAAGGTCCTGACTCCGCCCTGCCGGTCCATACGCCGCGCACGTTGTACGCTTCGCCGTCAGTGCACTCGTAAATCGCTTCGACCGAATAAGCGGCGGGCTTCATTATCCCCCTGAAAGGCACGCCTGCGCCGGGCGCACGGTCCAGCGACGCCGCGTCCACCCACCGCGTCCGGTGCCCGCCGGGCTCGATCCTGAGCGTCCCGGGGTAATTTTTGCCCCACCCTCTCGGCGGCATGCGCCAGACCCCCGTGTATTCGCCGGCGGAAACCCGTAAGCTGTCCAGAAAGTACCCCCATGAATACGCGTGGTTCCAGACTTCCAGCGCCTGCTCCCCGCAGTTGGTGAGGACGACGGCGGCCCACACGGGCTTCCCCTGCGGAACGGCGGCCCTGTCCATGTGAAGGTCGCAGCGCAGTCCGGCGGCCCCGCCGGCGGCGTCCGGCGGCATCCCCCAGTCGACCGCTTCGAGCTTCACCGTGTTCGAAACCGCCTTCCCCGACCACACGGCCACGCCCAGGTATTCCCCCTCCCGCTCCGGGACGTACTCCGCTCGCACGCTGTAGAGTCCGGGCTTCTTGAAGGCCAGCGTGCCTGACCCTCGCTCGGTGCGGTAGCTGAGCACGATGCCGGGAACCAGCAGCCGGGCGCCGGGCTCGATCCCTACACTGTCCTGCCCGGGCCGGAAAACCCTTTTGCCCATGACCCGGTAGCCGCCGCGGATCATGTCGGCGGGCCGGCCCTCCGAATCAAGCACTTCGAACGTCACTGGCGTCCGGGGTTCCACGGCCAGCCGTATCTTGTCGCCGCTCAGGTTGCGGAAATACAGGTCGAACCTCACCGTCTCCCCCGGCTCATGCCTGAAACGGGAAGGCTCGATGCGCAGTTCAACGCCACCGGAAGCTGCGCCTTCTCCCGGCCCTCCCGGAACCTCTTCTCCCCCCGCAACCGTACACAAAGCGCATAACAGCGCCGCGGTAACAAGTATCCTCATCCGGCATCCCCTGTACACCCGCTCCCCACCCACCTAATTGACGCAGCATCTCCCGTTCGGTTTCGCAAATTCCGCGCGGAACCGCCGCCGCTCACAGGGCCCCTTCGTCGCGGACCGCCATCGGCTCGGCGTGCCAGATATCGCTGCAGTACTCCCTGATGGTCCGGTCGCTGGAAAACTTCCCGCACCGGGCGACGTTCATTATCGACATCTTCGTCCAGCGTTCCTTGTCCGCGTAAGCCTTTTCGACTTCCCTCTGCGCGGCAGCGTAGGCGTCGAAGTCGGCCATCAGGCAGTACTGGTCGCCGTTGACGAGTTCGTCGTATATGGGACGGAAAAGCCCCGGCTCGCCGGGCGAGAAAAAGTCCGTTTCCAGCAGCCGCATGACCTTCTGCAGCTCCGGCGACCTCTCGATGTATTCCCACGGCCGGTAGCCTCCGGCCTTCAATGCGACGACTTCGGACGCGTTCAACCCGAAAATAAAGATGTTCTCCTCGCCCACCTCTTCCAGGATCTCCACGTTCGCTCCGTCCAGCGTCCCCAGCGTCACGGCCCCGTTCAGGGCGAACTTCATGTTCCCCGTCCCCGACGCCTCCTTGCCCGCCGTCGATATCTGCTCCGACACGTCGGCCGCGGGGAACAGCCTTTCCGCCAGCGACACACGGTAGTTCGGCAGGTAGATCACCCGCAGTCGCGCATTCGCCGACGAATCCTGGTTCACTATGTCGGCTATGTTGTTTATCAGCCGGATAATAAGCTTGGCGCGGCTGTAGCCCGGCGCGGCTTTGCCTCCCACTATGCATGTTCTCGGTACCGACGCCCTCTTGGGGTCTTCCTTGATCCGCAGGTACGCCGCCATCATGTACAGGGCGAACAGCGTCTGCCTCTTGTACTCGTGCATCCTTTTCACCTGCACGTCCATCATCGAATCCGGCCGCAGCTCGATCCAATCCTCCGACCATACCGTGTCCGCCAGCCGGAACTTGTTGTCCCTCTTCACCTCACGCCACTTCTTCCCGAAGTCCGCGTCGCCGGCCAGGGCCTCCAGCTCCCGCAGCTTGCCCAGATCCTTCACCCAGGCGTCCCCTATGGCCTCGGTGATGAGCGCCGAAAGACCCGGGTTCGACGCCTTCAGCCACCTCCGGGGCGTGATCCCGTTCGTCTTGTTGTTGAACTTCTCCGGCGCAAATTCGTGGAAGTCCTTCAGCACGCTCTCCCTCAGCAGCTTCGTGTGCAGGGCGGCTACCCCGTTTACAGAATGGCTGCCCGCAATGGCCAGGTACGCCATGCGCACACGCTTGCCGCCCTCTTCGGCGATCATGGACATACGCCCCAGCCTCCCCTTGTCCCCGGGATACCTCCTCGCCACGTCCTTGAGAAAATTGTGGTTGATGATGTATATTATCTCGAGATGCCTCGGCAGCAGCTTCTCTATCAGGGAGACGGGCCATTCCTCGAGCGCTTCCGGCAACACCGTGTGGTTGGTGTACCCGAACGTCCTCACCGTCATGTCCCACGCCTGCTCCCACTCCATCCCCTCCTCGTCCACCAGAACCCTCATCAGCTCCGGTATGGCCAGCGCCGGGTGCGTGTCGTTCAACTGGATCGCCACCTTGTCGGCAAAGCCCTTCATCCCGTGGTTGTCCGCCTTGTAGCGCCGGATTATGTCCTGGATGGACGCACTCACCAGAAAGTATTCCTGCTTCAGCCGCAGTTCCCTGCCCTCAAAAAAATTGTCGTTCGGGTAGAGCACCTTGGTGATGTTCTCGCTCGTGACCTTGTCCTCGCACGCGTTCATGTAGTCCCCGCGGTTGAAATAATCCAGGTTGAACTCTTCCGTCGCCCTCGCCGACCACAGCCTCAGCGTGTTCACCGTGTCCGTCATGTACCCCGGGACCGGCGTGTCGAAAGGCATCGCCACCACTTCCTCGCCGCCGTACCAGTAGCTCCTCCCGCGCCCGGTGGATTCCTTCCTGTGTTCCACTTCCCCGCCGAACCGCACCTTGAACCGGTACTCCGGCCTCTCCACTTCCCACGGGTTCGGCAGCGCAAGCCAGTTGTCGGGCACTTCCACCTGCCGCCCGTCCACTATCTTCTGGTGGAACAATCCGAAGTCGTACCGGATGCCGTACCCGTAGGCGGGTATCCCCAGCGTCGCCAGCGAATCCATGAAACACGCCGCCAGCCGCCCCAGGCCCCCGTTCCCAAGCCCGGCGTCCGCCTCGTAACTCCGGATCGTCTCGATGTCCATCTCAAGCTCTTCCAAGGCTTTCCTGCACGTGTCGTACAGACCCAGGTTGATCAGGGCGTTCTCAAGCGACCGGCCGAGAAGATATTCCATCGAAAGGTAATAGACCCGCTTCGGGTTCCCGTTGTGGTAGGCCTGCTGCGTGGTTATCCACCGCTCTATCAGCCGCTCGAATACGGCGTACGCCGTCGATAGAAACCTGTCGTACCCCGTGGCGCTGTAATGATCCTTGGCAAGGCGGTATTCCAGGTTGTTGAGAATCGAGCGCTTCATCGACTCCACGTCGCCGCCCTTGTAATGTATCCTCCACTTGTCCGTAGTCGTCGCCATGTGCCGCCGCTCCTCCAGCCGCAGGAAATTCCCCCACACAGTCTACGCCGCCAGCGGAGCAAAAGCAAGTCTGCGACGCGCCCGGACCCCACGAAACACGTCCCGCCGGCGGGAACAGCAGCAGGCGGATAAACATCGTTGTCTCGCTTTCCGCAGGCACGCCGCCATCATACCGGCGGCCGTTGCCGCCGCCACGGCGGACGGTTATAATCGGCGTATCGCGGAAAAGGGAACCATAATGATCGACCGCTCATCGATATACCGTGAACGGATCGCCCTGACGCTTGAGCACAAGCCCGTGGACAGGTGCCCCGTGGACCTCGGCGGCACCCCCCAGTCCACCGTGGAAACGCCGGCCGGCGTCGAAAGACTTGCTCGGCACCTGGGGTTCCATGGCCCCGCACCGAAGGAATACGACAAGTTCGACACGAGAATCCTCGAACACTTCGACGTGGACTTCCGCCGCGCCGGTGCGATGGTCACGTTCGAAACGCCCCGCAAGAAAAAAATCTCCGACACCGTCCAGGTCACCTCCCTCGGCCTCAAGCTCCAGTTCAGC
The DNA here is from genome assembly GCA_016930595.1 of Planctomycetota bacterium. Taxonomy (GTDB): domain Bacteria; phylum Planctomycetota; class SZUA-567; order JAFGGJ01; family JAFGGJ01; genus JAFGGJ01. The sequence goes on from JAFGGJ010000041.1 coordinate 45,284, forward strand.
GGACAGTACTGGGAAATAGTCGACGGCCCCCTCCACAATTCCACCAGGGACGACGTCGCCGCCTTCGAATTCCCAGGCGTGGAAGACATCACCCCAGGCCTGCTGGACGACGTCGAATCACGCGCCCGCAGCCTCTGCCTCGATACCCCCTACGTCGTTTTCGGCGAACACCCGGTTTACGGAGTCCTCGAACTCGCCTGCTGGCTGGCCGGCTACGACCACGTCATGCTCATGCTGGGCCTCGACCCAGAATACATCCACCTCCTCTTCGGTAAAATCCTGGAATTCCAGAAGGCCGTCATCGCCGCCTACTACGGCAGGATCGGCCGCTACATCCATATCACCACCAGCGGCGACGACTTCGGCACGCAGACGGGACCGTTCATGTCCCCGGCCATGTGGAGGCAATTCGTCAAGCCGTACATGAAGGAACGCATCGAATACACCCGCCGCTTTACCGACGCCGTCTACATGCACCATTCGTGCGGAAGCATCTTCGACATAATCCCCGACCTCGCCGAAATCGGCGTGGGAATCCTCAACCCCATTCAGCCCGGCGCCGCACGCATGGACCCGGCTGAACTCAAAAACTCCTTCGGCGGCATCATCTCCTTCCATGGCGGCCTCGATACCCAGCACGTCCTGCCTTCCGGCGACCCCGCCGCCATAGACGCCGCCGTCGGCAACCTCATGGACGCCATGCGCCCGGCCGAAACCGGAGGTTTTATCTTCGCCGCCGCACATAACATACAGGACGACGTGGCGCCGGCTTCCATCGAACGGATGCTCGCCGCCGCCCGCACGCGGCCCCCTGCAAGAGGTCTCAGGCACTAGGCGGAGGGGCGGGGGGAGCTTCTGCGACCAAGCCCGTACTGTGGCCCGGTAC
>JAFGGJ010000042.1 GCA_016930595.1 Planctomycetota bacterium
CGGTAGTCTCTGCTACCTCTTCGGAGAAGCCGGTTACCACACCTATTTATCCATTATTAACGTCATTCTTTTCGGTGAGGGGGACACTTACATCAGCGAGGCTGGGTAACGGGTTTGGCCGCCTCGGGCCAGCCGAGACGGGTACAATCCGGCGATTCCCATTGCGCGTGTAGTTAGGCGGCAAAAGGGGCACTAACTGGCACTTCCTGGCACTCAGTGGCACGGAAAGACGCCGGGGAGAAGGAACTGCCGCGACGCCGTAAGTCTTTGAAATATCGTGTAGTTGCGTGCGCGACAACGACTTACAGGATGGAGCGGGTGAAGGGATTCGAACCCTCGACATCCAGCTTGGGAAGCTAGCGCTCTACCTCTGAGCTACACCCGCTCTGCAGAATGCCGCGGAATTCATCATACCTCAACAACAGAAAAGGTCAAGCGGTTCCGGACCCGTCGACATTCTGGCTGCCAGTCTGTCCACCCATGACATCCGCAACCGGTTTTCTGTGGGCAATAAAAGGAATACTCAACGGATACCTGTAGCGTTCCCCCGCATTAGCCTTGACGGCCCCGATAATCGTGACCACAATGTCGAAAATCACCAGGCCTATCAACAGGGGAATTCCGATAACCACAAAAACCAGTAACAAAGCCACCACGCTGTATATCGTAATGGAAATCTGAAAGTTCAGCACTTCGGTGCCCTGGTCGTCCACAAATTCCATCTCATCCTTCTTTATAAGCCACAGGACAAGCGGTCCCACAATGTTGCCGGCAGGGAAAAAACTTCCCGCGAAACTGGCGAGATGACAGAACATGGCGAATTGCTTTTCTTCAGCTTTAGGAAGATCCGGCATGTCGATCACTTTCCATGTTTATGCACGCGGGACAGGGCGTATGAACAAAGAGCCGAAACGTGCAGCCTTCAGGAATAGTCCTTCGAGTCCTGCCATTCCAGGCCTATTTCCTTGCGCAGGCCTTCCAGGACAGCGAGATAGTCTTCGCCCTGGCCCCTGCGATACAGGTTGTAGTGCACATGGCTCAGGTCCGAAAAATGCCGCAGTTTCTTCTGCGCTTTCAGGCCTTCGCTTTCCAGTATCGGTTCGACAGTACCCATCTCGAGAACAGAGCAGTAGATGATCTTGTGATCGTCCAGAAACAGCTCTTCGCCGCCGTCTTCCGGCGTCATCGAACCAAAACCGACCATGCCATCATGGCAGAAAAGATGGATATGCCTGTCGAACACCTCCAGCATCTTGGTCTTCGGCACCGGTGGACTCATCCACACGTCAGCCATCGAATAACCCTGCTCGCCCGGAGCGGGCACTTCGATGATAACCGAAACCCAGTCCGGCAGGACAGACGCAAGGCGCTTGTAAAGCGCCGCGACTTTTTCTATGGAAACAACCACCGTGTACTGGTAATGAGGATACTCGTCCTCGGTAATATAGGCCACTTCGTACGCCTGGGCCTGACGGTAATTCTCCCCTTCCACCATTTCTATCCCGATCGGATAGAAAAACTTGCCGCTCGCATCACGCTTCAGCGTCTTGCGCTGCTCACCCCCATCAAGGCTCATATCATCTCCCATGCGAGCTATTCTACAGTCGCGCACTTCCGGCGCCAGTGCCGGAAACAAAGGCGTCAAGCGCCCGGAAAACGTCCGCCTGCGCCGACAGGCCATAGTAATTGTGATTGGCGCCGGCAACAGTGTAAATTTCGGCAGGATTCTTTCCGCCGCCCACAAGCTTCTGGAAGTACTTCCCCGAAGCACCGGCTTCCGGGTCTTTTTCACCCCACACGAAAACCATCTTGCCATCATATGCCGCCAGCGCAGCCGGAATATCGCGGCTGCTGAGTTTCAGGTTCCTGCCGTCTGCCACGGCTTCATCTCTTGCCGATATTGCCTTTCCGACGCCCCCCACGCTGATTTCCCCTTTCAGAAGCCTGCGCCAGGTGGAAAAGCGGCAGGCTTTCTTCATATAACCGGCCAACTGCCACAAAGACCGCCGCAACCGCATACTCCCTGTCCTGGCTTCCTGGTAGGGCAGCGCGCTCATCGCCAGGACACCGGCGATATTCCGTGGAGACAGCGCAGCCGCGGCAAGCACTATGTTTGCGCCTGAACACAGGCCTGTCAGCAGGATTCTGGAAATACCCCGCGCACGTAACCAGTCCCCCGCCAGAAGCACCGAATCTATCATTGTGTCGATATCGGCCGAAGCATACGTTCCTTCACTTTCGCCCCGCCCCGGCAGGTCGAAGTTGAGGGCAGCCATGCCGTGCAGGGCCGTCCTGCGCGCCATCCGAACAAGCAGTCTGGCAGGACCCATGCGGCTGGTACCCCAGCCGTGGACCAAGATCAGGCTGCTGTTGCCCATCGACAAACCGCCGGCCGGCAGCGTCAAAACGCCTCTCAAACGAGTTGCATCGCCGGGGCCGGTAAATTCAACCGGCCGTTCGGTTATTTTCAGCGAAGCATCGGTGTCAAAAGGCGGACCAGCGTCGGCCTGCGGCGCCGGGATTGAAACAAGATCTGCCAGAAGAGCGTCAGCCATTTCACGTTTCGCTGTTCTTGTCGGCTGGAGCTTCGGCACCGTCTGTAACACGCCGGCGGAGAGCAGTATCAAGAGCGAAATTCCTGCCGAGATACAAATTGCGCGCATCTTCGCTGGCGGCCAGATCCTCCGGCGTGCCTTCCAGCCAGATACTTCCCTCTTCCATAATGTAGGAGCGTTCCGTTATGGCCAGGGTTTCCCTAACGTTATGATCGGTAAGCAGCACTGCGATACCGCGCCGGCGCAGTCCGAAAATCACTTCCTGGAGGTCGTCCACAGTCACGGGGTCTATGCCGGCGAAAGGCTCGTCGAAAAGGAGAACAGACGGTCTGGAAAGAAGAGCCCTTGCCACTTCCAGGCGTCTCCGTTCACCACCGCTGAGAACGCCGGCCCGACTTCTTCTCAGATGCGTTAATCCGAATTCACCCATGGCTTCCCCGACCTTTTTCCTGTCGGCGCCAATGGCTTCGACTGCAATCAGAAGGTTGTCTTCAACTGAAACGTCTTTAAAGATAGAGGGCTCCTGCGGCAGGTATCCGATACCGACCTGAGCCCGCCGGTACATGGGCAGTCTGCTGATATCGTCGCCGCGATAGAACACCTGTCCAGCCAAGGGCCTGACGAGGCCCACGATCATCCTGAAGGTGGTGGTCTTGCCAGCCCCGTTGCGTCCCAGCAGTCCCACCACTTCACCCCGGTACAACTTTATGTCAACGCCTTTAACCACGAGGCGGCCGCCGTAGGATTTCTTGAGTCCACGCGCTTCCAGGACAGGACCGGCGACCGACATTTCTGGGGGGAGGTCTTGACCGGTCATTTTATCCACCTGATCCTGTCCAGGGGCCAGAAGACGAACCATGCCCGTCCCACAAGGTCTTCCCTCTTTATGGATCCCCAGTACCGCGAATCCTTGCTGGAAGGAGAATTATCGCCGAGGAAGAAATATTCGTCGCCGCCAAGCTTGTAGAACTCGCCGAACGCACTCCTCGACATGGCACCATGCTCGCCGGAAGGTTCCGTCGTGTAGTAGATATCCCGGTCAATGGAGACACGTTCAAACACCGTCGTTCCCCGGCCGACGGTTATGGTAACCGAAGAAGATTCCTTGAGGTTCTCCGCCGGCCGTCTCAACGGTTTCATCTCTTTGCGCCAGACCTTCGCCCCATCCCAGTAAACAACCAGCGTGCTGTCCCAGAACGCGAGTCTGAGCCCATAGTGGCGCCCGGTTACGTTGACCTTGATAGTCTCCTGCGAATCCCCCGGCCCCGCCCCCCCGACGACAACGGTGCCGGAGTTCGGAATAAAGCGCGCCCAGAAACACCTGCCCCGAGTTTCCAGGCTGAGCTTCACATCCCCGCCCCTGTCACCGTCTCCTTTCCACACGGCTTCAGCGGCAAGGTCGTTGACGGACACCTCGTCCCTCGTCCTCCATGGATATCTCTCGCGAAACGGCCTTTCCCTCATCATGTTTTCCTTCAACACGTTGAAATCAAAAGGCCGGTCCCGTTCCTTGTCGCACGCAGGGCAGTTGATCCACGTATGCGCAGTGTCCACCGGTGCGAACACCCCCGAATTGCATACCGGGCAGTCGTATAACCTGTAGGCGCGGCGCAGGTATATGTTGGTCAGGCGGACGCCGCGCTGCGACCCGTCGTAACGAACGGCAGTCGGCCCGGCATCTTCCGCATCATTGGTGACCACAAGACCATCGTCCCCCATTATCCAGGCCTCGATCGGACCTTTCTCGACTATCCACGGCCAGTGACGTCTTTCGACCGGATCGGCAAAATTACCGTCATAGAGCCTGTGCCACAGCACCTGCTGGAGCTCTTCCGGCTTCCGCACAATTTCACCATTGGCAAAAACGTCACCGTCACATATTTCAATGGTTTCCCCGGGGAGACCAGCCAGCCGTTTGACCAGGCGTTTTTTCTTCTCACCGGGCTCCTTGTGATAGAAAACCACGACGTCCCAGCGTTTCGGGTCGCCGCCCACGCGCCTCGAATACGAAAACTTCCCGGCGAATATCCTGTCGCCGTAGCCCTCGCGCCCGATCAGAGTGGGCTCCATGGACCCGGTCGGTATCTGAAAAGGCTCCATGACAAAAAACCTGAGGCTCAGTGCGACACAGGCCGCGATCATGAAATTGCGAAAGCCTTTCAGCCCCGCCGATTTCCGTCCAGTGTCCTTGCCCCCGCCGCCGGGCTGTTTACCGGTATCTCCCATGTCATTCAATCCTCATCGCCGGAAAGCAGCGCGGTGAAAGCCTCCTGGGGAATACGCACGCTACCCACGGCCTTCATTCGTTTCTTGCCTTCCTTCTGTTTCTCCAGCAGCTTCCTCTTGCGGGTAATGTCGCCCCCGTAGCACTTGGCCGTAACATTCTTAGCCAGGGGGGAGATGTTCTCCCGCGCCACTATTCTACCTCCAATCGCCGCCTGAATAGGTATCTTGAAGAGATGCCTGGGAATTTCCTTCCGCAGGCGTCTGGCCATTTTCCGGCCTTTTTTCTCGGCGTCGGACCTGTGGCATATCGTGGAAAGCGCGTCAACGGGTTCGCCGTTCACCAGGATGTCCAGTTTTACAAGATCGGCTTCTTCATAGCCGACCACCTCGTAGTCCATTGTGGCATAGCCGCGGGTGGACCCTTTGAGCTTGCCGAAGAAATCGTAAGCAATTTCCATGAAGGGCACCCGAAAATCCATCATCACCCGTTTCTTGCCTATGTACTCAGTCCTTCCGAACTGTGCCCGCCGCTCCTCCATCAGGCGCATCACGGCCCCGATGTATTCGTCCGGGGCTATGATATGGAGCTGCACGATCGGCTCCAGCCACTTCTCTATCCTGGCCACGTCGGGGACTTCTGCGGGGTTATTGACATCGATCATACTGCCATCGGTCAACTGTATGCGGTAGGATACGCTGGGAGCGGTTTTTATTACGACAAGCCCGCTTTCCCTTTCTATGCGCTCCTGCACAATCTCCATGTGCAGCATGCCCAGAAATCCACACCGGAACCCCAGCCCCAACGCCTGCGAGCGGTCCTGCTGAAAGACAAACGCCGGATCATTCAGGTACAGCTTGTCCATCGCGCGCCTGAGCCCGTCGAAATCACTGTCCATGGCGGGGAAAAACCCGCAGAAGACCATGGACTTGAATGGCTTATACCCCGGCAGCGCCTTTATCTTGCCGGCGGATTTCTTATGCGTAAGTGTGTCACCTACCCTGACTTCGTGCAGATCCTTCAGGCCGCACATGAGATAACCCACCGCCCCGGCGGAAAGCTCATCAAACGGTTTTCTCTGCGGCATGAACCGGCCCACCTCCGCCACCTCGTACGAACGTCCCGAAGACAGGAGTTGCACGCTGTCGCCCGGCGTAACGCTCCCATCGACCAGTCGTATATAAAGCACAACGCCGCGGTAGTCGTCGTACACGCTGTCGAAAACCAGCGCCCTGAGCGGGGCTTCGACATCCCCCGAAGGCGCCGGTATCCGCTCGATGACGGCGGCAAGCACTTCCTCCACGCCTTCGCCGGTCCTGCCGGAACACATCAGGATGTCTTCCTTGCCGCCAAGCAGGTTGCTTATTTCGTCAACAGGCGCGGCAATATCCACGCCCGGGATATCTATCTTGCTGATGATCGGGATTATCGTCAGGTCGTGTTCCAGGGCCAGGTAGGCGTTCGCAACCGTCTGCGCCTCCACGCCCTGCGAGGCGTCCACCAGAAGCAGTACCCCCTCGCAAGCATTCAGGCTCCTTGATACTTCGTACGAGAAGTCCACGTGGCCGGGCGTGTCTATGAGGTTCAGCCTGTATTCCTGTCCCTTGTACTCGTATTCCATCGACACGGCACGGGCCTTGATGGTAATGCCACGCTCCCGTTCAAGGTCCATGTCGTCGAGCAGGCGATCGTGAAACTCCCTGGCGCTGACTGCTCCGGTAAGCAGAAGGAACCTGTCGGCCAGGGTACTCTTGCCGTGGTCGATATGTGCGATTATCGAGAAGTTACGTATCTGTTCCTGGCGCATCCGGCCGCTCCGATGATACCGGCGCTGTCCCCGAGGGTCGCCGGCACAATTCTTATCTCGTCCCTTGGCGGGAAAAGCGCCCGGTCCCGCATGAAGGCTTCCGCCGGGCCGAGAATCAGCTCCCCGGCCTCCGCCAGCCCGCCGCCGACTACAATGACTTCCGGGTCCACCACGTTCGCGATATTGACAAAACCGATGCCTAGCGCACGACCGGCCTCCGCCAGCACCGCCTTCATAGCATCATCGCCGGCGGCGGCCGCTTCGGCCACGTGCCTGCTTGCGACCCGCTCCAGCGGAACGCCGTTAAGGTCGCTGCGGCCCTCTTTCTGCAGAACCTCCGCAGCCCGCCTGGCTACAGCTGTGGCACTGGCATACTGTTCAAGACACCCCCTGGCGCCACACCCGCACACCGGCCCTTGCGGGTCAATCACCATGTGACCCACGTGCCCCCCCGTGTAATGCGGGCCGCGCAGGATTTTGCCGTTCAGGACTATTCCTCCGCCCACCCCGGTCCCGAGCGTGAACATCACCATGCTTCGGGCACCGCGGGCGGCGCCCATCCAGTACTCTCCGAAACAGGCTGCGTTCGCATCACCTTCCAGAAACGTCGGGCGACCGGTTTTCTCCACGACCCGGGCCGTCACCGGGTAATTCTCGAACCCGGGCAGGTTGGGTGTCCAGACGATGACACCGGTTTCCGAGTTCAGGGGTCCGGGCGAACCGATCCCTATTGCACTCAGCCGCTTCCCCTCGAGGCCGACGGAATGCGCCGCCTGTTTAATGATTTCAGCCATCACATCCATGACAGCGTCGGGGCCTGCGTCCTTCGGCGTTGCCATCTTTACTATGCCGCCGTGCAGCACTCCCGCCTCGTCCACGATGCCCGCGCGCACATTCGTGCCGCCGAGGTCGACGCCCGCGAAGAAACTGCGTCCTCCATCACTTTCGGCCATCACCGGTCTCTTTCCTAAGGTACTCCGCGAGCTTCACCAACGCCCTTACGCGGTGGCTTACTTTCGCCTTGCCCGCCGGGTCTTCGGCGAACGTCCTACCCAATTCCGGGGAATAGAACAACGGATCATACCCGAAACCACCTGTACCTGCCGGAGCATCGAGTATCCGCCCGCCGGTTTCGCCCCGAAAAAACACCGTCTCGCGGCCCGGTTCAGCCATGGCGATCATGCATACGAACCTCGCCGTACGCAGTTCCACGGGTATCCCTTCAAGCTCTTTCAAAAGCTTCGCGTTGTTCGCTGCATAGCCGCTGTTTTCACCGGCATACCGGGCGCTCCTTATCCCCGGCAGCCCACCCAGCGCGTCCACCTCCAGTCCGGAATCGTCCGCGAACGCCGCTTTGCCGAGAGCCCGGGCCACCGTCTCAGCCTTTATCGCCGCGTTTCCCTCGAAAGTGAGCGCATCCTCCGGCGGCAGCGCTCCTCCAAAACCTGCGTCCTTCATGCCGATAATTTCCACTCCGACACCGTCCAGAGCAGCGCTTATCTCCTTCAGCTTGTCAATATTCCCGGTTGCCGCAACCAGCTTCAATCCCGCGGGCCTTTCCCTATGCGCCTGAGTACCTGCTCCCCGAGGGCCTCGCGCTGCCCGGTCAGGACTTCCCCGATGCCCGCTTCGGCCGACGCGATGAACTTCTCAAGCACATCCCTGCCGAACGGCTCCCCTTCCGCCGTGCCCTGCAATTCCACAAAACGCCCTTCATCATCCATTACGACGTTCATGTCCACTTCCGCCCGGGAGTCCTGGTCATAATCCAGGTCGACAGCGACACCGCCGTCCACCATGCCGACGCTGATTGCGCCGATCATCCGTACCAGGGGCACGCCCTTGATGAGTCCCTTATCCTCCATCCAGATCATCGCGTCCACAAGGGCCAGCATGCCTCCGTTTATGGACGTCGTTCTCGTACCGCCGTCGGCCTGGAGCACGTCGCAGTCGATAACTACGGTCCGCTCGCCAAAATAGCCTGTTTCCACCGCGGCTCTCAGCGATCTGCCGATAAGCCTCTGTATCTCCAGACCGCGGCTATCCGGTTTATCGCCTGGACGGCTCCGCTTCCTGCGGTCATGCGTGGCTCTCGGCAGCATGGAATATTCCGCTGTAAGCCACCCGCGCCCGCTGCCCACCAGGAAATCCGGCACGGTGTCCGTCACGCTGGCCGTGCACAAGACTTCCGTGTATCCGGACTTGACGAGGCAGCTTCCCTCGGCGTAGCGGTTCACGTTTCTCTCGAACACCAACGGTCTTATCCTGCTCTCGCCCATGCAGCCTCCGGCGCCTGCGGCCATTATGGACTATTGTACCCGCTCCACCGCGTTACGCCAAGCCGGCAGCCGCCACCGGGGACAGTCCCCGCCGGCGGGCAGCAGATCCTTCGCGCGGACCGCACGCCGGGATATCTATTCCTGAAGCCCGCCCCATTGCCGGTTCAACCTGACGGCAGCGAGGTGCCGTCCGGCAATGTGCAGGTCTGAAGAAGCCTTTTCAATATGCGCGCTGAAACACTCGGCCGCTTTCGCGTATTCCCGGTGCAATTCGTGCGTACAGCCTTCGACGTAATCCCTGGAATGTTTCCACCAGTGAGAATACGTACCCATCAACCGGATGAATTCCTCGAAATGTCCCATAGCCGTCCGCTGGAGGGCGGCATCCCCTGACAACTGGCCGCACATCCCCAGAGCGTACCCCAGCTCTGCGTTGAAACGATATATCCAGTGGTCTCCCTGAACATATGTCGCGAACCCGACAATGTGCGCATCCGTCTGCCGGACGCCTTCGGCCCAGATATCCCTTGCTTCGTCACGCCTGCCCGAATGCCATGCGACAAGGCCTTTCCACAACGCCGGTTTTGCGGGACCCATGTGCCTGCACCCGACGCCCAGGTTCTCCGGAAGCAACCCGGCAGCCTCCGCCCATCTCGCCGCCTCCCCGATATCGCCCGCTTCCAACGCATCCTCGGTCAGTGCAACGGCGCAGTCAATATACACGTCCAGGTGCCTGTACTCGCCTTCCCAGTTATGAAGGCGCACCCTGGACGAAATCTCCATGCAGTCCTTGAGCCGTCCGGTTTCCAGGTAAGACTCGGCCAGGTACTTCTGGCAGTTGGAAAGCTCCCGCACCGCATCCGGCGCCTGTTCGATGACCTCGACGACTCTGTCGTGCGCACCCGCCCACTTGAGCAGCGGCAGAATCTCCAGCACCAAGTCCCTGTCGCCAGGCAGGAGTTCCAGCGCCCGGGAAGCGTATTCCAGCGCCTTCCCCCTGTCCCCGGCAACATGCCAGTAGTACGAAGCGAGGCCGTAGTGCACACGCCAGTCGTCCCGGCGCTCCGACAGCAGTTCCCCGTAAAGCCGGAACGCCGCCGGATAGTTGCCGTAACATGCGTACCGTTCTGCAAGCACCAGCTTCCTGCAGAAATCCTCCGGCAGGGATGTTATCCCCTGCATGAAAGCATTCTCCGCATGGTCGCGCCGGGCAAGGACCGCCCTGGCCTTGTCTTCCAATTCCGTGCCGATGAGCTTCTGCAATTCTTCGGCCCCGGCCTGGAAATCGCCCGCATGCCACAGGGCGTCCGCCAGCACCAGCCGGGCTTCATGCAGCCCGGGATTGAGTACCAGTGCTTTCCGACACTGTTCGGCCGCCCCCCCGAAACCGTTGTGCTTCACCTGGCTGAGGGCCGAAGCCAGCATGGCCTCCGCCGTCCCGGCCCCCGCCGAAACATTCAACCTGTAAGTCTTCTCGGCGCTGGCAACGGCTTCTTCGTCCACCTCGGGTTCCAGCGGGTATGCAAAAGCCCTCTGGAGCTTCCCTCCGGCAATTATCTCCACCATGTCCCCCGGGTAAACCCCCCCGGCCAGTTCGACCGGCCGGCCTGCTTTCAGGTCTCCTTCAAAAACACGGTCCCCCGTCGTCACCCTGACCACCTGATCGACGGCCGGGTAGAGCCACGTCTTCCCCTCGACCACGTTGAAAATGAGTCCCCGGTCGGCCCATTCTATCCCGCCGGTCGCCCGGTAGGGGATCCAGGTGGTTGAATATTCCAGCGCCTCGCCCGGCTGCATGGTCTCCATTATATGTTGTGTTTCGAACGGACCGGCCTGTATCTCGAGATAGTTATGCCCCTCGTCGGAAAACACCCGGCAGGAATCGATCTCCCTGTATTCGATGCCCCACGTGAAGTACTTCTTCCCTCGCACCTTCTTGTACGGCGCGACATGCGCTATGCCTATTCCCAGTTCGTGGTCGTAATAGCCAAAATAATCCTCCTTCAGCCCCACCATGAAACTGTCGCTCGGCCACGGCCTGTTCACGTACCACGACGTATCCCTGCCGGAACCATCCACGGGGTAAGGGTGCAGGGTCCAGCCCGTGGTATAGCGGTTCGCCTTGCATTGGAATTGCCATCCCGGCGTCGACCTGACTCCAACGTTCGTCCACTGGTACCAGCCGTGCGCCAGTGGAGTCGGGTTGGATATGGTGTAATCTATATCGAAACGCGCCTCCCCGGCCGCCAGGGCAATCCTGACTTCCATGCGCATCCCCGTCCGCGGGCACGTCCTCTGCACCACGGCGGCGGCTCTCTCAGGGCCGTGCTCCACTATGGCACAGGGCAGCCTGCGCATGGTGTACATGTGATGGCCCACGGGGAAGTTGAACTCCATGCCCCCCGGGATCCACGCCCCTGGCCGCGCTACGAGGCAGGGCTTTATCACGTCCGGCACGTAGATTGATTCGCACCCGGCGTTCTTGTCATAGGCAGACCACAGTTTGCCGCCCAACTCCGGCACTATCGCCAGCCGCAGGTGTTCGTTTTCCAGCACGATGACGTCGTAGTCTACATCCTTCTTCTCCCCGTTCAGGATGTCGTCATGAGTGTCCGGATAACTGTTCATCCACCCACCGGCAAAGGGCCGCTGCAGCCTCCTGGCGGGCTGTCTGGTATACGTGGGATACGTCATTACCGACCATCTTGCTGTCGAACCGGTTGCAGACATCCTGGCCTCCAGCAGCCGGTCTCCGTCCGACACACTCTGCCCGGCCGCGCCCGGGAATGATATTAGCGGCCACGCAAAGGGCAAGCTTTTTCCATCACGCCTTTGACTTGCCGTGCCGCCTTCTCCCCTTCACCGTCCCCTTCACCAGGAATTTCACTCCCGCACCGGCAGGGATATTCACCGTTATCCGCCTCAGCGTGCTCCCTTCGGGCCTTGTACCGCCGAGTTCGTGCTCACTCACCTTGAACTTGGCCCGCGCCGGCTTCTCAATAGTCAGCGTCAGCGTTGTCTTTTCTCCTTTCACGGTCGCCGTTCCACCCTTTATCCGGACCGGCAGCCATGTGACGAACGCCTCTTCAACCCCTGCGCCTTCCCCCTTGAAAGACATCCTGTCTTCCAGCGTGAACGCTCCCGACGATACTTCTATCCGCCTGACAAATTCCCCCAGTCCCTTCACGCCGTATGCCCCCGCCAATTCCATCTCCACCGCGCCGGCGTCGAATTCTCTTATTTCCCCCGCATATTCCCGCCCCTGCCCCTGCAGCTTTCCGCCGATAACCGGCACGTTGTGGCCCATCGAGTTTGCCTGCATGAACAGTTCATAACGCCGCCCCGAAAAGAAATCCCGGCAGTACACCGGCGCCCCGGGGTCGCATAACAGGTCGTCCCCGCGCGAATGCACGACAAAACTCCCCACGTCGTTGTGGTTGTGGCATTCCTGGTTATGTCCCGCTTTCCCTGCTACGATTACACTTCCTTTCTTCAGGCGCCATACCGCCCCCTTGCGCAACATCGTGGACTTTACCGGCGGCACCGCTTCCCTCCGACCATCCCACCATAACATGTCCCGCAAAGCCGTGGGCAGCCGTCGCCCCGCTCCTATCCGCACGTCCGCAAGCCCCATCAACCCCGCCGTCTCCGTACGGCGCGCAAGCATCGCTGTTGTCCCCGGCGTGAGCCTGAGTCTGGCGGCACAGTCGGCATGGTTGTAGAAACGCCACCGCCCGAGATGCACCTGGAGCGGGTATTGCGCTATCCTTTTCATCTTCGGATGCTCCAGCAGATTCACCTTGCCCCCGGTCCGGTTATACAGCAGTTCCGAAAAAGCTATAAAGTTCGTCAGGCCGTACTGCCAGTACCCCGTCCCTTCAGTGCTGGTCCCGTCCTCTTCGAAAGCAACTTCCATAAAATGCGACAGACCGCTCAACACTTCGTTAAGCGTCTTTGCCAGCAGCCTGCTGTCCTTTTCGAAATACAGCATTGCCGCCCCGACGCTCGAATTGCACACACCGTTCCAGTTGTTATGCGCATACTTGAACCATCCCGGGTATTTCGTCGTGTTCAGGTACATTTCTGTAAGGTTTGGTTCGTTCTCCACCCATTGCCCCTTGTCCAGGCCGATGTTCTCTATGTAAGGCTGCAGTACCTGCCGGTACACTTCGTATTCCACCCGCTCCCTGACCTCTTTCTCCAGCGCCTCCCCCATCACGTGCACAATTTCCGCAAGGCAGAAAGCCGTTTCCGTCGCCATCAGGTCCACCCCGCCGCGTTCGTGTGCATGCAGAATCCACGTCGTCTCCTGGCACGTTTCCATAAGATAGTCATGCACGGCTTCCAGGAGCCGGTCGCATGGGGCAAGCAGCCATCCCATGACTGCGGCATTCATGTTTGTCCTGCGCCGGAAAGTAACGTCCTGAAAGAACGTCCGGTTGCCGGTCCTGTAGAACGTCCGGTAGAGCGTGTACGTCGAACACGGAATAGGGTAGAGCTTGTCCAGGATCGGCTTCAGGCCCCTCAACACTGCCCGCCCCCTGGGCGAAGCGGCGAATGTTTTCCGCTCCCGCAGGAACCTGGTGAGCTCCGGAAACATGTCCCTGCCCGCTGAAACCATTTCCCGGGTTATCGTGGGGAAGGCTCTTCCCGCCATGACGTATCCCTTCGCTTAAGTCGCCAGCCATCCACGCGGGATGCTATTGCCACGGAACCTGTCGTCAAAGGGATTTGCCCGTTTATCTTCCGCTCCGGACCAGAACCTTCTATCCCCCCATCTCCACGATGCGCTCGCGGTAATACAGGTAGTCCTCGTATTTCACCTCTTCCGGCACGCCGTGGTCGCACGTGGGGATGTACCCGCCGCGCGCCTTCATGGGAGGTATGATGCGCTCCAGCATCCGGTCGATCGCATCCCTGCCCTTGGCCATCTCCCTCTTGTCGATACCGCCCATCATCACGAGATCCGGATATTGCCGGCCTATCTCCACCACGTCGCATCCCGACGCTACCTCGAACGGGTTCATCACGTCCATCCCTATTTCACGATACAGGGGGATGACCGGAACGCAGTAACCGTCGGTATCCACGTCGAAGAACAGGTGTCTCGTCTTGTCTATCTGCCGGGACTTCATGTTCGACATCAACTGCTGGTAATAAGGGAAAATAAATTCTTTTATCATGTCCGGCGATATCAGCGACCCGTGGTTGTAGCAGATGTCCTCCCCAATGTAGAATTCGTCCAGCGTCACGAATTCCTGGTGCCCTGCCGAAACCTTGTCCGCCACGGCCAGCCATGTCTTCATGCAGTCGTGCACCACGTCAGGCATGTCATAGAACGCATAGAAGAGTTGTTCCGGACCTATAAGGCTCCTCAGGTACATGTAGCCCCCCACCACCCGCTGCGACATCAGTCGCCCTTCGCCCGCCGCCGCAACGGCCTCCCGCTCAATACTCTCTACGTTCTTGCGGCGGACAGGTGTCTCAGGGTCCAGCCGCCATTTCACGTCTTCTTCCCACGTCTTCCTGTCCTTGACGGGATGGTCCAGGTAGTCCGGCATGAAGCCGCTCCTCCGCCCCTTGAAGCACAATACGTGCCTGCCGGCGAAATCCTGTACCACCTCGTGGTCCCCGCGATCCTCTATCACCTTCTCCTCGAACTTCGGCTCAAACGCCGCTTCACACCAGCCGCAGCCGCCCAGAGCGTACACGCCGGGCGGATCGAAGTCGAACAGCTCTTCCAGCGGTACGTCCTGCGGCATTCCCTGCTCTTTCCAACGCTCCAGGGAATAATAGCCGAACTCCCTCTTGTAGATCGGCGCTCCGGGAGTCACTGCGTACGTGTCCCGCATCTTCTGCGCACCGGGACTCATTTTCTCCCTCGGCACCATGCCGTGCACACCGTCCTGTTGCTTCTCGCTCATCGCCGGCCCCGATCTTCTGTCGTCCTTCATGACGCGACCCGCCGGGCGTCCCGCCCGGGCTAATCACTTTACCGGCCGGGCCGCATGTTGCAATCGCAGCCGCCCGTGATATCTATATCCATCAGGAGGACCGCTCATGAATGCCGACCCTTTAACCCTCGGCATGGCTCAGATGCTCGTCGAAGGCGCAAAACCCAGCAAGAATCTCGCCCGTGCCGCCGGCATGATAGCCCTTGCCGCCTCACAAGGATGCGCCGCCGTCGTGCTGCCTGAATGTCTGGACATCGGCTGGACGCACCCCGCGGCGCGAGACCTGGCTCAGCCCATCCCCGGCCCGTTCAGCGACATCCTGGCCGCCGCCGCCGCCAAACACGCCGTTCTCGTCGCTGCCGGTCTTACCGAGCGTGACGGGGACAGGACCCTCAACTCCGCCGTCCTCTTCTCCCCCGAAGGCCGCATCCTCCTCAAACACTCAAAGATAAACATCCTGTCCATCGCCCAGGATCTCTATTCCGTCGGCCGTTCTCTTGCCGTCGCCGATACGCCTTTCGGGACCGCGGCCCTCACGATCTGTGCAGACAACTTTCCTTCCTCCCTGGCTCTCGCCCACTCGCTCTGCCGCATGGGAGCGCGTTTCATCCTCTCCCCCTGCTCATGGGCCGTCGATGGCGACCACGACAATGAGCGGGAACCCTACGGCGCCATGTGGCTGCAGGCCTACTCCGCCATCGCGCGCCTCTACGACGTCACCATCGTCGGCGTCTCAAACGTCGGAAGGGTCTCCGCCGGCCCGTGGGAGGGACGCAAGTGCATCGGCTCTTCCATCGCCGTCGGTCCGGGAGGAGTCCTTATCAGAAAATGCTCCTACGGCGTCAATGCGGAAGAGCTCCAGATAATCCCCGTCGCCGTCCCCCCCGCGCCCGCCGTCGGCACCGATATCGCCCCCTTTCTCAAAGACCGCGGCTACGACGGCCCCTGACCGGAGCGCCACAAAATTCCGCTTTGACGTTTGACGTCCCACTGGCCCTGCGCTATAAGTCGCGCGGCTATTGCATGGGAAAGGAGTTCCCGATGTTCCCCAACCTTCCCCTTCACTTTTCCGCCTCCGGCTATATGGACATGGCCCTGCAGTTCCAGTCGCACGTGTACGGCCGCAGCATCAACCAGTTCAGGAACTGGGAAGCCCACAAGGACACCCTCAAGACTCCGTCCGACGTGGAAAAATGGCAGCGGCACGTCCGTTCCGTCGCCCTCGACGCCGTCGGCGGCCTGCCGCTTTCCGGCACCCCGCTCAACCCGAGAATCACAGGCGAACTCAAGGGCTCCGGTTTCCGTGTTGAAAAGACCGTTTTCGAAAGCTCTCCCGGCGTTGAAGTCACCTCCGCCCTCTACATCCCCGACGGCGTGACGGCGAACGCGCCCGCCGTCCTTTTCGTCTGCGGACATTCCGCTATCGCCAAGGCCTATCCTCCGTACCAGGCCGTCTGTCACCGCCTTGCACAGAACGGCATAGTCGTCCTTGCCGTCGACCCGGTGGGACAGGGTGAGCGCAAGAGTTACCTGGCCCCCGACGGTTCCGAGATCGTCAAGGTCTGCTGCGCCGAACACGATTACGCCGGCCTCCAGTGCTGGTGGAACGGCTGTTCAGCGGCGCGCTACTTCGTCCATGACGCCATGCGCGGCATCGACTACCTCCAGTCCCGCCCCGAAGTGGACCCGGAGCGCATCGGCGTCACCGGCAACTCGGGCGGCGGCACCCAGACCACCTGGCTTATGCTGCTTGAACCGCGCCTCACGTGCGCAGCGCCGGGAACGTTTGTCATGCGCCGGCTCGAATACATGAAGACTGGCCAGGCCCAGGATTCCGAACAGATCATCCCCGGCGGCACCGCTGCCGGCCTTGACCACGAAGATTTCCTCATCGCCATGGCCCCGCGTCCCGTCCTCGTCCTCGCCGTCGAATACGATTTTTTCTGCATCGAAGGCACCCGTATCTCCGTCGAAAGAGCACGCCGTATTTACGACATCCTCGGAGCCCGCGACAATCTCGGCCTTGCCGTTGACCGCGTCACCCACGAATATTCCCCCCCTCTCGCCCGCGCCTCTACTGAATTCTTCTGCAGGACCCTCCTCGGCATGGATCCGTCCGCCGTGAACCACTCTGATCCGGTCCCCTTCCCGCCGGAAGACCTAAACTGCACGCGTTCGGGCCAAGTTCTCCTCGACAACCCTTCCACCGTCCGCACCTTTGACCGTAATCTTGCCGAATACGAAGTCTCCTCTTCGCGCCTCGCCCCCGAAAACGCTGCCTCCTGGCTCAAGGATCGCATACTTGCCCCGCGCAGGCATTGCGATCTCAATCCCAGGTGGATCTCCGATTCCACCGCAGACGGCACTCGCGTCTCCCACGGCTTCTGGTTCACCGAACCCGACGTATGCAATGCAGGCTTTCTGCTGCGCCCGGCCGACTCGCCCGCCGGTTCCGTCACCATCGCTCTCTTCGATCACGGCACGCTCGACCTTGACCGCCGCCGTCCCTGGATGCTCGATATAGTCGCATCCGGCGGGGCCGTCCTCGCCGTTGACCCGCGCGGCATGGGGAACATTCTCCCGCGCCCCATCAGCCCCGTAAACCTGGAAGAACGCTACGGCACCGTCTTCAAGCTCATCAGCGATCTCGTGTACCTCGGCGACGACCTCGCCTCCATGCGCATCTTCGACGTCCTGCGCGCCATTGACCTCGTCCGATCCGATCCACACCTGGACGCGGCCGACGTCCCCGTCAGGCTCTTCGGCGAACGTCTCTCCGGCGTCTACGCCTATGTCGCCGCCGCCATCCAGCCCGCCGTATCTTCGTGCGAAGTCGAAGACTCTTTCTTCTGCCTCGATTCCCTTATGCGCACGCGCTACTACCACGACGACCGCCTTATCCAGCAGCTTATCTTCGGGATGGCTTCCCTTTTCGACTTCCCGGATCTCAAGCCCCTTTTCGACGGCCGCGAACTCATCATCACGCGGCCGCGCGACGCCGCCGGCAGAATAATGGAATAGTCCCCCGCGCCCCCGCCGAACCCCTCACGTCTCCCGCTTAACGGCTATCAGCGTCACGTCGTCCCCCAGCGGCTTCCCGCTCAGGAACCCCTCCACGTCCTCGACTATCGCCTTCAGCAAATCCTGCGGATGCTTCCCCCCGTGTCGCTCTATCACCTCTATCATGCGGCTGTCGCCGTACGCTTCGTTGTGCTCATCGTGCGCCTCGACCAGGCCGTCGGTGTAGAAGAAGAACACGTCCCCCGGCGCCAGCAGCACTTCCGCTTCCGCCAGGCTCTTCCTGAACACCTGCCCCTTCGTCATCCCCAGCACCAGACCTTTCGCCTCCACGTACGACCACCTCGGCGAGCGTTCCGGGTTGTATATTATTGGCTTCGGATGCCCCGCCCTGGCCACTGTCATCCTTCCGCTCTCGGCGTCCAGCAGGGCGTACAGGACCGTTATGAAAGTTTCCGAATCCAGATCCTCCGCCAGTTCATCGTTCGCGCTGCACAGCACCTCCACCGGCGTCCTCAGCTGCTTGGCGAAAATTCCTATCGCTTTCTTGCCCATCCCCATGAACAGTGCCGCCTCGATCCCGTGCCCCGTCACGTCCCCCATGAACATGGCCACTTCCCGGCCCCCCGCCAGCGGCATGATGTCGTAAAAGTCGCCGCTTATCGCGTCGCACGGCGCATACACGCTCGCTATCTCGTAGCCGGGTATCTCCACCTCCCGTGGCAGCATGTTCAGCTGCCGCCGGCTCGCCAGGGACAGCGACCGAGTCAGGTCTCTCTTCCGGCGTATTTCGTCGGCCATCCGCCTCAGAATATCAGGGTCCGTTCCCCTCGCCATCTCTCCCCTATCTTTCCTTTTCGATGTCCGACAGCTTTTTTTCCACCTTTTCCTGGAAATCCGCCGGGCATCCCATGCTGCAGACCTCCCTGAACTTCTGAACCGCCAGGTCCGTCCTGCCGCCCTTCAGGTATTCCTCGCCCTGCCTGTAATTCTCGTAGGCGCGCATCATCTGCATCACTCTCAGTATCGACTTCGTGTGCCTGCCCGCGCGCGTCCAGCCGAACCGCCCGCTCCCAAACGTCAACAGGATATCTCTCGCCCCGGCATAGTTCCCCGCCAGTATCTCCTGCTCCACCTTCGGCACCAGTTCTCCCAGCGCACGTCGACCCATCGTCTCCATTACCTGCCAGGCTATCGCCACCACCACTATGATTGTCAGCGCCACCCCGCGGAACATGTACTTTCTTCTCCGCCTGCGCCGCTCCAGCGCGCCCGAGTTTATCTCCGATATCTTCTGCCTCGCCTCCTCATCCGCCGGGTTCAGCTTGAGCACCTCTTCATACGTTCTTACCGCTGTAGGATAGTCCCCCTTCTCTATCGCCGTCTCGGCCCGCTGCTTGTATATAGCTATCGCCTTTTCCATCCGCCCCTGCGCGACGTAGACCTCGACCAGCATCTTCTCGGTCTCTTCGTCGGCGCCCAGCGACTCCACCGCGTCCTCCAGCAGCTTCGCCGCCCTGTCGTGCACCCCCATCTTTATGCAGAAGCCGGCGGCTTCCAGCGCCACCTGCCGCGCCTGCTTCCCTCGACTCACCTCCTTCAACAGGTGGTAGAGCCTCTCCCGCGCCGTAAGGTCCTGAGGCTGCAGCCGTACCGCCTCCCTCAAGCAGTCCGCCGCCTTTGCCGCGTCCCCGGCCTCGACAAGCAGGCTCGCCGCCAGCTTGTACTGCTGAGCAGCGCCCTCGCGGTTATTCAGTTTCTCCTTCACCTCCGCCGACAGTCTCCGCGCCTCGACATTCCCGTGCTCTATCTCCAGCGCCCTGTCCAGCAGAGCGTCGGCGTCGTCATAGCGCCCCTCCTTCGTCGCGGATTTCGCCTCCTTCTGCAGCTCCGCCATCGAAAGCTGCCTCAGGTGCCTCTGCGCTATCAGTTCCGCCAGCACCCGGCACACGTTGTAGCTGCCCAGCTCCGAATCCCTTATCACCGCCTCCACCGTCCGCCGCCCGTCCAGGTAGCCGAGCACCTTCTCCACCATCGGGTCCCCGGAGGCACGGGCGTCTTCTTCACGCTCTTTCCGCAGTATGTAGATGTCCTTCTTTGACCCCAGGTGCCTGTTTATCCTCTCCCACTCGTCCACCCTCCGTGCCGCCTCCAGTATCGCCTCGTTCACGTCTATCGACAGGTCCGCCGCCACTATCTCCGTGTCGAACACCCCCGTCGCCGCCGTGCCCTCGTCGAACTCGAACGCCCCTTCCTCCCACGTGAACAGGTCGTATATCTCCTCCAGCACGAACGTTCTTATCGCTTGCTGTATCTCCGTTTCCTTCGCCAGCCCCATTTTCGACAGCACCTGGCTCAGACTCGCCCGCCCGCGCTTCTTCTTCATAGCCTTTGCCATCTCGTCTTCTTCGACCACCCCCAGCCGCACCAGCAGCCCCGCCAGCGGAGTACGCGAATCCTCCCCCTCGCTGAACATGTTTATCTGCCCGTCGCGGAAATAGATGTGGCGGACGAGTTTCCCGTTCCTGAGTCTCAGCGTCCCCGTCAGCCTGTTCTGCGACAGGTTCTGGAACACGCTACCCAGGTTTATATTTCCCAATTCGCCCTGGAACGCCATGTCTGCCTCCGCCCGCGATTATATCACCCGCCCCTTCCCCTGCAAAATATCCTTCCCGCTCATCCCGCGTCCGCATGAAACCGTCATTCACCTCCGCCTCCCCTGCCTGTATAATTCCAGTATGCGCCTCTCACCGTGGACACCTGCGCTTGCCTGCCTCCTGGCCTGCGGCGCCGCCGCCCTCGACGCCGACTCCGATGCACTGCTCCGCGCCGTCGTCATACGCGGTGTTCGCGACGGCTCCGTCACCAGGACCACCATCTCCTTCGGCGGCGCGCCCACGCGCGTCCAGATCAAGGCCGCCGATGAATCCTCCCTCACCGTCAGCATAGCCGGCTCTTCCATGCCCCTTCCCTGGTCCCAGGTGGAACCGCGCCGTCTCGCCGCCATGGCCGCCAAAACCGCCGCTTCCGGTGCCGAATGGTGGGCCCTGGGCACGCTCTACCGGGAACTCGGCGCTTCCGAAGACGCTGAAAACGCCTTCCTCTCCGCCGCCCGCGCCGATCCCGCCTTCCAGGAAAAATACGCTTCTCTCCTCGCCCCCCCGGCGCCGGATACGCCCCCGGCCGACGCCCCCGCTGATTCCCCTCCCGCTCTCGATGTCCCCGTCGATATCGAACTCCCCCCCTCATCCGGAGGCAAGGACGACAACTTCATATTTCCGCCCGCCAAGGGCGCCACCCCCAAGCGCGGTCTCCGCACCGACCGCCCCCGCCTCCTCATCGCCCCCGAAAGACTCCAGTATCTCCGCTCCGCCGGCAGAAGCCTCCCCGGCTACTCCGAAATGCGCTCCTGGTGCAACCAGAACAATTCCAACTGGTACTACCCCATGCATGCCATGGTCTACGTCGTCGAAGGCGACCGCACCTTTGGCCGCAGGGCCGTTGACGGCGTCATCAGGAACACCTTCTCGAAAGGCGTCATCCGCGACCTCAACGACGCCTTCCCTTCCATGGCCACCGCTGCCCTCGTCTACGACTGGTGCCACCCCCTCCTTTCCGACGATGAAAAACAGCAGTTCATCGACTGGCTCGTCGCCGAATACCAGGCCATGCAGAACACCTACAAGGGCTATAACTACCACAACTACTTCACTGCTTCGGCCTGGGCCTTCGCATGGACCGGCTACGCCCTCCACGGCGACCATCCTATGTCCGCGCAGATGATCCAGAACGCCTGCCGCGACCGCTTTGAAAAAGGCATCCTCGAAGCCTGCGTAAAAGGCAACGCCGGAGGAGCATGGGCGGAAGGCGAAGGGTACTCCTATACCACCGTCCCGGACGTCATCTATCTCGCCGAAGCCATCCGCACCTGCGAAGGCATCGACCACTTCCGGGACCCCCGCTTCATGCAGTTCTTCTACAACCGCCTCGCTTATTGCATGTTCGCCGTCTACCCGGGCGTCCACCCGCCCGCCAAGATGGTCTTCTTCATACGCGGCGACGGCGTGCGTGGCGGCAACACTCTCAACGCCCGCGAGAATATCCTCTCTCTCACCTATGCCTACACCGGCACCCGTCTTTCCGCCTACGCGCAGAACTTCCTCTCCAACCCCGGCTATACCGGCTCCCCCTATCGCGACGGTCTCTGGCACGACGTCCTCTGGCGCTGCCTGCAGTTCCCCTCGCTGCCCATCCGCAACTTCCGCCTCAGCCACCACGCCTGGGGACAGGGCGTCGTGCTCATGAAATCCGACTGGACCGACAACGCCACGTTCGTTTCGTTCATCTGCGGCGACCATTACAGCTACCACCAGCATTCGGATTCGGGTGCCTTCACCATCGTGCGCTTCGGCCAGGAACTCGCCGTCGATTCCGGCGAATATGATGGCAGCGGCGGCAGCGCCCACGCCGCGAATTACCACTCCCGCACCATCGCCCATAACTCCATCGTCCTCACCGGTTATGAGAAGTCCGAAATGAACGCCCACCGTATCGGCCCCGCCGACGATGGCGGCCAACCCGTCGGCAAACAGGAAAGTTTTCTGGAAACCGGCAACATCATAGCCTACGACCCGGAAAGGACTTACACATACGTTGCGGGCGACGTTACGCCTTCATTCGACGGCCGCGTCCAGCGATGGGTCCGGCACATGCTGTTTATCCGGCCGGAAGTCATTGTCGTGTATGATGTTATAGCATCTCCCGCCAACCATGCCCCGCGCTGGCTCATACATACATGGAACGAACCGCAGGTGAACGAAAACACTTTCCGGGCGGAAAAAGGCGATGCCGCCCTGCTGGGCAGGGTTGTCTTTCCCAAGACCTGTGATATCAAAAAGATCGGCGGTGCCGATAACGGGTTCCTGGTCGCCGGCAGAAACTACCCGCCGCCCCGGCGCGGCGGCGAAACCGCCTTATGGCGGCTGGAAGTCACCAATCCAACTCATGCCGGAACAACAAACTACATAGTGGTGCTCCAGGCATGCAGGAAAAGTGTTCAGGACATGATACCGGTCGCCGCCCTGCCGGATGGGTCCGCCGGATGCACGATCGGAAGCAACGTCACGGTTAGATTCAACGGGAACGGAGCGCCCGGCGGGACATTGACGATCGGCGGCAAAACGTACGACCTCGCCACCAGCGTAAAACGCGACGTCGTCCCCTAACAGCTTGCCAACACAGTGGTTATACGAAAAATCTGGCATTTCGGCAAATCTCCGCCATAAAACACGAATTGGGGAGCTCCCCCGTTTTTGCGCACGACCCAGGCATCGAATCCGGCCGGTCCGCGCCAACAGACAGCCGGCTCCCGCGAAGCAGCACTTGCCTATCCTGCCGCGGCGGTTAAAATCTCCAATGGGTTCCGCACTAAAGGGGGTGTAACGTTGGAGGAATTGGCCAAGGAAAGCGGGAACGTCCGGCTGTACCGGGACGAGAGCGGAAAATGGCTGATCTACCGGCTGGACGTGGGAGAGAACGCGAAGATGTCGGACCTGGAGGCGGTGTTCGGCAGTATAGCGGAAAACGCCGGGAAGACGGACAAGGCGGTCTGCATAGCGCTTGAAAACGTTGAACGGCCGAATTCCCGGATGCTGGCGGCGCTGGTAAGCCTGGTGACGAAGGCGAACGGGGAAAGCCGGGAAGTGGCGCTGGCGGCGCCGGACCAGAGCTGGACGGACATGCTGGACGTGCTGGGGATAAGGGGGAATTTCACGGTGATAGAGAGCCTGGGGGCGCTGGGAGCAGGATAGACCCCGCCTTCGGAAGGGGCAGGAAGAACAGGGGGCCGCGTTGGCAAAGAAAGAGAAGTCCCTGGCGGAGAGGTTCCGCGAACTCTGCACCACACACCCCAGCTTCCACGTGACACTGGACGACCAGAAAACGTGGGTGTGCCCCTACTGCGGGACGGCGCCCGGACTCAACCTGAAATCGAAGGATTTCATGCAGGGGGCGTACCGGCACGTGGTGGCCAACTGTCCGCCGGCGAGGGCGCTTGAAGGAACGATAATGCCTGCGGAACAACTGGAGCAGGTGGTGATATTCCACAGGCTGCGGACAAGGTTCTCTTCCGAACCGACGTGGCGGCTGAGCCTTGGAGAAGGCAAATGGCTCTGCCCGTACTGCATGGAAGAAACCGACGTGCGGATAAGCGGTGCCGGCGGGGCGAAAAGGGAGACGGACGACATAATAAGGGACGTCCGCGGGCACCTGGACAAGTGTTTTCAATACATGCAGGACGCGTCGAAATGGCATTCGCTGGACGAGATAAAGGCCAGGATCCGGGAGAGAAAACAGGAAGAGGCATTCATACAACTGGTGGTGGAAAGGGTGAAGTCGGACCCGGTGTTCCAGTTCAGCGACAGGTATGGGCACTGGATGTGCCCGTTCTGCGAGAAACCGATAGCGGGGGTGGACTTCGGGAGCCAGTTCGCGCGCGAGCACACGGCGCCGAAGCAGGCGGCGGCGCATTTTGCGGGCGGGAACTGCAGGTACCGGGGCGGGCCGCTGGATCCCGGGAAGACGGCAAGAGAGATGCAGGAGATAACCAAGCAGTTCCTGCTGGACGCCGGCGGGGAACAGTCGTCGGCGGGACCCGGGGACACTCAATACCTGACGGCGCTGCGTTCCGAGCTGTCGGAGCTGAAGTCGCACCTGGAGCACAACAAGGAAATGCAGGCGAACCTGCAGCGTGCACGCAAGGCACAGCAGAACATGCTGCCTGCGAGCCCGCCCGAAGCGGCGGGTTACGAAATAGCGGTCTACTTCAATTCATCCGAAGAGGTGAGCGGGGACTTCTACGATTTCATAGACCTTGGCGGAGGGAAGCACGGAATAGTAATAGGAGACGTGTCCGGCCACGGGTTGGACGCCGGGATAGTGATGGGGATGACGAAGAAAGCGTTCAACCTGCGGGCGCAGAGCGGGCAGGGGCCGCTGGAAACGGCGACGCGCGTGAACGAGGACATATTCCCGGAGTTGGGCCGGACGACATTCGTTACGGCCATATACGGCGTCCTGGACACGGCGCAGCACACGTTCACGTTTGTGAGGTGCGGGCACACGTTCCCGGTGCTCAGCCGGCCGACGGCGGGGGCGCCGATGGAAGTGCTGTCGGAGGGCGTGGTGCTGGGGTCGGTGCACGGAGAAATTTTCGCCGGAAAAACACAGGTGGCCCAATTGAACCTCGACACGGGTGAGACGCTGGTGCTGTTCACTGACGGGATACTGGAGGCAATGCGGGAAAACGAGGACGAATTCGGCAAAGAGAACATCCTGGAAACGGTGGGACGGCACGGAGGAAGTCCGGCGCTGGGGGTACTGGAGGGCCTGGTGGGAGCGGTACACATGTTCACGCAGGGCCACCCCCAGAACGACGACCAGACAATAATAGTGGTACGGCGGGAAGGGCGGGCATAGCGGAGAGCGGGAGCGGGGCGCGGCGGTCAATAATCGTCGGGCGGAAGGTCTGCGACATGTGCGCGCCGCGAGGCGCCCCTGAAAAGGACGGCTGCGAGCCTGGGGTTACGCAGGAACAGGCCGAGACTGCGGAGAAAGGTCCTGGGGAGTTTTCTGCGGGTGCCGGCATAGAGACGGTCATAGGCAGACTGGACGCCTTTTTCGAGTTCTTCCGGCGACATGTTCTGCGGGCGGAAGACCGCGTGTGCCCAGCCGAAGCGACTGCGCTCGGCGCCCGGCAGCAGGCGGTCTTCCTTCATGAACCGTGCGTAAAGTTCCGTGCCGGGGTAGGGCGTGAGGATATAGCAGTTGGCGTCGTCGATATCAATCATGCGGGCCATTTCGACGGTGGTGTCGAAGATGTCGGGGCCATCCGAGTCAAAACCGAACATGAAGAAGGCAGTGGCGAGGATCTTCCTGTCGTGAAGCCTGGAGACGAGGGTCTTGTATTTTTCAACGCGGTTGTGGCCGACGGAGGCCCATTCGAGGGATTTCTTATTGAAGCTCTGAAACCCGATCTGCATGTTGAAACAACCGGCATCGGCGGCAGCGTCGAGGAGTTCTATATCATCGCCGATGGTGGTGGGGGCCTGGATGGACCAGTTCTTCTTGAGCGGGGCGACGGCTTTGAAAAGCGAAAGGGCGTAGTCGCGGTCGGCAAAAAGGTTGTCGTCCACGAAGAAGAGGAGGTTCTGCGGCATGGACCTGATTTCCTCCGCGACGAGTTCGACGGAACGCTTGCGAAAAGCCGACCACGGGGTGGACGGCAGGTAGCAGTAGCGGCAGGTGTTGGGGCAGCCGCGCGTGGCCTGGAGACAGGTGAACCAGGAGAGTTCGCCGAGGAGGTCGCGGCGGGGGAAGGGGACGTCGTTCATATCGGTGGGGCGAGAAGCGGCATAGGTGGGCTTGAGGGAATTCTTCTCCGCGTCAGCGAGGAGGTCTTTCCAGACGTATTCGGCTTCGCCGACGACGACGGAATCGACGTGTTCGAGGCATTCGGACGGAAGGATGCTGGGATGAACGCCTCCGAGCACGACCCTTGCTCCCCGGCGCTTGAATTCCGCGGCGATGCGGTAAACCCGCTGTGAAGTGAAGGTGGTGGTGGTGATGCCGACCAGGTCAAAGCGACGGTCAAAGGGGATCGGGTCCCAGTCGCCGTCGATAACGGTGACATCATGGCCGTCACTGAGGGCGGCGAGGATACCGAGGGAGAGTGCGGGGAAGCGGATGTTCTCAAGAAAGCGGTATTGGCCGCCGTGGACAAACCAGCGCGGTTTTACAAGCAGTATCTTCACCATGCGCCTCAGAAAAGTACGTTCCAGGGTTCGTTATACTTAATATACTCGACGAACTTGTCCAGTTGAGCATTCTGGGCGTCTTCGAATTCCGAATGGTCGTCCACGGAGGAAGGCTCGAAGAAACAGGTGGGATCTTCTGCAAAAATATCGCCGGTATGATAGAAGGCAAGGGCCCTGCAGCCGCCGCAGGAGTGGACGTAACGGCAGCGGGAGCACTTGCCCTTGATGGAATCCCTGGAACGGAGGCCCTTGAAAACCGGATCGTCGGAGATGATCAGGGACAGGGGAGTGTCCCTTACGTTGCCTCTTGTACAGGCCGAGTCCAAGAGCTGGACGCAGGGAGTGACGTCGCCTTCCGCGCCGACTGCGGCAAAAGCCCTGCCTGCCTGGCAGCCGAGGCCTTCGATGCGGACGTCGTGCCTGCGGCGGACGGCGTCAAGATGCTCGGGCGAAGCGAAAAACGGGGTGAAGGAAATATAAGCGAGGGGGTTCGCGGTGAGCGCCGGGTGAATCACGTTCTGCATATCGGAGCGGTCAAACATGTATTCGGGAAACAGCGCGCCGGCGCCGCGCGGCACGAAAGGGGCGCGCAGGACGGGCACGCGGTTCAGCTTGAGATACTTGAGCGTGGCGTCCAGGGTACGAAGATTTTCCCTGGAAATGGTGACGATGAAAAAGTAGTCGGCGCCTTCGGCGCGGCACTTTTCCGCGGCGGCGACAACGGTGGAAAGGGTATCGTCTCGGCTCATGCGGTTGAGTTCCACGTCGGTGGAATTGAGCGGGAGGACGAAGATGAGCCTGCCGGAAGAAGCGTCCATGGAGCGGCGGACGGCATCGGTTTCGACGAGCAGCCTGCCGTTGGTGTTGATGAAATTATAGAGGCCGATGGAGGCGGAATAGGAAAGGATGTCGTAAGCGTCCGGACGCAGAAGGTGTTCGCCGCCCGAGAAGGAGACGGCGGCGTTGGTGCTGACCTTGCGGATCTCATCGAGGACAAGGTGCTTGCATTCGTCGGTGGTGAGTTCGGGGCGGGACGGGGGAACGGCAGGACGGGCCATGCAGTAGGCGCAGTTGAGGTTGCAGGCACGGGTGGTTTCAAAATAACACAGGAAGAAGCTGTCAATCATAGTTGTTTGAATTCCAGAACGTCAAAGAGTTCGGAGAGGTCCACGTCGGTATCCGCGCAGCCGTCCCTGAGGAGAGGAACGAACTGGACGGGTATCTTCCATCTTTCGCACTCCATGATGCCGAGGGCGCCTTCGAAATCGCAGGCAACCCCGATGACGGCGCCGGGCTTGAGTTCCTGAATGAGCCTCGCAACGGCGCTGCCGCCTTTGAGCACGTGGATGCCCGGGTAGCCGAGTTCGGCGGCGCGGGCGGCGATAGCGGCGATCTTGCAGGCGCCGCAGGCGGAACAGACGTACTCGGCGGCGTCCTCGACGGCGGAACAGGTCGCCGTGGAACGAAGGCACTGGGGGACGAGAACAAGCCTGCGGGAAAAGTCCACGCGTGCGACGGCGAGAGCGTATTCCTTGTTTTTGCGGACGGTAATGGCCTTATAGAGCTCGGGGAGAGATTCGCCGTCAGCGTCGTCGTCTCCCAGGAGTTTCATGAGCCTGTTGAGTTTTTCAGCCTTGGAGGTCATGGGCATTATGATAAGTCCGTGGCAAAAGGGTGTCAAGGCGGGGGCGGAGAAGAAAATAAGCAGGAGCGGCGCAGGAGAAACACGCACCGCACAATGGGCCCTGGAAATAGTTATTCGTCGGCGTCTTCGGTGGAAGCGGGTTCCCGTGGAGCGGCGGCATTCGCCGGGGTCTGGGCGGCGGCACCTTCATCGGTACGGCGCTCCGCAATGCGCGCCTGCTTGCCCATGCGGCCGCGCATGTAGTAAAGCTTGGAGCGACGGACCTTGCCCGTCTTTGCGACGGCGACCCTGGCGATGGCGGGGGAATGGTACGGGAAGACCCGCTCGACGCCTTCTTCGCCGACGACGCGCCTGACGGTGAAAGAGCCGGCGGGACCGGAGCCGCTACCGGAGATGACAAGACCCGTAAAGACCTGTATACGCTCCTTGTCGCCTTCCTTGACCTTGAGGTGGACATCCACGGTGTCACCGATGCGGAAGGAATCGAAGTCCTTGCGGGGGCCGGATTTTTCGACCTTGCCGACGAGTTCTGCCTTATTGCGAGCCATATCAACTACTCCTTGCCATCGTTGCCGGCTGTCAAGCCGCCGTTCAAAAGATCCCTGCGGCGCTCAAGCGTGCGCAGCCGGGCCTGTTCCAAGCGCCACTGTCTGACGTGCTCATGGTCGCCGGAGAGGAGAACCTCCGGAACCCTGATGCCCCTGAACACCTCCGGCCGTGTGTATTGCGGGCCTTCGAGTAGCCCGGCACCGAAGGAGTCCGCCAGGGCGGATTCGTCCGACCCCAAGACACCCGGGAGGAACCTTGCGGCGGCGTCAACGACGACGAGAGCCGCTAGTTCCCCGCCGCTTAGGACGAAGTCCCCGATGGAGACTTCTTCGGCGCCGGTGAGGGTAATAATCCGCTCGTCATAACCTTCGTAGCGTCCGGCGATTATAACGAGCTGGGATTCAAGCGCAAGTTCCCTGGCCAAAACATCGTTTAAAGGCCGCCCCTGGGGACTCATGACCAGGACACGGCCGCCCGGGGCGCGGACGGCTTCGACGGCGATCACTACCGGCTCCGGACGGAAGACCATGCCCGGACCGCCGCCGTAGGGCTTGTCGTCCACTTTCCTGTGCTTGTCAGCGGTGTAATCCCTGAGCTGATGGACGCGGACGTCAAGCAGGCCGGAATCGACGGCGCGGCCGATGACACCGGAGTTGAGCGCCGGCCAGAACATCTCCGGAAATATCGTGAGGAAATCCACCCGCATGTGAAAAGCCCCGTCGGCTCCCGTAAAAGGGACCTACGCGAGAGCGACACCGGCCTTCTTGAAGAGAATCGCGACCTTCTCGGAAGGCTTGGCGCCCTTGGCGATCCACTGGCGGGCCCTTTCGGCATCCAGGCTGACGGCATCGGACTCCTTAAGGGGCTCATAGGTGCCGAGGATGTCGAGGGCGGGACTGTCACGCCTAGAGCGGATATCCTGAACAACTATGCGGTAGCAGGGGCGGTTGGCCCTGCCGGTTCTTTTCAGGCGGATACGTACCACGATAAGGTTCCTCCAAAACACGGCCGGAGCGCAGTCATCTGCGCCTCTTCTGTTTTCTCTGGTTCTTCTTCTTCTTCCGTCTTTCCTTGCGTTTACGCTCCCGATCGGAGCGGAGCTGTCGGACACGATCTTCGGGAGAATCGCCCGGGAGTTGAGGCTTTCCGCCCTGCATCATACCGGCGAGGTTCTGCATGGCAGCGCCAAAACCGCCCTTGCTGCCGAAGAGACGTCTCATCTCATTGTACTGCTTGATGAGAGCATTCACATCGGCGACGGAAGTTCCACTGCCGCGTGCGATGCGAAACCGCCGGGAGTTATCTATTATCTCGGGACGGGTCCGTTCGGCAAGCGTCATTGAAGATATTATGGCTTCCAGGCGTTTGAACTCGCTGTCGGGTATGCTGGCACCGGCAAGGCGGCCGCCGACGCCGGGGATCATGCCGAGAAGGTCGCTGATGGAGCCCATGCGCTTGACCTGGCGGAGGTTCTGCATGAGGTCGTCGAGGGTAAAGGTGTTCTCGACGAGCTTCCGCTGCATGGCGAGAGCTTCCTGTTCATCAATAACTTCCTGCGCCTTTTCCACAAGGCCGACGACATCGCCCATGCCGAGAATACGGCCGGCCATCCGGTCGCCATGGAAAGGCTCGATGCCATCGAGTTTCTCGCTGACTCCGGCAAAGCGTATGGGCTTGCCGGTGACATGCCGTATGGAAAGAGCGGCGCCGCCGCGGGCGTCGGAATCGAGCTTGGTAAGGATCAGGCCGGAGATTTCAAGCCGCTCGTTGAATTCGCGGGCGGAGTTGACGGCATCCTGGCCGGTCATGGCATCGACCACCAGGAAAATTTCCTGGGGAAGGATGTCAACGGCGATATTATCAACTTCCTGCATCATTTCTTCGTCGATATGCAGGCGGCCCGCGGTGTCGATGATCACGACGTCCTCGCCGCCGCGGCGCGCCTCTTCAACGCCTTCAGCGGCCAGCGTGACCGGGTCGGCGCCGCTCCTGTAGTAGACCGGGACGGCAAGCTCGCCGCCGAGTACCTTGAGCTGTTCGACCGCGGCAGGGCGGTAAGTATCGCAGGCGACGAGCAGGGGCCGTTTGGCATCGCGGTCGCGCACGAGGCGCGCAAGCTTGGCGGCGGTTGTAGTCTTGCCGGAGCCCTGCAGCCCGGCGAGAAGTATGATGGTGGGGGGCCGGGTGCGATAGTGTATGGAATCGTCGGTACCCTCGCCGAGCAACTCCACAAGGCGGTCATGGATTATCTTGACGAACTGTTGGGCCGCGTTGACGCCCTTGATGATCTGCTGCCCTACGGCAGCATCCCTGACGTTGCCGACGAAGTCGCGGACGGTCTGGATGTTGACATCGGCTTCAAGGAGCGCGGTGCGGACTTCCTGGCAGGCATCTTCTACATTCTTCTCGGTGAGGCGGCCCCTGAAGGCGAGCTTGTCGAAAATGGTGGTGAATTTCTGTGTAAGGTTATCGAACATCCGGGGCCAGGTCCTTCCGGAACACCGTCACAGGCTGTCCTCCACGTCGCCCGAGACACCTTCGACGGATATGTCCGCTCCGAGGAACTTGAGTTGCGATGGAAGATCTTCGTAGCCGCGATAGAGATGGCCGCCATCCCTGATAACCGTTTCGCCTTCGGCAGAAAGGGCGGCAATGACGAGCGCGGCGGCACCGCGCAGGTCGCGCGCGGCAACTTCCGCCCCCCAAAGCCTGTCGGTGCCCTGAACGGTGGCGGAGGGGATTTCGACCCTGATGCGCGCGCCGAGGCGCGTCATTTCGGGAGCGTACCAGAAACGCTCGGGAAAGACCCTGTCGGTAATTACACTGGTGCCCTCGGCGCGGACAAGGACACCGGCCATCTGCGCCTGGAGGTCGGTGGGAAACCCGGGGTACGGGAAAGTGCTGACGTCGGTGGCCTGGGGTCGCTTCTGGCCCCGGACCATGGTGGCGCCGCCCACTTCGTCGATGAAGGCGCCGGCTGACTGGAGCCTGTCCCACAGGGCAAAGAGATGGTCGAAACGGGCGTTTTCAATGAGAATTTCCCCGCCCGTAGCGACTGCGGCGCACGCAAGCGTGCCGGCTTCGATACGATCGGGAATGACCCGGTGATGCGCGCTGTGAAGGGAAGAAACTCCTTCAACAATGATACGGTGTGTGCCATCGCCGCTTATCCTGGCCCCGGCGTTCCTGAGGAAAGTCGCAAGTTCGACGACTTCCGGTTCCTGGGCGGCATGTTCAATGACGGTGACACCTTCAGCCAGGCAGGCCGTTGACATGACAGTGGCAGTACCCAGGACCGTAGAGCCGCGCGGCCCCCCCAGATAAATGCGGTCACCTTGAAGACCGGCGGCGGAGGCTTCGATAAACCCCCCCTGGAGCTCGACTTTCGCTCCGAGTGTTCTGAGGCCCTTCAGATGGAGATCGACCGGTCTGGGGCCTATGACACAACCGCCGGGCATGCTGACACGGGCATGGCCGACTCTGGCCACCAGCGGTCCGAGAACGGAAATGCTCGCCCGCATGCGGCTGACGGCTTCATAGCTGGCGGTATCGCTGACGATATCGCCGACGTTAATTTCGATCATGCCGTCACCGGGAGTACGCCAGTCCGGATAGCCGGACCATGCAGGATGCCGTTGTGTTCTCCTGATGACATGCGGGCCCAGCCTGCCGGCTTCTTCGATTTCGACCGGCTTTGAATCCACCCAGTAGGTGTCGATACCGAGATCATGCAGGATCTGGGCCATGTTTACAACGTCTACCAGGAAGGGGACGTTTTCTATGTAGTGGGTACCTGGTGCGAGTATCGAAGCAGCCATGATGGGCAGAACTGCATTCTTGGAACCACTGACGTACGTGGTTCCTGCAAGTCGAACCGGTCCCCTGACCCTGATGACGTTCATTTGGTCAAACATCCTCCAACAACTCTCGGAATCCCGGCCAGATCCTCTTCAACAAGGATACAATCGAAGCCGGCATCCCGCAGAAAGCCCGCAACCTCCTCATGCTGATTATAGCCGATTTCCAGCAGGAGCCAACCTCCCGGCCGCATGGATGCCGGAGCCCTGCGAGCAAGCTCCGCCACAAGTTCCGTCCCCTTTTCGCCGGCGACCAGCGCCACTCGGGGCTCGGCGTGGACTTCCGGCTCAAGCGTTTCATATTCACCCGTGGAAACGTAAGGCAGGTTGGCGACTATCAGATCGAAGGGGGTGGCGTCCCCGGGAAGCATGTCACAAAGCACGAGTTCGGCACGGTCGGCGACTTTGAGCGCCGAGAGGTTTCCCCGCGCGACATCGAGTGCTTCCCGCGAGACATCCGTGGCGACGGCGACGGCCTGAGGCTGTCCGGCCAGGATCACACCGGCCACGACGCCCGAGCCGGTCCCGACATCCGCGAAGCGGCAGGGTGAATCCGCCGGACAATGCTCAAGGGCCACGGAAACCAGGACTTCGGTCTCCGGCCTAGGCGATAGAACCGCGGGAGTAATTGTGAAGTGCAAGCCCATGAACTGCGTGTGTCCCGTGACATATGCAAGCGGCAACCGTTTCCCGCGGCGACGGACCATGTCTCTCAGCGTATCGCGCCGGGCGTCGTCAATAACGTCTTCATAACGCAGGTACACGTCAAGACGGCCGGCGCCGAGGATATCCGCCAGGAGCCATTCGGCTTCCCGACGCGGGTGCGGGACCCCGCGCTCCGTCAGATAAGCGGTCGAAAGCAGCAGTAGATCCCTGACCGTCAGCGGCCCGCCGGAACGGGTCTCAGCGGTCATCGTCATCCTCCAGAAGTCCCAACGCCTCGTTTTCAGTGAGGCGTTCGATGACGGTATCGAGGTCTCCGCCCAGAACGCGTTCGAGCTCAAAGTTCTTATGGTCGCCGGAAAGACGATGATCCGTGACCCGGAGCTGCGGGAAATTATACGTACGGATTTTCTCGGAGCGGTCGCCGGTGCCAATCTGGGATCGGCGCGCGCTGTCCTGTTCGTTGCGGATGCGCCTGCGCTCCTGTTCCATCAGGCGGGAGCGGAGCAGTTTCATGGCGGTCATCTTGTTCTGATACTGAGAGCGTTCGACTTCGCAGTGAACCATCAGGCCGGTGGGCTTGTGGACGATACGCACGGCGGATGACGCGGTGTTCACGGACTGGCCACCGGGGCCGCCGGAATGCATGGCGGTGACTTCCAGGTCTTCGGGCCGAATCTCAATGTCCACTTCGTCGGCTTCAAGCAGGATGGCGACCGTGGCGGTGGAGGTGTGGATGCGGCCCTGGCTTTCCGTAACGGGAACCCGCTGTACCCTGTGCGTGCCTCCTTCAAAGCGGAGGCGCGGAAAAACACCGCTGCCGCTGAAAGAAAGGATCACTTCCTTGTAGCCGCCCATGTCGGTCGGCGAAAGGCTCATCCTGGTCGTCTTCCAGTCATGGGAAGCAGCAAACCGCAGGTACATCCTGTAGAGGTCGGCAACGAAAAGAGCGGCTTCTTCGCCGCCGGCGCCCGGGCGGATTTCCATGATGACATCGCGGCCGAGGTCGGAATCGTCCACGGAAAGCTCCAGGAGGAGCTCACCGCGCAGGCGGTTGCGCAACGGCTCGAGCCTTTCGGTATCGGCCTGTGCGAGGCGGCGCATGTCCGGATCGGCGTCCTCCAGAAGAGCCGAAGTGTCTTTCATTTCGCTCACGACGCTGCAATACCGTTCGTACAGCCGCATGGTGCCGGCGAGAGCGCCGTGTTCCTTGAGATAGCGCGGGTAGGCGGGGTCGCCCTTCATGACAGCCGGATCGACAATAAGGCGGCCGAGTTCTTCGTAGCGCTTCTGAATGTCCTTGATCTTCATGGAAATACTCCGGCCGAAGCCCGGGGGCATAAAAATACCCCGGGAAGGAGCGCCTCCCCGGGGTAAAAAACATCGGTCGCTACCGGCGGCTCTTTTTCGCTTTCTTTGGACCGGTCTGTTTCTCGATATGTTCTTCCGCCGTCCACTTGTAACGCTGCTGGAACTTCTCGACCCTGCCGGCCGAGTCGACAAACTTCTGCGTGCCGGTATAGAACGGGTGGCAGTTGGAGCAGACGCCGACCTGGATTTCCGGAACGGCGGCCCGCGTCATGACGACGTTACCGCAGCCGCAGACGATCTTGCACTCGACGTACTGCGGGTGTATGGACTTGCGCGCCTGCTTGCGGCTGACGTCTTCCTTCTTCTGCGCGATAGCCTGCTTTGCCGTAAGGCTCGCCGCGGCCTGTTTGGAAGCCTTGCCGCCCTTGGGCTTGCTGTCGGAGCCCTGCTTGTCGGTAGACTGCTTTGCCATGGCTTACTCCTCCCTGCCGCCATGCCGCGCCTGCTTGGCGGCGGCGGCGATCTGCTGGGCGATATTTGATGGCACGGCTTCATAATGACTGGCTTCCATGGAGAAGAAGCCTTCGCCCTGGGTCATCGACTGAAGCTGGGTCGAGTAGTTGAGCATGTCGGAGAGGGGGGCCTGGGCTTTTACGACCTGCATGTCGCCCAAGGTATCCATGCCGACAACGCGGCCTCTGCGGCCGGACATGTCCCCGGTGATATCGCCCATGTACTTGGCGGGCACGACGACTTCCACGTTGACGATGGGCTCGAGGAGCACCGGGCCGGCTTCCAGCATCGCCTCGTGGAAGGCCTGGCGGCCGGCGATCTGGAACGCGACGTCCTTCGAATCGACGGGGTGCTCCTTGCCGTCATAGAGGGTAACCACGACGTCCACGACGGGAAAGCCCGCCAGCGCACCGGCCTTCATGGCGTCCTGCACGCCCTTGTCAACGGAGCCCCGAAACGGCTGCGAAATGGAGCCGCCGAAAATCTTGTCCACAAACTCGTACCCAGCGCCGCGGTCATTTGGCTCCAGCGTAATAGCGCATTCGGCGAACTGGCCGGCGCCGCCCGTCTGTTTCTTGTGCCGGTAACGCACGTCGCCCTTGCCGGTGACCGTTTCACGGTAGGGGATCTTGGGCGGACTGACGGTAAGTTCAAGCTTGTTGCGGGTCTTGAGGCGTTCAAGTATAACACGGAGCTGCAGATCACCGACGGCGCTTATGACAAGTTCCTTGGTCTCGTTGTCCTGCCGGATGATAAAGGTCGGATCTTCGTCGGCGATGCGCCTGAGCACGTCGGAAAACTTGCTTTCGTCACCGCGCTTGGTCGTGGTAACCGCCTTGCTTACAAGGGGCGACGGAAACCGCGGCTCAACAAACCCCGCAGATTCCTTGCCCGAAAAAACCGCCGTGTTGAAACCCAGCGATTCCATCTTGGCGGTCATGACCATTTCGCCTGAGGATGCTTCGGAAACTTCGGTCTGTTTCTCGCCCAACAACCTGTAGAGTTTCTGGACCCGCTCCGAGCCGCTGCCGGGCACGTTGATCGTGTCGCCCACCTTAAGCGAGCCGCTGTAGACCCTTATGTAACTGGTGCGGCCGACGAAATCTCCGATGGAAACCTTGAAAACACAACCGCGCAGCTTATCGTCAACCGGAATCGTACCGGGTTCGGCGTCCTTGACGGCGATCTTTCTGCACGGCATATCCGCCGTCGGCAGGCAGGTCTTCATGACTTCGAGCATCTCGGCCACGCCGGTGCCCTTCTCCGCGGTTACAGGCACGACGGGTATCAGCGCGCCCGAAGCAACCGCCTTCCGAATGACGCCTGCGAGGTCAGCAGCGGCCACCTCGCCGGTCTCGAGGTATTTTTCGAGCATCTGGTCGTCGGCGGAAACCACGTTTTCCACAAGGGTTTCCTTGAGCGAGGCATACTCGTCCGGGACGTCCTGCGCCAGCAAGTTCACAACCCTGGTGAACCCGCTGCCGCTGCCGTCGGGCACGGCTATCGGCGTCACCTGCGGACCAAACACGGTTTTGAGCGACTGTACGGCACGGTCAAAATCCGCGTCGCCGTCATCCATGCGGGTGATAACGACCATGCGTGCAACACCGGCGGCTTGGGCGTATTCCCAGAGTTTGCGCGTACCCACTTCGACGCCTGTCCTCGCGTTTACCGTCAGGACGGCATTCTCAACGGCCGAGAGCGCCATGATGGGCTGGGCAACGAAGTCGAAATAACCGGGGGTGTCGATAATGTTGAGCAGGGTGTCCTTGTCCTCGATAGTGAAAACGCTGTTGTAGATTGAGCGCCTGCCTTCCTTTTCTTCCGGAGCAAAATCGCTCTGCGTCGTACCGGCTTCAATGGAACCCAGCGACTTGATCAACCCGGCATGCAGCAGAACTGCATCGGTGAGCAGGGTCTTGCCGCTGCCGGAGTGGCCGATGAGAGCCACGTTGGTTACGGCACCCGGAGATACCTTGGCCATGCATAACCTCCGTTCGGTGAGGAATTTACAGGCCCCCGACTAACCAAAAGAGCGACAGGGCGTACAAACCCTGTCGCTTAGGCGCAAACGGGCAGAGGTGAATTCTACATTGCAGGCGGCTGCACGCAAGCACAATTCGCCACACGGCCTCGATAATACATCACCGGTTCTTGCGTATCTCGCGTTCTTCATCTCGCTGCAGGTAGCCTTCGGTACGCTCAAGCACTCCGATGGCCCTGCCCATATGCCGGAAACCGGATCCGATGCCCCGGAAAGCCGACCAGACCATTTTCTGCACCGGCTTGACCAATGCACCCACCAGAACCACTGCCAGCAGCAACAGGAGGGCGACGATCCTGCCCCGCCGCGAACGGAACAGCCAGTTTCTGGGCTGCTCGACGCGGGCATACTTGTCCGTCACAATCCTCCGCCGCTCGGCTATGAGCGACCAGCGTGCCAGGTGTTTTCTGAACTCCTCGGTATCTATGGGCTTTTCAAGGACCTTGAAAGCGCCCGCCTGCATGGCCTGAGCCTGGTCTATGGGACCGGCTTTCCCCGTCATCGCCACTATCAGCAGGCCCGGCTCCGACACGCGTATGCGGCGGATGGCTTCGGTGCCTCCCAGTCCCGGCATCATCAGGTCCATGAACACGATGTAGAAATCTTCGGTAAACACTTTTTCGACGGCTTCGAGGCCGTCGCGTGCCAGGACGACGGAATAGCCTTCGTCGTCGAGCACGTCCCGTATCAGGGTCCCGAAATCAGGATCATCGTCGGCGACCAGCACACGGACCCACTCCCCGTCGACCGCGCCCAGCAAACGGGCTTTGTCGACCACCTCCCTGGGCGGCGACGCTTTCTCTTTCCGCCGCGCGGCCGATGTCGTATCTTTCTTGTTGCCGGCTTCATCAGCTGGCGCCGGAGCGGCCGGTTTGGTTGCAGCAGGGCCGGAAGAAAGCGCCGTGGCCGATCGCGTGTTTTCTTCGACCGCAGCAGCCGGCGAGTCATCCGATGGCGCCGTCGCGTTGACTTCCGGTTCGGGGCTGGGCGGCTCCGCCTGTGGAAACGGCGGCAACTCGACACGTTCCGGCTCGGATGCTTCGTGGAAGACCCGCGGCTCTATGCCCGTAGGTTCCCCCTTCTCAACGGCCTTGACAACTTCGGCGACATGCGGGAGGTCCATGGGTTTCGACAACACGCCCGCGGCACCCAGCCTGGCCATGCGGGACAGGACAAAGTGGTTGATATAAGCCGAGACAACAACGACTTTTACTTTCCTTTTCTCTTCGGAAAGCCGCCGGATAAGAGCGATACCGTCCATGACCGGCATTACTATGTCGGTCAACAGGAGAATTTCCCCGGAAGTCCCATCCGCCACAAGAACGTCGTAGGCTTCCTGGCCGTCGGCACAAGCGGTTACGTCGTGTCCCTCCTCGCGGAGGAACTCCGACAGGAGGTCTCTCAGTTCCGCCTGGTCTTCGGCGATTACAACCCGCATTCACTCACTCCTCGACCGGAACCAGTTCGAGTTCCACAAGGAAAGCCCTGCCCCCGGCGCCCACACGGGCCGCCAGTCCGCCGCCCCAGGACTCCAGCATTTTCTTCGAGCAATACAGTCCCAGGCCGTTGATTGTCACACCTTCGGAAAAATCCGGCTCAACCGGGTCGATGGATCCAGGATCCCGCTTGATGCCGTCGTTCCGTACGGTCATGCGGAGAACGCCGCCGCGTATTTCGGACATGAAGGAAACCACCGTGGATTCCTCCGCGTGACTGAACACGTTCGAAACCAGGTTGTCCACAACCCTGATAAAGCCGGTCCTGTGCATTTTGACCTTAAGGCCCTCGGGAACGGAGATATTGAAAACCTTGCCTTCGACGGCGGCGAGTTTCCGCCAGAACTCCAGACCCTCGGCAAGAGTACCGGCCAGGTCTTCGGGTGATGCTTCAAGGTTGTTCCGGCCGGCATCCAGGGACACCACGTCATAAAGGTTATACATGCGCCTGAGAAGGTTTCTGCTGCCCAGTTCGGCAAGAACAATATTGCGTTTCACGCCGTCGCCCTGGGCCCGGCGCGCCGCCAGAAACAACCTGCCGTTGACGGCATTGATCGGGCTTTTCACGTCGTGCACAATGCGGTCCAGGTGCGCTACCAGCGCTTTTGCCAGCCGGTCGTCCAATTCAGTCCGTCCCTAACATGTTCCCGCAGCACGCGGTTCCGCGCCGTTCCAGGCCCGCATCGTGTCAGAAAATAGTCTCCGGCACGAAAATGATGTCGCCGGGATACACCCTGGCGTCCTTCTCTATCATGCCGCTTTCGACAACCGCCTTGAGGTCCACCGTTTCAATCCTGTTGCCCTGCTTGTCTGCATTTCTGTGGATAACCCTTGTCTTGTTTGTCCTGGCAAACCTCGTGGTGCCGCCGGCAAGGCTGACAATACGTGATACGGTGGCCTCAACCCCCGGGGGCGGCCGATAAGCCCCCGGCGTGTTGACCTGACCATAAACGTAGATCGCCTCGACCTGCGCGACAAAAACGGTATCGCCGTCAGCCAGGCGGATATCCTCTTCCGCCCGCCCTTTCTCCAGCACGGCGTCAACATCCACGTGGAGAACTTCCGCCTTGCCGCCCAGCGGCCGTCTTACTATGCGGACGTTTCCCCTGTCGGCGGCGGCGGCAAAGCCTCCGACAAGAGCGATGGCCTGAGTCAAGTAAAGCGGCCTGGCACGCGAAACGACTATCGGCCCCGGATCTTTTACTGCTCCAAGCAGGAAAATCCTGTACTCGGCCATCCGCGTTATCGTGGCGGATACTTCGGGGCTGTGCAGGTGGCCGCGGCGTTCGAGTTCATCCGCTATCCTGCCGGCAACCTGGCCGGTGGACATCCCGGCAACCGTCATCCTGCCGAGTATGGGGTAAAGGACCTCTCCGCTTTCAGGCACCTTCACCTGCACCGAAAGATCGGGGGCCTTGTACACGACAATATCAAGCGTGTCGCCGACCGCTATGACGGAATCGTCCTTGACGCTCCCGTCAGAAGGCCGGTCCTCCGCCGCAGAAAGTATCGAGGAAAACATCCAGGCCGAGCATAGCAGGCCGGCAAGCGCCAGTTTCCTCATGTTTCCGGGACCTCCCACCAGCTCAGGACCTCTAGAATCCGTAGGTAATGCCCACCGAAACACTCGTGCTGTCGTATTCCAGCCCTGCGCCCCCGGTGGCGTCCCGGGAGGTATGGTTTATCTTCGCATAGGCGACGGTGTTCCTGCCCAGCGTCACGGAAACTCCGCCGTAAACGGCAAACCTCGTGACGTCTATGTCGCCGCCGTTCACATACTCGCCTTTTTCATAACCAAGGCCCAGCTCACTGGTTACGTCACGATTGTAACGATGTTCCCAGACAAGGCTCACCTTGCTGTTGGAAGAATACACCCCCACCGTGGCCGGCAGCAGATCTTTTGCGAGAAGGAACATGAGCCGGCTTTTTTCCTCGCGCACATCCCAGGTCGTCCTCAGCGACCCAGTCACGGTCCCTTCGGCATCCCCGGCGTCGGGCGTGACGCGCGTATAGCGCAGGTCCGCCTCGAACGCCAGCTTCCGTCCCTCGCCATAGCAGACGCCCGCTCCCAGCGAATCCGTGCTGTAATCGATACGGATATCCTCGTCGTAATCCACCGCCCTGTGGGAATACGCCAACGAAAGACTTGTCCGGGGGGAAACATCCTTCTTCACCGAAGTGCCTAACTCGATAACGCTGTTATCTCCATGGGCAAGAAGAGGATCGTCATAGTCGATGCGGTCGAAACGACCGTCGATGGCAAGCTGTGTCTTGTACCATTTCGCGTCCCAATTGACGATGGCATCCGCAACACGCCGCCTGACCCGGTCCGTAAGGAGAAGATCCTCGCTTAACGGGTCCGAAACGCTGGAAAAATGCCCTTCGGCGCCCAATTCGCCGTTGCTGGTGTTCTTGACGGCCCTGGCAAACGCCTGCAGTTCGGCACCGTCGTACATGTCCAGATCAAGATACGAATTGTTACG
This sequence comes from Planctomycetota bacterium, assembly GCA_016930595.1. Taxonomy (GTDB): domain Bacteria; phylum Planctomycetota; class SZUA-567; order JAFGGJ01; family JAFGGJ01; genus JAFGGJ01. The sequence continues at coordinate 41,212 of JAFGGJ010000042.1, forward strand.
AACCTTGCCTCCCAGCTCGATCTTGTCGCCGGCATAAGTAGTGCGCTCCACGGCGGCTTCCGCATAGACGGTAAGCCTGGTGTCGTCCTGGGCGGCGATCTCGGACATATTGATGTTCGAGTCGGAAAATGCTTCGAGGCCGATGGTGACGTCTATATCGCGCCGCCGCTCTTCTTCGCCCGCCACGGCGTGCGTCAACAGAAAAACCACCAGCATGGCTAAAACAATAGAAGCTCTGCCATGCGGTGCTTTCCCAGAATACCTGCCAGCTGGTGTAAGCCCCCCCATAGTAAGACCTCTCTCTTCTCTAGCTGAGCCTCGGAATGTTTCCCCCATGAACTATGGGCTTGCTTCAACGGGCCTTTCTGGCCACAGCACGACAGGCAGCAGCGGCAGGGAAGTCCACCTGGCCGGCCTGAACCACGCCTTCGGCGGAGCAGCACTGTCCGGAACTGCCCGGGGACCGGCACCAAGCTGCCCGGCCACCGTGGCGCCCTCACGTTCGTCAAACGCCGCCGGGGTGGTATCCCTGCCCGAACGCACCAGGACAATCCTGTTGTCGTCGCCCAGAAGAGCATCCATCCTCTGTCCGGTCTTCAAAACGCCCATCTTACCCCTGAATGAGACCTGTATCCCGGAATCGCCCGCATACTCGGCCTCAAGCGCAACCGCCCAGCTGGGTGTCGAAAAATTGGCCACCAGGACATCCCTGTCCAGGTAGAAGGTCATCTTGGAAAGCGGCCAGACGTTCACGCGCTGGGCGCTCAGCAATTGGAACCCTATGCTTTCCCCCTGCACCGCCATCCTGCAGCTCAGGGCCCCGAACATCCTCAGAACCTTCATCGTGCCGTCCGGCCTGACCTGCATCACAAGACTGTTCCTGCCACCCATTATGGTGAATACCGAAGACTGTGTAAGCTCAAAGGGCGACACGAGATACGCGTTTTCCCTGCCCTCTTTCAGAACCTGCGGCGGTAATTGCTCAGCCCCGTCTTCCTCTGCCTGCAGCATGCAAAAACAGCATGCGGCCAACAGTGCCCCCCCGCAGGCACTTTTCAATATGTGCGCCGCCACTGAAAGCTCCTTCCATAAAGAGACAGACCGCGATAGCGAAATTCTACCACAAATGTAATCAAAGTCAAGACTGGATTTTATTTGGACAGATATTTGCTGAGCAGGCGCCAGGTCGCACGGGTAGTAGAGCCCGTTACCTTAAGATCGTGGGCGCGCTGGAACGACTTGAGAGCCGCAGCGGTCTTGCGGCCCATCTTGCCATCGACAGGGCCGGCATCGTATCCGGCTTTGTTCAAAGCGGACTGCACCATGTGGGTGAACGTCTTTCCTTCACCATAGTCTTCCGCAGTGGATGCCGCCAGGGACCCGCTGACCGTACTGACAAGCGGCAGCGATGGCGACTGGTATTCATCATCAAAGGCCGGTGCGGACGCAGCGTTGAAAGTCCTCGACGCAAGCCCCCCCAGGCTGTCCTCGAGCTCGGATATCCTGTCTTCCAGGTGCCTGAGTCTGAGCGCAAGATTCTCCACGTCGCGGCGCATGTATCTGTCGGATGTGCCGGATGTTGCACCGCACCCGGCCAGAAGGCTGACCAGAAGACCAGAAAGCAGAAACCGGTGGCTCATATCCCCCCCAATCTGGGATTTGCCAAAGCACAGGACACTATGAAATTTCGGTGCCGCCCGCTATGGCAATGAGCAGTTTAGGTAGGCTTGAGGGAAAAAACCCGTTGCGTCCCTGCCGTTTTCCGGGTCCCCTTTATTTATGCGCCCCTCCGTATAAAATCTTTATCGGAAGCTTCCTGGGAGAAAATGGTGGCCGGAACCGACCAGCCGATACAAACCGGCGTCAGAAATGATGCCCCGGATGACAGACCCAAGCCGCTCGGTGAGCACTTCACTGAGCTTCGGCGGCGCGTTCTGGTCGCCATGGGCGCCGTTGTCGCAGCAACGCTGGCCGCATGGTGGCAATATCCCCTTCTCGACCGCGCAGTCCGGTTCCCTCACGAACGGGCCTTCCGGCGCCTCGGCGTTGAAGCATCCCTGCAGACCCTGAGCCCCACCGAAGTACTGGTCTTCATCCTGAAAATCGGGGTGGTCACGGGCCTCGTCCTCGCGAGTCCCCTGATAATCTACGAAGCCTGGAGCTTCGTCCGGCCCGGCCTGACCCGCCGGGAGAAACGCGTTCTGGCACCGGTCTTTCTCCTGGGACTTTTCTTCTTCCTTACAGGGGCCGCCGTCGCCTATTACTGGGTCGTGCCGACGGCGCTGTTCTACCTTGCGCATATGGGCCGCAACCTGGAAGTCATGTCCAACTGGACACTTACCGCCTATGTCAACTTTCTGCTGGCAGTGCTTCTTTCGTTTGGCGTAGCCTTTGAACTGCCGCTTGTCATGCTCGGTCTCGGCGCAAGCGGGATAGTCCGGCCGTCGGCCTTCCTGCGGCCGATCCGCATCGTCATCGTGGCGGCTTTCGTCCTCGGAGCAATCCTCACCCCTCCCGACGTGACAACCCAGATCATAATGGCGCTTATGCTCATGGCCCTGTATTTCATCGGTATACTGTTCGCACGGATCGGGCACGCCTGGACAGGACGGACTGACACGTGATAGCCATCATTGACTACGGCATGGGAAATCTGCGTTCAGTGGGCAAGGCTGTGGAAAAGGTCGGCGGGAGCGTCGAAGTGACGTCCGCGCCGGAAACAATCGCCGCAGCCGACAAGCTGATACTACCGGGTGTAGGCGCGTTCGGCGACGGCGTGGAAAACCTCCGGAAGAGCCGCCTGGCGGAACCGATACTGGAAAGCATTTCGACGGGCCGGCCGTTTCTCGGCATATGCCTCGGATTCCAGATGCTGCAGGATTCCAGCGAAGAATCCCCCGGCTCCGGCCTCGGGCTCATCCCCGGCGCCGCCAGGCGTTTTCCGGCCGTGTCCGCATCCGGCGAAAAGCTCAAAGTCCCCCATATGGGATGGAACCAGGTCCGGCACGGGAAAGCCGGCGGTCCCGTAAGCGATCCCGTCCGGGATGACGCGTATTTCTACTTCGTGCACTCCTACTACGTAAAGCCCGAAGACGAAACCACCGTTGCCCTCTGGTGTGAATACGGAGGTATCGACTTTGCCGCCATGGTGGTGATGGATAACGTTCATGCCACCCAGTTCCACCCGGAGAAATCCCAGTCCGAAGGGTTGGCCCTGCTGCAGCGTTTCGTGGAGATCTAGCGTGCGGGCACGGCACTTCGTCCTGTTGTTCACGGCGGTGTTCGGCTGCGCAGCTTCCCATACCACCTATATGCCTCTGCAGGTCGGGCGTTCGTGGTCGTACACGCTGAAAACACGGCAGTCCACCACGCGGGTCGAAATGAAATTTTCCTCGCAGGACGCTCTCGGGTTCGCTATGGCCGAACCGGGCGGGCGCGTCGTGCACTGGCGTATGGAAGAAGGGATGCTGGTGCTCGACCGCGACCGCGAAGTCGTCCCCCTTTTCCACGCGTCTCCGCAGCCCGGCCTGTCCTGGCCCTATGACGGTGAAGACGGGAAGAAATACTACGTGAAGGTCCGCGGGTACGAAGACCTCTCGCTGCCGGCAGGCAGGTTCCGCCGCTGCCTGCGGATCGAAATGGAAGACGAGGCTCGTTCCAGGTACGCCGCGCTGCACTTCGCCCCCGGCGTGGGGCTCGTGCGCAGGGAACAGCACGCCGGACAGGACAGTATCCTGATGGAACTCGAATCCTGGTCCAGGTAGGCGGCGCTACTTACTCAGGACCTTCTCGATTACCTCCGCATACTTCATCAGCACCAGGTAGTTCCTGAGCGTGTAGCCGTTGCTCCTGAGCCCTTCGTCCGAGTAGTCCCCGTTGTATTTACCGGGGTTGCTCGGATGAACGCCGTCGCGGGAAATCAGTGTCGGTACATCGTAGCCGTTGTACTGTGCAAACTGCGGCAGGGCGCCATCCCAATCTTTGGGTCTCCGCGTGATTACTTCTTGGTAGAAATCTATCAGGGGGACTTTGCTGTCCGCCGCCAGCTTCCTGACCGCGCCCACGTATTTCTGCACGATCTCGTCTCTTTCATGGCGCGGCGGGATCGTGCTGAGTATCACAACTGCTCCGCTGTTCAGGCACTTCTGGACAATTTCCGTCATCTGCCGAGCATATGTTTCGGGCGTTGAAGTCGCCAGGTCGTTGGTCCCGAACATGATAAGAACGCACTCCGGCTTCAGGTCCCCCAGCCAACCATCGACATTCTGCTGCGCCCATGTCGCCGTCTGCCGGCTCTGGTTGCCGAAGCGGGGCCCTTTCCAGTCGCCCCAGCACTTCTGGGCCATATGCGCCCTGACGAGGTTGTAGGCCTTCAGCGCCTCAGGAGACATGTTGTTCCTCTGCCACTGCAGCCCCGTCCAGAAAGCCCGTGTGTCCGTGATGGAATCGCCGAAATGGGCGAACGTCTTCTTCTCACCTTTGAAAGCCGCATGAACTTTCTTCATGGGCTCCACCCAGTAATCCGGGTCTGCCTTCTTCTTTCCGGGCTTCTCCAGCGCACCCGCGTCAAGCGCGAGCAGCGCCATGAAAGCCACCGCGGCCGGCAGTCCCATGTCCCGGGTAATACATCTGCGAATACCGATAATCATTTTGCCGGCGGTCCTCCCCATATGTATTTCCCTTCCTTGTCGACATATGCGTCGTTCTTGTCTTTTACCACGGCAGCCAGTCCGCCGTTGAACGGCTGCGCCATGTCGTACTGGGGATTGATAGTATACTGGCCGCGAGGATCGATAAAGCCCCACTTGCCGCCAACACGCACAGCGGCGACGCCTTCGCAGAAAGACATGGCTTCGTCGAACTGCGCCTGTATCACGGCATCGCCGTTCTTGTCCATAAAGCCCCACTTCTTGGCCCTGCGGAACAGGGCGAGGCCCTCCGAAAAACGGCCCGTCTCCTCAAACTGCGGCACTATGGCCGTTTCGCCTTTCCTGTCCAGAAACCCCCACGAACGTCCTATCCTGACTTCCGCCATGCCTTCGGAAAACGGCCTCGCTTCGTCCGCACCGAAGTCTATTACCACCTCGCCGGCGCTGTCTATGAAACCCCATTTGCGATCCTTCATCACGTTGGCCAAGCCTTCGGAAAAACTGCCGGCATCGTCGAATTGCAGGTTGATGACGATATCGCCGGACCGGTTGACAAAGCCCCACTTCCCTCCCCGGCCCCCGATATGCACCGCCGCAAGGCCGCCCGAAAACGGCTTGGCGATATCGAATTGGGGCGGCTTTATCTGCTTGCCGTCGGTATCGAGATACGTCCACTGGGTTTCCCTCATCGCCGCGGCACGGCCGTCCGAATACGGCAGCACCGCATCGTACGTCGTCTGCACCACAACCTTGCCCCCGGCGTCCACGAATCCCCACTTGCCGCGCCGCCCGCCTACCTGCACCGCGGCAAAGCCCTCGGAAAACGGCAGCGCAGCGCTGAACCGAGGCTTCAGCGCGACTTTCCCTTCCCTGTCAATAAAGCCCCACATCCCGTCCTTGTTCACGGGATACAAACCGCTCCTGTTGGTGGGCTGGGCGGTACTTCCCGGCTGGCAGCAGCCGCCGGCCAGCATACAACCCAGCAGGACTGCAAGTATCTTCCTTCCGCTCATGACACGATCCCCTCGGCTTTCGGGACAATGCGATTTCCTTCAAAATGAGTATATGGCCCTCCACCGCCGCTGTCAAACGGGTACCGTCGATGTCCAACGTGTTCACATGCCTGCGCGCTGCAGCGCCGCCGCACCCGCCCCCCTGTTGGAAAACATGCCGCCGGACGGTAAAATAGCTTTGCTCGGAAGGAGGGCCGCATGCCCGGGGGCCGTTTTCTCGTACTGTGCGTTCTGGTATGCACACGGATCGCATCCGGAGCCGTTTGTTCATCCGTGCAGGACGGCGCGTGGAATTCCGCCGCAACGTGGGACAGCGGTATCCCCGGCGACGGCGACAGGGCTGTCATCGCGCACCAGGTCGCCCTTTCCGGCGGCACGTTCGACAAAGAAATCGCCGTCCTGCTCCCGGACACGATACAGGTCGTCGCCGCCGACGTCGCGGCCAATTCGACAACCGTGGACGTGGCCCTTTCGGAATAACCGAACGCACGGCTCCGTTTCCCGCCCCGGGCACGCCTCAGAACGTGAAATCCAGCCGGAAGGCAGGTCCGTGCGCGGCGCCGCACCGACGGGCGGCGTACAGCGAACCCCTGTAGCCGCACCGGAACAGCAGGCCATCTCCCAGCCTGACCGCCGCACCGATTTCCGCTTCGCAATATCCGCCGAAACCCGTCTCGCTTCCTTCTCCGTAGAACGCCCCGGCCCCCGCTCCCAGGACCGGCGAAACGTACCGCGACCATCCGGGCGCTTCCCGTCCCCCCAGGAGCGTCAGCATTTCTAGGCCGAGTTCCGCATGCACGCCGGCGGAAACGATGTTCTCGCCGGACTCCCGCCCCAGGCCCACGACCACTCCCAGCCATGATGCGTCCGCTTCGTTGCCGATGATACTGCCGGATGCCAGCCGCACACCGCGGGCCTCTTCGACGATCAGAGCCCCGTCGCAGGCCCATTCCACCTCCAGGACATGGGCTTTTTCCTGGTAGATGCTCCTGCATCCGGCGGCTCCCAGGGACGCCGCCATAATCAGCACCGTGATCGAAATCCTCGCGCGCATGCCGGGCCTTTCACGCCGGTTTGCAATTTCTATCGGAAAAACCCGGGATATGGACCGCGTTTTTCCATGATCGCCGCCCTGCTACATCAGGCGGTAGCCGTTATCCAGATGTAACTGCTCCAGCACCCCGGCCCCCGTCTTTCGCTCCAGCAGCCGGCGCATGTCTTCCGGCAACCCCGCCCGCACTTCCATGCGCTTGCCGAGCCCCGGGTGAAAGAACTGTATCTTCTCCGAATGCAGCGCCTGCCGCTTGATGAGGTGTTCGCCGGTGCCCAGTTCCTGTCTGCCCCCGTACATCTCGTCGGCTGCCACCGGATGCCCTATGTGCGACAGGTGGACCCGTATCTGGTGGCTGCGCCCCGTGTGCAGGAACGCCCTCACCAGCGTCACAAAATCGCCCCTCGCCAACACCTGGAAATCCGTGTGCGCCGGCCGCGAATCCCACCCGTCAACCGATACCTTCTTGCGGTCTTCCAGATCCGTCCCCAGCGCCGCCTTGACCGTCGTCTCTTCCCAGCCGGGAGATCCGTGAACCACCGCCAGGTACGTCTTCTGTACGCCCCTCGTCTCGAACTCCTGCTGTATCCTGTACTGCACCGCTGCGTCCGTCGAATATATGATGGCCCCCGACGTGTCTATGTCCAGCCGGTGTATGGTCAGAACCTGGAAAGCCTCGTCGGCTTCCATTTCCTCCCTGTAGCGGTGGTACAGGGCGTTCAGCAGCGAATCGTGCATGTGGCCCCTTGCCGGGTGTACCACCACTCCCGGCGGCTTGTTCAACACAATTATCGAACGGTCCTCGTAGATAACGTCCAGGTCCAGAGCGAACGGGTCGCGGGTCGCCCCCCTGGGCAGAAAAAGCGTTATCTGCTCGCCCGGCCCTACCTTGTGGCTGGCCCGCGTCGGCAGCCGGTTCACCAGCACCTTCCCCCTGCGGATGAGATCCCGGAAAAACGTCCGCGAGTATCCCTGGAACCGTTCCGCAAGATACGCGTCCAGCCGCACGCCGGTTATCCGCCGCTGGATCTCGAACTGCATGAACTCGTGTCCCCCGCCCGCACGGCGGAACCTGTGTTTGCTCGCGCTTCGGGACACTACTCGTCCGCTCCCGGCATGCCGAACTGTTCCCGGATGACACGTATCGCCCGCTGTCTCTCTATAGCGGTCGCCGAAGGATCGAACGCCGCCTGCCGGCCGGCGACTATCCGCAAAGCACCTATCGCCTTCTCCCGTACCGCACGCACCGGGTCGTCCAGCGCCGCTATGAAAACCGGTACGAGCCCTGCGTCGTTCACCTCCAGCGCCGCCCTCAGCACCCCCTGGCGCTCGTCGTACCTGTCGCTCTTCACGGCATCCAGCAGCGCGTTTACCGCGGCGTCCTCATCCCCCGCCAGGTACAGCGCCTCGGCCCCGAACACCCGGTTTTCCCAGTACTTGTTCATCAGGAGCGGCCGGATGTCCTCCGCCCCGATCCCCGCCTTGCACCGCACCAGCTCCACGGCGGCCCGGCCGCGATGCACCGAATCCCTCTTCTTCAACGCGGCTTTCCACACCGCTTCCCGCCCCTCCGCCACCCCGGCCCCTTTCGCGTACCAGCCTATCCACGCCGCCACCGCCATGCGCCGCCCATCGTCGGATTCCGCCCTGTCGTATCCGAAGTCCAGCAGCGTAATCCGCTGAAGCGCATGTTCCGCCGTCCTTTCCACCTCCGAATCCAGCAGCAGCTTCACCAGAAGCCCGGTATCCTCGAACGAACCCTTCGCTGTAATCGCCCTTCTCGCCGTCCGTCTTACGCTCTCGTCCTCGTCGTCCACCAGGGCCCGCGCTATCGGCAAAGCCCTCGACGGCCGCAGCAGGTACGCTGCCACGAAAGCCAGCGATCGCCTGACACGCGGGTCCCTGTCGCCGGCGACTACTTCGTTCAGCTTGTCCTCCCACGCCCTGCCCGCCGCCGCAACGGCCGCCGCCCTTATCCCTCCGTCGGGATGCGCCAGCGCCGCCACCACCCCGGGATGCAGCACTTCCGTCTTGGCGGCCGCCAGCCCCCTCAGCGCGGCATGCCGCACGCAGATGTCTTCGTCAAACAGCCCCCGGCCCGGCTCATTGAGTTTCGCCGTCATGTCGCTGTCGTCCAATTGGGCGATTTCCCATGCGGCACGCGCCCTGACGAACACGTCCGCATCCTCCAGGCACGGCAGCACCTTCCCGCCGCCGCCCGGCAGCGTGACCATCAGCTCCATGGCGCTGGAACGCACTCCGGGTGAATCGCTTTTCAGCGCGCCTTCCACCAGCGCCAGGACGCGTGGGTCCGTAATTCCTTTCAGCCCCGCCGACGACGAATACCTGATCGCCCCCGCCGGATGCCTCAGCGCCCACGCCAGCGATATCCGCGACGACTCGTCCCTTATCTCTGCAAGCGTACGGCTGGCAAGACTCCTCACGTCCCACGGCGCCGATGCGTCCGTCAGAACCTCCATCAGCGCAGACACCGCCGCCTGTCCCATGCCCAAAAGGGTGTGTTTCGCTTCGGTCCTGACCGACACTCTCGGGTCGTACAGGCCTTTCGCCCTTTCGCGGGCCTGTTCAATCCGATCTGCAGGCACCTCCACCCGCGGCGGCGTGATCGGCGGCGCAACAACCGCCTCTTCTTCCCAACGGGTCACTATGGACAAGCGCTTGGTCATGTGCTGGTCCCCGCAGGATGCCGTCGCTATGATCGTCCCCGGCGCATCCCCCGACACCAGGAACACCCTCGCATAGCCGTCCTCGCCCGCAACGGCGCTCCCCGCGGATATCAGCGCCGGGTAAACCTGCCCTTCCGCCGCCTCGCCCCCCAGCGAAAACTCCACCCTGTACCCCGCCCTCGCCGGCACCAGCCTGGCCGCAAGCTCCATGGTCGACGGGTATTCGAACGCCCCTCCCACCAGGAGCGACAGCCTCTCGCACTCCAGCGAAACAAGCGTGCCTTCCGTCGAAGCCTGCTCGGCCGCCGCCGGCCACGCCGTTATCAGCACCAGCAGCACTGCGCACTTCTTCAGCGGCACCGCTTATTCTCCTTCTGTCATCCGGATCGCCGACAACAGGGCCCTGGCCTTGCTGAGCGTCTCGGCATACTCCTTGGCGGGAATGCTGTCCGCCACGATACCGGCTCCCGCCTGGACGTACGCCTTGCCTCCTTTAAAGACGATCGTCCGTATGGTTATGCAGGTATCCAGGTTCCCGAACAGGTCGATATACCCCACCGCTCCCGCGTAGGGTCCCCGCCGCACCGGCTCCAGTTCGTCTATTATTTCCATTGCCCGCACCTTGGGCGCCCCCGAAACCGTCCCGGCCGGCAACGCCGACTTCAGGGCTTCCAGCGCGTTCAGGCCCTCCCGCAGTTTCCCTTCCACGTTGCTTACTATGTGCATCACGTGGCTGTAGCGCTCAACCGTCATCAGCTCGGTCACCTCCACCGAACCGGTCTCCGCAACGCGTCCGACGTCGTTCCTCGCCAGGTCCACGAGCATTATGTGCTCCGCGCGTTCCTTCGGGTCGCCGAGCAGTTCCGCCGCCAGCCGTTCGTCCTCTGCGGCGTCCCGGCCCCGCCGGATCGTCCCGGCAATTGGACGCAGCGTCAGCTTGCCTTCTTCGACGCGTATCATCACTTCCGGGCTGGACCCCACCAGCGTTACCTCGGGAAAACTCAGGTAGAACATGTACGGCGACGGGTTCACGAACCTCAGCGTGCGGTAGACTTCGAACGGATCCGCCCCAGTTTCCACTTCCAGCCGCTGTGACAGCACGGTCTGGACTATGTCCCCCGCCCGGATGTATTCCACCGCTTTCTCCACCGCGGCTTCGTACCCCTCCTTCGTGAACGAAGACTTGAATCCTGCCGGCTCCGACGGCGGCGGCGTGGGCCGTATCGCCTCCGGGCGCGCCTCCGCCAGCTTCTCTATCACGGCTTCCACTTTCGCGCATGCTCCGGCGTACGCCTCTTCCTCCCACAGGCCGTCCGTCCGGGCGTACGACACCACCTTCACCGTGTTCCTGAACCGGTCGAATATCACCAGCGACTCATAAAAACCCAGCAGGATGTCCGGCAGGCCCATGTCGTCCGCCGGGGCATCCGGAAGCTTCTCTATGTACCTCACCGCGTCATACGCTATGTAGCCGACTGCTCCGCCGCTGAAACGAGGCAGTCCGTCCACGTGCGCCGGCCTGTGTCTTGCGGCTATTTCGGCCAGCGCCCCGAACGGATCCACGTTCTCACGCCGCGCATTCACCCCCTCGCGTTCCGTCTCAACGTAGCCGGAGCTCGCGCGGAAAACCATCGACGGGTCCACACCTATGAACGAAAACCTGCCGATCTTCTCCTCGCCTTCGACGCTTTCCAGCAGGAACCCGTACCCTCCGCTCCCGGCAAGCGCCTGGAATGCCAGCACGGGCGTGAGCGCGTCGGCGAATATTTCCTTGTATACCGGGATCATGTTGGCGGACCCGGCCATCCGCCGGAATTCTTCTATCGTCGGCCTGTACACGGGGGATGCTCCTTTCCCAACTGGTCGGTTTCGCTTCATTCCGCGGGCGGGATTGTCAGTATCGACTCTTCCTTCCTGCTCATCCGGGCCGCCTGTTCCTTCATGTCCTCCAGCACCATCAGGTAGGCCGCCCTGAATACAACCTCCGACCAGTTGACGGCGTCGCGCCACACGCTCGGGTCAGGATCCTCCCTGCCCGATGCCTTGAGTATGTCCTCAAGGTGCTCGGCGCGCGCCAGAACCCCCGTTACGTACGGATGCAGCAGCTCTTCCGCCCTCCCTGCGTCATCCGGCATGCCCCCGCCCGCCTCCGCCATGAACTGCGCGGTGCCGTTCATTATCAGTTCAAGATATGTCTTTCTGTCCATGTCCGCCGTCAATGGCCCGTGCCGAGCGCGTCTTTCAGCGCCTTCGCACGGTTCTTCGCCGTGTCCCCGAACTTGTTGTCCCCCAGCGACTCCGCCGCCCGTTCGTAGTCCTCGGCCGCCCCGTTCAGGTCTCCTGATTTCTCCTTCGCCTGGGCCCGCCAGAACCGCGCCACCCCCAGCGAATACGTGCTCTGGCTGCTCCTTATCGCTTCCGTCAGCCTGTTGATCGCCGTCCCGTACAACTCCCGCCCCCCGCTCTCCAGCCCCGCAAGCTGTACGTACGCTATGCCCGCCCACAGCAGTTCATCCGAACTCTCCGGTGGCACGGCGATCGCCCTCTCGAGGTTGCTTACCGCTTCCCTTATTTCCTCCGCCGCCCTTTTCGGGTCCGTCGCCAGCATGTCCCTGCCCCGGTAGTACCGCACCTTCCCGATGTCCTGGTACACGCTCCCGTCCTGCGGCCTCAGCGCCAGCGCCCTGTTCAGATCCTCCAGCGCTACGGAATAATTCTTCTTCTTGGAATAGTACCGCCCGCGAAGAGCATACGCCCTGCCGTTCTGCGGGTCCTTGAGCAGTATCCCGTCGAGCTGTCCCAGCGCCCTGCTGAGGTCTTCCTCCCTGTTGCTGTTCAACAGCCGCGCCACTTCGTCCAGTTCCTTGTCCGCAGTCGTTTCCTGCGGCCCCGGCGCCGGAGTATCGGTTCCGGTCCCGGGACTCGCCGCCGACCTCCCCGTCGTCCCGCCGGTGCCCGTCTCCACCACCGCCGGCAGATCCGGCACGCTGGACACCATTCCCACGTCGAACGTCGCCCTCGACTGCGGCGCAATCGAGTCTATCACCAGCGGCACCCTGCTCGTCGCCGATGCCCTGTTCCCAAGGGCGTCGACCGCCGATACGCGTACCATCACCCTGTTCGAATTCGCACGCGGCAGCGTCCAGTTGTAGCTGCCGTCGTTCGGCTCATCCTTGGCTATCGGGAACCACGAAGCCCCGCCGTCCACTGTGTATTCTATGTTGATCGGCCGGTCCCCCATGTTGTCGTCCGTCGCGTTCCAGCGGATCTCCTGCGTCTCGCCTCCCTTGTAGGCGCCGCTCGTCATCGTCAGGAGCTCCACCGTCGGCCCCCTGTCGTCTATCACCGTCACGATCTCCGGGCGCGTCCCCTGCCGGGGCGGTACCGTGCTGTTTCCCACCCTGTCCGTCGCCTGCATGAAGAACCCGTACGAGCCCCCCTGCTCCACGCTGAATTCCATCGGGCTCTGCAGATCCTTGTCCACCCCGTAGCGGTTCCACGTCAGCCCGCCGTCCCTGGTGTACCACAGCACCACCGACCCCAGCCCCGCCCCGCCGATGTCCTCTGCCTCGTACGTTATGTTGAACTTGCTCGCGGCACTTACCTTCGGCCCCGTCAGTTTCACCTGCGGCGCCCTGCCGTCCACCACCAGGGGTATCTTTGTCAGCGCCTGCCCCACGTTCCCGGCAAGATCCCTGACCACCACCTTCACAAGGTATCTTTCCGTCGCCGCTCCGGGCAACGGCAGCACCGCGCTCCCCGAATTCCCTATCGCCTGCTGGGCAACGGTCCACGTGTTGCCGTCGTCGCTCGACAGCATCAGGTCCACGCACTTGCTCCCGAGGTTCGCGTCGCTCGCGGCCCATCTCACGTCCACGTTCGTGCCGGGCCCGTAGACCTGCCCGCCCGCCGGACTGTCGAGTCTCACCGCCGGCGGCGTCGTGTCAACCACCGCCACCGCCTCCGGGATCGCCCCAGGCTGCGGCGGGTTCTCTCGGTTGCCCACCTTGTCCGTGGATACGATCACAAACCCGTACACCCCGTCCGATGGCGCCTCGAACAACACCGGCGGCGTCCGGTCCTCGTCACGGCCCCACAGGCTGTACGTCTTGCCTCCGTCCGTGGTGACCCATATCTCCACGCTGCTCAGCCCCGCCAGGTTTTCATCCACGTTGTATGAAATGTTGAACCGCCGCTGTCCCACGATCTTCTGCTCCTGGCTCTCCGCCCTTACCGGCGCAGCCAGCAGCGTCGTGCACAGCACCAGCAGGCTGATAGTCTCCCATTTCACGACAGGCCTCCCTTCGCATCCCTTACATTATATCAGGACGCCGCCCGGTACAAATGCAAACCTACCCCCTGTTGCCCCGACGCGCACCGTTCCTGCCCTTTTGCCGGCGAAGACGTTATTGTATAATGGCGGGGGGGAGTTGCCCGTGCAGAGAATCAAGGTTTCCGACCTGAGGCCGGGAGCGCGTTTCAGCGCACCGCTCTTCGGCCTTGACGGCGAAGTCATTCTCCTGGCATACCAGGAGATCGATCCCGTCACCTTGCGCGCACTGCGCGGCGCGGGCGTTGACGTCCTCTGCCTCTGTGAAGCCCCGGAGGACGCCATGAAGCTCCGTACCGGCGTCCAGCACGACGCCGTGTCCGTCGCCGACCTCGAGCCCGGCAAGCGCCTCGACTGCAACCTCTATTCCGATAACGGCAGGATACTCCTCGCCGCCGGCCAGCGCGTCCAGCAGGGCCATCTCGACCTCTTCGAACGCCGCAATATACGGTACATCTTCCGCTACCACAGCGAAGACAGCGTCACCGCCAGGCGTTTCCGCGAGCTTCTCCGCCAGTACACCGTCGAACAGCTCCTCGAGGATCCCGGCGAAAGCGTCCTTGGCATCAACCGCTACGGCAGCCCCTCCATCGCCGCCAACTGGGGCACACTGCGCCCCAATGAGCGCGAGCCGGCCCAAATCATCGAGGCACATAAGGTCCACGTCGAACGGCTCAAGACCGTCGCCGGCGCCCTCCAGGTGCTCCGCCAGGAAGGCCGCCTCGATATCCCCGTCTTCCATGATCTCGCCAGGGATATCGTCGAAGATACCGCCGTCGACCGCCTCCTACTCCTCGCACTGGCTGGCAACGCCCTTCATGAAGAATACCTCGCCGACCATTGCCTCGGCGTCGCAATCTTCTCCGTCGTCATCGCCGCCATGGCCGGTTATGCCCCTGAAAACCTCCTCGATATCGGCCTCGGCGCCCTCCTTCACGATATCGGCATGACGGCGCTCCCCGAAGAAATCCTCCGCCAGCCCGGGCCCCTCAACCCGATGCAGCGCGAACACGTCCAGCGTCATCCCGAAGAAGGCTTCCGCATTCTCAACGATCTCACGGGGCTCGACCGCCACGTCCATGCCATGGTCTTCCAAAGCCATGAACGTTACGAAGGCCAGGGCTATCCCAGGGGCCGCAGACAGAAACTCATCCACGAATACGCCCGCATCCTCGCCATTGCCGACACCTACCAGGCACTGATCACGCCCAGGCCTTACAGGGGCGGGGCACTTCCGCTCAAAGCCATGGAAACCCTCCTCGACTTGACCAAGCAGCGTTATTTCGACCCCATTCTCATGAAAGTCTTCTTCACCGCCATGGGCCTTTTCCCTGTCGGAAGCTGGGTCAGGCTCAATACCGGCTTCGTCGCACGCGTCGTCCAGCCGGGCGGCGGCGACTACACCAGGCCCCTAGTCAGCATCGTTTTCGACCGCGAGGGCAAACACCTCGAACGCCCTATCCTCCTCGACCTCTCCTCCTGCCGCAAAACGCGCATCAAGGAGCCCGTCGATGATGAAGAAGTCGGCCTCGATATCGCCGCCGGCTTCCACTCGAACGGCCCCATCCTGCCCGGCCTCCGCCCGGAAAAACAGGAAGAAACCGAACGCTGGCTCGTCCCCGACGAACTCATGGACTGGTCGGCCAGCTTCCAGGGCAGCCTCGCCGATATACGCCTCATCGACGTCATCCAGCTCCTTGACCTCGCCCAGAAAAACGGCATCCTCATCGTGAACGGCCCCGGAAAGGAAGGCCGCATCTACTTCGACGGCGGCGCGATGGTCCGGGCGGAAATCGGTGACGTCAAGGACGAAGACGCCGTTTTCAGCATGCTCGGTTTCGACAACGGCAACTTCTCCTTCGTCCAGAAATCCGTCGCCGTCCCGCGCACCGTCAAGATGACCAATACTTCTCTTCTCCTGGAAGCCCTCCGCCGCCACGACGAAAGCGCCCGCTCCGGCGGCTAGCCCCGCCCCTTCCCCGTCGTGCCGCCCGTTATTTTCCCGCCCGCACCCTCCACCAGTTCCACCATCTTCTTCAGGCTCTTCACCGCCGTCCTGTCCAGGTTCTCCTCGCTCCCCCCGCCGCGCAGCGGCGAACACATCTCGTACGCGGCGTATCCCTTGAACCCTCCGTCCTCCAGCCCGCGGAAAAATTCTTCCAGGCCCAATGCCCCGTCGCCCAGGGCCACCGCCCTCGCCATGGGCGTCTGCTCACGGTAATACACCAGCCCGGGCATGTACTCGAAACGCCTCTGCACCACGTAATCCGCAAGCGTCGTCTGGACCATTCGCGGAGCCATCAGCTTCGCGTACCGGTACAGATCCTCCCCGTTCAGCCCCGGCGACCATGGGTCGAACATCGCCTTGCAGCTCCCGCTCTCCACCTCGTCCATGAATTCCACGTAGCTGTCGCATCCGACGCCTATGTCATGGTGATTCTGCACCCCTATCACCACGCCGTGTTCCGCCGCTATCTCCGCACACTCCTTAATCGCCCTTACGCACGTGTTCCAGTCCGCAGAATACGAGTCCGTATCCGTCGAATACCCCGTGAAGACGCGTATCAGCTTCGCCCCCAGCGCCCGGGCAAGTTCCGCCAGCCGGCCTACGTATGCTGTCTGCATTTCCACGAACGGCACTTCTTTCGCGTGCCACCCGGCGGTGAAGTCGTTATATGCGGCTATCGTCGCAATCTCCACTCCCGCCTTGTCCGCAGCCGCCTTTATCGCCGCCGCCCTTTCCGGCCCGACGTCCAGCGGCGACAGGTGCGGTCTCTTTCCGCCGATCTCCACAGCGGCATATCCCAGTGTCGCCGCCTTCCTTATGAAATCCTCCACCTCCAGCCGGCACTGCCCCCACGCCCCTGCATAACTGACTGAAAAGAGTACCGGTGTCACTTCCATCATCGTTCCTCCCTACGCTTCTCCCGTGCCCGGCTCCGCGTCCACAGACATCCCTTCCCTCCCCATCTCCTGCAGCGCCAGGCGCGCCGCCTTCCGTTCCGCCGACTTCTTACTGCCGGCCTCGGCTTCCCCGTACGCCCGTCCGGCTATCACCGCCCGCACCCTGAACCGCTTCCTGTGCGGCGGCCCCGACGTTCCGGTCACTTCGTATGACGGCAGCACCCCGTAGAGATTGTGGGCCGCCTGCTGCAGCCGCGACTTGGGGTCCGGCACCCTGTACGCCGGATCGTGTATGTGTCCGCCGTACAACCGCAGTATCGCTTCCCTTGCGGCGTCCAGGCCCCCGTCCAGGTACACCGCGCCGACCGCCGCCTCGAACAGGTTTGCCGCCACCCGGTTGGGCACGTGTGCTCCAACGCCTTTCCCCAGTACCGCTGTGCCGGTCAGTCCGGCTTCCCTGCTTATTGCTGCCAGCGTCCTCGTTGACACCAGCGCCGACTTCGCCGTCGTTATGTGTCCCTGGTCTGCTGATGCGTTCAGCAGGAACAGCGTCTCCGTTATCACCAGCGTCAGTACCGCGTCCCCCAGCGTCTCCAGTCTCTCGTTGGGGCTCGGGCCGCCTCCACCCGTCGATGAATGCACCAGGGCGTCCGCCAGCAGCATCCTCTCCGTGAACTCGTAGTCCAGTATCGCTTCGGCCCGCTTCAGCCTCTCGTCATCGACTTCCATGCGCGACACGCTCCCTGTTCCCCGCGGTATTCCTCCCGGCGGATCCCCGTACCGCTATAATAACGCCCGTCGCCGTTTTGCCAGCGAAAGGACCCGCCATGCACCCCGCCCGCGAAGACACTCTTGCCGGTTTCCTCAACCGCGCCGCTTCCGCCACGCCTACTCCCGGCGGCGGCGCCGTGGCGGCGGCGGGTGGAGCTCTGGGCGTTTCCATGGCCCTCATGGCCGCCCGCTTTACGCAGGGCAAGAAAAAATTCGCCGCCGTCGCAGAAGAAATCGACTCTTCCATACTCTCCCTCGAAACGCTCTCCACCGAACTCCTTGCTCTCATCGACGCCGACATGGCCGCCTACGCCGGTGTCGGGGCGGCCTATGCCCTGCCCAAAACGTCCGACGCGGAAAAAGCCTCCCGCAAGGCCGCCGTCCGCAGCGCCTGCATCGAAGCCGCCGCCCCTCCAGCGGCCATTCTTGCTGCGTGCCTCAAGTCGCTGCGCATTACCGCGCGCCTCGCGGCCATCGCCAACCCCATGCTTCTCTCCGACGTCGGTGTCGCTGCGGAAATGCTCTCGGCCGCCGCCGCCGCCGCTTTCCTTAACGTCAAGGTCAACGCCGACGTGATCCGGGGCGACGAAGGCGGCCGTCTCCTTCAGGACGCACGCACTGCCCTCGCCGAATCCCGTTCCCTCGCCGCCGCAGTATCTGAAAAAATCCTCGGCAACAGCGAGCCCTCCTGATCCCCCGCACCCCCGCTTCCTTCCGGGCGCTCCCGTAAACATCTTCTCCTCCCGAAGCGCCTGGCCGGGTTGACAGTCGCCCCGCCTTGGGATACTATTTATCCGGTCGATGTTCCCAGCCGCACCCGGCTTCCCGAAGGGGATAGACCCTATGAACAAGACCGCCGTGGCACTGACCCTGTCTATTCTCGGAGCGCTGGTTCTGCGCGTGCTCTTCTTTGTCGGCGTGGGCGCGGGCTTCTACCTGTTCCAACAGAATGCCCGGGAACAACACCGGCGGGATGAACCGAAGCCCGCCCCGGTCACGCCGGATTACTGGTCTGACCGCCCCGAACCCGCCCCCGTCGCCCCGCCCGAACCCGTAGTATCCCACCGGGTGGCGCTCAAAACCCGGATCTCCTCCTGGCGCTGGGAAGGTCTCGACGAAAATACCCCCGACGACGAAAAACCTTCGGTCTTCGACATCGAAGGCGTCATCAGGGAACAGATGCTCAAGGCCGGCGTCGGCGTGGCCGCCGAAGGCGACCCCGTCAGCGCTACCGTCCTTGTCGAATTCTCCGAATCCAAGGGCGACGGCTACGGCTTCACTCCCTACTCTGTCGACTTCTACGGCACGGATATGCACTGCAACGTCCGCATCCTCGACGGGAACATGGACGAGATCATCGAATTCAACATGTACGGCAGCCCTCCCCATACCGTCGAATCGGGCGGCGTCTACGCCGCTGCCGCCAGGAGTCTCAAGGCCTGCCCCGAATTCGATCGTCTCGGCGACTTCATCGCCGCAGTCGCAGGCAACCACGCCGCCGCCGCAGGACTCGTGCCGCTCCTCGCCGACCACGGTTTGTCTGAAAACGTCGCCTCCATACTCGATTCCATCGATTACTCCCTGGACGCGCCACGCGACCAGGCATACCTCGCCGTCGCTGTCGGCTCCTTCGAAGAATGCTCCGCTCTCGGCGAACCCGCCGTCGAAGCGCTCGATGCCGCCGTCTCCCACCACGACTGCGCCGGCTCATGGGAACAGCACTCATCCATTGCCGGGACCCTGGCCGCCATCGGCGGCGCCAGGGCCAGGGAAGCCCTCCGCCGCCAGCTCGTCCGCCTCGTCGACGTCGAAGTGCTTTATACCGCGGCCAATACGCCCGACGATGACGGCTTTGTAAATGAAGATTTCGACATCGGCGACAGGGAAGACTTCCTCGAGGCCCTCGTTTCCGTCATCAGAGCCCAGGCCGACGCGGGCGACCAATTTGACCTGGACCTCCTCTCCCGCCTCGCCGCCTCTCAGGATGCGTCCATCGCCGCCGCCGCCGCCGCGGCTTACAACGCCCTATGGCAGAAAGTCGGCCCTTCGCCGCAGAGTCTTCCTGCCGCACAGAAGGGCCGCCTTAAAATCATCCTGAAAACCGGTGAAACCTCCTGGAGCAACGATTCGCCTTTCGATATTACCGCCAATTTCAAAAAGTGCCTCGAAGACATCCATGTCCAGGTGGTCCCGGACGGTTCCCCCGCCGACGGCGTCGTACTTCTCGACTACCAGGAACGCCGCGCCGGCGATAGAACCGTCGAGTTCGGTTTGGCTCCGCTCATTTCCACAACATACTACATCCCCTGCACCATCGCCGTCCTCGACCCCCGCCGCCGCAACACCTGTCGCGTCGCCGCGGCTTACAACGGTATCATGGACGTAAACACCCGCAGGAACGTCTTCGCAGGCGATCTCAGATCCCTCAGGGAAGCCGGTATCCTCCAGGATGCCGCCCTCGCCGTGGCCGCGGCCCTCGGCAGTCCCGCCGCTCTCGAAGAATGCGTCCCGCGCCTCGCCGATAACGGCATAAGATCCTCCTGGCTCCAGCTCTTCAACGCGCACTCCTTCCAGCCCCAGAAGCCTGAAAACAAGGCTTACCTCGCCGCCGCACGCGGGAATTTCGAAGAATGCCTCCCCCTCGGCAGCGCCGCCGTCAAACCCATGGCCGCATACCTCAAAAGCGCAACCGCAGGCGGCCTCGACCTCGCACAGGTCGATCTCGTCTGCGGCACCGCCGCCGTCCTTGAACGCTCCGGCGGCCCCGCGGCGCGCAGCGCCGTCCTGAACGCTCTCGAACGGTTCGAATGCAGGGAAAAGCCCGCTGAAGACGAAGAAGACTACTATTACTATGAAGAAGACGGCAACGAAGAACGCCTTGAAAAAGAAGCCCTCGCCGCCGCCGCACTCCTCAAGGCCCTCGGCGCCCTGGGAGATGAATTCAGCATCAAGCACGTCTCCAGGTTCCTTGACGACCGGCGCGACGCCGTCTCGACGGCCGCCGCAGAAGCCTTGTCTCGGCTCAAAACCAGGCTCAAACAGGAGGATTGATAATGCCCTGCCGCTTTCGCGTCTTCGGGCGCGGCCCCTTCCGGGCCTGCCTTGCATGCATCGCTCTGGCATGTCCATCCGCCCTGCTCTCCGAAGAACCCGCCGACGTCCCCAGTGAATGGCGCTCCGTCGTCGGCCGGGGCGGTGGAATCTCTCAAATAGAGGAAGTGTATGAGCATCCCGAGATGTTCGACTGGGGCCCCGGCAGCACCCTCAACGAATCCGACAACACCGTTGTCAATGGCACGGCCGCCGCCGGCGGTCCCGCAACCGTCGAAACCCTCCGCCAGACATACGAAAATATCCAGCGGCAGATCGCCGACATAGACAGCCGTATCGAACGCGCCGCTGGGAACATCCGGGACAAAGACGCCCGCAAAGCCGCCATCCCCGCCAAAATAGCCGCCGCACGGCAGGTCATGCTCAGGCAAATCGAAGAATACCGCAGGCTCAGGGACGAGTACGAAGTCCATATCCAGGGCCTTGTCGCCCAGGGCTACGCCACGCGTGCTCCCTCCTTGGATACCATCATGGACGACGACCCGAAGAACCCCGTGCGCTACAACATCGCCACCGCCAAGCTCAATGCTTTCAAAGCGGCCAGGGCCAGGGCCGACGAACAAAGCGCAATCGTGGATAAGCTCTCCGGCGAACTCCGCAATATCCCCACCGAACGCTCAAAATTGGAAGCCGAACTTGCCGCCCTGCGCAGGCAGAAGGCCGTCAAGCAGCAGGAACTCGGCCTCATCAGCCGGCGCGCCGGCCTTGTCGACGACGACCTCGGCCTGTCCACTTCGACTCATTCCACGGGAGGCTCCGGCGTAGACCGGGTCTACTTCGACTCCGGCACCGCCGTATCTCCGGCGCCCAAAGGTGCCGGCATAGACAACGTCTACGTCCCGCCGGTCAAGGTGCCTCCCAGGACCAAGGGCTTCCTCGACAAGATCCGGGAAGCCGCCGACCGGCTCAGTGATTACCTCCAGGGTGAATGACTCCGTGCCGCCGGGAGAAAACATGCCGCTGAAATCTCTTCGGGCGCGCGCCCTGCTCCCGCTCTTCGCGGCCGCAGCCCTTCTGTGCCTTCCCCTCGCCGCCCAGCAGAACCGTGTCTCCTCCCTCCAGCAGTATATCGAACAGGAAAAATGGGACTCTGCCCTGCCCATCCTCAAAGACCTCCTCGCAAAACATCCCGACGATGCCTCCCTCTGGCTCCTCTGCGGCGAAGCTTACAGTCGCCTCAACGACCCCCTCAACGCCCACGTCCACCTGCGCCGCTATCTCCGCCTGGCTCCCTTCGAAAAAGACCGCGACCAGGTGGTCTTGATGCTCGAAGCCACGCAGGCCCGGTTGATGTGCCTGGCCGCCGAACGTATCAACGCCGGTGAATTCGCCGCCGCCGACAGCTTCCTCCGGGAAGTTGAACAGGCACGCCCCGATTCCCCCGCCGTTCATTTCAACCGCGCACTTTGCATGGCCGCCGCCGGCCTCCCCCTCGAAGCCTTCGCACGTCTCGCTCTCTGCGCCCACTACGACCCCTCCTCGGCCGACAGGGTCGCCGCACGGCGCGCCGCTCTCCAGCCCGCCCTCGATGCAACGGGGCTTCCCCCCCGGGCCGTCGACGCCTTCGCCGACGCACGCGTCGCACTTGCCGCAGGCAAACTCGCCGAAGCCGGCTTGGCTCTGGATAACGCCCTCGAATCCGCCCCCGAACAACCGGATTTCCTCTATTACAAGGCCCTTGTGCTGGCGCGAAGCGGCAGGCCTCTGCCGGCCGTCGCATGGCTTTCGGCGGCACGCGCCCTCTCCGCGGACGCGGAACAACGTAAAACCATGACCGCCCTCGTCGAAAGCCTCCTCCAGGCCGTGCGTCTCCAGCAGGCCGCGATCCTCGGCGAAGCCTTCGCCGACGCACGCAAGCTCCCCGGCCAGCCCCGCCTCGATGCCTTCTGGCACCTCGTCGAAGCCTCCGCCGCCGTCGGATCCACGGACGCCATTAATTCCTTCTGGCGCGAGCTCCAGTTCAGCAACGCAGACAGCCCTTTCAGGGACGCGGGACTCCTGGCCATGGCCGTCTTTTACGCCCCGCATTCACAGCCGGGACTTTCCGTCGGTGTCTACGGGCGTATCAAGGACCTCTCGGCGCGCGATGAAGCCGTCTGCTCCACCGTCGTGGCGCGCTGCGCCCCCCGAAACCTGGACCGCTCCTCCGCTCCGCCGGCGGACGGCGCCGTCTCGCCGTTTTCGGAATCCTTCGACACTGTGGTCCTCCCAAGGCCCTGCAGGCGTGAAATTCATCCCCGCTCCATCACCTCCGTCAGGGCGGGCGCCGCCGGCCGCATCGCCGAAGTGGCCGCGGTCCCGGGCCGCCTTGTCGAGCGCGGCGGCGTGGTCGCCCTCCTGGACGACGCCGGCGGCATCTGCAGCACCGTCCCGGGCGTCGTCGAAGCCGTCCTTGTCCAACCCGGCGAACTCGTCCTCCCCTTCACCACGGTCTGCCTCGTTTCTCCCGGCGACTGGACTGATTTCGTCCCCACGCTCCCGGGGCAGCAGGGCCGCAGGCTCAGGCCTGATTACTCTCCCGACTTCTCCCGTATTTCCGCCGAAGCCGACACGATTGTCTCTCCCCTGCGCAGGTGCCGGGCTTTCCTGGCCCTGGCGGCCATGCAGATCGATTTCGACAAGCATGATGCCGCACATGCCTCGCTCCGCAACGCCGCCGACGCCGCCGAAGCCGCCGAATGGACCGAAGGCTACCTCCATGAGCATGACCGCACCTTCGCACGCCTCTGTTTCCTCCAGGCCCTGGCCGCCTGCCCCGCCGATGTCGTCCTCCACTCCGCCGCAGCCGTTCAGGATGTGCGCGGGCGCGACCTCGCCCTGGTCAACGCCTGCTTCGCCGCCGCCTCCCGGCCCGATTTCGACCAGGCCGGCCTCCACAGGCTCGCCGCCGCCGTCTCGAAAAACAGCCCTTGCGCCGTTGGCGCTCTCGCCGGGCGGACGCGCGGCGCTGAATCGAGCGCCCTCCTCCGCCTCAAACTCAAAAAAGACGTCCTCGCCGCCGCCTCCTCCGCCGGCGCACTGCAGGATCCCGCCGACAAGGCCGCCGCCCTACTCTTCTTCGCACGCGCCTGCCTGAACATACGCAAGCCCGCAGAATCCGCCGCCGCACTGAAAAAAGCCCTCGCCGCCGCAGAAACGATAGACGATGGCTTCTCGCGCGGCTATCTCTTCCGCCGGGCCGCCGTCCTCTATCGCGACTCCGGCGACGGCGGAACCGCTTCCGCCGTCGCGGCGCGCTCCCAGGCCGCACTCTGGCTCGCTCTCGCACGCGGCGGAAATTGGCGCGGCCGCTCCTGGGCCGCCATGGATGTCGTCGCCTCTCCCGACGCCCTGGTCGCACGGGCACGCGCCCTCCCGCCCGCCCAGCGGGTTCACCGCTTCGCCGACATCGCCCTCCTGCACGCACTCGCCGCCGAACCCGTTTTCGATCTGCACCGCGTCCTGAAAGCGGAAGAGCACTGACGCCCCCTCCCCCTTGCGTCCGCCCGCCGGGCTGTTATCATATCGGAAACCCGCTGGGTCTCTTCAGGGAAGGATCCGCATGCCGCCGCCGGTCAGGCGAAAGCAACGCTCTCTCCGCCCCGGCCCGTTCCTGCTCCTGGGAACGGTCCTCCTCGCCGCCGCGGGATGTTCCAGCTCTCCTGTCTCCTCCCGGCTTTCCCCGGCCCCGTCCTTCGTTCCGCTCCTCTCCTGCGCGGAGCTTCTCCCCGCAGCCGAAGGCGACCCGGCGGAAAACCCCCTCCCTGAACCCTTCGACCCCGTCACGACCGCCGGCACCGGCGACATTATTGCCGGAGACGGCGCGGATGTCTTCGACACCAACAGCTACGCCCGTTACAGCGCTCTCGAAGCGCGCGCCGGCGGCTTCCTCCCGGTCAAGCTCTCCGACCGCTACCACGACGGCTTCACCAACTGGGATGTCGGCGTACTCATCCGCCAGTACGAAGACCCCCTGAAAGCCGGCGGCTCCATCGAAAAGGACGAGTTCATCCAGAAGCCCGGCTACTTCGGCATGGCCGTCTACACCGGAAAAACCGGCGACAACCAGTTGAGCCGCCTGGAATTCTCCTACGCCAAGTCCTGGCGCGCACAGAACCTCTACTTCGTCGCCGACCTCGGCTTCGCCGGCCTCGCCGCCGGCATGCCCTCGCAGTCCAGCCAGAAAATCGGCTGCTACTACTATATCCCGGGCCTCCCCGTCAGGAGCGGCATCGTCTACGAAGGCCGCAGCGCCGACTACTCCTCCTGGCCCACCGGCCGCTGGGACGGCCTCCGCATCGTCGGCGAATACTACGGCCTCAACCGCACCATCTTCTCCGCCTCCTACGCCCTCTCCCTCGACGACGAAGGCGACACCGAAAACCAGTTCTTCGTCGAAGCCCGCTACTTCCCCTTCGACGACTACTACTTCTCCTTCTCCGACGAATACAACGTCTACCCCGACGACACCTGGGAATACCTCCTCAACCTCGGCATCGGCTACAACCACGGCAACAAGTGGACCGTCGATTTCGACTTCAGCGCGCGGGACGCCTCTTGCGCTACCGCGATGAGTTTCTCCGCCACCGTCCGCTTCACCTACCGTAATTGACGCCCCGCTCCCTCATCCCCGCCAGGCGTCTATTATCACGATTACCCCGCCCCCGCGCATCGCCTCCAGCGCCGCACCCGTGATCGTCAGCTCCACGTCCTCCCCGTCACGGTTCACCACCACGCCTTCCTTTATCTCCGGCGTTTCCGCCGGATGCAGCTTCGTTTCCCGTCGGCCCGCGCCGGCACTGAAACCCGCGGCCTCCAGCGTCCGCAGCCCGCGCATCCTCAGCGTAACGGACTCCACCTCTCCGCCGAACGGCTTCACCCTCAGCGAAAATATCCCCCTCGCACTCCTCATCTCGCACAGCACGTTCCGCCCCTCCGCTGCCGCGCCCAGGCGCTCGACGTGCTTCGTCTCCGCAGAATCCCAGTCGATGACGTCGTAGTCCGCCGCCGGAAACAGCTGCCCCTCCGCCTCCTCCGCCGCCACCGCGCGCGCCGCCGGCGCCGCGGGACCCTTGTCGTCCGCCGGAACCGGCGCCGCCGCATGCGAACAGCACCCGGCGCAGATCAGCGCCGCCATTGTCGCCTTTCCATATCGCGGCACGCCCCGCCTCCACTTCAGAACCGGTAGTAAGGTGTCAGCCTGCTCTTCGACGCCTCCAGCATCCGCTGCAGCGCCGTCTCACGCATCCTCTCCAGCAACCTCGGCTGGTCCGCCGCACGGTTCAGCGTCTCGTGCGGGTCGTCCTCCAGGTCGTACAGCACCTCCGCGTCGTTCCCGTACCTTATGTACTTCTGCGTCGCCGTCCGGACCATGATGTTCCCAGGCTCGTGGTACGCCAGCGCCGACTCCCGCGCCGGCACGTCGTCGCCCGCCAGCAACTCCTCCGCATAGTTCCTCCCCGTCATCGCCTCCGGCACAAAACACCCCGACAGCCCCAGCATCGTCGGCAGCAGGTCCACCATTTCCACCAGCGACTCCACCCTCCGCCCCCCCGTCCCGAACCCCCTCGGCCAGAACAGCACGCACGGCTGCCTCATCAGCTCGTCGTAGTACGATATCTGCTTCAGTATCATCCCGTGGTCGCCGCACATGTCCCCGTGGTCGCTCGAAAACACTATCAGCGTGTCGTCCAGCAGCCCCTGCGCCTCCAGCTTCTCCAGCACGCGCCCCACCGCCAGGTCCACGCCCGTCACCATCGCGTAGAAGTGCCGCCGGTAATCAATGAACCTCTCCTCCTCCCAGTCCGCGCACATCCTCAGCATCCTCGACAGCGGCTCCGGCTTGTCGTCCCACTCGTTCTCCCCTCGGAACGGCCGAGGTATCTCTCGCCCATCGTACGGCTCGAACATCTCCCTCGTCGGATTCAGCGGCGGGTGCGGCGCATAGAACCCCAGATGCACGAACTGCCTCGTCCTCCGGTACTTCTCCAGCCGCGACCTCTCCAGGAACCGGCACGCCTCCTCCCCTATCCACCCCGAATGCGAATACTTCGCCGGAGCTTCCAGCACCTTCCCCTCCACCTCCCCGCCGCGCTCCGGCGACACCGGCCTCATCACGCGGAACGTGTCCACAAGGTCCGGTCTCTCCGTCGTCAGCCACGTCATGTACGCGTCCTGGTACGCCCCACCCTCCTCCGACAGCCACATCACGTCGAACCCGTAGTCGTTACGCGGGCGCGGGTCCAGGTCGTGCTCCTCGTGATGCTGGAAATGCAGCTTCCCTATCTGCGTCGTGTGGTACCCCCCCGCCTTGAAACACCTCGCCACCGTCGGCTCGAAGTCCCACGGCAGCTCGTGCCCGTTCTGCGTCACACCCGTCTGCTGCGGGTACAGCCCCGTCATGAAACTGCACCTCGACGGCATGCACAGCGGGTTCTGCACGTAGCACTGCTCGAAACTCACCCCCTGATTCACCAGCCTGTCCAGGTTCGGCGTGTGCATCGCCGCGTTCCCGTGCGCACCTATGCAGTCGTACCTCATGTGGTCCGTCGTTATCCAGATGACCCGCGCGGGACAGACTTTCTTCATCCGACCGCTCCCTCCTGAATGCTCGCCGCCCTGGACCCCGGCTTCCTCAACTCCCCGCCGGCTCGACCGTCTGTGCCCTCGCTATCCGCTCTTCCACCGCTTTCAGTATGCTCTCCAGCATCCGGTCGTATTCCAGCCCCGAATACTTCGCCATCTTCGCCAGGTGCCCGTCCCAGCACCACCCGGGGTTCGGGTTCACCTCCAGAAGCCGCGGCGTCCCCTTCTGGTCCAGCCTCCAGTCGAACCGGGCGTAGTCACGGCACCCCAGCCGCTCGAACAGCTTCAGGCAGCTCGCCTCCAGGAAGCGCGCCGCCTCCTCCGGCAGCTCCGCCGGCACCGACCGTATGCACGCGTACGGCGACCCCGGATCCCACTTCGCCTCGTATCCGCAAATCTTCGGCAGGTCTTCCGGCAGCTCCCCGTAGTCCTCTTCTATTATCTGCAGCGTCGAATACGACTCGGGGGGATTCCCGATTATCCCCAGCGTAAGGTCTTTCCCCGTCAGAAATTCCTCAACCAGCACCGGCTTGTCGTAACCGGCCGTCTCGCGCACCGCAAGCAGCGCTTTCTCCAGCGCACGGATGTCGTAGCACACGCTGTTCTGCGTTATCCCCAGGCTCGAATCCCCGAAATTCGGCTTCACTATCACCGGGAACGGTATCAGCAGCTCTATGAAACTCGTGTCCTCCGGCTTTATGAAAAACGCCTTCGGCACCGGTATGTCCATCTCCGCCGCTATCCCCCTCACCAGCGACTTGTCGTAACAGTACGCCAGGCACTGCGGCGCCCCTCCGGAATACGGTATCTCCAGCAGGTCCAG
Organism: Planctomycetota bacterium; assembly: GCA_016930595.1. Taxonomy (GTDB): domain Bacteria; phylum Planctomycetota; class SZUA-567; order JAFGGJ01; family JAFGGJ01; genus JAFGGJ01. The sequence continues at coordinate 69,115 of JAFGGJ010000042.1, forward strand.
CAACGCAGGCACGTGCAGCTCCTGCGTCGCAAAATTGTTGAACCCCTCGTCGCAAAGGTTCAGCACGTAGTTCACCTTCTGCTTGTTCTTCTGCAGGTCCGCCACCAGCGTGTCGTGTCGGTCGAAATAAATGAAGTGATAGTCCTTCAGCTTCATCAGCCCCCTCTTCAGCTCGTCTATCGTGTGGAAGTCGTCCTCGTCGAAACCCCCGCTCGGCTTCACCTTGTCCTGCTTCCGGTGGTCCCCCAGCAGCACCGCCACCGTCTTCGTGTACGACGGCTTCCTCGCCGGCGCCGGCTCCTTCCTCACCGCCGCCGTCACCAGTATCCGCTTCGCCATCATCCCAAGGTCCTGTTTCCTCTGCGAATCCGTGAACAGGTCCCCTCCCACCGCTATCTCCGCGTACCCCACCCTCTTCAGCATCTCGCAGATGCTTTCCGCCGAATACAGCCTTTCCGCATAGAACTGGTCCGCCACCACCCCGTTCCTCACGTGGCAGATCACCTCCCGCGACACCAGCCGCTCACGGTCCGCCGAAAGCGACCTCTCCCGGCACACAAAGTAGTTCCTGTCTATCCACTCCCAGCTGCGCGGCTCGTAATGCTCCCTCAGGTACTCGCCGTCCGCTATGTCTATCAGTATCTTCCCGAACGGCTTCAGCACCCGCTGTATCTCCCCCAGCACGTGCACGTCGTCCTGCACCGACTCGAAATACCCGAAACTGTTCCCCGCCATGAAAACGTAGTCGAACGTGTCCGGCGCAAAATGCAGCTTCCTCGCATCCCCCTCCCTGAACGTTATGTGCTGCCCTTCCTTGCGCGCCGTCGCCCGCGCCCTCGTCACCAGGTAGTGCGAACGGTCCAGCCCGTATACGTTCTCGTACCCGCGCCGCGCCAGTTCCAGCGTGTGCCTCCCCTGTCCGCAGCACAGGTCGAGGATCGCGCTCGCCTTGTCCGGCTCCAGCAGCTTCAGAAACTCGTCCACCTCGGCCCGCGTTATCCCCGCGTCCTCTACGACGTCCCCGTCCGTCCGCAGGTAGTTCGCGTTGAATATCTGCCGCCACCAGTCGGCCCTGACGTAGCTCTCCAGGTTCTTCACCGGGCCTATCGACTGCAGCCAGTCCGGCTTCGGTGGGGGCGAAGCCAGCGGCCGGTTGTTCTTTGCCATGCGTCTCCCGCCTCGCTGCCTGCCTGGTATGGGACGGCCTTCAACCGCCGCGCGCGGCCGCCCCGGCCGGCGTCCCGCATTATACATTGCGGACACCGCCGTCCAGCATGAAACACGCCGAAAAATGCCTCCCCCGCGGCGGCGGGCGCGGCGCGCCCGGAACGCCCCGAAAAACCATCCCTCCCGCGTATAACGCAAACGGCGTGCCGGGACAGTTGTAATTATTTCGCCCCGGATTCGTCGAAAAACGGCCCGAAACTGTCCCGGACACGGCCCTTTTCGCGCCGAAACGCCCCGAAAATGCCCCATATTAACAGTATAATTATCGAGGGTGCCTGAAAAGGTGCTGCCGGGGACGGAAATCGCCCGAAAATACCCTGTTCCCGGCAGGTTGCCGAATTAATTTAAAATAATTTTCCGATAAAAGTGTGCCGTTCCGGCCACCCCCGCGGGACAGTTCGTTTTTCTCCAAACCACTGTCCCAATTGTATGCGATTAATAGACCTCCGATTAAAGCTCTTCCCCTCCCCCCGGAATCCCCGCCCGCTTCCCCGCCCGCCCGGCCGCCGGAACAAAAAAAACAGGGCGGAGATTGCTCTCCGCCCCTCCCGCTTTGCACGGTCGGCTGTCAGAGGACCCGTGGGGGGGGAACTAGTCCTCCTGGGCCGCCGTCTTGCGCTTTCCTTCCAGCACCGCCAGCCGCCTTACGCCGCTCGGATAGTCGTGATACTCCCCGTCGCCTATCCGCACCACCGGCAGGCAGCTGCCGGCCTGCCACAACATCCTCACGAGGCCCATTTCGTCGGCCGGCATGGGGAGCTCCCGGAACTTTATCCCCATCTGCCGCAGCCTGTAACAAGCCTTCAGCGAGGCGTTGCAGTTCGGGTCTGTGTACACAGTTACCGGCATCGCACCATCTATTGTGCCCGCAGTATTTTTTCCATCCCCCTGAACCGGAAACATATCATAGCGTCCTTATACGAAGAATCAACATAAATTCCCCTAATTTTTATCGCGAATTTTAACCCGTTGCATACTAACGAGATAGCGGTGGTTTAGCGCAGATACTGTAGAAGTTATCGGACGAAATGTTGAAAGACCTGAAAGAATTTAGGGGTTTATTCGGTTGCCGCCTCGGCCAGTTTCACATGCGGCAGCTTTTCAATGCCGGTGGACCTGAGAGAGCGCAGGGTGGAACCGGAGCATCGGACGGTGACGCTGCGCCCGGCGTTGCTGGCTTCGCCGGCGAACGATGCGACAATGCCGACGACGGTGCTGGAGGCGTTAGGGAGGGCGGAGAGATCCAGGGTGAAAGATTCCTTTCCGGTCTCGAGGAGGTTCCGGAGGTTGGCCCGGACGGAATCGACGTAACTGCGGGAAACCGTGTCGGTGAAGACGACGAGGTTCCCGAGGAACTGCACGGGATGGGATGAGGCGGCCGGAGCGGAGGTGGCGGAGGAAATGACGCGTTCGAGGGAGTCGAGGCTGAAGGGCTTGCCGAGGAAACCGTCGGAGCGTTTCCTGTAGGAGTCCACGAGGTCGTCATCGAGGCGGCCGGTGACGAGGACGACGGGCACGGAAGGCACGGCGTTCCTGATGAAGTCGAAGAAGCCGAAGCCGTCGGTTTCGCCGGCCATGGTGAGGTCGAGGAGGATGACGTCGGGGAGAGAGGCGTTCTTGATGCGCTGAAGCGCTTCATCGGCGCTCTTGCAGAGGATGATTTCGTTGTCATCCGAGAGGGCGTCGCTGATAAGACTGCGGATGTCGGGCTCATCTTCGACGACGAAGATCCTGAGTCCCGCGGGCCGGACGTGGCCGGCGGGGGAAGCCGGCGAACCGGCGCCCGGAGCGGCATCCGAACGGCGTTCTGCGGCGGGGAGCCTGATAATGAACTCGGTGCCCTTGCCCGGGGCGCTGTCGACGCTGATGGTGCCTCCGTGGGACTTGACGATGTTATAGGCGAGGGACAGGCCGAGGCCGGTACCGGGTTCTTCGGAATCGAGGCGGGATTCGCCCCTGGCGCCCTTGGTGGTAAAGAAGGGGAGGAAGATCTTGTCGCGAATTTCCGAGGACATGCCTTTGCCGTCGTCGCGCACCGAGACGACGATCCAGGGCCCGTCGGCCTTCGTGGAGACGGAGACACGGCCGTTCTGGCCGATGGCCTGGCGGGCGTTGATGATGATGTTCATGAAGACCTGCTGGAGCTCCCTGGGGTTGCCGGCGACGGGGGGGACATCGGAGGTATCGACGGTGAGACGGACTTTATGGGCGACGAAGTCGCCCGCTGTAAGGAGGGCGATTTCGTCGACGATGCGGTTGACGTCGACGGAGACGCGCCTGGTGGAGATTTCCCTGCCGAAGGAGAGGAGACCCTGGACGATTTCCGCGGCCCGGCGGCTCTGTGCGACGACGAGCTCCGGGAGCATGGCGGCGTGCCTGTCGGAGCGCATGGCGAGTTCGGCGTAGCCTTCAAGGGTGGCGAGGAGGTTGTTGAATTCGTGTGCGACGCCTGCGGCGAGGATGCCGACGGAGGCCATGCGTTCCTGTGCAAGGGCGGTTTCCTGGATTTTGAGTATTTCGCGGAGGTCGCGAGCATGGAGGAAGATTCTGAGGCCCTGGCCGGTGGAGAGGAAGGCGACGGCCCTGACGGGGATTTTTTCGCCGGACGGCGCGGTGAAGCTGCAATCGACGGTGCGGTCGCTGACGTTCTTCCGTGCGAGGGCGTCGTCGAGAAGTTCGAAGAGCTCGAAGGCCCTGCAATATTCATGGAGGTTCCTGCCGACGCAATTGCCGAGGTTTTTTTCAGCGAGGACGCTGGCCTGGCGTATCTGGAGGCCGGGATCGAGGACGAAGGTGATATCGGGGGTCTGGCGGTAGACTTCGTATGCGAGATCGGTCTGGTGCTGAGCTTCTTCGATACGGCTGATATCGCTGACTTCGACGAACCAGCCCGGGAGGTGGTCATCCGGGGAGGAAGTGACCTGGAAGGTCTTGTGCCCCTTGTGGAGAATCTGCATGATGTGATGGTTGCCAAGGACGGTTTCGGGGAAGAAGTCGAAGATGTCCCGTCCGATCGGCGGGAGCGGCTCGGTATCGAGGAGCGTGCACGCGAGCGGGGCGGCATGAGTGATGACGCCGCTGGAATCGACCAGCAGCATACCGGTGACGGTATTCGTCAGGAGCGACCTGTAAACAGGCTCGATGTCGCGGATGCGCGCGCGGAAGGCGTCATGTTCGAAAGGCACGGAGAGCCGGCGGCAGGCGTCCATGGTACGTTCCAGGGCGCGGCGATCCGGGCGACGCGGAAAAGAAAAGAGGGCGGCGCCGGAGATACCGCCGGGGGAGCCGACGGGCACGAGGCAGCGGAAGGCTGGGCCGCCGTCAGCGACGAGGATGGAGGAATCGGCAAGAGAGCGGCGGACGGCGTCGCGCGGGAGGCGGAGGGCGGCATCGGAACGGAAGCAGTAGAAGACGGGGCCGAAGAAAAAAACGGCATCGACGCTGCCGGCGTCGTCCGCGACGGCGGCGTTCATGGCGTCGACGCAGGCATCGAGAGCATCGGCGGGCCCGGAATGCGGTGGGACGTCGACGAGAGAAAGGCCCGCGGGGCAGCCTGGGGAGAAGGCACCGTCGAGATCGTCCGGCAGGGGGGCGAAGCCGCCTGCGCCGGCGGAAAACACGTCGCAGGGGTCGGAGATCCGGACGGTGACGGCGACGGGGACGAGCTCGAGGACATCGCCCGGCAGGAGGCGGGTGCGTGAAAGCGGTTCGGAGCCGTTGAGTGTGAATGCGGCTGGGGTTTCGGGTTGGAAGAAGACGCCGTCGGAGCCGGGGAGGATGTGCCCGGCGAGCGGCGGCACGTCGCTCTGGCGGAAGCGGAGGTGGCAGCGCGGGGAGCTGCCGATGGAGACGGCCTGACGCAAAGGGAAAGAGGCGCTGCGTTCCGGGAGGGTGATTTCGAATTGCGGAGTCCAGTCACGCGTCATGTCGGGAATCTCCTGAAAAAACGCCTATTCCGCCTCCGTTCCGCCGGAGGCGGGGCCGGCGGCATTCAAGCGGGCGAGCTCTTCCTCGGAGACATTCCTGGTAAAGCGGCACTTGGGGAAGCCCGAGCATCCCACAAAGGGACCCCTGCGGGAAGAGCGGAGCATGAGATCCTTGCCGCAGTCGGGGCATTTTTCGCCGATGGGGCGGGATTTGCGGCGAGGCTTCTGGGCTTCGGGGGAGCCGGGGACAGGGGAGGTGCCTTTACACTTGGGGAAGGTGCTGCAGCCGAGGAACTTGCCGCGGCGGGAGAGGCGGACGACCATTGGGGAGCCGCATTCGGGGCAGAGGAGGCCCGGGAAGATTTCGCCCTTGGTTTTTTCCATGTCGGCGAGGGCTTTATCGAGGGCGGGCTCGAGGTCGTTCCAGAAGTCGCGAAGGAGGTCGACCCAGGCGCGGCGGTTTTCTTCGACTTCGTCGAGGGCGGTTTCCATCTGTGCGGTGAAGCCGACGTCCATGATGCCCGGGAAATGCTCGATGAGGCGTTCGGCGACGATGCAGCCGAGTTCGGTGGGATGGAAGCGGCGGTCGATCTTCTGGACGTAGCCGCGCTGGGAGAGGGTGGAGATGATAGAGGCGTAGGTGGAGGGGCGGCCGATGCCTTCTTTTTCCAGGGTCTTGACAAGGGTGGCGTCGGAGTAACGAGGCGGGGGCTGGGTGAAATGCTGCGAAGGAAGGACGGAGACGGCCTGTATGGAGGAGCCGGCGTCGAGGGAGGGAAGCGCGGGGAGGGGGCGCTGGGGCCAGTAGCGTTCGCTGCCTGCGAAGGTACGGAAGCGGCCCCTGGCGAGGAAGCCGAATTCGCCGTTACGCAGTTCGGCCTTGCGGTCACTGTAGCGGGAGGGTTCGGTCTGGCTGGCGACGAAGCGGCGCCAGACGAGGTCATAGAGCTTGAACTGCTCTGCGGAGAGATAAGGCTTGAGCGAGGCCGGGGTGCGGAGGACGGAGGTGGGGCGGATGGCTTCGTGGGCTTCCTGGGCACCCCTGCGGCTCTTGAAGAAGTGTGGCTTGGCGGGCACGAAGTCGGGGCCGGCGTCGGAGGCGATGAAGGAGCGGACTTCGTCGATGGCGGAAGAGGCGATATTGAAGCTGTCGGTGCGCATATAGGTGATGAGGCCGACGGCTTCGCCGCCGGCGATTTCGATGCCTTCGTACAGGCCCTGCGCGATGCGCATGGTCCTGGAGGCGGCGAAACCGAGTTCATTACCGGCGGCCTGCTGGAGGAGGCTGGTGGTGAAGGGCGGAAGGGGCTTGGAGCGGCGCTCGGTGACGTCGAAAGAGGCAACGGAGAAGGAGGGAGAGAGGCGGGAGAGGATATCGTTGGCGGCGGATTCGGAGGCGACATGGAGGTTTTCCTGCCAGAGGTCGGGTGCGACGGAGCGGTAAGAGACCTTGCAGGCGGCGCAGCGGAAGACGTCGGCGGTCTTGCCGGAGCGCCTGGAGAGGGGCCCGCCGCAAGATGGGCAGGAAGAGGCCGGCTTGATGTAGCGATGTTCGAGGGAGGCTTCGAAGGGCGGATCGGTATCGAAGCGCGCGGAGATGCGCCAGAATTCTTCGGGGACGAAGGCCTGGATTTCTTTTTCGCGTTCGACGACGAAGCGTAGTGCGACGGACTGGACCCTGCCGGCGGAAAGGCCCTTGGCGATTTTCTTCCAGAGGATGGGGGAGATCTTGTAGCCGACGATGCGGTCGAGGATCCTGCGGGCCTGCTGGGCATAGACTTTGTCCATGTCGATGGAGCCGGGGTGTGCGAAGGCGGCCTTGACGGCCTGCGGAGTGATTTCGTGGAAGGTGACGCGGCGGGCGGCATCGTCGGAGAGGGAGAGTGCTTCCTTGAGGTGCCAGGCGATGGCTTCGCCTTCGCGGTCGGGGTCCGGGGCGAGGAAGACGGCGGCGGCCTGCCTGGCGGCTTTCTTTAATTGCGGGAGGACTTTCTTGGCGTGGACGGTGACGTAACGGGGCTTGAAGCCGTCGTCGATATCGACGCCGAGTTCCTTTTTGGGGAGGTCGCGGACGTGGCCGATGGAGGCCATGACGTGGTAGTCGGAGCCCAGGATGCGCTGGAGGGTGCGGGCCTTGGCGGGGCTTTCGACGATGATGAGGTTGTTTTTCATAAGGGTGCGGGAATCCTTCCAGCAGTGCGCTTATAAATATACATTTTTAAACCCGCGGGCGTCAAATATCGACACGAGGCTCGGGCACGCCCTTGAGGAGATGGCGGGAAACGTGGCGTACAAGCCTGCCTTCGACCATGAAGATGACTTCTTCGGCAATGGAGACGGCGTGTTCGCTGATGCGCTTAAGGTCGAGGACGGCGATGATCATGTGAAGGAAGCCCGGGGAGTCGGGGGGTATGCTGTTTTCGCAGGCTTCGATGGTGTCGTTGATCTGCGATTCGACTTCATCGGCCCTGCGGACGACGGCCCAGGCGGTTTCGGCATTGCCGGAAACGAGTGCGCCGACGGCGTCCCGGACCATGGATTCGGCGATTTCGACGAGGCTTTCGAGGGCGGCGACGTCGTGGATGCAGACGTTCTTGCCGACGCGCTGGGCCTGGAAAGCGGTGTCGGAGGCGACATCGCCGACGCGCTGGAGACAGGAGGCGGCGCGCATGCCCGCGATGGTGAAGCGGAAATTCTCGCCGTCGGGATGGACCTTGGTGAGGATTTCATGGGCGATGCGCGAGACCTGGAGGTCGAGGGCGTTCATTTCCTCCTCGGCGTCCAGGACCTGGCGGGCAAGATCGGGGCTGCCGTCGATAAGCGCCATGACCGCGGTATCGACCTGCCGTTCGGCGAGGTCGGACATGTAGACAAGGTGGTGACGGAGCCTGCCGAGGAGGCCTTCGACCATCGCTGGTTACCGTCCTTTCGTGGAAAGTCGCCGGGAGTAAGTGTAGCGACGGGGCGCGCGGAGGTCAAGAAAGTTGGACGCGGGAGCCCCGCGGACAAGGCGGGAGCACTGCAAAGAAGCGAAAGGTGCGGCGGAGGAGTCTCTTGCGGCGAAGAGCAAAAGAGGCGATAATGGAAGAGCCGCCTGAACGGGCCGGCGGCGGAAGAGATGAAGGAGGTCGAGATGGGGGACCGGGCGAACACATGTCCCGTCTGCGGGAAGGCATATCCGCCGGGGGTGATAATCTGCACGGCGTGCGGGGTGGACCTGCGAACCGGGGAAAGCCTGCCGACGTCGTTCTACGAGCCGGAGCCGTTCAACTGGGCAAAAGTGGCGTCGGTGGTGAAGCTGGTGATATACGTGGGGCTGCTCGGGGTGGTGGCGCATTTCGGGTGGAAGTACTACAAGAAGAGCAAAGAGCCCGCGGAAGAAGGCCGGCCGGCGGAGGCTCCCGCGCAGCAGCCGGCGCAGGCGACGGGCCCGCGCAACCAGCCGGCAAGACCTGTGCGGAAACCCGTGGTCCGCGAGGAAACCGACCAGGACAAGCTGGCCGAAGCAGCGACGTACGCCGCCAACCCGGGAGAAGCCGGGGACGCCGTGGCGAAGTTTTCCGTGCTGCTGCGGAAGGACATAACGCTGGCGGACGGGGTGATCGGGGACAGCGATCCGATGGTGAGGATATCTGTGGCGAAGGCGCTGGGGACGATAGGGAGCGAACAGGCGGGAGAGCTGCTGTTCAGGCTGATGGGAGACGATGACCGCCGGGTGGCGGAGGCGGCGGGGCTGGAGGCGCAGCGGCTGAGGAGGGACCTGCTGACGGGGATGGCGGTGAAGGCGCTGGAGAGCCCGAAACAGGAGCTCAGGCGTGCGGCCGTGGAAATACTGACGCGGCTGCGGAGCCAGGAAGAAGCGCCGAACGTGATGAAGATGTTCGAAGATGCCGACGCCGGGGTGGTGAGGAGGGCGGTGGACTTCTTCCGGAACGTGGCGATAGACGACGAGGGGTACCGGAAACTGCTGAAGCTGGCGGCCAGGGCCGAGGATCCGCCGCTCGCCGGGATGCTGTACGAAACCATCAATTTCCGGTCCACGCAGCAGAACGTGAAGGTGCTGGCGGAAGAGCTGGACAAGTTTCCGCGCGAGAAGTTCTTCATACTGACGAACGCCGCGGGGAAGGTAAGGAATTCGGAGGCGGCGACGACGCTGCAGAAAAGGGTGGACGTGCTGCTGGGGGGCGTGCAGGAAGACTTCCGCGAGCGGGTGGTGAACAACCTGTTCAACGCGAGCCCCGGGGGAAGGCGGATGATGTATGCGGAACTGTTCACGCACCACGCACGGCCGGAGGGTTTCGGGGACCTGGCCGTAATCTGGCTGAAGTCGCCGAGCCCGGAGGCCAACCGGGTATCGGCGTCGGCGCTGTGGGCATGGAAGTCGCGCCACGCCCCGCTGGCGCTGGCGAGCGGACTGGGGGAGCCGGACGCGTTCACAGCGATCGTCACGGCGATAGCGCTTTCGCGGCAGGACAAGGGGGAAGTGGGCGCGGTGGCGGAAAAGGTCATGAAATCCGGCAGCGCGCAGGAAAAGGCACTGGCCAGCGCCGCGGCGTACCTGGCGGGCGACAAGACGGCGATAGAGGGCTGCCGGAAGGCGCTGGCTGCGGGCAGCGTGAACGAGATAACGGCGGCGTTCCTGAGGGCGGTGGCGGTGGAGGCCGGGGACGAAGCGGCGCTCAAGGCGGCGAAGGCGGCCATCCGGGGAGCGAGGGCCGGGTCGATGGAAGCGCTGCTGGGAGAAGCCGCTCTGCTCATGGGGGGGCAGGACGGTTCCGAGGATCAGATGGTGGAGGCGGCTGGTGCGACGAAGACGTCGGGTGCGGCGATCCTGGCGGGATATTTCCTGTGGCGGGCCGCCGACCGGGGCAACCCGGAAGCGCTTGCGCCGATGCTGAAACTGTACGGGAACGAGTCGTTCCACACGGACGGGATCATTTTCGGAAGCATGGTGGCGGCGGAGAACCCGGAGAAACTCGCCGAAGCAGTGCTCCCCGGGCTGGAAAAGCTGCCTCCGCGCATGGCGATGCCTCTCGCCATCGCCCTGAAGCCGCGGGCGGACGAGGTGGGAAAGATCCTTGCGGGAGTGCTGAAGGACGGCACGGCGGCGCAGCGGAAGGCGGCCATGTATCTCTTCGGCGAATTGGGCGTGGACAACGAGGAGGTGCGGGCCACGGTGGCGGGGCTGATGAAGGACAACAAGGACGACGCGGAATTCCTGCGGGACGCCCGCGTGCTGGTGACGAAGCTGGCCGGGGACAAGAAGGTGGAGAACGAGTGGCAGGAGATGTTCAAGATCCTGGCGCCGGACCAGTACGACCTGGCGGACGAGCCTTTGAGGCGGCAGACGGTCAAGGGCGAGCTCACGGTGCTGGTGCCCAAGAACTGGAAGGAAGCGGGGGAAAGGTACACGACCGACCGCCTGCCGGGGAACCCGCTGGTGCGCGTGAGCCTGCAGCAGGACACGAACGTCGCGCTGGAAAAACGCCGATTCAGGGACACCAAGAGCATGGCGGAGCAGATACAGCAGCGCTACATGGTGGACATGCTGACGCACAAGAGGATAAAGGGAGTTGAAGCGGGGCGGAGCGAATTCAAGAACCAGGGCGGGCTGACGATAGCCATGACGCCTATCAGCGAGGAGGAAGGCGGGACGACGCGTCTCATGGGCTGCGCGGTGCACACCACCCGTGGGCTGAGCCGGTACGTCGAGGTCGAATGCCGGTGCGAGACCAAATACTTCGAACGGTACAGGCCATTTTTCGAAAAGGTCGTACTTTCCATAGACCTGCTTTCGGTAAGGCCGTGACGTGAGGGCCTGCGGGACCTTGCTGCTGCTTCTGGGCGCGCTCTGCGCCGAGGCGGGCGAGGCGGCCGTCGAACTGCCGGAGGACGGGGCGGTGCCGGTGGTCGAGGTGGCGGGCCCCTACTCTTCCAGGCAGACCGCCGAAGCGCTCGCAGGAGCGGAGTGGGCCCCGTCCGCGGCGACTCCCGCGGGAAACGGTCCTGACGCCGTGTATTTCGGCGGCAGGACGGTGGTGGACGTATCCGGGCGGTGTTTTCCCGTGGCGGGCAGAATATACATACGGCTGCGGATAGTGCCGGTTTCCGGGGGTGCGAGGAGCCTGGGGATAGATTCGTACCACTGGAAGGCGTTCATTCTGGCGGACGGGCAGTGGCGGCGCCTTAACGCGGTGAACCAGCGGGCGCCGAACCTTATCAGGCTGCAGGCGGAAAAAGACAGGCCGCTGACGGTGCTGATGGAAACGACGCCGTTGTATTCGAGCTGCAAGGCGGCATTCACGTGGCACGGGGAGCGCGGCGACGTCGTACTGGCGTGCGGGGACGTGGAACAGGCGGTGCTGGATTCCATCGGGGTGGACACCGGGCGCGGCACGGTGACGTCGCTGGAAGAGGAGCGGGAGGCGGATGTATCGTTCGAGTGGTCCGAGCCGGCGGCCGTCCGCGAGCCGGTAACGGTCACGGCGCCCGACGGGAAGAAACATGAAACGGCGTGGGGGGGCGGTCCCGTAAAGCTGGGACTGCCTGGAGCGGACTACGGGAGGCCGTCGCTGGACGTGGTACTGGAGATGGGGAAGAGCCGCCGCACGGTGAAGATACCTTACAGGGCGGGGATAAAGAAGGAATATGCGCGCCTGAGGGCCGTTGCCGACGGGCTGGACGCGGCGGACAGGCCGGGACGGGCGCTGTTCCTGTTGAGACTGGACCAGGTGGAGGACGAGATCGGCGGGCCGGGCATTTTCGGGACGGACTGGGAGAGGATCCTGGAACGGCTGGAAGAGGCGGCGGCCGCATGGGAGGCCGGGCCGGGCGATTATTACGGCAGGCGGGCGGGCTTCCGGGAAGACGCATACGTGTCGGACGTGGACATGACGGCGCAGCCTTACATGCTCTACGTGTCGTCAAAGCCGATGGAGAAGCGCCCGCTGGTGGTGTACCTGCACGGTTACGTCCCTAGCTACGACCGGGCGGACTGGCTGGGGCCCAGGCCCATGGAATACCTGCCGTACGAGGAAGAAGGGGCGATATACGCCGTGCCGTTCGCCCGGTCGAACACGGACTTCCTGACAGTGGGGGAAAGCGACGTCCTGGCCGTGATGGAGGAGGTGAAGAAGCGCTTCAGCGTCGACGAGCAGCGCATCTACGCAGCGGGGTATTCCATGGGGGGCAGCGGGGTATGGACGCTGCTTGCCCACTATCCCGACATATGGGCGGGGGCGCTGGTGCTGTCCGGGCGGACGGACTACTACTACTGGCACGACCTCGACCCCGCGAAACTCTCCCCCTGGCTCAACACGATGATACGGGCGAACAACCCCATGGACACGCCGGAGAACCTGGCGCACATACCGATGCTGGTGTTCCACGGGGACATGGACTGGGTGGTGAAGACAGGGCATTCGACGCGGATGGTGGAGAAACTCGTCGAGATGGGGTCTCCGGCCGAGTTCCGCTGGGTGCACGGCGCCGACCACTGGCGGGCGGGAGTAGTCCTGTACCAGGAAGAGGTGACGAAGAGGCTGCTGGGGTTCAGGAGGGTGCCGCCGAAGCGGTTCAGCCGGAAGACGTTCCTGACGAAATACGCGAAGTGGAGCGGGGTGGAAGTGCTGGCGGTGGAAGACATGGTCGCCCCGATAACAATGCAGGCGGACCTGGAAGCGGGAGAGGCGACGGTCGGGAACGCGACGCTCGTCCGGGCGCCGAAGGACCTGGCGATAAAAGGGCTGGAAAAGCTGTGGGAAAACGCGGCTTCCGCGTACTGGGGCAAGGGAGAATGGACGGGCCGCGAGGGAACTCCGTACATGTGCCGGCCGCCGGAAATGCCCGGGACATTCCGCGACCTGACGTCGAAACCTTTCGCCGTGGTGTACGGAACCGGGGGTGAAAGGGCCGCGGCGCTGAAGGGGGCGGCGGAAAGGTTCGCCCGCACGTGGGAGGAATTCACCAAGTCGCCGGCCCTGGTGTTTGCCGACGACAGCCTGCCGGCGGGCATGGAAAGGGAGAGAAGCCTGGTGCTTTTCGGCGAAGCCGCGGAAAACACCTTTACGGGAAGGGCCGCCGGCTGCCTGCCGTTCTCCATAACCGGCGGGGTCGTGACCATAGGAAGCATGGTGCACACGCTGGGAAGAAACGAAGGGTACATAATCACGTACCCGAGCCCGTTCGCCGAACACAGATACGTTGCCCTGTGCGGCACGGCCGAGTGGGGAGGAAACCTGTCGGCGAACCACAAGTACGATTTCGTGCCGGACGTGGCGGTTTTCCGGTGCGGAGACGGGGGTTTTCAACAGTCGGACGAGTACATCATGGCGGGCTTCTTCGACAGCGCGTGGCGGGTGGATGAGAAGCTGCTGTTCCGGGGGCATCTGAAAGAGTGACATGCGGCCGGCTGCGGTGTTAAAGAAAATGTGGTTGGAAGCTGCGGGATAAGCGTCTAATCTATAGACAGGCAGTTTATAGAAAAGGGGCGCGGCAGGGGCAGACGGGAGAGGTCTGCCCGGCGTGCGCCTGTCAAGAGGAGCGAAAATGCAGATTTATTTTTGCGAAAGATGCGGGAAGAGGGTAAGCGACGTCGAGATACAGAAGAGAACCGCCGTGGCGATCGACGACCTGGTGTATTGCCACGATTGCGCCGCCGCCGAGGGGATACTGGAAGAAGCGCTGAAACAGCAGGCCGCGCCGAAGACTCAGCCGATATCCGGGCGCGGCCGCAGGACTTCGCACAAGACGCGCGCCGTCCAGGTCGAACCCGGCGAGGAACTGCCCATGGGCACGCCGGGCGTGCCCAAGTGGATATACGGGGCGGTGGTGGGAGGCGTGGTGGTGGCGATCATAATACTCTTTTTCGTGATACAGGGCGGCAAAGAGCAGGGGCCTCCGACCGCGGCAACGCCGCCCACGGCTGACGCCCAGCCGCCAGTGCCCACCGTGGTTCCCGACCCGGCCGGGCCCGAACCGGCGCAGCCGGAGCCGGAACCCGCCCAGCCGGAACCCGTCGCCGCCCCGAAAGTATCGCTGGCGGACGTGAAACCGGGAGGCGCCCGCCAGGGGGCGCCGGCCGACGCGCTGCTCGTCTCGGACTTCGACAGCGGAGTCCGGATAGACACGGTCCCCGAACCGGCCGCCGCGACGATAGCCGCGGCTCCGGGCGAAACTGGAAAAAGCCTGATAATAGAGAAGCCGGAAGGCTACGACAGCAAGTACGGCATGGCAAGGATATTGTTCGATGAAGAGAAGAACCTGTCCAACTACCTGCGGGTCGGGTTCTACGCGGCCGGCGGGCCCGTGCCGGCGGAGGTCAAGGTGGGGGTGATCGCGCAGGGACCCATCAGGTCGCTGATTACTCCGGATTCCGGGCACAGCATAACCATCGGTCCGGAATGGAAATGGTACGAGCTGCTGCTGTCGGGGAACGTGGAACAGGTGCGGGGTCTCGCTTTCCATTTCAACAGCGGAGGGACGAAAGAACCGTACAAGCTGTTCCTGGACGACGTCATGGCGGTGGCGCCGAAAAGCGAAACGCCCGCGGCCCCGACGGCTTCTCCCGCGACGCCGGGCCCTGCGGAAGGCGCCGGCATCGTGACGGCCATGGACTTCGAGAACGGTCTCGGCAATTACGAGTCCAAGTACCAGCACAAGGTCGAAGCATCCGCCGACGCGGCCCATACGGGCGCCCTGGGGATGAAGATCATCCAGGCGGCGGGAGACAGGACGGCCCAGGCGTCCCGGGTGCTTGTGCGCTTCGACAAGCCGGTGAACAAGGCCGACTTCGAAGGGATAAGCTTCTGGACCGGCGGCAAGAACATCACGGACAAGCGCTTCGAGATAGACCTGCTGGGGGAAAACGACGATCACAAGGTAATGGACTTCGCGCGCTACACGGCGGACTGGAAAGAGCATCGGTATGCGTTCAGCAAGGTGGAGAGACCGCTGCCGGACAAGATAACCGGCGTCGCATTCTATTTCAACAAGGAAGAACAGGAAGGGCCGTTCGAGGCGTATCTTGACGACATAAAGTTTTTCGGCGGCAAGGCAACGGCGGCGGCATCGAGCGGACGTACGGTCTTCGCAAACGATTTCGAGCAGGACGCCAACGGGTGGGACCTGGGACAGCGGGTCCAGGACGCCGGGACCGGCTCCTGGGTCTACGAAAGCACCCAGGCAAACGGACCATACGCCAGGCGTGCAACGGTAGTGATAGGCCTTATCCGGCCCAGGCGGACGGAACTCTTCGCCGACACGGGCAACAAGACCCTGACGTTCGATTACTACGTCTCCAGCGGCAGCCCCAGCCCGGAATTGACCGTCACGCTGTGGGAGCTGAAGACCAATATGAACTGGCACCACAAGATTCAGAACGTGGTCAAGGACCGCTGGACGACGGTAAGCCTGCCGGTCGCCACGTCGTTCGAGACGAGCCCTGCGGACAGCAGGATGCCGGCCGACGGCGCCGTGAGCGAAATAAAGATCGGCCTGACGTCCGACCCCGAAAACGCCGCCATGAAACTTGACAACCTGAAGGTAACCGAGGCCGTAGCGGCGGCCACACAGGAGAAATCCCTGTTCGCCAACGATTTCGAACAGGACTCGAACGGCTGGGCCGGCGGAGAACGCATCAGCGACAACGCGGCGCCCGGGTCGAAGTGGTCGTACCGCGCGAAGCCGGAGAGCGAGAACGCCGCGTTCTCACGGCGGGTGAACGTGGCCAGCTACCAGATGACCCCCAGGCTCGACCCGCTGTTCACGGTCGCCGATAACAGTTACGTCTCGCTGGACTATTACGTGTCCGGCCCGTTGTCCAACGACGAACCGATGCAGGTCATGTTCACCGGCACGGGGAGGCCGTCGAACCCGCGTTACACGATAATGAACCCCGTGGCGGACAAGTGGACGAAGGTGGATATTCCGGTGACTGCGTTCGACAAGAGTTTTCCGACGGCCGCCGGCGACACGGTGCGGGAGATGATCGTCCAGGCCGGCAAGCCCGGAGAAAACAACGTCCTGGTCATCGACAACTTCCGCATATACCAGAAGGGAGCCGTCGCCGACACGGCTCCGACGGCGGACGCCACCGGCACGACGACGGGGCAGTCCTCGGCGGTGACCGAACCGGTGACGAAGACCGGCGTATCCGGCGGTGAGGCCATAGTGATTTTCTATGCGGACTTTGAAGAGAGTTCGAACGGCTTTGAGAACGGGGCGCGGGCAACGGACAAAACGTTCAGCGATTCCCGGGGTGCGTTCAAGGCCACGTGGAACGCCCAGGCGGAGTTCTTCGCCTGCAGCCCTGGGGTAAGCAAATGGAGCATCGGGAAGTCCAAGCAGGACGGTGCGTTCCAGCTCCAGCGGGACACCAAGTTCACGTTCGCCTACTACCTGGAAGGCGCCGACTACATACAGGTGCAGTTCTGGAACACGCAGAAGAACGAGAACTTCTACATCAGGCAGAAGGCGCAGCAGGGCGCCTGGACCATCTGGCAGATGAATTTCGAATCCGCCGAGTCCAACAACCACGACGGCAAGAAATGCGAATCGGGCGACTGGGTTAAGAGCCTGAGCATATTCACGGGCGAAAAGACCAAGGAATGCTCGTTCTACATCGACAACGTCATAGCCTACTCGGGCGACATGCCGGCCGACATGGGCAAGTCGCTGGCAAGGAAGATAGCCGAGACCAAGGCTCTGAGCGGGACGGCGATAAAGGACGGCTTCTTCCTGAACGGCGAAGTGCTGGCGAACCTGGCCAAGCACCACAAGCCCGACGACACCGACGACATGTACATCGCGGTGCTGGGCGACGACCTCGCGAAACCCAGCACGCTCCTGACCCCCCTGCTCCGCGACGGCGAGCCCCTCGAAGGGCACAAGCAGGCACTCAGGAGCACGTACGCGTCCAGCAAGAACATCGTCGAGAAACTCGCAGACAAGCTGGAAAGAGGCATCAAGCGCAACAAGCCGGAAGTGATGTTCATAATGGCCGGCTACACGGACGTGCGCATGCAGAGGAAAACCGAGGAAATAAACGCCCAGATAAAACTCATGGTGGAAAAATGCCTGCTGGAAGGAATCGTCCCGATACTGATAACGCTGCCGCGCAAGCCGGTGCAGCAGGATCCGCTGGCAGGGGCGTTCGCCGACCTGCGGAGCCAGGAGATACTCCTGGCTGAGCAGCTCAAGATACCGCTCATCGAGGCGAACAAGCTGCTGGGCGGCGACGACAAGGTTGTGAAAAGACATTTCTCGGGCGAGACGGTCCGGATGGACGGCTACAACACCCTGAACGAAACCATCGCCAAGGTGTACAGGGCGGTAGAGTTCAAGGTCTTCAACAGGGGCGAGCCCCTGCTGCCGCCGCAGGCCGTCACGGGAGAGGAAACCCCCGCCGGCCCCGCCGAACCGGGGCCCGAAGAGCTGACGCCCGAGGAACAGGAAAAAATCGACGAGAAGATCGACGACATCGAAATATAGCGTGTCAAGAGGGCAACCCTGTTGAACATGCTTCGGCCGCCGCGTGCGTTGAAACAGCGCGACGCGGCGGCTGCGCGTGCAGGCCCCGCGGCTCGAGACGAAAGGGAAGGCAATGAAAAAGTCGAACGTGGTAATCCTTTTTCTGATGGTAGTCCTGGGCGCGGCCATCGTAGCGTTGTTCAACAGAACGCAGGAGAAGAACCTTGCGCCCCTCCCGCAAGCGCCCGCGGAGGCGGGCAGTCCCGACGCCGCGCCGGAAACGCCCGCCACAGAACCCGCAGCAGCAGAGAGTCCGGCTGCCGCACCTGAAACAGAACGGGATACCACCGCCGAAACCGCCCGGCCGCTGCCGGCCGACACCACCCCCAGAGAGCCCGTCCCATGGGAATCCATCGGCCTGGGCGGCGGCGGCGCCATGTACGCGCCGGTTTCCAGTCCCAAGGACCGCGAGCTCATGTTCGTAAGCTGCGACATGGGCGGGTTCTACAGGAGCACGGACGGCGGGCGGAGCTGGCGCATGGTGGATTTCCGACAGACCCACGGCTCGACGGCCTGCAAACCGGCGTTCCACCCCGGCCATGCGAGCGTCATCTACTTCAAGAACCTTGTCAGCCGTGACGCCGGCGTCACGTGGGAACCCGTCAGCCCGGACGCCCCGTTTTCTCCCGACAGCGTGGTGGAAATCGCGCTCGACCACAGGAGCGGCGACCTGATCCTCGTCGGCACGACCGACGGTCTGTACGTTTCTTCCGACGCGGGCAAGTCCTGGCGCAAGTCCGAAGGCGTTTCCGGCACCGTCGTGGGTCTCTACGTGGATCCGCTGAGCTTCGAGGGCGGCAGCCGCGTCTTCTGCGCCACCGGTTCCGGCGTATTCCGTTCCGACGACGGCGGCGTTTCGTTCCAGAACAAGACCGGAGGCATTCCCGGCCCCGAAATCCGCGATCTTGCCGGCGGCCGATCCGACCGATCCGGTCTCGTTCTTTACTGCACGGTCCCCGGCAGGAACGTCAACGGGGGGTACCAGGGAGGTGTTTACCGTTCCGACGACGCCGCCGAAACCTGGAGCCCCGTCCCGGGTCAAGGTCTCAACAGGGGCCTGAAAAAAATAGACCCGTACGGGGACGGCGACATCGCCCAGTACCACCTGCTCGGTGTTTCCTGGAACGACCCCGAACTCGTTTACGTCACCTGCCTGGGCACCGGTTACTGGCCGCCCGACCACAGCACGGTCTACCGTTCGGAGGACGGCGGCAGGTCGTGGAGCTTCGTCTACAACCGGGATTTCCGCTTCGACAAGTACGCGACCGTGGCCGAAGGCAGACTGAACGTGGACAACGGCTGGATCCCTTACGCGCTCACGTGGATATGGGGCGGCTTTCACACGGGCAACGGGTTCCACGTCAATCCCCGCTTCCCCGACGTCCTCATGTGGACCGACGGCGGCACACTGGACATTTCGCACGACGGAGGCAAGTCGTGGACGGGGGCCTACACGAAGTACGCCGAGGGACAGGATAAGCCGGCGCCGGCCCCGGCGAAGGATCCGGGGTTCTGGCAGTCCGTGGGACTGGAAGTGACTTCGACGTGGAACTACGCTATCGACCCGTTCGATCACGATCACCACTTCATATGCTATACCGACGTGGGAATAGCGTATTCGCTGGACCGCGGCAGAACGTGGTACAACAATTCGCGCAAGAGCGGCGCGGCCTGGACCAATACGACCTACGCCCTCGTTTTCGACCCGGACAGGAAGGATCTGGTCTGGGCCGCCATGTCCAGCGTGCACGACATACCGCACTGGACTTACACGCACGACCAGGCGAAGGGCGCCGGAGGAGTGTCCGTGTCGGACGACGGAGGCATCACCTGGAAGAAATCCAGCACCGGCCTGCCCAGCGCGCCCGCCGCGTCGCTCGTCCTCGACCCCACGAGCCCCGCCGGCCGGCGCACGCTGTACGTCGCGCTGTACGACCACGGCGTCTACAAGTCCACCGATAACGGCGCCACGTGGCAGCCGTCTTCCAACGGCATCGACCTGAAAAGGAACTCGCACTCATGGCTGGTCAAGCGGCACCCCGACGGCACCCTTTTCTGCGGGGTTACTGCGAGGCGCGTCGGGGGGCGCCGGAGCCATGATTTCCCCGAACCCGGAGCACTCTACAGGTCCGCCGACGAAGGAACTTCGTGGGAAGACATAACGGTTTCCTGTCCTCTGCACTGGCCGAACGGTTTTGCCGTGCATCCCTCCGACAGCAACATCATATACCTGTCGGCTGGGACCATACCCCGCGGGCGTGAAGGCGGCATCTACAAGACCGTCGACGGCGGCAAGTCGTGGACGCGCCTCCTGCGCGACGAAGACTTCGAAGGCAGGGGCGGCCCCGGCTACGTGCAGGGCATGTTCGTGACCATGGATCCCGAAGACTCCGAAACAGTGTATCTCGGCACGGACAGCCAGGGCCTGTGGGTCACTCATGACGCCGGCACCACCTGGAAGCAGGTCGAAGGCCTGCCGTTCGGGAATTGCCACCGGGTCGAATTCGACCCGGACAACCATGATATCGTCTACGTCACAACCTTCGGCGGCGGCGTCTGGAAAGGCCCGCGGCCCTGAAGCGCGGGGCGTTCCGGCGCGGCGAAGGCACGCGGTCAGCCAAAGGAATCCACAACCGACCAGCGGTCCGGGCCCGTTGGAATTGCTACTCGACGACGGGACTTCCGCCTTACTGCACCCGGCAACGTCCGATAAAATTACGGAGATGCGCCGGCGGGTCGGCCAGGAACAGCCGCACCCGGCTTCAGCTGCCCAGTTTCTTCCAGAACCTGGTGGCGAAAGGAGTCAGCCCGGCGCGGGTCCACAGTTCCTTCAGGCCCGGGATGCCTTCCGGCGCATTCACTTCCACGGCCTTCGCGCCCTTCTTGGCCAGGAATTCAAGGGCGCGCTTCACGAGTTCGGTCGCTATTCCCTTGCCCCGATGCTCGGGGCGCACGTAGATATCGGAAATCCGGCCCCGCGGCCGCTCGGCGTATATAGGGGCGTCCTTGGGTATGGCCGCCATTATACAGCCTACTATCCCGTCGCCTGTTTCGGCGATTACTATCTGGCCTTCCTTGCGGTCGACTATCTTGCCGGCCCATTGGCCCCAGACGATCTCGCCCCCGGCGCCTACCCGGTACCTCGGCTGTGCCGCGGCGACTTCCTTGTTCATCGCTTCCCAGAGTTCCATGACAAAAGCCATGTCGCGGTTCTGGGCGATCCGGTAAGCAACATCCGCCATATTGCCCCCCCTACTCTATAACACCTTCTTCGGGATTATACACCGCGGCGCCGCATTTGGGTAGCGACAATATGCGCCTGCCTCAAAGGCTCGGGAATTCTGTACCGGCCGAGGGTCCTTTCCACAAGGGCCGCGGCCGATGCCAGGTCGACCCGGTGCCCCACCGAAACATATACAGGTTTGACGCCGGAACGCGTTCTTATCGCCATGCCTACCGTCTCGCCGCGGTCCACCAGTCCGGCCCTGGAACCTCTGCGGCTCCCCAGTTTTCCCTGCACTTCACCCACGAGAATCCCCTTGGCGCAGCCGATCGCGGGAACATCCAGGACCAGGCCCAGGTGGCAGGCTATCCCCATGCGGCGGGGGTGCGCCCTGCCCTGCCCGTCGGCCAGCAGAACGTCGTAAGTCGTACGCAGGCAGTGCAGGGCTTCCAGCGCCAGCGGGCATTCCCGGAAACTCAACAGTCCGGGAATATACGGCATGTGGACTTCCCCCGTAACAAAAACGCTCTCGATGACTTCGCTCCGCCGCAGATCGTAGACCACGGCCGCGGCGAGGCCCGCCGCAGGCAGCCTGTGCATTACCGCCCTGCCCCCGGGGAAAGACATGTCCACGGCGGCGACGCGCTCCACCGAATCGACGTCCAGCGGTTCAATACGGACCTGCCCCGCGAGCCTGCGCTGGATTTCAATCGCGGCCGCCGGACTCGACGGCCAGTCGCCGCCCGGATCATTCGGGCATGGGGATTGCTTCCCGGCCATCCGCTTCCGCCTTTGCCGGAGCGGCGGTTTCCGGAACGTCCTTATCGCCGCCGCTTCCCCGGTCTTCGCCGTCTTCATTCTCCGGCGGCGGTCCGGGCTCGATCGAATCAACCCTCTTGAAGCCTTCCGGGATAAGGAACATGTCGTCCGGCACGTCTCGTCTGCAGACTTCGGTCACTTCGTTTTCCACCTGCGGGTTTATCTCCAGGACGGGGAAGACGCGGCTTCTCATGGCGAAGCCGCGTTCCTTCCTTTTCAGCGCAAGAAGCTCACGGCTGAATTCACCCGTGGCTTCCAGCAGCGGCGTCATGTCGGCCCCGAAATCGAATGCGTCGGTGAGCCAGAACTCCATCCGCAGGCGTCCGTTCTCATAAAAGGAAACCTTGCGCGTGTCGTAACCGGCGACCGGGGAGGTCTTTTTTTCCGACAGGGCCTTCGCACGCGGCCGCACCTTGCCCAGTACGACGGCCAGCCGTTCCTTCTTGGAACGATCCATCCGGTCATAGTGTTTCGAAAGCAGCGACTTGTACTGCTGAATCTTTTCCCGGCCGGCCTGGACGCTCATCACGGCGTAGATATTCCTCCGCGGATCGTACTGGCACAGAGTCCCTTCCGCCGGCCGCAGCACGGTGATGACGTCCAGTTCTTCCGTCTGGGTAAGGATGGCGTCCCGGGCGGCTATAATCGTCTGGTGCAGGACTTCGGACTTCTCCTTGCCCACGGCGTCCCGGAAAGTGCGCGTCGAAACCTGTTTATAGACCAGCGCCTGCGTCCCTTCGGCGCCGGCGGCGCCGAAGACCACAAGCAGCACCCAGCAGGCTTTCTGTATTTTCCCGGTCATGTCCATACAATTATACACAATGCCCCGCCGTGCGCACCATACCTTGCCGAGAAGGGCGCCCGCCTGTCCCCGGGGCGGGCGCTAATACCTCAAAAGTATTCGGTTCCTGCGCCTGACGTATTAACGTAACCGCTGGCCGCCCGGACGGTTATGTGCAACCGCCCGCCGGGCCGTCCGATAAAACATATCGGCTGGAACGCCGCCCGTCCTGACAGGAAAATCCGCTATATGTCCCTTGACAGCCCCGCCATACTGGCCATAATCTCCGCCGTTGGGCGTCCCGACAGACATTTGGAAGGCGTCGGCCCTCATGGATGACATATCGGGTCGTGTTGTTTTCAGTGCGCGTGTCGATATAACCGCTTGTGCGCAAAAGAGTTAGCTGGCACGATATGCTTGTGGCGGCATGTTTCGCGTGAAACAGTGTTGGATTTATCGACAGTATACAGGAGGAGGCAGGTTATGAAAGTGAACGTTGGCATGGTGGGTTGCGGGTTCATGGGCAAGGCGCACAGCAACGCGTGGCACCGGGCGCACATTTTTTTCAAGACCGGGGCGGAAGCCGTAATGAAGGCCGCCTGCGACAGCGACAAGAAAGCCGTCAAGGCAATGGCCGACCTGTGGGGCTGGCAGCGGACGGAAACCGATTACAGGAAACTCGTTACCGCCGAAGACATCGACCTCGTGGACATAGCCACGCCCAACAAGGCGCATGCCGAAATCGCCATTGCGGCCGCAGAAGCAGGGAAAGCCATCCTCTGCGAAAAGCCGCTCGCCATGGATCTCAAACAGGCCCTTGCCATGGTCAAGGCCGTGAAGAAGAACAAGGTCCTGAACGTCGTCGCGTTCAACTACCGCAGGGTGCCCGCTCTGGCGCTTGCCAGGCAGATCATCCAGGAAGGCCGCCTCGGCAGGATCTTCCATGTCCGGGCCTGCTACCTGCAGGACTGGATAATCGACCCTGATTTCCCTCTCGTATGGCGTCTGCAGAAACCCATAGCAGGCAGCGGGGCCCACGGGGACCTGAACGCGCACATTATAGACATGGCAAGGTTCCTGGTCGGCGAAATAACCGAAGTCACCGGAGATGCGAAGACTTTCATCAAGCAACGGCCCGTACTCGAAGCCATCACCGGCGGGCTCGGGGCAAAGGCGTCAAAAAAGAAGAAGGGCAAGGTTACCGTGGACGACGCCGTTATCTTCCTGGCGCACTTCCGCAACGGTGCGATCGGCACGTTCGAAGCCACCCGCTTCGCCCAGGGGCGCAAGAACGGCAACAAGATTGAGATAAACGGCGAGAAAGGCAGCCTTGCTTTCAACTTCGAACGCATGAACGAACTCGAGTTTTTCGACGCCCAGGATCCCAAGCACCTGCAGGGCTGGCGTAACATCATGGTGACCGAACCGGGCGCCCATCCTTACATGCACGCATGGTGGCCGGCCGGCCACATCATCGGGTATGAGCATACCGCGGTGAACCTGGCCAGCGATATCCTGACCGCCATGGCCAAGAAGAAGAAATCTCTGCAGCCGGACTTTGCCGATGCCGCCCGCACGCAGGCCGTGCTGGATTCAGTGCTGGTGTCGGCCAAGAAACGGGCCTGGGTCAAGGTTCCCAAGGTCTGATCCGGCGGCCCGGCCAGGGAAGGAGACTTGATATGAAAATCGGCGTTTTCACGGTGCTTTTTTCCAAACTCTCTCTCGAAGAAATGCTTGATAAAGTCGCTTCTCTGGGCCTCGGAGCGGTCGAACTCGGCACCGGCAATTACCCCGGTTCGCCGCACCTGAACGTCAAGAAGCTGCTCGGCAACCTCCAGGCCCGCACGAACCTGCTGGCTGCCATCAAGAGTAGGGGGCTTGTCATCAGCGGGCTTTCCTGCCATGGCAATCCGCTGCATCCGCAGAAGAAGACAGCCAAAGCCCATCATGACGCATGGCGCGACACCGTCAAGCTCGCCAAAATGCTAAACATCGACGTCGTCAATAATTTCTCCGGCAACCCCGCCGGCAACGCCAGGTCCACGGTCCCGAACTGGGTCACCTGTCCGTGGCCCGAGGACTATATCGAAGCCGTCCAGTGGCAATGGGATAAGCAGCTGGTGCCGTATTGGAAGGAAGAAGCCAAGTTCGCCCGGGACTACGGGGTCAAGGTCGCTTTTGAAATGCACCCCGGGTTCGCCGTTTACAACACCGAAACCCTGCTGAAACTCCGCGAAGCCTGCGGCAAGAACATAGGAGCCAACCTGGATCCTTCCCATCTTTTCTGGCAGGGCATGGACCCGCTGGTAGTGGCCAAGGCTCTGGCGGAATGCATCTTTCACGTGCACGCCAAGGACTGCCGCATAGATCCGCAGAACACGGCCCTGAACGGCGTCCTGGACACCAAGCACTATGGAGACGAGCTGAAGCGTTCCTGGATATTCCGCACCGTGGGGTACGGACATGACGAAGCGTGGTGGCGGGATTTTGTAAGTATTCTCAGGACCGTGGGTTACGACGGCACACTCTCGATCGAACACGAAGATTCGCTGATGAGCGGTGAAGAAGGCCTGAGGAAAGCCATCCAGATCCTCGACAAAGTCGTGATAAAAGAAAAAGTGGGGGAAATGTTCTGGGCCTGACGGGCAATTTTTCCTTCGCTCACGGATTGGAAACGCCGGCGGCAGGCATTGCCGCCGGCGTTATTGTTAGCCGGCGGACACCGGCGGGAACGACACGACAATGAGTTTCATCGGCACACTGCTGGTGGCTGTTTCCACGCTGATGCACGCTTCGTGGAACCTGGTGGCAAAGCGTTCTCGCGCCACCGTGGCGTTTCTTTTCGTCGGCAACGGCCTGGGAGCGCTCGCCCTTCTGCCGTTCGGCCTGTGGGGAGTGCACGAGGGGCTCATGCAGGGCTTATGGCCGTTTGTCGCCGGGTCCGGACTGGCGCTGGCGGTTTATTTTGCCGCCCTGGGGCTGGCGTACGAACACGGCGACATGAGCGTCGTGTATCCGCTCATAAGGGCGGTGCCGGTCGTGATAATTGCCGGCGTCGAACACTTTTCCGGCAAGGAAAGCATAAGCCCGCCGGCCCTGTTCGGGATGCTGCTTGTGACCGTCGGCTGCCTGGCACTCGGCATGGACCAGGGCAGGAAAGCCGATTCGCGCCCGGGCAGGAAGTTTTCCGTGTTCGGCATGGCAGTCATGGCCGCGGCCGTTCTCGCCACGGTGGCTTTCAGCCTTATAGACAAGGCCGGCATGAGCCGGGCTGGAGGCGGAGCTGCGGCATTCGTGTATGCGTACTGGGAATTCGTGTTCACGGCGGCTTTTCTGCTGCCGCCGGCGCTGATCAGTGCGTCTGAACGCGCCAATTTCCGGGAACTCAAGACCCAGAAAACCGCCGTTATCGCTTTCACGGTCTTGAACCTGCTGACGTACGGCCTGGTGCTGTGGGGCATGCAGTCATGCAAGATATCCTACCTGGTAGCGTTCAGACAGCTCAGCATCGTGGTGGGCGTGATTCTCGCGGGACTGATCCTGAAGGAAGCGCGCTTCCGCCGCCGGCTACTGCTGAGCCTGGCCATTCTCGCCGGCATTATTCTCGTCGGCACGGGGGACGCTCTTTGGGCGGCCTGGCTGAAACAGACGTCGGAATAACGGCCTGACCACGGTTATGGCGTTCTCGGGACATATTTCTTCGCAGCAGTAGCACCTTATACATTTTGCCTGGTCGAATACAGGGTAGGGGACTTCCCCCGCGAAACTGATGGCTTCGGCGGCACAGATCCTGGCGCATTGCCGGCAGCTTACGCACTTATCCCGCGCGACCTTCGGCATCGGGACCCACCAGGATCGCAGCAGTCGCCAGAGGAAAGGCGGGAACAACAGCGGCCGGCCGAGCGATTCCACTTCTATGAAACGGAAATTCCCGACAACCGGCAGCGTTGGTTCCCGGTCGAACCCTGCGAACCGCAGTTCCACGGAATGCTCTTCTTCGGGGAACAGCCGGCCGGCCGGTTCCAGCACGGGTAGATCGCCCGCCGGGAAACCCAACAGGCTGCAGACAGCCGTGTCCAGCGCCAGCGCCGATCCGGATACCGCCAGGAAAGACGTCTGCCTGGGACGGCCTGAACTGGGTCCGCGGCCTTCCATAGAAACCACCCCGTCCGCCACGTGGACGGAACGGACGCGCGACAACACCGTGTGAGCGATATCCGCCAACAGGCGGGCGAACTGCGCCTGATCACCTCCGGTCCTGAGGTGCCAGTGGGCTTTACCGAGTCCTGGAACGAGGCCGAAGAGATTCTTGAGGGCCAGCGTCAGGAGCATCTGGCCATGCGTTTTGACCTTTGGAAGATTTACGATGCAGTCGCATTCAAGCGCTTGGGCGGCCAGGCGGATGTCCCGGAAATGCGTCCCTGCGACGGTGACCGTCCGTGACAGATCCAGCGTCTGCAGGCCCATGTGCTTGACCAGAGGCTCGTAACCGCATGCGGCCATGGCTTTTTCCATGGAAACGGCGCCCGGCGAATCTCCAAGAATGACTTCTGCGCCCGAGTCCACGCATATCCCAGCAACCGCTTCCACGACGGCCGGGTGGGTCGTTACGGCTTTTTCGGGGCGGAATGCTCCCAGCATGTTCGGCTTTAAGAGGACCCTGTCGCCCCGGGAACACGCAACAACCCCACAGTCTTCCAGCTTCCGCCGTATAGTGGCGGTGTCATAAGCATCCTGTTTTATGACGTGGACAAGGCTCATGTAAGTTTCAGTGTCGTTATTTTCGACAGTGTTTCACGGGAAACACATGTGCGGGGGCATGGCCGCGGCGGGCTTTCTGCGGCGCCATCATGTCGGTTTCAGGTGTTTTACAAGGGCTTCCTGCAGGGCGGCGAAATCGGCCGGCGAGAAGAACTCCAGCGAAAGCCGCCCCTTTTCCTTACCTTCTTTCCCATATGCCTGGATCCAGACGCGGCGGCCGAGTTTCCCGGTCAATTCCGCCGCCAGTGCGCTGTACGGCCCCGGAGACCGCGTGCTCCTCCGCGCCCGCTGCCTGGGCTGGGCGAGCTGCTCGACGAGAGCGTTCAGCTCGCGGACGGTAAGTTTCTCCTTGACGGCGCGTATCGCCAGCGCTTCCTGCAGTCTGGTGTCTTTCAGCGACAGCAGGCTCCTGGCGTGCATGGTGCTCAACAGCCCCTGAGCAAGCATGTCGCGCACGGAGGCCGGGAGTTTCAACAGCCTGAGAGTATTGGCCACGTGGCTCCTGCTCTTGCTGACGAGGTCCGCGAGCGCCGCCTGGGAAAGCTCGAACTCGGTTCCAAGCCGGTCGTAAGCGGCGGCTTCTTCCAGGATGTTGAGATCGTCGCGGTGGAGGTTTTCCAATAGGGCGAGTATAAGCATGTCTTTATCGGACGTTGCACGTATGACGGCAGGAACTTCCTTCAACCCCGCCATTTCGGCGGCCCGCAGCCTGCGCTCCCCGGCGACCACCACGTATTCACCGGAACGCTCGGTAATCACGATAGGCTGCAGAATGCCGGACGTCTTTATGGACTGCGCCAGCTCCGCAAGCGATTCCGCCGGGAAGCTGCTGCGCGGCTGAAAAGGGTTCGCCTTCAACTGCGCCGTGGCGATGTACGAGATGCTTTCGCTTCCGCCGGCAGGTTTCTTTCCAAGCAACGCTTCCAGTCCTCTGGGTATGTTCGCCATGCCCGGCCCTTTCATGAGGAAGTACCTTTACATATCCCTAATTATAGCAAAAGCATCCAAAGATTCTTGAAAAAACCGCGTCTGTTGATATATAGTTTTTTCTGTCCTGTGGGTTGTTCGCCTGCAGCGGGGAGGCCGGTTTAGTGCAGGTCTGCATAAAAATCACCTATGACGGTTACGTGCAGGGCGTGGGCTTCAGGTACCGGGCGACGCAGATCGCCCGGGAATACGCCGTGAGCGGCTACGTCAAGAACCTGCCCGACGGCAAGGTGGAAATAGTCGTCGGGGGTGACAAGAAGGAAGTCAAGGCGTTTCTGGATCGCCTGTATGAGAGCATGTCGCAACATATTACGGATTCCACCGAGATCGAACTTCCTGCAAATTCCACGTTCTCCGGATTCGGGATACGCTACTGATGAACCATCGCGCTCTGCCGTTCCATTGTGCCGGCATGGAAGTACGCTCCTGGCTTGCGTCCGGCCGGTTGTTCTACATGGCCGTTGCGTGCATGGCGTCGGTCGCCGCGGGCCCGCTGCTGGTTTCCTTCACGCTGGGAGCGGATGAAATCGTCTACACGGACGTCGTGCTGTCTTCGGTGTGGCTGGTCGCGATAGGCTGCACCATACTGCTCGGCAGCAGTTCGACGGCGGCAGACGTGGAATCCAGGCGCCTGGTACTTATCAACGTGTCCGGCATGTCCGGGCGCGGCATACTGACGGGCAAGCTGCTGGCGATCACCCTGGCCGGAACCTGTTTCTGGACCGTGGCGGCGGCGACCGCCCTGGGCGTGGCGGGCGGGGGAGGGGGCGTAAGCGCGGCGGGGTGGGCGCTGGGCGCTCTGACGGCGATACTGTGCGCGGGGACCTGGAGCGGCCGCCGCCACGTCTTCGTTTTCGCCGCGGGTACGGTCTGCGCCGGCGCGGCGGCATGCTGCCTGCTGTTCCTGCTGCCGCTGACGGCGGACGCCCGCGCACTGTGCCTGGTTCTGCCGATGGCCTGGACTTTCGGCGCCGTGGCCGTTTTTGCGGGGACGCGGCTCAGGCTGCCGTCGGCGCTGCTTGCTTCCCTTGCGGCGTGGATCGTTTTGTTTATACTGCAAGGGTATTCACGTGGCGGTGGGGCGGCGGCACGCATCGCCCGGGGCGTTCCGGTGATGGACATTGCCTCCGGTACGTGGGCGTCCGCGGGTTCGGCCGGGACAATATTGGTTTTTGGCGCGATGTGCTGTTCGACGGTATGTATAATGCTTCTTGTCTGGCTGTGGGGAGGGCTCGCTCTGGAACATGGAAACGCCTGAGAGAGGCGCACCGGGTGAAATACGCGTTCATAGCGGACATCCACGGCAACTACGAAGCGCTCAAAGCGGTAATGGGCGCCCTGCGCTATGACAGTCCGGACATCAAGGTCTGCCTGGGCGACGTCGTCGGCTACGGTCCGGAGCCGGTGGAGTGCATTTCCACGGTTATCGAGGAAGGAT
Organism: Planctomycetota bacterium; assembly: GCA_016930595.1. Classification (GTDB taxonomy): domain Bacteria; phylum Planctomycetota; class SZUA-567; order JAFGGJ01; family JAFGGJ01; genus JAFGGJ01. Next base: position 98,805 of record JAFGGJ010000042.1, read on the forward strand.
TTTTCTGCCTGGCGGGGAACCATGACCACGGGGTGGCGGGCCGGGTCGACGAAAGCGTGTTCAACTATTTCGCCCGGGAAGCCCTTCTGTGGACGCGGGCACAGCTTTCCAACGAACAGATAACTTACCTTGCGAACCTGGGTTACGTTGCGCACTTCCCCGGGCTGTCGGCCGCCCACGGGTCTCTGCACGGGCCCGAGCTTTTCAACTACATCCAGACGCTGTTCGACGCCGAGCTGTCCTTTGAAGCGCTGGACAAGAAGATCTTCTTCTACGGCCATACACACGTGCCGATGGTGTTTTTCAACACCACGCCGATGACGTACACCATGAGCGGAGACATCGAAGTATCGAAGAACCACCGCTGCCTGGTGAACATCGGCTCGGTCGGCCAGCCCAGGGACGAAGACCCCAGGGCATGTTACTGCATCTACGACACCGAAGAAGAACGGGTCTTTTTCCGCAGGGTGCCTTACAACGTCCAGGCCACGGCCCGCAAGATCATCGACGCCGGCCTGCCGGAAGCGTTGGCCATAAGGATCGAACTCGGCAAGTAGCCGCCCCGGCGCTATTCGTGCTTCGTGACCGTCATTTCGTACGTGGCGGCCGGGTTGCCGGCGACGTCGGTTGCATCTATGACTATCGCCGTGGTACCGGACAGTTCGACGGGCACGACGACTTCCTGCTCCGCCCCGACGGCAACGGTTTCTCCGTTGACGATCACTTGGTCAACGGGGCCGTCGGCGACCGTTATCTCGATATCCACGCCTTCCAGCAGGACGCACGGCTCAGGGCTCGACGTCACCGTTACTGCAACGGATGCTCCGGCGCTCCCGCCGTCGTTATCGACCGCCCATACTTCAACAGTGTAGACGCCCGCGGCGGCATAGGCGTGCGATGCGCCCGGCAGGGAAGTGACCAGAGTCGTCCCGTCGCCGAAGTCCCACTCGTAACGGCCGACCGTCCCGTCGGGGTCTGCGGCCACCGCGGTGAAAGTGACGGGTGCTCCGGCGCATACGAAGACGTAATCGGCGCTCACCGCGACGGCCGGCGTCCGGTTCGTTACCCTCAGGCCGCAGCCCGGCACGACGGCCAGGCATGCGGCGGCGATCATCGCCGGTATTCTTCGCGGCGTCATGGCGATGCCACCTCCAGCGTCGCCACGTGCGGCGGCCTTACGCCGTCGTCCACCGTAATGGTATAGACGGTTCCGCCTGACGGCACGGTGAGCCGCGCCGAAAACATTCCGCCCGTCACCGGAAAGTCCGTGCCGTCGATATTGACGGCGGCCACCGACGGCGTATCGACCCTTCCGCGCAGAGTGAACGCCCCGACCGCCACCTGCGGCGGGAAGGCGTCGTCAATGATGGAAATGTCGATTTCCGTGGAATCCACGGCTCCCCAGGCGTCCCTGGCCAGGAACATCACCTTGTATTCGCCCGCCGCCGAATAGGTATGCAGGGGATCTGGCTCGTCCGCAACCCCACCGTCCCCGAAGTACCACAAAACGCCGGCCATGGCGCCTTCGGGGTCGCTGGTCCCCGCGGACGTGAAAGCAATTTCCGCGTCCGGGGGGATCGCCGCAGTGACGGGGCTGGCGGCGGCCGAGGCCGACGGGGCGCCGTTCGGCAGGAGCGTTATCGCGGCACTTGACGCACCCATGTTCCCGTCGGCGTCGAGGACGTATGCGTAAACAGTATGGCCGCCGGCGCCGGGGTCGAGGATGAAGAAATCGTGCGGCAGCCAGCTTCCCGCGGCCAGCACTTCGGCCGGCGCCGGCGGGGCGGGATTTTCGGTAAGGTGCCAGCGGACGATGCCGGTCTCGCCGTCATGCGCCTGCATCTCGACGGCCACCATGCGCGATACCGTCTGGCCGGCGAGGCGCGTATCCAGCGCCCGCAGGACGAAGGAATCGATCACCGGAGGGTTGCCGTCGGCCGGCACCGGCTCATCGATGTACAGCGACCCCAGGTAATACGCTTCCGCCCCGACGGGATAGTTGCGCTCGACGGCCTCCATGCTTTCGTCGACCACGTTGCGCACGGCAAGACAGGTTTCGAAGGGGAAATCGTCCGGCCACGTGTAGCCGCTGAAAAGCACCGCCAGGAACGCGTCGAAATGCGACAGCAGGAACGTCCTGCCGCCGAGCCACTCCACGCCGTCGGGGGCGAACGACGCCGTGGACGCGAAAGTGTCCGCGCCCACGCGGTAGTTGTCGGGGACCGCGGCCCCCAGCACGGGAGCGGTGTAGGCCACGAGGGTCTCCGTGTGGCTGCGCTGGCGTATGGACTGCACGGTGACATCGCCATCGGCGCCGGCGGTGAAGACGATATCCTGCGCTCCGGGATAGACGGTGTTCTCGCCGGTCCGGTCCGTTATGCTTACGCCGGACACGGTCAAGGTGTAACTTGCGCCCGGCGACATCGGCTGCGTCTTCAGTATGTACTTGCGCCCGGTGCACACCGCAACCGAGCCGACGCCGGTCGCCGGCGCCACGGAGTAGGCCCCGGTCTGCCCGGCGCCGTTCACGTCTTCCGAGAATTCCACCACGATGGAATCCGCCGTGTGCGAGTACGCCCCGGTCACGAAAGGCGGAATGCTGTCCAGGATTATCGACGCGGAGTAGGGGCCCCCGATGTTGTCCTCGGTATCCATCACCCAGGCGTAGACGTCGCGCTGTCCCTGCGTGGCAGCGGTCATGTAGACCCGCGGAGGCTCTGGGCCGCCGTCGGCCGCCATCGCCGCCGCGTCCGGCACGAACGAAGCGCTTTCCGTCAGCAGGTAGTATGCTACTGACGTATGGTAGTCGTGCGCCGCGAGGTCCACGCCCACCAGCGGCCAGTCGGTTATCGCGGCGGATGCGGTCGTGAGGTCGTAGAGGACGAACGTGTCCACCACCGGCTCTGCCGGCGAGAACGTCACCGTGATGGAATCGGGCGCGGACGTGTTCCCGCTGGCGTCCAGGGCCGTCACCGAAAAGTGATTCTCCCCGGGAGCCTCCAGGGTCGTCGAATACGACCACGCGGTGTCGCCGAACGCGAACGCCGCCACTCCTTCCGTCGAACCGTTCACCCGGAGTTCCCAGGTGTCGGCCGCCATCGTGCCGGCCAGAACCAGCGCCGCGTCAGCCGTGGTGAAGTCCGCTCCGCCGTTCGTGGTTATGACCGGCGGCGCCGGTGCGACCGTGTCTGGGTACACGGCGGACACTCCGTCGATATCGTCCTGCGCCAGCACTTCCGAGCCGGGGTGATACTGGTACCACATCGTGGCTTCGGGGTGGTCGGGGGGGTGGCCGAGGCCGAGCAAGTGGCCTATTTCGTGCGTCGCCACACCTTCCAGGTCCTGGGTCCCGCCTTCGCCGAGAGCGCGCCAGGCGTAATCCTGGTCGTTGAATATGATGTCCGCGTCCAGCAGCCGGCCGTTCACGGCATTAGCCCAGTAGGCGCAGACGCCCAGCGTCCCAGGAGACATGTAGCCGGAAGAATTGTCGCCGTCCCAGTAGACGATGTTCAGGCCGTCGTTACCGTCGTTTTCATAAGGAGGAGCTCCGCCGTACGTGAACGCTATCGTCGCCGTCGGCACTTCCTCCCACGTGTCGAACGCCGACTGCACCGCCGCCAGTTCATCGAGGCAGTCCGAAGTCGCGTCCGGTTCCATCAGCCATTCCACCGGCACGTCGTACGACGCCCAGTAGACTTCGTGTCCGCTGATGACTTCTCTGACGTACCCGCAGGCTCCCGCCGCAGCGAGACCGAGCACTGCGGCGACAGCGGCGGCCCGCGGCTTGTGCGCGCGTAAGCCGGCCGCCGCAGCCACGGCCGCCGCAACAAGAAGAAGCAGCGCTCCATGAAAGAGCCCGGCGGCCGCAGCGTTCATTCCGTCCGGCAGCGACACGCCGGCGGGCGGGCCCGTCCCGCCGTCCGCTCCCCCGGCATGCAGCACGGTTCCGCCGGCGGGGTCGGGACTTTTCGCTTTTCCGGGATTATGCACTTCATCCCGCAAGAAACGCCTGAGCTCCGCGAGTTCCACGGCGTCCGGCATTGCTATTGCTGTTCCGGCAGCAGCCGTTCCCGGACCGTGGACGGCGGCAGGGCCGCCGGATACCGTGCCGGCGGGTTGCTTCCTCCGGGCCAGCCGTCTTCCCCCTGCGGCAACAACGCTGTAATATCCCTGGGAAAAACCCAGCACTGCCATCTTGCCGCTCTTCGGCCCGCGCAGGAACAGGACGACTTCCTCCCCCGCGGCGAACCGAGGCGCCCCCGGCACCACGTAATGCACCTGTCCCGCCCGGCCGCCCGGCACTGCCACTTCCACCGTGTTACCCGCGGCCGCCGCGCCCTTGTGCGAAGCGCCGACCAGGACTCTCACGAATTGCATCGGCCTGCCGCGGCCGTCGAAGCCGCTCCTGATCCCGACCACCCGGCCTTCGACTATCGTACTGCTCTCCCGCACCATCTCCGCCGCGGAAAGGGGCAATATCGTCACGGCATGCGCGCGGAACGCCGCCAAAGCGGCAACGAATATTGCGGGCACGACTGTTCCCCGGCGCAACGGAACCTCCTCGACGCGGTCTTCCGGTTGTTTCGCCGTCGGCGTTCATCCGCCGTCCAGTCTTATTATACCACCCGGAAGCCCGCCGTGCCCTCCTGCGGGGATGGAAGCGTTTCCGTTCGGAACAAGCATTCCTCCATCAGGAAGAGCCGGGGCCTTTGGCGCCGCCCCTGCTCCTTTTCCGCCCGGGCGGCCTGTCCGGCGAAACTCCGTAGTCCCTCAGCTTGCGGTAGAGCGTCGCCCGGTTTATTCCGAGGACCCGCGCCGCCCGCGACTTGTCGCCTCCCGCCGCCGCCACGGTCCTCAGCACCGCAATGCGCTCTATTTCCTCCAGCGTCAGCAGCGGGAACTCCGCCTTCACCCCGGCCGCGGGAGCGGTCCCGTAATTGTCACCAATGGTCACCACCTGCCGTGGCAGGTCGTCCAGGCCGACGATGTCGTCCGTGGAAAGCGCCACCACGCGTTCCATGGCGTTTTCCAACTCCCTGACGTTACCCGGCCACGAATACGACTCCAGCGCGTGCATGGCCGCCGGCGTAAAGCCGCGTATGCCGCTGTCGCCGCGTTTCACCGCCAGAAAGTACTCGGCGTATTCGGACACGTCCTCCACGCGTTTCCGCAGCGGCGGTATGTCTATGTGCACCACGTTAAGGCGGTAGTAAAGATCCCTGCGAAACCGGCCGGCCGCCACTTCCGCTTCCAGATCCCGGTTCGTTGCGGCGATTATCCGCACGTCCACCTTGCGGACATCCTCCCCGCCTATGGGCCGCACCTCGAGCGACTCTATCGCACGCAGTAGTTTCGGCTGAAGCTCCAGCGGCATTTCCGCTATCTCGTCCAGGAACAGCGTCCCCCCGTGGGCCGCCGTGAACAGCCCTGCCTTATCCCTGTCCGCCCCGGTGAAAGCCCCTTTCCTGTGCCCGAACAGTTCGCTCTCCGCCAGCCCCGCGGGAATGCCGGCGGCGTTCAGGGCGATAAACGGCCCCGTCCCCTTGGGGCTGGTCACGTGCAGCGCCCGCGCCACCAGCTCCTTGCCGGTACCGCTTTCCCCGGTTACCAGGACGTTCGCCGTGCTTTCCGACAGCTGCCGGATCTGCTCCCTTATCCTGCGCATCTGCACCGACTGCCCACGGATAGCTTCGACCCCCCATTTGTCATTCAGCATGTTCAGCAAGTGCCTGTTCTGCCTGACAAGCGAGCGTTTTTCCCCTATGTTCGAGAGTGTCTTGGCCAGTTCGTCCGGCAGGAGCGGTTTTGTAATGTATTCGGTCGCGCCCAGTTTCATGGCTTCCACAGCGAGCGGTATCGAGCCGTGGGACGTCACCATAACCACGTCCGCCCCGGCGTACATGGACCGCAGTTTCTTCAGGACTTCGATCCCGTCCCCATCCGGCAGGCGATAATCGAGCAGCACCACGTCGACAGAAGTCCCGTCCATCCGTTTCAGTGCTTCAGCTCCGTCGCCGGCGGTCAGCACTTCGTAGCCGCGCGCCCGCAGGTCTTTGCACACCAGGTCACGAAAATCCCTGTCGTCGTCGACCACCAGGACGGTTACCGCCCCGTGGTCTGCCTCAATGCTCGGCACCGGTTGGCTCCTCATGGTCGCCTGATATCGTCAGCCCGCCTTCTCCGCCGCGCCGTACGGCAGCATTTCCTTCCCCCCGGAATCTTCCCCGGCGCCGGTCCATCCCGGCCCGGATTGTATTCGATAGTATTTATTATTAGTGTTCAGTCCGGTATGTCAACCTGCTTATTCTGTCGGCCTTACGGGGGCGGCCGGCCGATGCGGGGCGGTTCCCCGCCCGCGTCGCGTTTCCTAGGGTTCCACCCTGCCCGCTGCAACGTCCACGCGGGCAGTCCTTATGAACGTGGCCCCCACGCCCCGCACCACGCCCGCCACCAGCACCTTGCCGTCGGCGCACACGGAAGCGCTTATACGATAAGGATACGTCGCCTCCTTGAACACCGTCGCACGTTCCGTCCAGTTCCGGTTGTCCCTCGCGAACACGACCACGCCGCGCCCCTCCAGCGATGCCACGGCGACCGGGCTTCCGTTCACCGGCACCAGTTCGATTTCGTGCACTCTTTCGTCGCCGGGCAGGACTATCCGTTCAGTCTTCCAGTCGTCCCTGCCTTTCGCCTTGCTTGAAACACACGCCTTCCCCGTGCTGCTCACCCACGCCGCCAGCAGGCCGCCATCCGGGCCCGCCACCACCGAAATCGGCGCGTCCCCTGAAATATTTACGGAATCGTCGCCGGGTTCCGGTTTTCCCAGGTACCTGTCCAGGGACACCGACCCGGTAGACAGTACCGTCTGCATCTCCGCCTTTGTTCCGGCCGTCAGGTCGACGTAGTATATGCCCGACCCGCGCACCGTCTGGTCTTCCCGCTGCACGTGGCTCTTGCTGATGGCACGGGCCACGTAGAAGAGCAGGTCCCGGTCCCCGTGTCTGACCAGCACCGGGGAAGACGCTGTTATGTGGCATCCCGCCGGGAAGTCCGCGTACATCCCGAAATCATCTTTTATGTATCCCGAGATCCTCGCCGTGGCCGCCGAGGCGCCCTCCCCTATGAACACCTCCTCCATCGAACTCCCGCGGCGGTCCGACACCCACACCGTCCTGCAGGAACGCTGGCCGTCCAGCATGTCCGGCCACTTGTCGCTCCGCAGGCCAGAAGCATCCAATTTTTCCGGCACCGTCCACGTTCGCCCGTCCCGGCTTTCGCTCCCGTAGAGAGACGGCGCCGTGTCCGGCCTCCCCTCCGCCTCTTCCGGCAATGCCATCAGCAGGACGTGTTTCCCGGCCTGCCGGTCGTAGCGCAGCCGGATGTTCGCCGCCCCGCGGGCAAACGGGGGCACGGAGCCTCCACCCATCACGGGCAGCAGGTTTATTCCGCCCTCCGGGTAGCGCGGCTTGTGTTCCGCGGCCAGTTCCGTGATGATCTGCCAGCGGTCGATCTCCAGCCCCTCCCACGTCAAGTTCACTTCCATCACCGAAACCGGGGTGTCGAACCTCATCGTCGCCCCGGTCGCCCCCGCCTTCATCGGGTCCGGCTGGAACGTGCTGGGGCGGGATTCCGGCAGCACGGGATACACCGGTACGGCGGTAAAGCTTGCTTTCCCGTACCTCCTGCCTTCCACTATCACGGCGCTGACGGCCATGGTCCTGACGGCCTTGCCGGCCGGAGCGGTCAGGATGTACGTCATGACCGCGGATTTCCTCTCCTGCTGAGACGGCGTTATAACCAGCGCTTCGTTCGTTTCCGTTATTTTCAGCGCCGGAGCCGCTGGTCCCCCTGTCTCCGCGGGCAGCACCCTCTTCATTACCGCCAGCCTTGCCGCCGCCTCCACAAAGAGCCTGTTGGCAGCTTCCGTGTTCGTTATGAACGTGGGATAGTAAGTGAAGTAGCGCGACCTGCGGTAGCCGCGTTCCAGGCGTACGCTTCTTTCAAGCCTGTCCGGCATCGGCGGGTAGGCCGCCAGCGCCCCGTACTCCTTCAGCGCCTGCGCGTAGTTTCCGTCTTCCTCGTAACTGCGTCCTATCATGTGGCGGGCCAGCGGCCCGTGAGCGATCTCGCGGGCGTCCAGCGACACTTCCCGCAGCATCTTGCGCGCCGTTTCCCTCTGTGTGGGTTTCTGCATCAGAACCATCGCATGCAGTATCTTGGCGTCGAACCTCCAGTACGAATTGCCGTTTCGTTCGACGTACGCGGACAGGGCGCTCATGAAACCCGTCATGTCGTCCTTCGCGTAGTATTCCCCCGCTTCCAGCAGTTCTTCCCGCTCCTGGCGGGAACTCGTTGCCTCAACCCGGCTTGCCCCCAGCATTACCAGGACCGCCGGCACCGTCAATGCCAATCGCCCTGCCGCCGTGCGCCTCACCTGTCCGGTTTCTCCTCATTCGACGTACGCGGTTCCCATTTTCTTTAACACCCAGCTCTGCAGCATGTTACACGCGTGCGTCTACGGCGCCACCGGCGTCCCGGGTATGCCCAGCCTTCCCCTCGGCTCGCCCATCCGCAGGGCCAGCACGCACAGCCACCCGGTGAACACGCCCATTATCGCCAGCAGCGCTTCCAGCCCCAGCCGGTCCGCCATGACTCCCAGCACCGGCAGCACCGGCAGGGCGATCAGCATCGCCGTGTTCCCCATGGCCATGTAGGCGGGGCGTTTCTCCTCCGGCGCCGCTTCCAGCAGGTAGTTCGTCGATATGTAGAACACCGGCATCGCAAGCCCCTGTATCACGTACGTCACAAGGTACAGTCTCACGTCGGCCAGTCCCGCCTTCACCAGCCAGCCCGTCCACAGCGCCGACATCGGCCATACCATGCCCATCACCAGGGTGAACACCGTTGCAGCGCGGTTCCCCAGGCGGTCCGCTATCCACCCCGTCGCCGCCACACCCAGCAGTTTCCCCACCTGCAGCGCCACCATGCACAGGGCGATCAGCGTTTTCCATTCCACGCCCACCGATCTCGACACCTCGTACCCGTAAGCCGTGTAGAACGGAAGCGCCCCGAACGCAACGAACGTCCCCATCCTTATCAGCACCATCCCGCGGAAGTCCGCGTCTTTCCGCATTGCGCGCAGCGCCTCGCCCGCCGCCGATATCCTGCGCGTTCTCGGGGCGTCCGCCTCCTCCGCGAACGCCAGCGTTATCACCGACACCACCAGGAATACCGCTCCGGATACCATGAAACACGTTCCGTACGGCTGCAGCCCGATACCGTCCCTCGCCAGTATCGGCCTCAGCACGAATATCGTCGCGGCTATCCCCAGCGGCACCCCCACGAACGCCGCCACGCTCATCACCCGCCCGCGCCAGTTCACCGGTATCAGCTTGCCTCTCAGGACCTGCCCCGCCAGCACCGCACCCGCAAAAAACATCATCGACGGGAAATACAGGGCGAACGTCACCCACAGCACCGTCTCCCTGCTCCACTGCCAGGAATGCCGGTGCACCAGGTACCCCAGGACCAGCCATATCGCCCCGAAGATTCCCGTTCCCGCGGCGGACAGGAACTTCTTCCGGCCCACCCGGCCCACCATGCCCGCCACAGCGAGCTGCGGGATCGCCCGTCCGCACCTGTTGAGCACGGGCAGCAGCGACAGCACCCCGTTGCTCACCCCCACCGTTTTAAGAAAACTCGATACCACCAGCCCCTCGTTCTTGAACATCCACCCCAGCCGCCAGCTCACGTCGCGGACTATGTATACCGCTGAATTCCTCAGGCTCCGCCCCGCGACGCCCCCGTCCCGTCCCGCTCCCTCCTCGGCCGCCGCCCGTTCCTCCGCCTCTCCGTTGTTGTTTTCCAGGCCCATGCGTTCCATGGTACCACGTGTTATAGATCACGGAGCGCCATGTAGGTTGTTTTTCTGCAAATTTCACGTTTCTGCCGTGTCTCGGCGTGAGCGCCGTGCTATATTTCCTGTCGTAGGAGCTCCCGGCTCCACTGCTCTGGAAAGGAACCGTGCCATGCGTATAAGCGTCTGTCACTACAGTTTTCACAGGGAAATCGGCGGAGGCCGCATGGACCTTCCGACTTATTTCCGCACCGTCGGGGAACTGGGCCTCGACGCCTGCGATCTCCACATGCGCCTCGCCGGCGACGTCGATAAGAACCTGGACGCCATCCTCTCCGGTCTCTCCGGAAACGGCCTTGCCCTTTCCAGCTACTCGCTATCCGACGACCTCACCCAGGAAGACGACGCCAAGCAGCGCGAGCAGATCGACAACATCAAGCTGGGCCTCCGCAACGCGGCGCGCCTCGGCACCGACACCGCACGCGTCTTCGGCGGCCATGCGACCGGCAACGACGCAGCGTCTCTCGCAGCGGATCTCGCCAAGGTCACCGACGCGCTGAAAGAATGCGCCGAAGTCGCCGAAGAAGTAAAAGTCACCCTTTCCCTCGAAAACCACGGCGGCATGCCCGGCCGCGGCGAAGAAGTCCTCCAGGTCCTCGACGCCGTCGGCAGCCCCTTCCTCAAGGCCTGCTGCGACATCGGAAACTTCATGGGCGCCGATCAGTCCCCGGAAGACGGCACCCGCCTCGTCGCCCCCGTCACCGGCTACGTCCACATCAAGGATAACTCCCTTACCGACGGCGAGCCGCACGGGCGCGCCAGCAAGGCCATGGAAGGCGCCACCGTCGGCGAAGGCGTCGTGGACGTCGAGGCCTGCCTACGCATCCTGAAGGACGCCGGCTACTCCGGCTACCTCGCCCTCGAATACGAAGGCCAGGAAGAAGAGCACTCCGGCGTCAAGAAGAGCCTCGCCTTCCTCAGGCAGGCCCTCGCCGGCGTCGAAGGCTGACGTCCGAGACTCCGCGCAACGCTGTCAATCACGGCGTTACCGTTCGCCGCCGCGCCGGGTATGATATTTCCGGCGGCATGGTCGCCGTGGGAAGGTCGCCGTGGGAAGGATGCCCCCATGCCGCGAGTGCGCCACCCGAAACGCAAGCCGCCGCCGGTAAACATCGCCTTTCTGGCGCTGTGCGCCTCTTTGACTTTCCTGTCGATTCTGTCGTTCCCCTGGCTCCTGGACCCCACCCTGCCGATGTTTTCCAAGACGGATGCCTGCCGTTTCCCCTTCCTCGTGGTCACCCCGTCGGCGCTCCTGTGCTGGATAATCCTGTACTACGACATCAAGGCCCGCCGCACGCAGAAGAAACAAAACCCTCCCGACGGCGCCTGACCCCCGGCGGCCGCCCTACTTGGCGCGCCACACCTCGAATGAAGCCCGGATCCTTGTCCCGCCTTCCGGCAGGTTCTCAAAACTCATCGTCACGCTGTTACGGTCGCCCCTGTCGTCGATCCACCATGCCGACAGCACGGGGCACTCGGGCATGTGGCCGTGGATGTCACGGAAATCCCCCGGCGGGTTCAGTACGACGCTGCACTCGTCCGCCCGGCGCGCCCGGTTGTTCGCCATTTTCCGCAGCGCGCGGTGGCTCCACTCCACCGTCTCCAGGCACGGCCGCGGGGAAGTGAACACCATCCCCGGCGACAGGACATAATTGGGGTCGTTGTGCCACAGGCTCTCGGTCATTTCCCAGTCAGGGTGGACCGGTATCGGCATCTCCGGCACGTCGGTGAAAACATAGTACGCCCCGCCCCCCAGAAAAACGGCGCACGCTGCAAGCAGCAGAAGAAAATTCCTTCGACGCTTCCTGCGCCTCGCGGCCTTCCCGTCGGCCTCCGCCTTGTCTTTTCCCCCCTCGCGCCGCATCCGCCCGTTCCTCTTTACTCCGTCTTCTTCCTGTGGAAGATCACCCAGTATATCGCCCCGACGAACACCGCCCCGCCCACTATGTTCCCCAGCGTCACGGGCAGCAGGTTCTTGACGAAAAAGTTCCCCCAGGTCAGGTTCGCCGCGTTCCGCGCCGCCTCCGCCAGAGGCCCCGGCGCTCCCGGCGCCCCCCCGGCCCCTTTCGTCAGCAGCCCCGCGCTTATGAAGTACATGTTGGCCACCGAGTGTTCGAAGCCCGCCGCCACGAACGCCGTTATCGGGAAGATTATCGCCACTACCTTGTCCACCACCGTCCGTCCGCTGAAGCACAGCCACACCGCCAGGCACACCAGCACGTTGCACATCACTCCCAGCGCCACCGCCTGCCCGAACGGCAGTCCGCACTTCCCGTTCGCTATGTTCACCATCGTCGCGCCCACCTTGCCGCCGTCGGCCCCGTAGATCCTCGTCGCCGTCATCAGCAGCGCAAGGACGACCGACCCGGCGAAATTGCCCGCGTACACTATCGCCCAGTTCCTCAGGAGTTGCAGCACCGTTATCTTCCGGCTGAGCGCCGCCATTATTATCAGGTTGTTGCCGGTGAACAGCGCCGCTCCTCCCACCACCACCAGGATCAGGCCCAGGCAGAACGCCAGTCCCCCCAGCAGCCTTGTCAGCCCGTACCCCGTCCCCGTCTCCGTAACCACCACCGTGTAGAACACCGCCCCCATTCCCACGTAGGCCCCCGCCAGCACGGCCAGCAGGAATTTCGGCGTGAACTCCATCTGCGCCTTCGACACTCCCGCCGCTATCGCTTTCTTCCCTATCCCCGGCGGAGGCAGCGCGTCGACGGCCACCCCCGGCGCAGCGGCTTCCTTCGCCGCTTCCGCCACGGTGTTCTTATCCTGCTCCATGGTTTTTCTCCTCTGCCGATGGGTTTACCCCGTCGCCCCCGCGCTGCAACGGTTTTTCAGTATCTTTTCGGTCCCGCGGCGCTTTTTCTGGACATCGTTTCTTCAATATTCCGGATGCATTTCCTCCGCCGGCCGATATAATCGCCCCGGGGGGGCAAGCTTAGGAAGCCTCGTTATGGATGACTCTTCGCAGCCCACTGTCGTCGGCATCGGTGAACTCCTCTGGGACATGCTTCCCGACGGCAGGCAGCTCGGCGGCGCCGTCACCAATTTCGCCTATCACTGCTCCAGGCTCGGGGCCAACGCCTGCATCGCCTCCGCCGTCGGCATGGACGACCTCGGCAAGGCGGTTTTCTCGCGCCTCGGCGAACTCGGCCTCAGCAGGAGTTTCGTCTCCATCGACACCGACCACCCGACGGGCACCGTCGACGTCTCCCTTGCATCCGACGGCTCCCCCGAATTCGCCATCCACGAAGACGTCGCATGGGACCACATTCCCCTATCCCAGGAACTTCTCGACCTGGCTCCTTCCGCAAACGCCGTCTGCTTCGGAACCCTCGCGCAGCGCTCCGAAACCTCCCGCTCCACCATCACCGATTTCCTCTCCCAGACCCCCGACGGATGCCTCTGGATTCTGGACATCAATCTCCGCAAGCCTTTCTTCGACGAAGACGTCGTCGTCAGCTCCATTGAAGCCGCACACGTCCTTCGCCTCAGCTCCGACGAACTCCCCGCCGTCGCCGAATTCATCGGCGCGCCGGCCGACGTCGACGCCCTTTTCTCCGAGCTCTTCGATTCCTTCGACGTCAGCCTCATCGCCCTCACGCGCGGCGCCGACGGCAGCCTTCTTGCCAATGCCGACGGCGCCTGCGACCACAAGGGTTTCCAGGTGGACGTCGTGGACACCGTCGGCGCGGGCGACGCCTTCACCGCCGTCGTCGCCATGGGCCTGCTGGCCGGCCACGACATCGACACCATCAGCGAATACGCCAACCGCCTCGCCTCTTTCGTCTGCACCTGCCCCGGCGGCACTCCGGACATCCCCGACGACCTCTTTTCCTCATGATACGGACATTCCCATGAAAGCCGCAGTCCTGCACGGCAAGTTTGATCTCCGCATCGAAGACATCCCCAGGCCCGAACCCTCCGCGGGCGAAGTCCTGCTGCGCGTCAGGTCCGTCGGCGTCTGCGGCTCCGACGTCCACTACTTCGTCGACGGCCGTATCGGCTCACAGGTCGTCGACGCCCCGCAGACCGTCGGCCATGAATTCATGGGCGTCGTCGAAGCGCTCGGCCCCGGCGTCTCCGGCATCGAACCGGGCACGCGCGTCGCCGTCGACCCGAACATGAACTGCGGTTCCTGCCGCTGGTGCCGCGCCGGCCGCCCCAACTGCTGCCCCAACGTCCGCTTTTACGGCACCCCCCCCGTCCCGGGCGCCTTCCAGGAATACGTCGTCCACCCCGCCGATCTCTGCTTTCCCGTCCCCGACTCCATGACCGACGACGACGCCGCCCTCCTTGAACCCCTCGGCATCGGCATGCACGCCGTGGACATCGCCCCCGTACGTCTCGGCGACACCGTGGCCGTTTTCGGTTCCGGCCCCATCGGCCTTGTCACCGCGGCCGCGGCACGCGCCGCGGGCGCCGCCAAGGTTTACATGACCGACGTCCTTCCTTACAGGTGTGAATTCGCCAAGGCCCTCATCGCCGACGACACCGCCAACCCGAACAACACGGACGTTGTCGAATGGCTCACGGACCTCACCGGCGACGGCCCGGACGCCGTCTACGAATGCGCCGGGCAGGACTCCTGCATCCACGAAGCCGTCAACTCCGTCCGCATCGGCGGCAGGTGCTGCATCGTCGGCATTCCGACCGCTGACGTCTCGTCCTTCCCGGGCCACGTCGCACGCAGAAAGGAACTCGCCCTCGCACACGTCAGGCGCGCATGCTTTGTCGTCCGGGAGGGCCTCGCCATCATGGAAGCCGGCCTCGTCAGGATCTCCGACATGGTCACTCATTCCTTCGACCTCGACGATGTCGAAAAAGCCCTCTCGCTCGTCCACAATTACGAAGACGGCGTTATCAAGGCCATGATACACGTTTAGCCCTGCGAGCCGTCCCCGGCAGGCTCGCCGGGACAGGAGGCGGAACATGGGTCTGTGCTCTCGCTGCGGCGGGGATTTCCCCGACGACAAGCTCACCACCGTGCTCGACGGCTACGCCACCGGCGGCGCCGGGTATGTCGAAAAACACATGTGCAAAAAGTGCGTCAAGGAATTCATGCAGGGCAAGCGGGGGCTCCAGATCGGCGGCTCGGACGACTCGCCCAAAGACAACGACACCGGCGCGGGCGCCGCCGGATGCGTCTTCTTCCTGGGCCTTGCCGTCTTCCTCGTCCTGATCTGGTGGCGCCCCCTCGGCTACCTCGCCGTATGGCCCAAAATCGGCCTCTCCGTCGCCGCCTTTTTCGTGTCTTTCTCTCTCGGTCTCGGCATGCAGGCGATCGTCAGGAAATTCTCGCGCTAAGCGCTCCTCGGCGAAAGGATCCGTATCATGAGCCTATTCAAGCGGCTATTCGGCGGTACGGGCGGCTTCCTCGGCGCACTCAAAAAGAATCTCCGCCCCGCTGTCAGCAACCTGAACCCGCTCATCTACCGGACCATCATCAGGGAAAAGACCGGCAAAGACGCCCCCGCTCTCCTTTCCACCGACGGCACCGACTTCGACCTCCCCAGGAAACTCTCCGTCGACGAACTCTCCACCCTCGCCCGCTCCGTCGAAGCCGGGCAGCGCGGCGATCAAGCCACTTCGGGAGGAGACCTGGGAGAAGCGGCGAAGCACTACCGCGAAGCCTTCACGCTCAACCCGTACAACGACCTCGCCCTCATGAGCTACGGTGTCGCTCTTGCTCAACTGGGGGACTTGCGCAAGGGCATCAGGTGGGTCGAAAAGGCCCTCCGGGTCAATCCCGGCAACGAAAGGGCCCGCAATAACCTCGCCGCCATGAAAAACGAATTGTGACGCGCCGCTTCCTGTGCCGTTAAAACATCCTGTGAAATACACCCTGCAGAAACCCTTCTTCGTCCTCCTCCCGGTCCTCGCCCTGGGGCTCCTGCCGGTGCGGCCGTCCCACGCCTCCACCGTCCGGGAACGGGAAAAGGCCGGCAAGGTGCGTCTTGACCGTGACCTCGCCGAAGCCCGCAGGCTCGCCCGACCCCCCGGCCTCGCCGGAACCCCGCTGCCCGACACCTCGGCCGATCCCGTCGATTCCGTCGTCCAGCGCCTCCTGCAGCAGGGCAGGCCGCTCCAGGCCCTTCGCCTCCAGTACGAGATCATCGACCGGGGAGCCGGCGACGGCTGGCGCTGGGCCGCGGACCACCTCGGCCGCACCCTCTGGCAGGCGGGCCTGACACCGTATGCGATCATCGAGCTGCAGAAACGCAGCGACCCCACCAGCCGCGTCCAGCTCGCTCGCTGCCTCCTCGAATACGACCAGTTCGCCGAAGCCTCCCGCCTGCTCGATTCCGTCATCCCCCAGGAAAACCCCGGCGAAACTTCCGACGCCGGCGGCGCGCTCTGGGCAATGGCCGATCTCCACCGCCGCGCCGGCGACGCCGCCAGCGCCGCCGCCTTCTACCGGCGCGCTCACCGGGCCTACGATGCCGCGGCCCGCCACAGTGAAACCCCCGAAGCCGCCCGCACCGGCTACTCCGGCGTCGCAACTCTCATGAACGGCATGGAGGAACTGTCAACGGCCGCTTCCTCATCCCGCGCCTGCCCGGACGGCGCCTACTCCATGGCCGTCGACTTCGTCGGCCCGATCAGCGTCAAAGTCACCGTTTCCGGCGGCAGGATCACGCGCGTCCAGGCGTCCGGCCCCAACGAACCTCCCTCTCCGCTCGAAATCGTCTCCGAACGTATCGTCCGGGCTGACTCGCCGTCCGTCGATCCCGTCACCGGCTTCCCCCTCACCAGCGAAGCCGTCATGTACGCCGTCCACCGCGCCCTCGCCCGGGCGCCCGGCGCCCCGGCCTACGCCGATGGCGCTTACCTCGGCAGGGCCGGAGGTTACGTACGGGACATTGTCGTGCGCGTCACCGTGGCCGGCGGCCGCATCGCTTCCGTGCGCATCGTCTCCGAACGCGAAGACCGCCCCCGCACCGCACTTACCAGGGTACCGGCAAGCATTGTCCATAAACAGTTGCCGGACGTAGACGCCGTCGCGGGCGCCACCGTGACAAGCTGCGCCGTCATGGAAGCCGTCAAAGACGCTCTTTCCAAGGCCCGCCCGCGCTGACGCAACTCTCGCTGGCGGCTATTGCCTGTGCCACGTTCCGGGTGGAGCGGCAGGTGTCTCGTCTTCCTGTTTTCCCGGTTTCCCTTTCTTCGGCACCACCGGCGTCGCGGAAGGCGCCGGCGCCGCAGGTCCCGCCGGCGAAGCGGGCGGAGGCGTGTAGTGCGGCGGCGCCGTGTAGTGAGACGGAGGCGCATTCCTGTATACGTGCCGGTAGCGCGGGTGCCACCTCACCACGTGGAAAGCCGCATGTGTCTGCGGTATATAGAGGAACGCGTCCGGCACGCTCTGCACCACGCGCCAGGGTCCCATGTGTGACGTCGACATGTACCATGCGCCGTTCGTCGTATAGTAATAGTAACTGTTGTAGTACAGTATGTCCGGGTATGACGACGAGTAGTACACCGCCGTCCCCGGTATCAGGCCCCATGACAGTCTCACGTCCGTCCCCACCCTAACGCCCACCGGCGGCACGTCCACCGCCACGTATCCCCCCGGGAAAGGCGCTATCAGGTAACACCCGGAAAGTGGCGCCATCATGAGTATCAGCAGTGCGATTTTCCTGTACATGTCCCGGTCCTTTCGCTCAGCGGCCCCTCACTGTATTATACATCCCGCAGACGTCCTTCGGAAACGGCTAAACGCGTGCGTCCTGAAAACCCTTCCCCCGGACTGGTTGTCGTCAAGCCCGGAGCCCTCGGGGATACGCTCCTCCTCGCCCCGGCGCTGCGGGCCGTCCGGAACGCCCGTCCCGGCATGGATATCACCGTCGTCGGCACCATGCCTTACGTCCGGCTGCTCGAATTCCTGGGAGTCGCTTCCAGCGCCGTGTCCTTCGACACGCACGGTATCCCAGGAGGGAACCGCCCCGAAGGCGCCGTGACCGACGACCCGGTGCTTGCTTTTCTCGGCGCCCCGCCGGACCGGTGCGGCGCCCGCGCAGCCCCGGCGCCGGTGTACCGCCCTCCCGTCCCGCCGGATTCCTCGACGCACGTCGCCGTCTGGCTTTACCGGTGCCTCAGGGAAGTCGTGCCCGATGCCGCTCCCCTTTCCGACGACCCGTTCCCCCTGCCGTCCGGCGGTAACGTCTTGATCGAACCGCCATACGCCGTCATTGCGCCCGGCGCCGGCGGGCGGCGGAAGCGCGCCCCTCTTCCGCTCTTCATCCAGGCCGCTGAGCGCCTGGCCGCGGCCGGCGTCTCGCCGCTGTGGCTGGCGGGGGAAGTCGAAGTCGCCCATGGCCTCGTCGACTCCTATCCGCCGCGGTATCCCCGGCTGGTTGAGCCCGATATCCTCAGCCTGCCGGCGGTCCTGGCAAATGCCTGTGAGGTATATGCCAACGACAGCGGCGTCGCACACCTCGCGGCGCTCGTGGGCGCGCCGGTGACCGTGTTTTTCGGGGAGACGGACCCCGGCACGTGGCGTCCGTGGGGCACGAACGTCCGCATCGAACGCTTCCCGCTCAACACGTGACGGAACACGGCTCCCCGCACCCCGGGTTACAGGCTCAAATACCTGGGCCCCAGCGTCACGACTATCCCGTAACCGCCCAGGTACTCCGACGATCCGCCGCCGCTGTTATACAGGTCCCAGAAAACTAATTTCGCCTCGACCGTCCAACAGACGTCGCCGCCGGACGCGGACGGGAACGAGTACCCGAGGCCCAGCCGCCATACGTTGTCGTAACTCAAGTCTCCCGAGACCATCGCGACGCCGGCGTGGCCTATGACCCCGTCTCCCAGCGGCGTGAAATGCAGATAGACTGCCCCGCCGTTTTTGAGCGGACAGGTGAATTGTATCCCTACCAGTCCCGGCCATATCACGCGGATGTCGCCGAGTTCGTGATGGAAGCCGAAAGCATCGGTCACGGTAAGGTTTCTGAACAACGCGATTCCGGGGTCAAACCTGTACTGGACGTACCTGCCCCCGCCCACCAGGTGCAGGTTCGCAGTGCATCCTCCGTCCACTTCAACGCTCGACCCAGCTCCATAGAAGGAACTCGACAGCGCCGCGGTATCGCCGGTGAGGCAGCCTGCATCGACGCCCAGCGAGGCGTATTGACATCCGGCGGCGAGGAGGACCAGGGTTACTGTCAGGATGCGCCCGATTCTCACTCCGCCTCCTCCTGCGCAGCCACCGGCAGCCCCGGGGGCATCCGCTTGTCAGGACAAGCTATACGTCGGAAAGCATATGCCCCATCTTATCGCGCTTCGTGCGCAGGTACTCGATGTTCTGCTCGCCGAGCCCCACCTCGATCGGAATCCGCTCCACTACTTCCAGTCCGAACCCGGCGATCGCATGTATCTTCTTGGGGTTGTTGGTCAGCAGGCGCATCTTGCACACGCCCAGGTGCGCCAGGATCTGCGCCCCGATGCCGTAGTCTCTCAGGTCGGCGGGCAGCCCCAGGCAGAGGTTCGCCTCCACCGTGTCCAGGCCGTCATCCTGCAGCTTGTAGGCGTTGATCTTCTGTTCAAGACCTATGCCACGCCCTTCCTGCCGCATGTAGAGCAGCACCCCTTCGTTCGCTTTCGATATCATGCACATCGCGTCGTGCAGCTGCGGGCCGCAGTCGCAGCGGACGCTGCCGAACGCGTCGCCGGTCAGGCACTCCGAATGCACCCGCACGATCACGGGCTCGCTTATGCACTCCGTCCCGGGCAAGGGCCTCCCCATCGTAAGCGCCACGTGGCCTTCGCCCGTCATGGATTCCCGGTAGTAATGGATCGTGAAATGCCCGAACCGCGTCGGCAGGTCGGCGCTCTGGACGTGCTCCACCAGGATCTCGTTCTTCCGCCGGTACGCTATGATGTCGGCTATGGCCACGATCGGCACGCCGTGCCGGTCCGAAACTTCCCGCAGGTCCCCCAGGCGGGCCATCGAGCCGTCGGCGTTCATGATCTCGCAGATCACCCCAGCGGGTTTCAGCCCGGCCAGCCGGCAGAGGTCCACTATCCCTTCGGTCTGGCCGCTCCGGACCAGCACGCCGCCCCTGCGCGCTTTCAGGGGAAAGACGTGTCCAGGCCGCGCCAGGTCTTCCGGACGCACGTCGTCCGCGACCGCGACGCGTATCGTACGGGCGCGGTCGGCGGCGGATATCCCCGTCGAAACCCCGCTCGCCGCGTCGACCGAAACGGTGAACGCGGTCCCGTAGCGGGACGTGTTCTCCTGGGCCTGCATGGGCAGGGCCAGCTTTTCGATCAGCGCGTCGTCCATCGCCAGGCAGACAAGCCCCCTGCCGTGCGTCGCCATGAAGTTTATATCTTCCGGCCGGGCGAACTCCGCCGCCAGGGCAAAGTCCCCTTCGTTCTCGCGGTACTCGTCATCCACGAGAATAACCATCCCGCCGGAGCGGAGGATTTCGAGGGCTTTTTCGATCCCGGCAAAAGGCATGTGACCTCCGTCGTGTGTCAGTGTATCGAACAGGGGGATAAAGTTAAGCGGAGAACGGCCGGGGTGTTGCCCCGGACGCCGGCATGGGTATAATTCCCCCTTCGCCTTACAGCAGCGACGGATTTGGGAATACGCCGGCCTCCGGCCGGATGGAGGGACTGTACCGTGCGCAAACTCAAAATGGTTGAAGGCCCGCATGCCGGTTACGAAAAGGAACTTCCGCAGGACGGCATTTTCCTCCTGGGCAGACGGTCCAACAACGATATGCAGGTTGCCGATCCCAAGGCAAGCCGCGTCCACGCTGAAATTTCCGGCAGCGGCGGATTCTTCTACGTGCGCGACATGAACAGCCGCAACGGCACCCTGCTAAACGGCCGCAGGCTCGAGCCCGACGCTCTTGAAGTCCTCGAAGTCGGCGACCGCATCCACATCGGCGACATCATTCTCGAAGTCATCGACGAGAGCATGCAGAACATTCCCGAAATCGCCATCCCCGGCTACGAAATCCTCGACACCATCGGCCGCGGCGGCATGGGCACCGTATACAAGGTCCGCCAGGTTTCCATGGACCGCGTCGTTGCAGCCAAGGTTCTCCACGCGGACCTCTGCAAGGACGCCAACTTCATCAACCGCTTCGTCCAGGAAGCACGCGCCGCCGGCAGGCTCAGTCACCCCAACATCATCCATGTCTTCGACGTGGATAAGCTTGACGACCGTTACTTTTTCACCATGGAATACGTCGACGGGGGAAACGTCAAGCGCGCTATCAAGGACCAGGGCAAGCTCGGCGTCGCAAGGGCGGGCCACATGATCCTGCAGGCCGCACGCGCCCTCGCCTATGCCCATTCCCAGGGCGTCATCCACCGCGACGTCAAGCCCGACAACATGATGCTTACGCGCGACGGCGAAGTGAAACTCGCAGACCTCGGCATCGCACGCACGTTCGAGGAACCCTCCGCCGACGGCGAGCGCTCCAGCAAGGTCTACGGCACCCCCCACTACATGGCCCCCGAACAGGCCCTCGGCAAGAAAGTCGACGCCCGCGCCGACGTCTATTCCCTCGGCGCCTCCTTTTACCACATGCTCACCGGCAGGACCCCCTTCACCGGCTCGACCGTGACCGAAGTCCTCAAGGCCCACGTCCAGGAAGCCCTACCCCCCATTACCGAATACGCCGAAGACGTGCCCGAAGGCGTCTGCCACGTCTGCGAAAGGATGATGGCGAAAAAGCCCGAGAAGCGCTACCAGAACATGGAAGAGGTCGTCGCCGATCTCGAAAAAGCGCTCAAGGACCAGGACGCCAAGATCGCCGCTCCAGACCCCAGCGAGTCCAGTGTCATCCCCGCAGCCAGCGCCCAGGCCGTCGAATTCAAGAAGCGCCGGGCGCGCAGGCAGCGCCCCGCGTGGAAGCGCGCGGTCGGCGGTGGCTTGACTCTCGCCTTCTTCGCGGTCCTGGGGGTCGTCACCTTCATCATCGTGACCAGGATGATGAGTACTCCCAGCAACAACGTCGTCTTAGAAGACCCCAGCAAGGCGCTGCGCAAGGAAGCCCGCGAAAAACTCGACGAGGTCGAAGCCTTCATCGCCGGACAGCAGTACCAGCTCGCTCTCAACCACCTCCAGGACATATTCCTCCGCTACCCCGAATTCTCCGACATCGTCGACGACGCCAGGGATAAGCAGGACCGCGTCAAGGAACTCCTCAAGAAGGCCTCCTGGGAGGCTTCCAAGGCCGCACTTGACAAGGCTGACGAGTTCTATAACGCCAACCCCGATAAGCCCGCCGACGCTCTCGACCTTTACGGCGACCTCATCCGCCGCTTCCCCGACACCCCCGCCGCCAAGATCGGCAAGACCAGAATCGACGCCATTCGCGACAAGATTGATTCCTGGACCGCCGACGCCCAGGACAACGACTGGCTCAAGGCCCGGGCAGAAATGTCCAAGAAGGTCGCCGCACGCGACTACGACGGGGCCGTCCAGTCCATGCGCGTCTTCGCCGCCCGCTACGCCGGCACCGAAGCCGGCAACAAGGCGACGGCCGAGGCCGACCGGATCGAAAAGGAAGTCGAGGAAATCTACCAGAAGGTGGAGTCCGAAGCCAAACAGCGCGCCGATGTCAGAAACTACGGCATGGCGCTGGCCGTTCTCGACCAGTTCTCGGAAGGATACGGCTCCGCCAAGTGGCGCAAGGCCGCCAGCGACATGAAAGGCGCCATTCAGAACCAGGCGATGAAAACCTTCCAGGAAGACTGCGAAGCTCCCAACGCTCTCGTGGCCAAGTTCGAATTCGAGGAAGCACGCGCCGCCTTCCAGATCCTCCAGACACGCTACGAAGGCACTCGCTGGAAGATGTTCGCCGTCATGCGTCTCACCAGCATAGAGGCCCAGCAGAACATACACCGCGAGGTGGTCGGTCTCGTCAAGCAGACCGCTCGCCAGGGCGAGCCCCCCAGGTTGCCCTTCACGCTCGACCAGTTCCCCCGCAAGCACTTCCGCATGGTGTCCGCCGACGAAGAAGCGCTCTTCCTGCGCAACGAGCAGCCCCCACAGATCCAGCGCCCCTTCAAGTGGGTGGACAGCTTCACCCCTCTCCAGCTTTACGAGATTTACCGCGTCTACATACCGAACCCTACGGTCGAGCAGCACCTCGCTCTCGGCTACGTCTGCCAGGAACGCGATCTTGTTGAAAAGGCCGAAGAACACTTCGCCAAGGCGGAAGAAGAATAATACCAGGCCGTGCGGCCCGGGTCCCGCGCCCCCGCGCGGCGATGCGGATGGGAAGGGCTGAACCCGTGAGCGGAAAGCGCCGCGGACATGGATGACGAAACCCGCCGTGCCGAACCCGTCGCTCCCGCGCACGCTCCGCACGTCCGCAGGACGCGGGCCGGCGCCTGGCCCGCCGCCGCGGTCCTCTTTCTCGTAATCGGCTTTATCGGCGGCCGCTGGTGGGGCACCCGCCAGGCGGACGGCCTTGCCGAACAACTGGCTTCCGCCCGGGACGAAACGCGCCGCCTGAAGCGCGAGCGTCTGGACGCCCTCCAGCGCGACGCCCGTTCGCAGGACCCCGGCCCAGCGCGCATCGACGCCCTGGAGCAGAAAATTAAAGACCTCGAAGCCCGCCTCGCTCTCTCCGCCGACAAGGCCCCCGCCACAACGCCCGCCGGCGCCGACCCGGCCGCCGCCGAACTCGCCGCGCTGGAAGAACGCGCCAGGTCCCCCGGCGGCAGGCAGGCAACCGTGGACACCGTGAAAGACATCGACGATTTCATCGCCAGGCACCCGGATACCGAGTACGCGGCGAGGGCCGAAAGGCTCAAGTACCGAATCTCAGAAGCCCGCATGTGGATGTTCGAAGAAGACGCCCGCCAGCCCAACGCACTGGCGGCCCAGTACCGCTTCGCCGAAGCCATGGATCTCTTCGGGAAGATCGGCGCCCGGTACGAAGGCACCCGCTGGACCCTTTTCGCAGAGATGCGCCGGGAAAGCATCCAGGCGCAGAAGGCCCTGCACGACGAAGTCGTCAGGCTCATCAAGGCCGCCGCCGCCGATGGCCGCGAGCCCGTCCTCGAATTCGATTCCCCAGGCCTCCCCGCCGGCCGCATGCTCGTACTCGACGCGCGTGACTCCGAACTCGTCATCGCACTGGAATCCGACAGGAGGCTCCGCAAGACCGTGCAGTGGGCGGCCGTCTCTCCCGCCGACGTCTACGCCGTCTACCGGGCCTGCATACCGGAACCGACCGCCGCCCAGCACAACCAGTTGGGGCTCTTCTGCCAGGAGCGCGACCTCATAGACAAGGCCGAAGAACACTTCGCCAGGGCGGAAGAGTAATACGCCCCGTTCCTTCCCGCACGGCCCTGCTGACTTGCATCCGCAGCGTCCGCGCAATAGAATGAATAGGGTATCGGCCTGCCCCGCCGGGGCGGGGAAGGGAATTGCATGAAGCGACTGACCTTCGCGGCGTCGATCCTTGCGGCCTCCCTGTGGGCGGTCCTGTGGGCCGCGGGCTGCGGCGACATCTGGGGCGGCAGCACGGTCGCCGACTTCACGTACGCGCCCCAGAACCCCTGGCCGTTCGAAGAAGTGGCGTTCACGGACCTGTCGAGTTCCTGCTGCACGGTATTCATCGACAGGCAGTGGACGTTCGAAGACGCCGTCCCGCCGGCTTCCGTGCTCCCGAACCCGCTCGTCCAGTTTCTTTCCGAAGGCCCCCACCTCGTGACGCTCAGCGTGACCACCAAGGAAGGTCTCGTCAGCACGGCCACCCAGGTCGTGATGGTGGGCAATCCCGTGGCCAACGATCCCCCGATAGCCTATAACGACAGCTCCTGGACCGTGGGGCCGACTCCCGTGGATATTACGCTGACGGGGACGGACCCCGAAGGCGGCCCCCTGACGTTCTTCATAGACGCGCAGCCGCCCATCGGCACGCTGGACGATTCCAATATACCGCTCGTAACTTACGCGCCGCCCGCCGCGGGCGGCTTCTGGGGAGTGACGAGTTTCTCGTTCCACTGCGAGGACGACATCTCCCAGCCGAGCAACATCGCGACCGTCTGGGTGGGCGTGGACGACAGTCCTCCCGTGGCCAACTCCGATTTCATCACGCTGACGCAGGACGTCCTCACGCCGGTGACCCTGGTCGCCGCGGACCCCGACACCGACCCCATTATTTTCGTCATCGACACGCTGCCGCAGCACGGGCAATTGAGCGGGACGCCTCCAAACCTGGATTACATGCCCGACCCCGGCTACACGGGGCCGGACCAGTTCACGTTCCACGCATCCGACCACGTCTTCGACAGCGCGGCCGCGGTGATAAACCTGGATGTCCAGCCCGGCGCCGGCAACCAGCCGCCCATCGCCTACGACATGAACGAAATGACGTACGTGGACCAGCCTTTTGACATCTTCCTGAACGGCGTGGACCCGGACGAGACGCCGGTCGAGTTCTGGATAATGTCGCTGCCGGCTAACGGCCTGCTGATACCGTCGAGCACGCCGCCCTACCCGATAGCCGGAAACATGGTCACGTACGAGCCCTTCTCGCTCTACACGGGCAACGATTCCTTCCAGTTCAGGTGTTTCGACGGGGTGGACTGGAGCAACACCGCGACGGTGGACATATTCGTATCGCCGTGAGCGCCGGAGCTCGCGGCGGAAGGGAATCCCTTGGGAGCGCCTCGCCCCATCACGCTGGACATGCTCGTTGACGCAAACTCTTCGGTCATCGTCGGCAGGGCCGTGGACGTGCGGGATGTGCCAGGTCCCGAGCTTGTCATGAACCTTACCGGCACCCGTTCCGACCCGAACTTCGCGGGGGCCTACGACCGGGAGACCATCGAGTACTCCAGGGAAATAGACGTCGAGGTCGTCAAGATACCGTTTGTCGCGGAGATTCACCCCCCTGAGGTCTTCGCCGGACTGTCGGCGTTCACGGTGCGCACCGAGGTGTACGAGTGCCTGCAGTTCCCGGTGGTTCGTGAAGAACGCACCAGGGCCATGATAAAACTGGCTTACGACCAACGGATCAAGCTCCATGCGGAAGCCATGGACGAGGTGCGCAGGAGCTTCATGAAAGGCACGCACATCTACCTGATGAAGATGGGCCGGACGATGCTCGAAGCAGACGCCGCGCCGCATCCCGTCTATACGCAGATAGAAGACTGCTATTCCCTGCGCGACGTGAAGAAGGTGATAAAAAGCCTCCCGAAGGGCACTTTCAGAAAAGGGCCTCGAGGAAAACCACGGCGGGGGGAAGACAAAGGGACGATTTTGTCAATTTGAGCGGAGGTCGTGCGCGGGGAAGGGGCGGGATCGCGTTTTGCTGCGATTTGCGCGGAGCGGCGGTTGACCGGTTAACGGTTAACCGGTCAACAGTCAAGCGGTTAACCGGTTAAGTTTGCTCC
>JAFGGJ010000043.1 GCA_016930595.1 Planctomycetota bacterium
CGGGGTGAGTTGGCGTTGGGAGCTTGCGACCAAGCCCGTACGGTAAAGCGGTGTGCTGCTGCGGTATTGTCTTACATGCGGGCCGCAAGGGCGATGCAGAACTTCATTTCCAGGGCCTCTCTTATTCCAGCGCGCCCTGCAGGTCCAGCACGTAGACCTGCCGGGTGCCATCGTGGGCGGAGTCGATGCAGACCTGAGTGCCGTCACGGTTCCAGCAGGGGTGGAGGTCGCAGCGTTGGGGGCCGGTGATTTCCGGCGGGGAGAAGAAATCGCCCAGGTCGATGCGGAGGTCGCGGGAAGGACTGTAGAGGAGGAGCCTGCGGACGTTCCCGCCGCGCGGGTAAGTGTCGGTGAGTATCCAGGAGCGGTCGGGGCTGTAGCTGCAGTGGCCGTCGCCGAGCGGCGTGAGGAGCTCGTCGCCGACGATTTCGATTTCATCGGACCGGTCGGCGAAGAGGAAGTAGCGGGCGCCGACACCGGAGCGGTTGGCCCAGGAAAGGACATGGGAGCCGTCACGCCAGTCGCAGTGGCTGGTCATTTCGTGGGAGTTCAGCAGGTACAGGCGGGAGCCGTCGGGGTCGGCGGTGAAGAGGCGTGTGAACCAGCCGCCGCCGGGCCTGTTCCAGCGGTGCAGGAACATGAAGCGGCCGCCGTCGGCGGAGAACTGGACGTGGTTGAGCCAGTGGAAGGCGCCGTCCATGGAAGGTTCGGGGCGGAAGCGCGCGACGTCGGCGAGAGAAACGGCGAGGAGCGTATCGCCCGTGTGCATGTGCTGCAGGAAGATGCCGTCATCCCGCGGCGCCGGGTCGCCGGCGTAGGGGTCGGGGAGACCTTCGTAGCCGTAGCCGGGGCGGAGCGCCGCGAGGCGGGAGAAGTTGAGGCAGAGCCCCATGGAACCGTCGCGGCTGACGGCGCCGACGGCCCTGGGGAGGACGCGTTCATCGCCCGAACGGACGTCGGCGACGACGCAGACGAAGGAGCCGTCCCTGCGGTCGTTGAACAGGACGCGGTTTTCGGGTTCGGCGTTCCACCACTGGAGCATGGAGCCCTGCTGCCAGCACCAGGCGCGGGTGCGTGAAAAGACGCGTAGACGGTTGGAATCGTGGAGGTCGACGACGGCGAGGCCCGCGGCATCATCCGGGCCGGGCATCCTGTCGCCGAAGGGTATTTCGTGGGTAAGGAGGAGACGCCCGGAGAGGTTCCAGGGGTGCTTGTCGTAGTAGCCGAAGAAGTGCTGGAGGGGGCCCGAGGTGACGGGAGCGGCGTGAAGGCCGACGCAGCGGAGCGGCATGGGAGACCTCCGGGAAGGATTCAGATTTCCGGTGCGGCGGGGACGTCGCCGCCGCCGAAGCTTTCGAGGAAGGGATCAACTTCTTCTTCGATGAAGCGCTCGACCTGCATGGGAGCGGCGCCGACGAAGCGCGCCGGGGCGGCGAGTTCGCGTATGCGGTCCTTGACGGAAGCGAAGGCGGGGTCGTTTTCGAGGCGGTCGAGGAGGTCGTTGGGAGCGGCGCCGGTTTTGATCCGGTCGGCGACGGCCTGCGCGTGGGAGCGGATGACTTCATGGAGCTTCTGGCGGTCGCCGCCCTGTTCGACGGCGGCCATGAGGAGGGCTTCGGAAGCCATGAAGGGGAGTTCCTGTTCCAGGCGGAGGCGGATCATTTCGGGGTAGACGACAAGGCCGTCCGCGACATTGGCGAGAAGGATGAGGCAGGCGTCGGCAAGGAGGAAGGCTTCTGGGATATAGAAGCGCCTTGGGGCGGAATCGTCGAGTGTGCGTTCGAGCCACTGGGAGGAAGCGACGACGGAAGCCTGGGCCGGGAGGCCGGCGAGGAAGCGGCCGAGACCGCAGAGGCGCTCGGAGCGCATGGGGTTGCGCTTGTAGGGCATGGCGCTGGAGCCGACCTGGGATGAGCGGAAGGGTTCTTCGACTTCCTTGAGGTGCTGGAGGAAGCGGATATCGTTGCCGAAACGTGCGGAGGTTTCGCCGATGCCCGCGACGCCGGAGACGACGCACGTATCGATCTTGCGGGAATAGGTCTGGCCGGAGACGGGCACGACGGAGCCGAAGCCCATCCTGTCCGCGATGCGGTATTCGAGTTCGCGGACTTTGCCGTAATCGCCGTTGAAAAGCTGGAGGAAGGAGGCCTGTGTGCCTGTGGTACCCTTGACGGAGCGGAAGGGGAGCCAGTGGTAGAGGGAGGAGATCGAGGCGCCGTCGAGAAGGAGGTCGTAGAGCCAGAGTGCGGAGCGCTTGCCCACGGTGGTGGGCTGTGCGGGCTGGAGGTGCGTGAAGGAGAGGGTCGGGAGATCTTTGTAGCGGAGAGCGAAATCCCTGAGGGGCCTGACGGCGGCGGCGATACGCGTTATGAGGATACCGAGGGCTTCTTTCATCTGGATGAGAGAAGCGTTGTCGGCGACAAAGCAACTGGTGGCGCCCCAGTGGATGACGGGGGACGCGGCGGGGGCCTGTTCGGCGAGGTGGCGGATGTGGGCGACGACGTCGTGGCGGGTTTCGGCTTCGATGGAGCGGACGCGGTCGAGGTCGGCGTCATCGAGGTGGGAGCGGAGCTGTTCGACGGCGGCGTGGGGTATATCGAGGCCGAGGTCTTGCTGGGTTTCTGCGAGTGCGAGCCAGAGGCTGCGCCAGATAGCGGCGGTGCGTTTTTCGCTGAAGAGTTCGAGCATTTCCGCGGATGCGTACCTGCCCGTCAGCGGGTGGAGCCACTTGTCGCCAGAAGGAGCCATGGGGGACCTTCCCGAAAAGTACCTGTGTCAATATAGCGCGTGCCGGGCAGTAGTCAACGTGACGGAGCGGGAAGCGCGTGGTCAGGCGCCGGCGCCCCCGCCGAGGGGAGGGATATGCGGGAAGCGGCGGCGGAAGTGGTCGAAGATATGGCGCGGCATTTTGACGATCATGCGCATGAGGTTGGCGGTCTCGTCGGTATCGCTGTGGATGACGGCGCCGCGTGTAAGGAGGAAGTGGATAGCCTTGCCGTCGGCGAGCGGGACATCGACGTGGAATTCGGGTGCGGAGCTGACGATTTCGTTCCTGATGGCGGAGCGGAGTTCGTCGAGGCCGGTGCCGGCGAGAGCGCTGACGGCGACGGCGTCGTGCCTGCGCCAGAGGAAGTTCCTGGCGATGATGCCGTCGCCGACGGCGTCCATCTTGTTGAAGACGACGAGGGCGGGGATATCGGAGGCGCCGATTTCCTCGAGGACTTCTTCGACGGCTTCCATCTGGTGGCGGAAGGCGGGTTCGGAGGCATCGACGACGTGGAGGAGGAGGTCGGCGCTGCGTGCTTCTTCGAGGGTGGCGAGGAAGGATTCGACGAGGGAGTGTGGGACGCGCTTGATGAAACCGACGGTGTCGGAGACGAGGATTTCGAGGCCGCCGCCGAGGCGGCAGAGGCGCGTGCGCGTGTCGAGGGTGGCGAAGAGGCGGTCTTCGGCGAAGAGGGAGCTGCCGGTGAGAGCGTTGATGAGAGTGGTCTTGCCTGCGTTGGTGTAGCCGACGAGGCCGACGGTGTAGAACTCGCCGCGCGAGGAGACTTCGCGCCGTCTGCGGAGGTCGATCCTGGCGAGTTCGCGTTTCAGGTCGCGCACGCGGCGCTGGATGCGCCTGCGGTCGGCTTCCATCTGTTTTTCACCCATGCCGCCGCGAACGCCGATGCCGCCGGTCTGGCGTTCGAGGTGGGTCCAGCGGCGGCGGAGCCTTGGGAGCATGTATTCGTGGCGTGCGAGTTCGACCTGTAGCCTGGCCTGGGAGGTGCGAGCGCGCAGTGCGAAGATTTCGAGGATAAGTTCGGTGCGGTCGACGACGCGCAGGTTGAGGGAATTTTCGAGGTTGCGCTGCTGTGCTGGGGTGAGTTCGTTGTCGAAAACGACGGCCCTGGCGGCGAGGGCCGAGGCGGAGCGTTTGATTTCGTTTATCTTGCCGGCGCCGACGAAGGATGCCGGGACGGGGGCCTTGAGGTTCTGGGTGATTTCCGCGACGGGGGAGGCGTTGAGGGTTTCGACGAGGCGGCGGAGTTCCTGGAGAGGGGTTTCAGCGGGGTCGTAGCGGTCAGGGACGATACCGGAAACCAGAACGACCGGTGCGCCCGCGAGGAAGACGTCGCCGGAGGAGGAGGCGGGATCCGAGGAGGTTCTGGAAGCAGAGCGTTTTCTGGACAAGCCCGGCAGAGATCCTTTCATTCCGCCCGAATGTCGTCGAGGAAAACGTTGGCGGAGTTCCTGTAGTTGTACAGGAGGAAGACGAGCTTGTCCACCCTGTTAAGGCGTTTGATATCGCTCTTGAAGGCCCAGTTGGTGTCGCGGCATTTGAAATCCGAGCCGGTGATGTCGATGGAGACGTCGGTGTTCCAGCCCGGTTTCAGGGAGACGAGCCTGGATTCGTAGTAGTCGCTGGTGATGAAGGCAAGGCCGACGGGGAGAGGACTCTTGCCGTCGACATGTGCGGAGAAGAGGAGACGCTTCTTGCCGGAGAGATCGAGGCGCCTGGCGGTGCCGACGGCGGTCTTGTCCTGCGTGCCGCCGGCAGGGGAGATGATGGCGAGGATCTTGTTGCCTTCGGAGAGGGTAATCTGTACGGTGGCGGAATTGCCCCAGCCTTCGACCTGCCAGGTGCCGTCTTCGAGACCTTCCTGTTTCGGCGGTGCGGCCGGAGCGGCAGCTGGGGCGGGCTGTGAGGGAACGGAAGCGGTGTCGGCCGGAGCTGGATCCACGGTCCCGGGAGCAACGGAGGGTTCATTGGTGACGGGGGCAGTCTTGTCGGGCTTCTGAGGGGGAGTGATTTCCTTGAGGAGGAGCTGTTTGAGTTCGAGAGCTTCGGCGTCATCAGGGACGGTCTTGAGGTACTGGCTGACGGCGGCGAGTGCACCCTTGTTGTCGCCGGCGTCGCGCATGAGGAAGGCGAGCTGTTTCCATGCGCCGGCGGGGACATCCTGCTTGCCGGCCGCGGCGGTGAGTTCTTCGAGTGCGATCCTGGAGCTGCCTTTCTGGATGGCGAGCTGTGCGATATCGTAGCGGCCCTTGAAGTCGTCGGCGGCGAGGCGGCCCCTGCGAGCTTCGAGGTCATAGTCGATGCGCTTGACCCTGGCGACGGGGATACCGATGACGCCGTCTTCGAGGAGGAGGTAGACCTTGTCGGGGGTGACTTCCCGGACTTCGCCCCGGATGGCAAGGCCGTCGACCATGTAGACGATGTCGGCGGAAGAGGAGGAGGCGAAAAGGCAGAGGACAAGAAACGCCTGGGAAAAGCTGCGGATAAACATTTTAATCCTCCAATTGATCGAGTGCTTCCCGGATAAGGGCCTTGTCTTCTTCGGAGAGCCTTGAACGGAGATCCTGGACGGCGTCGGGGGTGAGGGCGGCGTCGGGGGGGAGGACGTCTGGGGGAGCATCGGAAGGGGCGGGTTCTGCGGAGGAGCCGCCGGGGGCGTCGGAGGAGGCCGGAGGGGCGTCGGAGGGAAGCTGAGGGGCGTCGGAGGGGGGAGGCTCGACAGGAAGCGGCTCGGAAACGTAGGTGACGAAGAGGGACACGGGGGAAGTTGCGTAGACGAGGACGTCGAGTTGTTCAATGGCCTCGGAGCCGATGGAATCGGAGAACTGCCACTTGGCGGTTTCGGACTTCCATTGTTTGGCGGAGACGTCGAAAGCGTGGCTGGACCAGCCTGGGTGGAGTTCGACGGTTGGGCTTTCGAGGTAGCGGCGGGCCCTGGCGGTGAAGAGGCCGACGGCGACTTTGACGGTGGAGGCGCCTGGGTTGAAGAAGTCGATCCGGAGGGGTCTCTGATCGCGGTCATAGGCGCCCGAGACGAGGAAGCCGAAGGCGGCCTTGTCGGACTTGCCGGTCTTGACGTTGAGAGCAAGGCAGGAGCCGAGTTCGGGGTCGACGACATTCTTGGGATCGGCGGGATTGCCCCATTTTTCCACGAACCAGCGGTCACTGTTTTCGAGGCCTGCAAGATCCTTGACGGCGACGCGCCTGGGCTGAGGGGAAACGGAGGGGAGTTCTTCTGGCGGGGGCTGGACGGCCGGGCCGGGGTAGTCGGGGCCGGGGGTGACGGTGGCGGGTTCACATCCGAGGGAAACCAGCAGGAGAGCGAACGGGAGAAGAGCGCGCGACATGATTATTCCTCCTCAGGCTGGTCCGGGGCGGCGAGCTTGCGGAGCAGGCCGACGAGGACGTCGAGGTTATGTTCGAGAGTGGAGATTTTCCTGGCCTGTTCACGGATGACTGCGTCCTGGAGGAGGGCGGTCCGGAGGAGGACGAGGCGTTCGTTGAGGTCGCCGACGAGCGTTTCGTCACCGGCTTCCCTGGCGGCGTCGAGCTGTTTCTGAAGTTCCGCGATGCGGGATTCGACGGAGTTCATGAGCGGGGAGAGGTTCCTGGAGCGCTTGGGAGCTTTCTCGCGCTTGCCGCGCTGGTTCCTATTCAATCCGGCATCCGGATCGGCGGCCTGGCGGAGAGCGTTGAGGTCGACTTCGCCGTTTTCGATGGCGGCGGCGCGTTTTTCGAAGAAGGCGGCCTTTTCCTCATCGCCGTTTTCGCGCCAGTACTCGGCGGCCTTCCTGAGGAATTCGGAGCGGCGCTTGAGCTCGGCCTTTGTGGGAGCGGGTGCATCGGCCTGAGCTTCCGGTTTGGGTGCATCGGCGGTTTCGGTTTCGGGCCTGGGCTCTTCGGCGACAGCATCGGGAGCCGCGGCATCCGGCTTATCGGGCTGGTCGCCATCCTGGGCGCGAGCCGAGATACACAGGACAAGCAAAGTTGAGAGGAAACAGAATACTGACCTGCGCATTACGATCTCCTTTCCTGGAGCATTACTGCAAGCCAAGGAATCTTTTGATATAAGGGTCATCGGCCTTTTTCTTCCACTCATCGAATTTCTTGAAGGCTTCGTCGCCGAGGAGTTTCTTGAGCCTGGCGTCGAGAGCGGACCTGACATCGGAGGCATGCTTGTCGAACTGGTCGCGCGGGAGGTTCCCCGTGGAGAGCTCGACGGCGAAGAAGTTGAGGTCGGCGCGAGCGCTTTCGAAGGCAGCGGAGACACGCCTGTCGAGAGGAGGCGCTGCGGAAAGGTGCTTGACGGCCGAGGCGACCATGGCATCAAAGCTGGCCTTGTGCTTATCGGCTGGGGAGGGGGCCGGCGGCGGGGCGGCGGAGGGGACGCCTGCGGCCTGGAGGCGTTTATTCATGGCGTCCTGGACGACTTCGCCGACGATACGGTCGAGTTCCTTATCCTGGTTGCGCCTGGCGAGTTCGCCGGGGTCGGCGAGCATCTTGTGTTCGAGGCCGCCGAGTTTCTCTTCGAGTTCCCTGGCAAGTTTCTGTGCGTCGCCGACCTGGGTATCGAGGCGTTCGAGCTTGCCTTCGGAGTTGACGAGCCTGTTTTCGAGGGTGGCGGTATCGGTTTCCTGGCCGAAATTCTGGCGGAAGGTGACGACGGAGATAGTAAGGGCAACGATGGCGAGGACGGCGCCGAGTATCGCGAGAGCTTCCCGCATGTCAGATCCTTTCGCTGAACAGGCGTTGTAAGGGAAGGGAAGGCATGGTTTCAGTACCTCAGGCGGCTTTCGACCAATTGCACGACGCGATCGAGCTGGTGTTTCTGGAGGGGTCCGGCGAGTTTCCTGCGGGCGTCGGAGATGAGCCTGGAGCGTTCAACCTGGAGAGCGCCCCGATCGCGCCCGAGCACGATCCTCGCCTTGCCGTAAAGGACGATGGATTCGGCGAGAGTCTGCGAGGCCTGGTCGAGTTCCTTGCCGCGTATGCCGAATTTTTCGAGTTCCTTGGAGAGCGAGCCCTGAAGGGCCTTGACGGTGCGTGAATCCGAGGACGAGACAACTCCGATAGAGCCCTGCGCCAGGCAGAACTTGGCGAGGAACTCACTCCAGTTGTGTTTCATGACGTCGTCAGTCCGTGCGAGGACGGCGTCGCGTGAGGGAGGAGACAGAGGCTTGAGGCTTTCCTCGATCTTGACGGAAAGGGTGCCGGTGCGCATTTCGAGATCCTGTAGGGTGGCGGAGGTCTGCTGGAAGGAGGAGGAGGCCTTCTGGGAGCGGTCTTCCAGGTTGTTGGCTCTGCCGGCGGCGTTCTGGAGGCTGCGGGTATCCCGCTTTTCCGTCATGGCGAGAACGACGAACGCGGCGACAGCGAGAACGATGGTAAGAAGAGAGAGAGCTCTCTGCATACGGAACCTCCTCGTCAATCCGTACCGCTGGAGGAATTAGTACAGTTGTCGGAAGAGGTGGTCACGTTTTTGCGCCTGCGGGAAAAAAGGCCCACGACAACAAACCCCGCGACGACGCCGAAGAAGACGGCGAAAGTGACCCAGGCGAAGTAGTCGTCGAGAAAGGATTTGACTTCGGCGCCGAAGAAAAAGAGAGCGAGTGCCACGAGGAAAAACCTGGCCCCGCGCGAGAGGGCGCTGACGAGGATGAAGCGGCGGAAGGGGACTTCCATGGCGCCGCTGAGGATGGTGAAGATCTTGTAGGGGATGGGAGTGAAGCCGGCGGCGCCGATGGCCCAGACATCGTACTTGCGGTAGGCGTCTTCGGCGGCGAGGACTTTTTTTTCACCAAAGAGCTTCACCGCGATGGGGCGGCCTCCGTAGAGGCCGATAAGATATCCCAGCGCGCCGCCGAGGACGGAGGCGACGGTGCAGACGGCGGCATAGAAGAAGCACATCGGGGAATTGCCGATGGCGGCTGCGCCGATGCAGAGGGCGATGAGGAGGACGTCGGGGGGGATGGGGAAGAAGGAACTTTCCGCCGCGGCCAAGACGAAGAGCCAGAGGGAGGCATAGTCGGACTCGGCGAGGCCCAGGACCCACAGGTAGAGGTTGTGCATGAATTCCATCGGGGTCCGCCGCCCTAGGTTTCACCGGAAGCGAAGAGCATCGCCTGGGCCGGTTCCAGAGCCGGAGGCGTTGCGGCGGGGGCACCGGAGACGATATCCACCCAGGGGCCTTCTGGGAACGCCGCGAAAGGAGTGGAAGTGGAAGCGCCGAAGCAGGCGACGAGGAGATAAGAGCGGCCGTCGGCGCCAAGGACACGGACGGCGCGGCAATCCACGGAGTCGCAAGCGACGCGTTCGGCGAAAGACTGCGAGGCAAGCCGTGCAGTCAGGGAGGCGTCGACGGAGGAAAGGACAACGCAGGCGTTATCGAAGAGGACGGCCGGGCCGGCGAGGTCCCGGGGTTCCAGGTCCAGGCCCCAGCAGAAGGCGTCGGTGAGAATATTGCCGTAGGCATAGCCGCCGACGGGGCAGCCGCGCCGGAGTATCGACCAGGTATCCGCGCCGTAAAGGCCGACGAGACCGATCGAGTCATCGACGTTGACCCACGTGGAGTCGAGCGTAACGACCTGCCGCTCGCCGCGGTGTGAGGGAAGGACAAATTCGCCCCCGGCCGCGCGGCAGCATCTCGAACCGCCGTTGAAAATATCGTTGGGAATTTCCAGCTTGACGCCGGCCCAGCGCCTGAGGAAGACGCGCCGCGGGTCGAGGACAGCGCGCTCGAGACGGACGGCGGTGCGGCCGTCGGGCAGCGCGGCGAATACGATGTGGTGGCGGGCAGCGGAATCCGCATGCCAGCCTTCTGGAATGTCGATACCGCCGCTGTCGAGGACTTGCCCGAAGGCCAGGAATCCTCCCTGGAAAGACAGCACGGACTGCGACAGCACGGTACGCTTGCCGGACGCGCCCGCGGCGGAGATGTCGCCTGCGAGGTTCTGCATCCATTCGGCCATGCTGCCGTCGGAAGGCGGAAGGCAGAGGCCCTGTGGCGGTTCGGCCGAGCGCCAGCTCCAGCTCACGACCCGCCCGGGAGACCTGTGGAAGGCGGCGCCGTGCCGGAGGTCCTCCCAGCCGCCGGCGACGGAGGCTTCGAAGGAGTCGAGGGGGGAGTCGGAGATATCCACGTGTTTCAACCAGGCCAAGAGCATGGAAAGCACCACGGCCCTGTCGGACTCAAGCCGCGTGTAATAGTAAAGGCTGTCGTCGCGCACATGGGCCAACCGGCCGGAAAGGAAACCGCCGTCGGGGTTGGAAGACTGTTCGAGGCGGACCAGTTCGACGGCCGCGAGAAGGAGCGCGGCGGCGAATTCGTCCTTGAAACAGTCGGCGGCGAACAGCAGGACCGGAGCCAGGTAGTCCTGGCAGTAGCAGTAGCGGATGCGCGTGTCGCCGCCGATACGTATGAGACGGCCGTCGCGGAAGACGAGGCGGCGGACGAAGTTCCAGAGGTCGCGGGCATGGTGGTAGAGCGTACCCGGGGGGTCCTGCCCGCGCAGGCGATAGGCGTAGTGCAGCATGGCTACGTTGCTGAGACAGATAACCATGTAGCCCACGTTGAGGTAGGCATGGTGATCAAGAGCGTACGAAGAGAAGAAGTTGGCGCCGACATGGCGGTCGGCGACGGTCCTGCCGGCGGCGGGGGACGCATCGCGGGCATCGGCAGGCACGGAAATGCCGTTGATGAAGAAGTCATGGGCTTTTTCGAGCCAGGAGGAAGCGTGAAGATGTGCGGGGTTGTACAGTGCGGCGCGTGCGCAGACGGCGCCGTTCCAGATATTGCTCTCCGGCTTGTTGCGGTGGGCGTCGCCCCAGAGGCCGGCGACAGTCTCCACGCCCAACTGGTAGTCCGCTTCGTCGGCGATAAGACGGTTCACGGCGTCCCTGTCGGCGGGAGGAAGCATGGGCATGAGCATATCCACGCCGTGCATCATGCGCTCGACGCCCAGGGGGGAGATCCAGTGGTGGCCCCAACTGGTGCCGTCGGAGCAGCGGTGATCGCCGGTGAGGTGGCTCGCCAGCGAATACCTGAGCGCCCGCAGAGCACGGTCGAAAGCGCGTTCGCGCGGGAAATCCCGCGGGAGAGGGAGACTTGAGTCCGCGGCCAGAACGGCCAAGGCGCCGAGATACTTCTGGTTGGTCTGGACGCCCCAGTTATTGTAGCCGGTGCCGAAGCAGCCGAGGTCGGGGCGTGCGGGGTCATCCCACCAGAAGGTCTCGGAAAACGGGAGCCATGAAGCCAGACAGCGTGCGGCAAGGGAAGATATCTTTTCAGAAAGCTCCGCCACGCTGCCTCCGTCGCCGTTTGCCGCGCCATGCCACGCGGAAAGCGATTATAACCGTAACCGGAGAGTCACACAACACGTTGACCGTACAGCACACGGGGTTACAATCGGCCGAGGGCTTTACGGAGAGGAAAACAGTGGAAGCGGAAAATGACCAGACGGCGCAGCGCATGGAGAAGCTGGAGGCGATGCGGGCGGCCGGACGGGATCCATACGGTCCGAAATGGGAGCGGACGGGACAGCTGCGGGAGATACGCCGGCGTTTCGAGGCTGAGCCGGACGAAACGGCGGAAGTGCGTGCGGCGGGGCGTCTTGCGGCGCGCCGCGGCCACGGGAAAAGCACGTTCTTCGACATCCACGACGGCACGGCCAAGCTGCAGGCGAACGCCACGCTGGACAGGCTGGGCGAAGAGGCATACGCGGATTTCAAGGACCTGGACCTGGGCGATATCGTGGGCGTAACTGGGACGCTGGGGCGGACGCGCACTGGGGAAATGACGGTATGGGCGGCGAAAGTGGAGCTGCTGGCGAAGTCCCTGAGGCCGCTGCCGGAGAAGTTCCACGGGCTAAAGGACGTGGAACAGCGCCACAGGATGCGGTACCTGGACCTGATAGCCAACCCGGAGGTGGGGGAGGTCTTCCGTGCAAGGTCCGCGGTAGTGAGCAGGATGCGGAGGATGCTGGAAGAAAAAGGCTTCATGGAAGTCGAGACGCCGATGATGCAGGCGATCCCCGGTGGAGCGGCGGCGAGGCCGTTCATAACGCGTCACAACACGCTGGGGATGGACCTGTACCTGCGGGTGGCACCGGAGCTATCGCTGAAGAGACTGCTTGTGGGCGGGCTCGACAAGGTGTTCGAGATAAACCGCAATTTCCGGAACGAGGGGATATCGCCGAGGCACAACCCCGAGTTCACGATGCTGGAACTCTACGAGGCGTACGCGGACCTGCGCGACATGATGGCGCTGACGGAAGAGGTGACGTCCAAGCTGGCCGTGGAATGCACTGGGGCGATGAAAATCGACTACGGCGGGCGGGCGCTGGATTTCACTCCGCCGTGGCCGCGCATCGAATACATGGAAGCTGTGGGGAAGGCGACGGGAGCGGACCCCGGGGACGAGGGGGAGCTCAGGGCCCGGGCGCGCGGCTTCGGCATAGAAGAAAAAGGGCTGACGTACGCGGCGCTACTGGACGAATACTGGGGAGCGCTGGTCGAGCCGGAGATAGAAGGGCCGGTCTTTGTGGTGAAACACCCGGTGGAGATGAGCCCCCTGTGCCGCGCCCACCCGGACAACGACGGCACGGCGGACCGGTTCGAAGTGATAGCGGCGGGCATGGAAATAGCGAACGCCTACAGCGAGCTGAACGATCCGCTGGAGCAGAAGAGACGGTTCGAAGAGCAGGCGGAGAAACACGTGAAGTTGCGGCGTGAAGCCCTGGAACGCGGGGAGGACGCCCCGGAACTAACGACGGACGACCTGATAGACGGGGATTTTCTGCATTCCCTGGAATACGGCATGCCGCCGGCCGGGGGGCTGGGGATAGGAATAGACCGGCTGGTGATGCTGCTTACGGGACAGGCGAACATCCGGGAGGTGATCCTGTTCCCGCTGCTGCGGCCGCAGGCGGAGGAATGAGTTTGTACCGGCCTTTCCTGGCATACAGGTTCATCCGGTCGAGGATAATAGTGTGGCTGGGGATACTGTCGATAGCCGCGGCCGTGGCGGTGTTCGTGGTGGTGATGGGGGTCCTGGAAGGCTTCAGCGAACAGTTGAGGGACATGGTGAGGCGCACGACGAGCCACGTGGAGATTTCGAGGCCGTACGTGGGAGGGCTGTCGGACTGGGAAGCGATATCGGAAATAGCGGAGAGACACCCGCAGGTAACGGGGACGACGCCCTACGTGCAGGGACCGGCGCTGATGCAGAGCCAGAAGTT
Source organism: Planctomycetota bacterium (assembly GCA_016930595.1). Taxonomy (GTDB): domain Bacteria; phylum Planctomycetota; class SZUA-567; order JAFGGJ01; family JAFGGJ01; genus JAFGGJ01. Next base: position 13,021 of record JAFGGJ010000043.1, read on the forward strand.
CCGATTCTACGGGTTCATCAAGGGGGTTGCGTGGAAAAGGGAGAGGGAATTCGGGCACATAGCCGAGTACGTCCGCATCCCGCTTTCCGTGGACGAGATCCGTGACCGGTCCGGGTTGGACTACAGGACGGTGGAGACGTCGCTGGGACGGCTGATCGCCGAACGCGCCGTCCAGGAGGTGGAGGGGATAGGCTACGACGAGCTTTACCAGCGGTGCGCCGACGAGCCGGTGCTCAATTCGGAAGCCGACAGAAAAGTGTTCGGGGTACTCAAGGAGCCGCCGGAAAAGATCGAATACAGCGACGACTTCGCTCCGCCCGGGATACCGGCCATAATTGTGGGCGACCGGATATGGACGGAAATGGACCTGAGGCGCGGGGAGCTGATCCGCGTATCGGTGCAGGCCGGCGACGAAGGGGACATGGTGAAGAGGCTGTTCGTGGTGATGGGGGAGTTCAAGACGGGGTCGCAGCTTTTCGATCACTGGGCGCTGACCGGGCTGGAGGGGACGCAGGAGCTCTTCGGCATGGACGGGAACATCCACGGGCTCGGGATATGGCTCAAGGACTACAGGAAGAGCGGCGTGGTGAAGAAGCAGTTTGAAGAGGTGTTCGGCGACCCGGCGATAACCGGGGAGAATTCCATAGCCGGGATGACGCCCGGAAGAAACACGACCGAGCACAGGTATCACGAGCTGCTGGGCCCGGCGCCGCTGCCGGTGATAAAAGACAAGTTCCCCGGCGAGTACCGGGTGAGATCGTGGATGGAACAGCAGCAGGACCTGTTCAAGGCGATAGCGATAGAGAACAAGATAATGCGGCTGATACTGATACTCTTTTTCCTGCTGATCGGGGTATTCATACTCAGCACGATGTACGTAATGGTAACGGAAAAGGTGCGGGACATAGGCATTCTGATGGCGATAGGCGCCAGGGTCCGCGGCGTGATGGGGCTGTTCCTGTCGAACGGGCTGTTCGTGGGGATCACCGGGACCGCCCTGGGGCTGCTGGCCGGGCTGGCGCTGGCGCTGAACGTCAACGAGGTGACGCAGGCGCTGCACCTGAACATTTTTCCCGAGGATATTTTCAAGGTCGAGCGCATTCCCGTGTCCGTGCTGCCGTTCGACGTGGTGCTGGTAAGCATAGTGGCGGTGGGGACGAGCCTGCTTGCGAGCGTGTATCCCGCTTACAGGGCGGCGCGCATGAACCCGGTGGAGAGCCTGCGCCATGAGTAAGGACGGGAAAAAGACGCTTGCGCCGGCGATAGAGGCAAAGTCGCTGTTCAAGACATACAAGGAAGGGTCCATCGAAACGGAAGTCCTGAAAGGATGCTCGATCACGGTGGGCTCCGGCGAGTTCGCCGCGATAGTGGGTGCGAGCGGTGCGGGCAAGAGCACGCTGCTGCATCTGCTGGGGCTGCTGGACACGGCCGATTCGGGGGAAATATCCTACGGGCGCGCCGCCGCGGAGGAACCTGCGGATGAGAGCGTGGTGCAGGCGTCGGAGCTGAACGAGCGGCGCAGGGCGCGGATGCGCAACAAGGAATTCGGGTTCGTCTTCCAGGCCTACCACCTGATAAACGAACTGACCGCCGAGGAGAACGTCCTTCTGCCCGCGATGATGCGCCCGGCCGGACAGTATCTTGCCGAACGGGGCGGGTTGAAGGAAAGGGCCGCCGCCGTCCTTGGCAGGATCGGCCTCGGAGAACGTCTCAGGCACAGGCCGCTGCAGTTGTCCGGAGGCGAGCGGCAGCGGGTCGCCATCGCGCGAGCGCTGATGAACGGCCCCAGGGTCCTTTTCTGCGATGAGCCCACCGGGAACCTGGACGAGCAGAATTCCCGTGTCGTGTTCGACCTGCTCCTGCGCCTGCGGGAAGAGGAAGGCCTGACGCTCGTACTGGTGACGCACGAACGCCAGTACGCGGACGCTGCCGACGCGGTGTACAGGATTCACGGGGGGAAGGCCGAAAGGGAATAGGCGTCAGGGCCAGTTCCGTGCCGAGGCCGCCCGGGCGTGGAAGTCATGTATTTCCCAGACGAGCCATTTCTTTTCTTCGTCGGAGAGGCCGCTGCCGAAAACGATGGGCGAACCGCTTTTCAGATGGATGCCGACGCCGTACCTGGGGACGTCGTTTTCCCTGTAAGCTTCGGCGAGGGCCACACCGGTGATATCTTCGATGGGGCGGAGCTTGCGGCGGGTGAACCCGAAGAGCCGCCACTGCATAATCAGGTTGGAGCGGTCCATGGCCAGGGAAGTCCTGCCGAACCATGCCCACAGCGCGGCGGCGAAAGCTATGACGCCTATGAGACAGAAAGGTATGACGAAAAGCCTGCCCGTCCAGCCGTCGTCCATCCATGCGGCCACGGCCACGCTCCAGGAAATACCGTTCCAGAACAGGGCGAATATGGTAGCGAAAACCTTGATGCCGCACGGCACGCCGCCCGTGGGAAGCATTATCGCCAAGTGGCGGCCGGGATCGCTGTCGACGATGACCGCAGTTCCGGGCGGTTTTTCGACCCGTTCGGGAGCGGCGTCCGCCCCGACGAGCCCGTCAAGAGGGAAACCTTCGTCGCACGCCCGGCAGAAAGCAACGTTTTCCCGGACATTGATGTCTTCGGCAGGGATGACTTCATTGCACCTTGGACAGACAACCCGCATCCGAAACCTCCAAGGGTAATTATACCCGCCCGCGGCGCTCCACAAGCCGCGGTTACCTTGGCCGGCAACATGCTGTAATAAACCAGAAAGAAGGCAAAAAAAGGGGCGCGGCATGAAACCCTGGAAAAAGTTTCTCCTGGCGGCAGCGGTAACGGCCCTGTCCGCGGCGGCGGGAGAAGACGCGCCGGCAAAGCCTGAGTGCGGAACGGCCGTCGTTGTTTTCCTGCCGGGCGCAGGAGCCGGCGTGTTGCCGGGACAGGAATTCTTCGACGTCATAAAAGCGGCCGTGGAAGCCCTGGAGACCGCCGTGGGGGACCGGAAGGAAGTAATTCTGTGCGGCGGCGAACTCGAGGAAAAATACGCCCGCGTGATACTGAATTCATTCGGCTTTACGACGCCCATTGTCAATCCTTCGGCCGCCCGGGTCAGCTTACTTGGGTGCGGGAAAATACTGGCGGCCGGGAAAGCTCCCGGCGACACAGAATGGGCGCGGCTCCCCATAAGCGCCATCCCGATGCCCGCCGCCACGGCACCGCCCGTCCATTCCGGCAAATGGAAACCGAGGAGCGCCGCCATAGTGCTGGGGAACGAACCTCTCGACGAAACGACTCCCACGATCGACATGGTTCGCCGGGTGGTGAAGGCCGTCGAGTTCGCCCGCTCGGAGCCGGACGCGCTCCTGGTAATGACAGGAGGCGCTACGGCGGGGGATATTTCCGAGGCGAGGATGATGGGCCTGATGGCGGCGGTGCGAGGCGTACATGCGGAAAGGATAGCGCTGGAGGAAAGGGCCCGTTCGACGCGTGAGAACGCGCTGCTCACTGCTCCCATGCTGGCTGGTGGGAGGTTCCGCAGGACGGTCGTGATAAGCAAGCCATCGCACCTGGAATGGGCCATAGAAATCTTCAGGAAGCAGGACGTGTTCCGGGCCGCCGAGCCGCTGCCCTGCGCCGTGAGCGACGAAGATATCGTTGCCCAGATGAAGGATTACCTGCGCCGCCGCCCGAGCGGGCGTGTGCAAAGGCGGCTGGAGAACCTGCTGGGGCAGCAAAAAGGCACTGACTGAAAAGCCCCTGGGTTCTCCGGCCGTTTCACTGGGATTGACACGCCGCGGCCGAACCGGGATAATAACTATATAGCGCGATGGGAACAGCACCATGGTCAGCAAAGCGAGCATAGTCAGCATGTGGCGGCTCCTGGCGGCATTCAACCCGGAAAACGGAGCCGGCCTGGAAGATCTCCGCAGGCTCAGGGATCTTGTTATGGACATCGCCTGCATGGACCTCACCGGCCAGACAACGATTTCCAGCGATGAATTAGTTGCGATGTCCTTCATATACGACCGGCTGGGAGCGATTATCGCCCTGGCGGAAGGCAGGCAGCCGGCCATAGACGCCGGGCTGGGCGGACAGGCGGCGGAGCAGGGCTTCATCGACGAAGAACACGAACTGGCTTCCAGCGAAGCCGCCGCCCTTGCCGAGAGGGACGGATTGCTTTTCAGGATATGGGCGCTGTCACAGGTAGAACAGGTGCTCGAGCACCTGGGGGAAGAAGAACCCGGGGAAGAGGCTCTCTAGGCCGCTCCAGCGGCGGCAACGGGCCTCGCTGCGGCCCCCCGGCAGGGCAGTCGAACAAGAAACCGGCGTTTCTGTCCTTTATCCGTCCGGGAGACCTGCGTTATACTCTGTCCCATCACCGCGTGACGGGAGACCAAGGATGGATACCGGCGAAGGCGAGATAAAAAAGGCGCTGGAGAAGTTCTACCGGCTGCCGGAAATACCCAACGACGTGCTCTGCGACCAGCGCAGGATGAGCGACGGCGATTTCTTCGACGGCCTGGACCTGGATTATCCTCCCCTTGCGAAAGTGAAGGCGGCCCTGCAGAAAGGCGACCGGAAAAAAGCGCGGGGCGCCGTGCTGGAACACTTCCGCACCCGCACGGAACCTGCGGTAACCAAGTATCACACCGACCCTCACTGGTCGGACTGGGGCGAGATTACGGTCGCCATGCGCGCCGACGCCCTTGTCCACAACAAGTA
>JAFGGJ010000044.1 GCA_016930595.1 Planctomycetota bacterium
TCCCCCCCCCCCCCGCAGATGCCGTTGCTGGATAATCTCCGCAAAGCTTTATCATGGATGCACGTATGACCGCTATTTGACATGAACGCCTTGCGATTATAGCCGGTATTCAGGCCGCACCGGTTTTTGCGCTGGTGTGAGCGGCCATTGGTCCGGTCTTCCGGAAAAACTTGTATTTATCGAATACATCCGGAAGAAAATCGATATCTACCTATAAGTAAGTATGCCGCCTTTTACGGAAATGTTTTTTCATGATGCACTACTGACGGGGCGGTCCCGCTGAAAAATCCTGGTGTCCCTACGGATCCGGCCGGGAAACGCCGGTGCCGGGGGTATTCTCCACGCGTGTTTACATGCCCCAACCCAGAAACAGCCCCGCGGATGTTCCGGCGGCGCCGTAGTCTCCGTTGAGATCCAGGTCGGGGCCGAAGTCATACCGAAGGTCCAATCCCAGGTTGAAATTCCTGCCCCTGTGCCACAATACCCCGCTATGCACGTACGCTGTGAAGCCCCGGTCCCTGTAGTTGTTGGCCGGCAGGCTTACCTCGCGTTCCGCACTGACGAAACCGGCGCCTCCACCGACGTAGAAGTCCGCGTTGCTGCGGCCTATCTGCCGGCTCTTTATGATACCGGCATGATAGTCGCTCACGTACACGTTCTCGAATATCTCGTTTGTCATCACGCCGTATATGCCGAATTCGAGCCCCACGGTTGAATTCTCCGGCTGGACTGCAAACAGCAGCCCACAGGCGACCGGCGTGCTGTCCGGCCATTCGTCGCCGATCATCTTCACGCCGCACACCATGCCGCCGCCCCAGTTCTCGGCCGTACATGAAGTCAATACTAGGCCTGACATGCACAGTAGTGCCGCCGCGCACCTACGTTTCCAGCAGATATGAGAGCGGTTCATTTTGCCCCCCTGAGTCTTCTTCAGTGTACTCCGCGTATCAAGCATCGACAAGCCGGTTTGTGATTGGACATGAGACTTTGCCAGTGTTCTGTTCTTGACGGCTCCCGACTGAATAGTACGATTCTCCAATACGTGCTACCCACTGCCGGTCTGTTTGTCGCCGACCGAGTCCCGGGAGAAAGGACATACCCGATGTCCAGCTTCATAGCATACATGGTCGGGGATTCCGGCCAGGAATTGCTTGCTAAAGGCATCGTTTCGCTCGAAGTGGGGGGAGGCCATCTGAAGCTCAAGGACAGCTCGGGCGGTGAAAAGACGCTCCATGCACGTGTGCGCAGTATCAACCTTCTCGATCATTCCATATTGCTGGAACCCGTGGTGAATCCGGGCGATCTGCCCGGCGACACTCTGGATATGGCCGTACGTCTTCACGGGCATCTGGGCCCTTACCTGGTTTTCGGATTGAGAATGGGGTTGCTGGCAAAGAAGCGCCTGGATTTCACCGGCCACTTTGACGTGGATGTCACTGCGTACACTGGATGCAAGACGCCGGTTTCCTGCATGGTTGACGGCCTGCAGTATTCGACCGGCGCCACGCTGGGCAAGAACAATATCCACGTCGGTGAAACCGGCGGCGGGTCGCCGGGTGCTCTATTCGAATCGAACGGGAGACGCCTGGAAATCAGGCTGACGGAAGCCGCACTCGCCCTGACTGCCGGCATGGGCGCGAGGGAAACCGTCGACGCCCGCGGGATGAAAGCCGCCGCGATGGCGGATGAAGATCTTTTCGATGTTTACGAACGGTAACGGACGCGGTATGTGCAGCTATTGGTTTCGAGGTCGCATTGCCCTGCTGTGCTGTCACGCGAAAGGACGGGTAATATGATTAATGTGAAAGCTCGTGAGTGCCTCTTTATTGGGGTCCTTGTTGTTGGTCTGTCCGGGCCGTTGCACGGCCAGGAAGCAGTCCCCGTGGTTGTTGAGCCCGGCCCCGCGGATGAAAACACGGATATCGACGAAATCCGCGTGACGGCGACTCCCATTATCGAAGGAACCGAAATAACGAGGTATGCCGACAAGGTGGATGTCGTCACCGACAGGCAGATAGACGATCTCAACGCACAGGATCTCGCCACCGCGCTCTACCGCGTCCCCGGCGTGATGATGTCGCGGCATAACGTTACGGGAGCATACGGCGGCGGTGACGGCGGGGCGATCTTTATACGGGGGCACGGTTCGTCCAGGCCGGGACAGGAAATAGGCACGCTGATTGACGGAATTCCCAGGTTTTCCGGTATCTGGACTCATTCTCTCCTCGACATGCTCCCGGTTGACATGGCCGGTGAAATTGAGGTCTTCAAGAGCGCCCAGCCGGTGCTTTTCGGTAACATGAGTTTCGGGGCGGTTAATATTGTTCCCAAGCGCCTGTCCGCCGACGGTTCCGAAGGCCACGTGCTCATGTCCTACGGCATGTGGAACACCTGGGTGGCAAGTTTCGAGTACGGCGTGGCGGAAGGACCGTTCGACTGCTATTTCATGGGCAGCCACCGCAACAGCGACGGGCATCGTGACGATTCACGCGGTACCGTGGACTCTCTTTACGGCCGTGCCGGTTACCGTCTCAATGACCTCTGGCAGGCATCTTTTCAGGTTCACCACACCGCCGGTTCAGTGGACGACCCCCAGGGCGAAAGCGTCCCCGAACTCCCCATGACGGAGCGCTTCATTACGAACAGTACCCTTTCCATTCTCACGTTTGCCCATGCCGCCCCTAAAGCCGAAGGTTCCGTCAAAGTCTATTACGACGACGGCCTCCAGGATCTGGAAGAATGGGACGACATTCTCCTGGAAACTTACAGCGGGCAAACTGACTATGCCAACTACGGCGTCCGTGTTGCGGAAAAGCTCTTCCCCTGGAATAACGGTGAAATCCTACTCGGTCTCGATAACGATTTCTATGGAGGTCATTTTGTCGAAAAACGCGAATCCGGTGACCTCTACGATACCGACCTGACTTTCTATAACATCGCTCCCTACGCGATGCTGAGCCATGTCTTCGGTGACGATGCGCAACTGATTCCTTCCGCCGGCATCCGCTACAACGTCAGCCGTTACTACGAGGACCAGTGGGGCTATCAGGGCGGCTTGAAGTATGAGCGCAGAGGTGTTACGGTTTACGGCAATTGCGCTCACAGCTTCAACCTGCCGGGCGTTTATACCGCTATCCTTTTCGGCGGAGCCGGCTGGGATACTCTCCTGCCCGAAGAAATAGACCACTGGGAAGTCGGCCTGGAGCAGACGGTTTCGGAAAAGTTCTCGTATAACGTCGCGTACTTCGAAGACGACGTTGAAAACGCCCTGCGGGTCACCTTCCCCGGTCCCGTCTATGAAAACGTCGGCGCCTATACATCCAGAGGCGTGGAACTGGGATTCAACGTCCGTCCCGGCAGGGATCTGGATATATTCTTCGGCGGCGCCTACTCCGACACTGATCCCTCCGATTCGCCGTATGCACCAGAAGTTACTTTGACCGCGGGGGTGAATTATTCTTTTGCGGAAAGATGGCGTGTCAGCTTAGTCCTTCAGCATGTTGCCGAGTATTATACCGGCAACCCGCGTACGCCGGCTCCCAACGTACTGGTGGGCGATTACACCATATTGAACATGAAGCTGAGCTGCAGAATCGGCATGCCGGATACCGGCGGTGAAGGTGAAGTTTTCCTTGCCGTGGAAAACCTGGCCAACGTCGATTATGAGCTCAAACCGGATTATCCCATGCCGGGGACCACGGTCATGGCCGGTTTTGAAATCGGGTTCTGAATGAAACGTATCGTCCTGGGCGCCCTTGCTGCAATTCTTGTCTTCTGCGGAGTTTTTCTCCTGGCCCGCCCGCGGGTGACGCCATCCGTGGTAGTGACAACCACTATGCTGGAAACCGCTGCCCGCGAACTCGTCGGTGAAAACCGGGAACTCTCTGTCGTTCGACTGCTTCCGCCGGGGTCCTGTCCGGGACATTTTGACCTGAGCCCGCGCATGGTGCCCGTCATGCGCACGGCCGCCGTCGTCGTGCGGCACGACTATCAGGACGTGCTGGAAGAGAAGATCACCGCTCTGGGCGGCGGCGATATCCGGGTACTCACGGTGGATACTCCGGGCAGCCTGTGCATCCCGGCCAATTACCTGCATCTCGTCAGGCAGATGGCTTCGGTGCTTGCCGGGGAATTCCCGGACAGGGCCGATACTTTCAGGTCTCAGGCAGTTTTGCTCGAGGCGAGGATGAGCGCCCTGTCAGACGAGCTGCAGGCGCGCTCCGCTCCATTTGCCGGGCGTTCCGTCATCGCTTCTTTCCACCAGAAGCAATTCTGTGAGTGGCTCGGCCTTGACGTCATCGGCGTCCTGGCCCGCTCCGAAGAAGTCACGCCCAGGGAACTCGAAGCTCTCATGGCGCTCGACGCCGACGCCGTTGTGGCCAACCTGCAGGAAGGGCTGCAGGCGGCGACGGCGCTTGCCGAGCGCATGCGTCTGCCGCTTGTTGTATTCAGCAACTTCCCCGGTGTTGAAGATTACGGAACCTCCTATGACGACCTCCTCCGGGCTGACCTGGACAGGCTCGAATCCGCATGGCTGAAGCAGTAATACGCCTTGACGACGTCACTGTCTGCCACCAGACCACACAGGTTCTGGGCCCATTGTCCCTTACGGTCGATCGAGGCGATTTCTGGGGCGTGGTCGGCCCGAACGGTGCCGGCAAGACGACCTTTCTCAGGACCATAGCGGGTCTTCAGCCCATTGCTTCGGGAAGCCTCAACGTTCTCGGCTGCAGCCCGCGGACACGCGGTGCTCTCTCCGCCCTGAAAAAGCGCGTGGCTTTTCTTTTTCAGCACCACGACTATATGCAGGACCTTCCTTTCTCCGTTACCGATGTTGTCCTCTTCGGTCGCGTGGGCATGCCGGGTCTGGGGCGTCCTTTCCGCAGTCAGGACAGGAGTGCCGCCGTCACGGCCATGGATGCCATGGGTCTGGACGGATATGCCGGCCGGCTCTACAGAGAGCTCTCGGGCGGCGAGCGCCGCAAGGTTCAGCTCGCGCGGCTCCTCGCGCAGGAAGCCGACCTTCTCCTTCTTGACGAACCCACAACCGGTCTCGATCTCGACTGGCAGGAAAGACTCACTTGTCTGGTCGAAGACATCCATCGCAATGCCGGCAGGACGGTCGTAATGGTGACTCATGATGTTGACCGTCTGCCGGGATGCTGCACCGGGGTTCTGCTCCTCAAGCACGGCAGGATGCTTTACTCGGGAAAACCCGCCGAAGCCTTTACGTCCGGCAGGCTTTCCGAGCTTTATGACTGTGAGATGGAAGTAGCGGTCCGCGGCGACCGTTACCATGCTTTCAGCGCGGGGAGAGGCGGCGGGGCGTGAATCCTTTCGTGACGTTCGCTCCCGTGATGCTCGCTGCCGTCATGGGCGGCGCTTCCGCCGGGCTCCTCGGCAGTTTTGTCATGGGCATGCGGATGCCCCTGCTGGCTGTTGCCACGGCTCACGCGGCACTTGCCGGGGCTGTCTTCGGAGAACTGGTCGGCATACCGTCGAGTGCCGGGGGCTTTGCGGGCGCGCTTGTCGGCGCACTTGTCCTGGGTTGGCTTCTTCGACGTCGCAGGCTCGACCCCAACGTCGCCCTGGGCACGCTTTTCTCGCTTACCATGGGACTCGCTTTTCTCGGCATAGGTCTGAGCACCGGTCCCAAGTCCGCTGCGCTGGGCCTCATGTGGGGCAGCCTCCTGTTCGTCACCAGGACGCAGCTCGTCATCATGGCCGGCGTAATGTGCGCACTTCTGCTGTTTGTGCTTATTTTCGGCAAGGAACTCAAGGTCCTCCTTTTCAGCCGGGAAATGGCCGCAGCGCTCTTGCCGGAAGGTCTCGTGTTTGCCGTTGTTTTGCTTTTTGCCGCTGCGGTGATAACCGTCAATCTTCATACGGTGGGCGGACTGTTGCTTTACAGCCTGGTCTGCAATCCCGCCGTGGCCGCCATGAAACTCGCAGGAACCTACAGGGCGGCACTGGTGCTGAGCACCCTGCTGGGCGCCGTAAGCGCCCTCGGCGGCTTTGTTGCCGCTTACTGGCTGGACCTGCCTGTCGGAGCATGTATAGTCCTGTTTTCCAGCCTCCTGGTGGGACTGGCCCTCTGGAAAAGCGGTCACGGGTAGCCGCAATCTGTTGTTTGATCCGGTTGTTGACCGGGCCGGTCGGGGCCGGGTCGCCGATGGCATGCTCAGGATATACCGGCCTGTTCTTCCTTGCTCTTTTTCTCTTTCAGCACTAATATTATCCGGCGCGCGTTGAGCGGGCGGGCCATCATAGAGAAAAGGGGACTGATATGGCTGGCGAAATCAGGACGGCAATAGTCGGGCTCGGCAGGGCAGGATGGTCGCTCCACGCCGATCCCATGAGCAAGATAGACGCGTATAAGATCGTGGCCGCTGCCGACGTACGCGAAGACAGGCGGAAAGAAGCCGGGGACACTTACGCCTGCAATACGTACGAATCAATAGAGCAGCTCCTGAAGAAAGAGAAAGACCTGGACCTCGTGGTGATTGCCACGCAGTCGCACGTGCACGCCAGAGAGTCGATAATGGCGCTGAAGAAAGGCTTCAACGTGTTGTCCGAAAAACCTTTTACGGTCAACGCAAAGGAAGGGAAGAAAGTAATCGAGGCGTGGAGGAAGTCCGGGAAGATATTCACGGTTCACCAGTCGGCACGGCTCGGCGCCGACGTGGTTTATCTGAAGAAGTTCCTGAAGGAAGATAAGCGGATTGGGCGGGTGTTCCACATCCGGCGTTCACAGATAGGGTTCGCCCGGCGGAAAGACTGGCAGACACTCAGGAAATACGGCGGCGGGTCATTGAACAACAATGGCGTCCACGGGCTTGATGCCTGCCGCTACATTCTGGACTGCGGGGTAAAAGACGTGTGGGGGGACTTGCAGAGGGTGAATTCGGCGGGCGACGCGGAAGACCACGTTAAAGTGATGCTCCGGGCGGAGAACGGCACGACGGTGGACTATGAACTGACCGCCGGATGTGCGCGCCCATCGCCGGACTGGGTGATTTACGGAACGCTGGGGACGCTCTGGATAGAAAGCAAACAGGTTCACGTCAAGTGGTATGACCCGAGTGAACTGCCGTCTATAGAAGCCGAAGACACGGCCTCGGCCGCGGAGCGGAAATACGGCTTCGGCGAGACGATACCGTGGAAAGAAGAGGTTATTGATCTGCCGCCTTACACGGGGCCCAATTTTCATCAATTGCTGGCGAATACGCTGGTGAAAGGCGATGCGCTGTTTGTCGAGCCGACGATGTGCCAGGAAGTTGCTGTGATAATAGAACGGGCGAGAAAAGGGACGGCGTTCCCGGCGACGTAGGCCGCGTTACCGTTGAAGAATCACAATACAGGTGCAGGGGGAAATTCGCCGGCGGCTGGGAGAAACCGAAGACGAGCGGCAAATCCAAGGCCGGTTTCCCGGTTGCCGCGAGTACGTGTACCAGTCCAACGGCGAATGGGTGGTCAGTAACGTCCAGCGGACCGAAGACTGGTCTCTGGACCTGCTGGGCAACTGGGCGGAATACGACGTGACGGGGGATGAAACCATTTCCGAAGACCGCACGCACAACGTCCTGAACCAGATCAGCGCTATCGACCAGGCGAGCCTGACGTATGATCTGCAGGGGAACCTGACCTCAGACGGGACGCAGAAATACGTCTGGGACATTGCGGGGAGGCTGAAAGAAGTGCGGGATTCGCAGGATGCGCTTGTTGCGAGTTTCCAGTATGACGCCTATGGCCGCCGCGTCACCAAGGACGCCGGTGACGATGTCTATCATTACTACTACGACGGGTGGCGCGTCGTCGAAGAATACACCGACGACGGGCAGCAGACCGCATTGAGCGCGCGCAATGTGTGGGGCTTGTACTTGGATGAGCTTGTGGTAAGAACGGATGTGGATGCGAGCAAGGACCTCTATCCCATCAGCAATCCCATCTACAGCCCACTGCGTTACTATGATGGTAACGGTAGTCTGACGGCCAGAACCCGCTACACGCCTTATGGCAAGCAGCAGCCTTCAACGTCCGGACATAATAGCAATTGGAAGAGGCGTGCCGAATGTCATTATTGAGGTGGTCAGCCCATCTCAAAAAGCCTTGGAAATCCAAGCAAGAGTCGGCAGTATGTTGAAGGTACTCGGTGACACAGTAGGGCAAGTGCTGCTTCCGTAAAGGGAGGTGTTATGACCAAGAAGCATATAACAGACGATTCCATCAGAGTAATTCAGTATTACCATAATTTGCTTTCTGATACACACAGGGTGCAATGTTTGCACAAAATAGTCGCGTTGATGAAGGCTTGGAGTAATACTGCAAAAACCGGCGCTCTGGGCCAAGAAGACAGAAACGTATTCTCGGACGCCTTACGTGACAAGAACGAATATATCTGGTATGAGGCAGGATCGAGATTGGCGCAACTGTTACCTGAAAACACTGATGTTCAAGATATCTTTGCTTCAGCGTTCAAGTCCACAAACGCACAAGCCAGATTTAACGTGGTTGCTCTAGCTAGAAGCTTTCCCAAGAATTTCGCAAGGCAAGTGTTGGCACAAGCGATCAGCGACAAAAGCAGCAAGGTTAGAATCAAAGCGGCAGACATGATACTCATATTGCAGGATAAAGAATACCTTCAGATATTGAAAGAACGGTTGCCGCACGAAACAAACGAAAAGGTTAGATGTTATATGGTCAAAGTACTAGACAACTTTGACAACTTCGATAAGGACAAGGAGGGGGCTGTTCATTCCACGATTGGCTAATATTGGATCAGCTATGACGACGGCACGCCGCTGTGGCTCAGGCGAGGCAATGACGTCGACACGACGTACGAGTATGATAGTGTAGGACGCGTGGCACGGA